>JAUWQI010000028.1 GCA_030611085.1 Dehalococcoidia bacterium | reverse complement strand
TATATCCGCCGACTTTGCCGGTAGCTCATCCCCATCACCTCCGCGGTCTCCTTGATCGTTATTGCCTTCTCCCTTACCCTGGTCATCATGACCAGGCGGGAACGTTCCCTCGGACTCATGGCTAAATATCCTCCTTCCATTTAGACACCTCCTTTCGAGATGCCTTTTCTTTACCACTTTTTTCGGAAAGAGGACATTTCTATCGAGTTTTCTAGAGGACATTATCAAAGAGTTTCAACACTTGACACTAAAAAGATTGCACTATCCACATCAATCGTGTTATATTACACTGGTTTTGTTACTCGGTATCACCTGAGGTGGAAATTTGATAGAAAGCGCGTTATTAAAGGAACTTTTAGAAGCAGGTGCTCACTTTGGCCATTATGCTAGTTACTGGCATCCCAGGATGAAGAAATATATCTTTACCCAACGCAATGGCATCCATATTATCGATTTAGAACAGACAGTTGTAATGTTAGAGAAGGCATGTAACTTCGCCCGAGACATGGCAGCCAGCGGGGAAAACATCCTTTTTGTGGGCACCAAGAAACAAGCTCAACAGACAATAGAGGAGGAGGCTACGAGGTGTGGTATGAGTTATATCAACCAGAGATGGTTAGGTGGAATGCTAACCAACTTCGCTACTATACAAACTCGGATTGATTATTTAGTCCGCTTGGAAGATAAAAGGGACAAAGGCGAGTTCGATTTTCTATCTAAAAAGGAGAGGTTAAAGTTAGAGAAGGAGCTCCTGAAGTTGAATGTTCAAATGGGTGGTTTCAAGGAAATGACTACACTTCCTGGGGCCCTTTTCATCATTGACCCAATCAAAGACAAAATTGCTTTTGCTGAAGCTAAGAAGCTGGATATTCCTGTGATTGCTATTGCGGATACTAATTGTAATCCTGATGATATTGATTATCCTATTCCTGCCAATGATGATGCTGTTAAAGCAATCAAATTAATTTGTAGCAAGATAGCTGATGCCGTGATAGAGGGTAAAACTGTGCTAGTGCCCGAAGAAGCAGAAACTGCTGAATTAGCTACGATGGAGTCAGAAGAAACCATTGAAATTTTAGGTTCTTACAGTTTCGAGCCAGACAAAGATGAGAATGTGAATTCTCACCCTGAGTGATAGCGAAGGGTCTATAGGGGGGTCTTCGCCTTCAGCGTAGAATGATATATAATGAAAATTTCAACTGAAGCGATAAAAAAGGTAAGGAGCAGAACTAGGGGGGGTGTACTTGAATGTAAAGATGCTCTATTGGAAACGGGGGGTGATGTAGAAAAGGCGATTGAGATTCTGAAAAGACATGGATTATCAGTTGTCGAAAAGAAGAAGGAACGCATTGCCGGAGAAGGTGTGATAGAAGCTTACATCCATCATACCAAGCGAATAGGAGCATTAGTGGAGTTAAATTGTGAAACTGACTTTGTGGCGCGCACTGGTGAATTTAGAGAGCTTGCTCGTAATTTAGCTATGCAAGTAGCTGCTACATCACCACAATTCATCACTGCCGAAGAGGCGTCATCAGAAACAGACCCGCAAACCCATTGCCTTCTTAGCCAGCCCTTCATTAAAGAGCCCACCAAGACTGTAAAGGAAATCATTGCCGAAACAGTTGCTAAAGTGGGTGAGAATATAAGAGTGCAGAGATTTGCTAGATTTGAACTTGGTGGTTAATCGTTGACGATGCTTTCATAATAATTGCAGGAATAGTCGGGACTCAGCGAACAGCGGTCGGCAGTTAGCTGGAAAGTGATAATGACAGCTAAAAATGGTGGATGTGGTATTTAGTGAATTAAACTCGAGACTGCAGAAGGCTGTAGGTGGTTTCGTTAAAGAGTTAGCTACTATCCGTACTGGCCGAGCTACTCCAGCTTTAGTCGAAAACATTATAGTTGATTATCATGGCGTATCTACTCCTCTCCGTCAAACTGCCAGCATATCCATTCCTGAGGCTAATTTAATTATCATTCAACCCTGGGAGCGCACGCTATTGCATAACATTGAAAGAGCCATCCTTAAGGCCGATATCGGTATCAACCCTTTGAATGATGGCAATGCAATTCGGGTGATCATCCCCCCTCTCAGTGAAGAGCGCCGCATAGAGTTGGCCAAGTTGGTATCTAAAAGAATGGAGGAGCGGCGAGTGATATTACGCAACATAAGGCGAGATAGCATTGGAAAATTAAGGGAAATGGAGAAAAACAAGGAGATATCACAGGATGAGCTTAAAAGTAGTATTAAGCAAGTTGATGTCATCAACGATAGCTTCGTAGATGAAGTAAATAGGATAGGACAAGACAAGGAAAAGGAAATAAAGGAAGTATAAACTCTCGTCTTTCCGCCCTCACCGAGGAGACTTTAGAAATTCAGCAGATTGTCATCTCCAGGCAACTCGGAATTCGCTAATAAGTAGTAAAGTTAGGCATGCCTGCAGCATCTTAAAACTGGTAGAATAGGCTATGCTCAAGCAAAGAGTTATCACCGCCGCTATAGGCATCCCCATTATTATCCTTACCGTTTGGTTTGGTGACCCTTGGTTCAGCCTTCTTATAGCTGCGGCGACATTAGCCGGCACCTTCGAGTTCTACCGTATGGCTGGTTTGAACAAGAGGGAACCGTTGACTTACTTCGGTCTGTTATGGGTAGTGGCACTTGTTTTAAATCCCCATTACAACCCCCATGCGCTGCCCATACTTATGTCTGCTGCCATGGTAATTTCCTTAGTTTGGTTATTGTGTTGCTCGCCCCGCGAAAGAGCATTCCACAATTGGGCCTGGCTAGTGGCTGGCGTCCTTTATGTAGGATGGATGCTTAGCTACTGGCTCAATTTGCGCTTTCTAGATGATATGGGAAGCTGGGTTTACTTAGCTATATTCACTACATTTGCCAATGATTCAGGCGCCTTTTTTGTAGGGAGGAAATGGGGCAAACACCACCTAGCCTCCACCATAAGCCCAGGTAAAACTTGGGAAGGAGTAATAGGTGGCTTATTAAGCGCTATCGTAGCTGTTATAGCAATATCCAAGATTCCTATCCTCTTTTCTCCTGCCCCTTTTACATATTGGCAAATTATTCTCCTCGGTTTCCTTATCAGCCTCTTTGCTCAGCTTGGGGACTTGGTTGAATCCTTGCTCAAGCGTAATACGGGAGTGAAAGAATCAGGCAAGCTGCTACCAGGGCACGGTGGTGTTCTTGACCGCTTCGATAGCCTTATCTTTGTCGGGGCAATGGTATACTATTATGCGATATGGGTGATGGCATAAAGAAAATAGCTATTTTAGGTTCAACAGGTTCCATAGGGCAACAAGCTCTAGATGTAATCCATGCCCTGCCTGATAGATTCCAGGTAATAGGGTTGGCAGTAGGTAAAAATCAGGAGCTTCTTGAACGGCAAATTAGTGAGCTTCAACCTAAAGTGTTTTATTCCTCCGCTGAGCCTGATTTTGCTTATGGCGGGGAATTTTTATCTATGGAAGAAATAGCCAGCCATCCCGAGGTTGACCTCGTTATCATAGCTACTTCAGGTAAGGCAGGTCTAAGTCCTACACTAGCAGCTCTAAGAACAGGAAAAGTGGTTGCCCTAGCTAGCAAAGAGGTATTAGTGATGGCAGGCGAAATTATCACCACAGAAGCCACCCTCCATCAATCTCAGATTCTACCTGTTGATAGTGAGCATAGTGCTATCTGGCAATGTTTGCAAGGGGAAGGAGGTAAACCACAGCGGCTTTTTCTAACTGCCTCTGGTGGCCCTTTTTACCGCTATTCTCAATCACAATTGAGCGGGGTAACTGTGGAGCAAGCTCTTCACCACCCTACATGGAAAATGGGAAGAAAGGTAACCATTGATTCAGCAACGCTTATGAATAAAGGATTAGAAGTCATCGAAGCGCATTGGCTTTTTGACATTCCTTTTGAGAATATTGAAATACTAATCCACCCACAGTCCATCGTGCATTCCATAGTAGAGTTTGCCGACGGTTCTATGAAAGCTCAGCTTGGCTCGCCTGATATGAGGCTACCCATTCAATATGCCCTTTGTTATCCTGAAAGGTTATCTAATCCAGGACTGCCACGCCTCGATTGGAGCAAAATCCAATCTCTAAACTTTGAGCCCGTGGATTATAACAAGTTCCCTTGCCTTAAATTAGCATTAGAGGCTGGTAGACTAGGAGGAACTTACCCTGCGGTGCTTTGTGCTGCTGATGAGGTGGCTGTAGAACGCTTTCTTAACCACAGTATCAGTTTTACCGATATAGCGAGAATGGTGCAAAAAACATTGGAACAACACCAGAGCGTTGCTCAGCCATCTTTAGAGGAAATTTTAGCTGCCGACGCTTGGGCAAGAGAATACGCTGAGCGGCTTTCCCTTTGTCAGACTAGCGGAATAAGATGATGAATATCGCCATAATAATTATTATTTTCATCGTGGCTCTATTTGTGATGGTTACTCTTCACGAATTAGGGCATTTCATCACTGCCAAGCGTGCCGGGGTAAAAGTAGAAGAATTCGGCTTGGGCCTTCCTCCACGACTTTTCGGCATTAAACGAGGTGAAACAATATATTCCATTAATGCCGTACCCTTTGGCGCCTTTGTCAAAGCCGCAGGAGAAGATGACCCCACAGTTCCTCGAAGTTTGGCTAGTAGAGGGTCGTGGACTAGATTAGGAATCTATGCTGCAGGTCCACTAGTGAACATTTTCCTCGCTTTTATCTTGCTCAGCTCATTCTTTATGTTACCTGCAAATGTAGTAGCTGGTAACGGAGTTATGGTGCACTCCGTAGTGGAGAATTCACCCGCGGAAGAAGCCAACATTAAATCAGGAGATGTAATTTTAGAGGTAAATGGGCAACCCATTTATAAATGGGCAGACCTGCAAAGCATAGTAAATTCAAGTGAAGAAGAAATAACTTTAGTTCTACAAAGGGATGGAAGCCGAGATGAAACTAGCTTGAAGCCAATGTTTGACCCTGAACTACAGCGAAAAGCAATAGGTGTTCTATTGTGCTGGGATACGGTGAGTTGGGTAGAGGAAGACTCACCAGCCTATGTAGCCGGTGTTAGGGCAGGGGATACTATCCTGAGCATTAACGGACAACCAATATATAATGATGCGAGTATGTCTTGTGCCCTAAGTTCTGCGAAGGCTGGTGAAGAAATGCATCTGGGTTTGCTCCGGGGTCAGGAGCTAATTTCAGCTTCTTTGGTTAAGAAGCCTGACTTTGCTCATCAATTAAGGGGTGTGGAGCTAAACTGGGTGGAAGGAACTCACCTTGAGCAAGAGCGACTTCCTGCATGGAAAGCGATTTACCTTGGAGGGAGCTATATCATCAATATGCCAGCACTGATAATAGATGCCATTCCTCTGATTAAAGAGGAACCTGGCAAGGCGTTGGTAGGACCAATAGGTGCTGGCCAGTTAACAGTAGAGTTTGTAGGATTATTCGGCTTGAGCAAGATGCTATTTATGGCTGGCATCGTCAGCCTGGGGCTTGGTTTATTTAATCTTTTCCCCTTCCCTCCTTTGGATGGAGGGGGGATGCTGGTAGCACTTATTGAAGGAGTTAGGAGAGGGAAGCGACTTTCTCCTCGCGCAATGAAATTAGCCTATACCATAGGCACTGCTTGCCTGATCACGCTCGCAGTTGCGATAACCGCCAATGATATATTTCGCTTGATTAGCGGTGGGGGCTTTGGATTATGACCCAACGACGAATCTCCACATCTTTAAGGATTGGTAAGGTAACTATTGGTGGTGATGCCCTAATTGTAGTGCAGTCTATGACCAAGACTGATACTCGCGATATTACGGCAACTATAAAACAGATTAGGGAGTTAGAGGACTGTGGCTGTGAGATAGTGCGAGTGGCAGTTCCAGATAAGGAAGCGGCTCAAAGCCTTTCAGCTATTAAAAGGAAAACTTCTTTACCTCTTATTGCTGATATACATTTCGATTACCGTTTGGCTTTGCTTGCTTTGCAGGCTGGAAGTGATGGACTCCGCCTTAATCCTGGCAATATAGGAGATAAGGAGCAAATTGCTAGGGTAGTGGCTGCGGCTAAAGAGAGAGAAATACCTATCCGCATTGGCGTAAATGCTGGCAGCTTGCCGGCAAATTTCGAACCTACTATTCCGTTAGCTGAGCGGATGGTTGATATGGCATTGGAGCAGATAAAATTGATGGAGAACCTGGATTTTAATTTAATCAAGGTTTCTCTTAAAGCCTTTGATGTGCCTACCACAGTTCAGGCTTATCAGCTAATTGCTGACAAAATACCCTATCCTCTACACTTAGGCATTACTGAAGCTGGATTGCCTGGAGCGGGCACTATTCGCAGCGCTACAGGCATTGGCATACTTCTCTACCAGGGTATCGGCGATACCATTCGTGTTTCTCTTACTGCTCATCCCTGTGATGAGGTTAATGCCGCTTATGAAATTCTAAAAAGCCTGGGACTACGCCAGCGAGGCCCAACCTTGATAAGTTGTCCCACTTGTGGCAGGACAGAGGTTGACCTTATCGCTTTGGCTGAAGCTGTAAATAAGCGACTTGAAAAAATAGATAAACCAATCAAGGTAGCGGTTATGGGCTGCGTGGTTAATGGACCTGGAGAGGCAAAAGATGCTGATGTCGGCATTGCCTGCGGTGAGGGGAAAGGTGCTATATTTAGGAAAGGCAAGGTGGTAAAGACGGTGGCTGAGCAAAATCTTTTGGAAGCCTTAATGGCAGAAATTGAAAGGATTGCCTAAGCCCCTATGCATAGTCTAAAGTAAAGAAAGAATTATGAAGGAGGAAATGCGAAATGGAAGAATATCCAGTGACTATAGGCATTGAACACAAGGAGAGGCTTTCCCGACTAACTACCTTTTTCAGATATTTCATGGCTATGCCTCACTATATATGTTTGTATGGTATTGGTATTGCTGCGAGTGTTATCGTCTTCATTTCCTGGTGGGCAATTTTATTCACCGCAAGGTATCCTGTGTGGGCATTCGAGTTCGTCAGCGGTTACTTTCGCTGGTATACAAGGGTAAATGGCTATTGTCTCTTGCTAACGGATAAATACCCGCCATTTAGTTTCCGTTAGTTGTTTGAGTTCAGAAGCTATTTCTTAAGGATAAAGAATGCGTTTTTCTAAGCTTTTTGGTAAGACACTACGGCAAGCACCAGCAGAAGCAGATAGCATAAGTCATCAGCTATTGCTCAGAGCAGGTATGATTGCTCAAGAGGCTGCTGGAATCTATTCCTACTTGCCCTTGGGCTGGCGAGTGCTCAGGAAGATAGAGAACATAATCAGAGAGGAAATGGATAAGGCTGGTGGGCAAGAATTGATGCTGTCGGTGTTGCAGCCTTTCGAGTTGTGGCAGCAGTCAGGTCGCTATGTTTCCTTCGGCCAATCTTTATTCACCCTAACTGACCGTAAGGAGCATAAATTAGCTCTGGGGCCTACTCATGAGGAGATTATCACCGACCTTGTTCGCAGGTATGTGCAGAGCTACCGTGACCTTCCCCTCTTGCTTTACCAGATACAAACTAAATTCCGTGATGAGCCTCGTTCCCGTGGTGGATTATTGAGAGTCCGTGAGTTTATCATGAAAGACCTTTACAGCTTTGATGTTGATGAGGCTGGCTTGAATGAAAGCTATGAGAAAATGAGCCAGGCTTACAAGAATAGCTATGCTCGGCTTGGCCTGCCAGCTCTAATGGTGGAAGCTGATAGCGGCGCTATAGGTGGCAAAGATTCTCATGAATTTATGGTTATCACTGAAACTGGTGAAGATGAGATTATTTATTGTTCCAATTGTGGTTATGCCGCCAATGCGGAGAAAGCTCAAAGCGCCAAAGCTGCCATTGCGGTGAGCCGAAGCCCTGAGCCCTTCGCACCTCGTCATTCTGAGGGAGCAGAGCGGCCGAAGAATCTCGCTCAGGATAAACCATGTAGTGAGCGAAGCGAATCTATCCACGAAGGGGAAGCGCAGCAACCTCTTCCTCTGGAAGAGATAGCCACGCCGAGTTGCCAAACTATAGAGGAGGTGGCTACTTTTGTCGGTGTAGCGACAAAGCAAACGCTCAAAGCTGTGTTTTATTCTGTTAATGGTGAATTTATCTTCGTAGTTATTCGGGGCGATCTTGAAGTGAATGAAACAAAGTTGAGAAATGTAGCTAAGGGTTCTGAGCTTCGATTGGCTACAGAGAGCGAAGTAACCAACGCAGGCTTAGTAGCTGGTTTTGCCTCACCCATAGGTATAAAGGGAATCAAAGTTGTGGCTGATGATTCCATAACATCAGGCTTTAATTTCATTGTTGGTGCTAATAAGCCAGGGTATCACTTCAGGAATGCCAATTACCCCAGGGATTTTCAGGTTGACCTCATAGCTGATATTGCCCTGGCTCAGTCTGGAGATAGCTGCCCCATGTGTCGAGGCAAACTATCCTTGGCTCGGGGCATTGAGGTGGGGCATGTATTTAAGTTGGGCACCTTCATCAGCGAGAGATTCGGAGCGTCTTTCTTAGACAGTGACGGTAAATCTCGACCTATTATCATGGGCTGCTATGGCATTGGCTTGGGGCGATTGCTGGCAGCCATAGTAGAACAAAGCCACGACGACAAAGGCATTATCTGGCCGCTCTCTGTAGCCCCTTATCAGGTCTACCTTTGTCCTCTACATATGGACAAGTCGGCAGTCCTCCCTACGGC
>JAUWQI010000009.1 GCA_030611085.1 Dehalococcoidia bacterium | reverse complement strand
CTTGCTCGATTGTTTGTACATTCCCATCGTTCATAATCAGTCGCATGTCCCAATCATAAACGAGTTGCCCTAACTTCTCAGGCTCATCTTGCGTTAGAAATCAATACCCCCTTCAGGCTCATCTTGTATTGGAAGAGACTGGCAATTGACAAAAATGGTTGCCTAAGCCATAATAGCAAATTGAATGGTTAAAATTAGATTGCGCAGAGTAGGTGCCAAACATAGACCAATCTATCGAGTGGTAATAGCTGACAGCCACTCAGCTAGAGATGGTGCTTTTATCGAGACTATTGGGCATTATAACCCTTTGACCTCCCCCTCCAGTATTGACATTAACGAGGAAAAGGCTTTAAAGTGGCTTAATTGTGGGGCTCAGCCTACAGACACAGTGCGCAGTTTGCTCCACAAGTTAGGCATCTTGGATAAATTTGAGCAACAGATTGACAACAAAGCTACAAAAAGGAGTTAGAGAATAAAGCAATTCCACCTTAGCTTGTGAGCTTCCGCCCACAAATTGGCTATTAAGGAGGCAAAATGAGAGAACTGTTAGAATATATTGTTAAATCCATTGTAGCAGAACCTGACAAGGTAAGCATCACCGAGGAAAATAGCGATGCAGGCTTGCTAATCAAATTGGATGTTGCCCCCGAAGACAAAGGTAGAGTCATTGGCAGGCAGGGTCGAGTAGCTGAGGCAATGCGCACTTTACTTCGAGTCAAGGCAGCTAAAGACGATACTAGAGTCAGATTAGAGATATTATAAATCGGTGTTACCGAAGGCAATTTTAGTTAATACCTTTCTGTGGTTTCTTGCTTGTCCTTTTCTGAAAGATGCTACCTCGAAAAAGGTCGTTTGCCAAGTTACAGAGCAGCCATGAAAAAGTAGAGGCAATGCCCTTGCGCTGCAAAAAGCCCGAGGGGTATGTGACCAAGGCCATAAATAACTTAGAAAGGAGTGAAAGATGAAGGAATTTTTTGACCCCAAAAAAGAGGCAATGCCACATGAGGGGAGAAAGAGGTATTTTGATGAAAAGGCAAAGTGGATTGTCGGTTATGCTTATAAAAATGCCCCAGGGGTAAAAGGGTGGCTTGACAAAGCTGGGGTTAATCCTTCTCAGATTAATTGCGTTAAGGACCTAGAGAAGATTCCCGTTTTAAGCAGGAGCGAACTCTTTGATTTCCAGAGAGCAAATCCGCCTTTTGGCGGATTTGCCACAGTCCCTGTGGGGGCTTTGAGTGCAGTTTTTATTTCACCAGGGCCGATATACGATGCCTTAGGCACTCCTGAGCATTTTCGAATGGCTAGCAAGGCTTTTTTTGCCGCCGGATTTAGAAAAGGAGACGTAGCTATTATTACTTTTTCTTATCACCTTGTCCCTGCTGGCGTATTACTTGACGTGGCATTAAAAGAGATTGGAGTGTCGGTAATACCTGGAGGCACAGGAAATTCAGAGCTTCAGGTTCAAATTATGCGTGACCTGGGAGTCACTGGATATATTGGCACTCCCAGTTTCCTCAAGACCTTGATTGATAGGGCGGAGGCACAGGGCTATGATTTTCGTCGGGACTTTAAGGTCAATCGTGCCTGGCTCTCTGCTGAGATGCTCCCCCTTTCTTTGAGGGAAACTTTCGAAAAGGATTATGGTATTGAGGTTTTCAATGGTTACGGAGTCGCGGAATTCGGGATTCCGGGAGGTGAATGTAGTGAAAAGGCCGGTATGCATATACCGGAGGAAGTAATAATAGAAATAGTTGACCCCGCGACGGGGAAACAGCTTGGTCCAGGGGAAATAGGCGAAGTGGTAATAACATCGCTTATCGAAGCTTATCCTTTGGTCCGCTTCGGCACGGGAGATGCTTCTTATTACATTGATGAGCCCTGTCCTTGCGGGAGAACATCTAACAGGCTAGCCAGGATAACGGGAAGGATAGGAGATGCGATTAAGGTGAGGGGTATGTTCATCACCCCCAAACAAATGGAAGAGGTTGTTTCCAGATTCCCAGAAATATCAAGCTTTCAGGTGATTGTGACTAGAGTAGCAAATAGAGATCAAATGGCACTGAAACTTGAACTTGGTGAAGCATCTGTGGATAAAGAGAAGCTATTAGAGCCAGTGCAGAATACCATCAGGGATATATTGAAGCTTAAGATGGATAAAATTGATTTTGTTCCCCCCGGGACGATTCCTAAAGAGCATAAGGCGCTGTTAGACGAAAGAACCTGGGATTAAAAAGGAAGCGGATACCATGCATGATTCCTGAATAAGGAAAATCCTCTGCATTATCTTAAATTCCTTCAACTGAGGTCATATTATGCCTATAACCAAAATAGGCCCTCATTCTCTTTAAACTTCTCCTGAGCCCTGGGTATAGCTTGGGCTATATAAGCCGCTAGAGTCTCTGGCAGTGCTAGCTTGATAGATAAAAAGGTGCTGAGATATTTGGTTTGACAAATATGTTTTAATTGAGTATAATATCTCTTACACTCAGTCAAAGCAAGGGGGGACAACTTTGATGCTGCCGTACAGTGATGATTTTCTGCTAAATTTGCAGGCTAACAATTACTCTCCCGAGACAATTTATAACTATGAGCGTGATTTGAATGTGTTCAATAATTTCCTAGACGAAAGCGGCATCGAGTTTGAAAAAATTGATAAACGCACTATTACCTACTACAAGGCATATTTGGTTTCTCATGACCGCAAAACAGCAAACCTGCGTGAACAGGATAACAAGCAGCTTGATTCTCGTTCTATAAACCGTATGCTATCAGCTCTCCGCAGCTACATGCGTTATTTAATCGATGTAGATCGTCCTTGTCCTCTTCCACCCGAGGTGGTCAAATTAACCAAGGCAGGGCGAAAGCATCCCCAGGTAGCCGAGCTAGGTGATTTAGTTAGATTAATCGAGTCGCCAAGCTCTTTAGAGTCAAATCCTAAGGTAGCCCTAAGAAACCGAGTTATGCTGGAGGTATTATTTGCCACTGGCATGCGGATTTCCGAGCTATGTAATCTGAATCGAAGTCAAATTGATGACACTGGGCGTATTTTTATCACTGGCAAAGGCAGAAAACAGCGTTTTGTTTACCTGACTCCACGGGCTAAACAATATCTAGAAGCATATTTAAGCACTCGCCGGGATAACTGCCCTGCTTTATTTATCCCCTATGCTGGCAGAAATGTAGCTAAACCCAGGAGAAGGATTTCTACCAATTACCTCCAGGAGAGAATTAAAAGATATCGAGAGAAACTAAGGATTAACGTTCCCACTTCAGCACACTCCTTAAGACATGGTTTTGCTACTTACTTAGCGGAAAGAGGTGCTAATCCTGTAGCACTTCAAATTCTTTTGGGTCACGAATCCCTAGATACCACTACCCGCTATGTTCATGCTTCAGACAAATATGCTGAAGAAACTCATCATAGGTATCATCCCCTGGCTGAGCCAAGCCGTTAGGGTGTTATGTCAAGTCAGTGCCGCTCTAAGCAATAGCGCAGATTCGCTGCTTCGCCCGAAATGGCAAAATGTCCCAGACTAAGGCCAGAATGACTTTCTCGCTTTTTTTCTAAGCTCCTCTCGGAAATCGGGGTGGGCGATTGAAATGAGTTCTTCTGCCCGTTGGCGCTGGGTCTTACCTTTAAGTTTAGCAATGCCGTGTTCGGTAACAATAATATCAGCGAGGGTCCTAGGTGTAGTAACTACTGTGCCCACTTCAAACCGAGACACAATGCGAGAGATGGAACCATCCCTTGCGGTGGAAAGGAGAGCGATGATATTACGCCCACCCTTCGATAAATTAGACCCGGTGGCAAAAGCCAATTGCCCACCCGTTCCACCTATCATCATAGACCCCACGGATTCAGCAGCAATTTGACCGGTTAAGTCCACCATGATAGCACTATTGATGGCTACCATATTATCATGTGCAGCAATGGTTCTAGGGTCAAGAACATATTCCGAGGCATACAATTCGACATTGGGATTCATGTCGAGAAAATCCATCTCTTCTGAGGTTCCTCCTCCACAGGCAGTACCCACTGCTTTGCCAGGGTGAAGAGTTTTCCGCTTTCCTGTAATCACTCCATTTTTTATTAATGTAGCAGTTCCCCGGGGGAAATTCTCTGAATGCCAACCTAGATCATGCTTCTTGTTTAATACTTCCAACAGGATAACCCATTCTGCTGTACCTCCGACACCAACTTCGAGGGTATCACCATCCTTAATTAGGCTTGCAACATATTGGGCAATAGTCTTTTCCACCTCCCCAGGCCCGACTGTTTTCCTTCCCAATATATCTGTAGCTCCAGGCACTCTTCCTGTAGGAGTATGCTTTACAAAGTAATCTATTTCGGAGATGTGGATAAAATTATCACCATAGGTTCTGATTAATCGCTCGTTTATTTCACCAATAACGATTTTAGCAGCTCTTACTGCCTTCTTTTTATCCCATAGTGAGGCACCAAATCCACAGTAACCATGTTCGTCAGGGGATGAAAGCTCGATAAGTAGAACATCTACTGGCTCTCTTATAGCGGGGTCATCTGCCCATAAAAGTCCACTAACAAGGTAATCACCTCTCCGCTCCGTTATCATGTTTCTAACCCTGGGCAGAATATAGCCTACACTCACTTGAAAAATCTCTTCCCAGCCCGGCTCATAGCAAGGGAGAGCCCTCCCCGGGGCAGGAACGAGGAGTCTTATATTCTCCAGCTCCGGCGCCCTGCCTATTAATGCCATGGCTAAATCTAGTGGCTCATTCCCATAGGCGAATGAAACATGGTCACCAGAATTAATCACCTTAACCGCTTCCTCTGCAGAAACAAATTTACGCTTATACTCTTCGTGCCAATCCATAATTCTCTTCTTTTTTGATTTTGCCACAAAGTTGGTCAAATGTACCTGCTTTCAGAGAAATTAAAAATATGGGCTCGGTAGGATTCGAACCTACGATCAACCGGTTATGAGCCGGCCGCTCTGCCACTGAGCTACGCGCCCATCCCTTCACCCATGAAAATCAAAGATTCTCATAGGAACCCAACTTTTGGAGCGGGAGACGGGATTCGAACCCGCGACACCCTGCTTGGAAGGCAGGAACTCTACCACTGAGTTACTCCCGCAAAGACGCTCTTCATTCTACTCTAAAACACCTCGCTTTACCTCCCTTTGAATTCTGGCTTCCTTTTCTCTATAAAAGCTTTCCTTCCTTCAGCCAGGTCTTCAGAGGCAAATAGCGGGAATGTCAAGTCAACTTCTACTTTCAACCCCTCTTCTAAGGTCATGCTCGTTCCTCTAATCATAGCCTGTTTGGCTGCCCTCACTGCCAGCGGTCCTACTTTCAAAATATCATTAGCCACCGCCTCAGCCGCAGGCATAAGCTTAGCAAGCGGCACAACCTTGTTTATTAAACCTACTCGGTAAGCTTCTTGAGCGCTTATAGGTTTACCAGTAAACAACATCTCGGCTGCTAGGGCATGGGGAATGCAGCGAGGCAACCTTTGAGTTCCTCCCCAGCCAGGTATCAACCCTAATGTCACCTCGGGAACACCAAAAATAGCATTTTCCGAGGCAATTCTTATATCACAAGCTAAAGCTAGTTCCAAACCACCACCCAAAGCTACTCCATTGACTGCAGCTATAAGTGGCTTATATAACTCAAGCCCTCGCATAATCGTGGGTATCTTTTCCCAATATAGCGAGTGCTCAGCTAGCCAGGGGATAATTGTTTTGATGTCAGCTCCAGCAACAAATGCCTTATCACCAGCTCCAGTAATGATGCCAACCCCCAAATCATCATCGTCACGAAAATCTATCAACGCATCGCTTACTTCTTTGAAAGTCTCAGGGTCAAAGGCATTCATTGCCTGCGGGCGATTAATGGTAATATAAGCTATCTTCCCCTTCTTCTCATAAATTAAAGCCATTTTGTTAAACCTCCTTTTTTATATCCTTTTAACTGATTATATCACTCTCAATATGCCTAGTAAACAAATTGGATAGCTAAAGTTATCGCTGTAGCTTTGCCTGACAAGTTATCCAGTATCCGTATGCAAGAAAAGGAACTTTATATTATACTGTTTAGCCAACTTTGAAAGCGGTTTTAAAATGCCCAAAGGATACAAAAGCTGGCTGAAGAGGATTTTATAAGCTATCATACAGAACACTATAAGGAGGTAGGAACCATTGACTGGAATCGAAATTTATAAGCATCTACCAAAAACCAACTGCAAGAAGTGCGGCTTTCCTACTTGCCTGGCATTTGCTATGAAAGTGGCGCAAAAACAAGCAGATATTTCTCTATGCCCTGAGCTCTCTGAGGAGTCAAAACAAATTCTTGAAGCAGCATCTCGTCCCCCCATCAGGCTGGTATCAATTGGCGGGAATAAAAGAATCGAAGTGGGCAATGAGGTGGTATTGTTCCGACATGAGAAGACTTTTTATCACCAGCCTGGCTTAGTAATCAGAATTAAAGATACAGAGCCACTTGAGGATGTCACCTCGTTGGTAAAGGAGATAACCGATTACAGCGTGGAGCGAGTAGGCTTAAAATTAAGCCTGGATGGCTTCGCTTTAGCCAATGAATCTAAAGAGGCTGAAAGCTTCGCTAACCTTGTCGAGGCAGCTAATAGCAACACTGACTTGCCCTTGATTCTTATGTCAACTGAACCAGCCATAATGAAATTAGCTCTGGGTAAAGTAGGTCAGAACAAGCCTCTAATCTATGCTGCAAATAGAGATAATTGGCAAGAGATGGCTCAGCTTGCTTTGGATTATCAATGCCCCTTAACTATATTTGAGCCGCGTGGTCTATCACAGCTTGCTGAACTCACAGAAATGGTAGGTCAGAAAGGAGTGGAGGATGTTGTCCTTGACCCAGGAGCTCTTGGCTTTGCTGAATCTGTAGATACTTTAACTCAGCTACGCCGATTAGCCATAAAGAAAAATTACAGAGAGTTGGGCTATCCAGTAATAACCTTCCCCTGCGATAATACTGCTTCAGTGGAAGAAGAAATAGTATTGGCGGCTCAACATATAGCTAAATATGCAGGCATAATTGTCCTCGACCACTTCTCCCCAAGTGCCATATATCCCTTGCTCACGCTGCGTCTCAATATATACACTGACCCCCAGAAGCCAATACAGGTAACATCCGGCGTCTACCCTATTAATAACCCCAAAAAGACAAGCCCCTTGGCTGTTACTACTGACTTTTCGTTAACCTATTTCTCCATAGCCGGTGAGCTGCAGTCCAGTGGTTCTCCCTCCTGGCTTCTGGTTTGCGATACTGGGGGTCTCTCCGTGCTCACTGCTTGGGCTGCGGGCAAGTTTAACGCTGCCAAGATTGCTAAAACAATTAAGCAGTTCGATGTAGCCAATAATATCAACCACCAAAGCATTATCATCCCTGGTTATGTCGCTGTTATAAAAGGTGAGCTTGAAGAGGAATTACCCGAGTGGGAAGTTATGGTAGGTCCTCGTGAAGCCATGGATATAGGTAGATACTTAAAACAGAATTGGATGGCCCACTCCATCCCCTCTCCCTTGAAGGGAGAGGGCTAAGGTGAGGGTGAAAATGACATTATTCAAAGTAGAGTTCTTGCCCTCAGGGAAAAGTGTTGTAGTTCCCCAAGGGACAGTAATAGTTGATGCCGCTGCCAAGGCTGGCATAACTATTGATACTCCTTGTGGCAGGCAAGGACGCTGTGGCAGATGCTTAGTTAAAGTGAAAAAGGGACAAGTCACCGAGTATGAAAGCCCCTATCTCAGCACCAAGCAAATTCAGCAAGGCTGGGTTCTATCTTGCATCGCCAAAGTGGCTGGAGACCTCGTTATCTCTGTGCCAAGCAAACCAGAACAAGTTAAGTTAGCTGGAGAGATAGCTACTACTAGGAAAGCACTCGCCCCTCATCTTGATTGGCCTTTATCCCCTGCGGTGCGTCAATTATTTATAGAACTGCCCGCCCCTAGTTTAGAGGACAATGCCTCCGATTTCGACCGATTGAAATCAGCAATAGCAAGCAAAATTGGAGTGGAAAACCTCACCATGAGTTTGTCTTTAATGCAAAAACTAAGCCAGAGCCTTAGAGCCTCCAATTGGCAGGCTAACGTTGCTATAGATACTCGAAATCGAGAGGCTCACCTTAGCAACCTTCTACCCGGTCGCAGAAAGCAACCACTACTCGGCGTTGCCATAGATATCGGCACCACCAATGTCGTGGCTAGCCTGGTTGACCTCAGTTCTGGTCGCATCGTCAATCAAGCTTCAGCTTTAAATAAGCAGGCTGCTTGTGGGGAAGATGTTATCTCCAGAATCGTCTACAGTGAGCACAGGGGAGGCGTGAAACAGCTTAATCGACTAATAACACAGACTATCAATGAATTACTGGCTAAGCTGGCGGGGGAAAATAACCTTAAAACCAGTGACATAGAGCAGATGGTAGTAGCTGGTAACACCGCTATGACCCATCTTTTCCTCGCTCTCCCTCCAACCTACATCAGGCAGGAACCCTATATTCCTACAACAGCTCAGTTTCCCTTAGTTACTGCCAAGGAGCTAAGAATAAAGATTAATCCCAACGCTTTTATTTATTGCCTCCCCGCGGTTGCCGCTTATGTTGGGGGTGATATCACCGCTGGAGTATTAAGCTCGCAGCTATTTAAGAGCGATAAGCTTAGCCTCTTCTTAGATATCGGCACCAACGGGGAAATTGTCTTGGGCAACTCAGATTGGATGATGGCTTGTGCCTGCAGTGCTGGTCCCGCCTTTGAAGGCGCTGGCGTTAGCTGTGGTATGCCAGCAACTATTGGCGCTATCGAGGATGTAACCATAAACTCCAATACCCTGGAGCCTACAGTCAGAGTGATTGGAGATACCCCGCCACTAGGTATCTGCGGCTCAGGAATGATATCCGCCTTAGCTGAAATGCTCGATACTGGAATTGTAGATAAAGCGGGACATATACTAAAAGCAGTCAGCAGTCAGCAGTCAGCAGTCAGCGATTCCCGTATCCGACTTGGAGAGCATGGAACTGAGTATGTTCTTTGCTGGGCGGCAGATTCAGGCACTGGCGAGGATATTGTCCTTACTGAGGTAGATATTAACAACCTTATTCGCACCAAGGCTGCTATTTATGCCGGAATTACAGTGATGCTTAAAAAGCTTGGCATTCCGCTATCGGATATTGAGCAAGTGCTTATAGGCGGCGCTTTTGGACAACACATAAACATAGAAAAAGCCATCCAAATAGGGCTTCTACCCGACCTTCCCTGGGAAAAGTTCCAATTCCTCGGCAATACCTCACTTTCTGGAGCTTATAATGTTCTTCTCTCCCAGCAAGCTCAACAACAGGCAGAAAAAATAGCCCGCAAAATAACCTATCTAGAGCTTATTGCTGATAACACATTTATGAATGAGCTTACCGCTGCATCGTTCCTGCCCCACACTGACTCTGCTAACTTTCCCTCTACCAAATATCACAAAAGCTAAAAGTCAGCAAATGACCTTCCATCTAGGTAGTCAGGAAAAGTGTGGATCCCTGTAACTTGCACCCAGCACTTTACTGTCCCATCATTGGGATTCATCCATGGGCGAGCTAAACCTAAGCGGAGATACAAGCGGTCAACGCTCATGAGAATTTCTGTGACCCGTCGTGAAGCAGCCATAGGTGAACTGTGAC
This sequence comes from Dehalococcoidia bacterium, assembly GCA_030611085.1. Taxonomy (GTDB): domain Bacteria; phylum Chloroflexota; class Dehalococcoidia; order GIF9; family AB-539-J10; genus JAUWQI01. The sequence continues at coordinate 34,665 of JAUWQI010000009.1, read as the reverse complement.
GAGCCATCTCAGTATCCGCGAATCCTCGAAAAGCCAAATCAGAGATAGTAACATTATTATATTGGTGACCTGTCTGATCCTTAAAGTAGAACCTGTATCTTCGTTCACCAGACCACTCTTGGAGATTAACACTGATTATTTGTACCTGTGATACTGTTCCCAAGGATCTGGTATTCGCTTCAGGTTCTACCCAACGTCCTTCTTGAAGGCAACCGTCATATATATCTTGAACAGAGCGAAATGAACTCGCTTTTAGCACCGCCTCCCATTCGGCATCATCACAAAGCCCTTGATAAGTGATAGAATTAGGCTCAAATCCTAAATCTTCTATATGCGGGGGTATAAGCGGAATTTGGTGGAATTTAAACCCGACCTTCGCCCTGGGACAAACAGCTAACTTTCTAAAGATAATGTGTTTCCTGATATAAAGATGCCGCCGCTTTACGCCATATGGTGGTAGCACCGGACGGATACACCGTGACTGAGAGTCAATTCCAACAATACAGACCCTATTGCCACCCATTGTGGTTAGATCGGTTATCACGATTGTTTGCTGCATTTATAGTCTCAGAGATGTTCAATAATTGCCCCTGGCAGTATTGAATGTATCAGGTATTCTGCTGCCAGCCGTCTATGGCAATGCTCAGGGCTAGCCTCGCTGCAAAGCAGAACAGCTCCATCTTCAAACCACGCCGATTCCATATGACGCTCAACTTGGCGCTGCTGAAGCAAGTCAATATAACACCGCTCAAATCGAGCCCAATCTCCTGTTTCGCGATATTCATTTAGAAATGAGCCCTCTGGAGCTAATATAGGTACCTCGTGGTATTCCATATTGACAATCTGTTTGAGAAAATACCGCAGGTTCTCTCGCTTCGTAAACCCTGCCAACTGCGAGGTATTGTGAAGACGGATATCCAAAAGATGTTTTGCTCTGCTTTGACGGAGAGCTTCGAAGAAATCTTCGGCTGACTTCTTAGTAAAACCAATAGTATATATAATCACTAAATATCACCTAGTGGAAGCTGAAACTGATTGACTCCTACCCCTGCTTTTCCCTTCCAAAGCTCCTCATCGGTCTGAATTTCTCCGTTGCCGCGTATATGCAGGATTTGAACGCCTTTTCGTCGTAACCCTTCGCCAACTAATAAATTGCGATGGCAAAAGAAAGGGTCTTCCTCAGCACACATCACACAAACACGGTGCTTTTTCAGAGCTTCCAAAAGCGTGCTAAGTCCTTGCTGAAATTGCTCTTTGCTTTGAATCACCTCATAGTCTGGTTTACCAGTTCGTGAGTCATAGCAATTCGAATCATTGGGATACCCGCCTAATACATCACCCAGATAGAGATAACGAATGCTTGCTGATTCCAGAATCCGCCTCAAATCATGGGGGTTAGCATGCGAGACCCACTGGCTGCCAGGGTGACTCCGTACATCCACAAGTAATTCAATTCTGGCCTCAGTGAGTAACTTCAGCAGCAACTCGGGTGGGTGATTGCTATGCCCTATGGTATAAATGATGTTGTTCATCTAGCTAGATGACTAGAAAGTATCATACCTATTACCTTTATTCAACTCACTTTAGCTAAAGACTGTTTATTAGCTAACAATAAATGTCACTCTGAGCGAAGCGAAGGGTCTAAAAGAGATTCTTCGCCCTGTAGAGCTCAGAATGACAAAATAGGTTGCCAAACAAGCTCTTTAGCTAGATTCGGACTGAGAACATGGTGTGTTAACTATCTGGTTGAGCTACTTATCACCAATGTTGGATTACACTCCGTTTCTCCTCTCCCTCAAAAGGTGAGGGTGAAACACTTTGGCTGCTAGGATGGGGAATATAAATATCGTTCTGAAGCGCCGCCTCCAAAATAGTTTCTCCGGTATCAGCAACAATATCTTTACTATCAATAGTGAGAACAAATTTGTCCATTAGCCAATCCCTCCTGCCCATCGATACCACATCTTCAAACAATTAAGCGAGGGTGGAGGACAAGAATTCGTTATTACAACCCAGTTATATTCATCAACGAGTTCCACAAGGCTCGATGAGGACCTACCCAATTTCGCTGGAAGTTTGGATAATGCAATCCCATGTTTTTGGCACTCCGCCTTGAGTTGATGCAAGATTTCTTGAACATCTTTGAGATATTTCTTATATGAAGGAGAGGTCCCATCATATCCAAGTCTTTTTCGTATCCTTATATCCCAGGGAGGGAAAGCATCTTTCCCAAGAGCAAACAATATCTTGGCAGCGCCTGTGGGGCCAACACTTACTGAAAACTCATTGCTGCCACGCCTTTTTAGAGAAGCTTGCACATCCACTAGAGAACCATAAGCCATCTTTGCGCTGTCCAGTTCATCGCTGGAGAGGTCTAGCAGCTCCTTTCCAAGCTGTGGTAGCAAGTGCTCATTATCCTCATGCCAATGTTTAAGATTCTCTGAGGCTTGGGGGTGAAAGTCTTTTGCAAACTGGCGGCATCCCCAAGAATTAAGCCACTCTAAGAGCGCCTTTCTATGGGGCCCGCTTTGCATATCGAAGCTAGGAGCTGTGGCTCTCAAGAAACGGTGATAACTCTTGTCAAAGCCGGTAAAATGCCCATACAAATAACAGGCATACGCTAGCTCATATAGATTCATACCTCTTGCCTCCTTAGAAATGCATTATCACTTATAGCCTTACGCAATTTTCCACGTGTGAGCTCCATCTTTTTACATAAGTCCTGCACTTCCCTCCTAGTTAGGAAATGAGCCCTTGGCATATGCCAACTGGGCATCGCTTTTTATAATTGTTTTCCATAATCATCGAGAAAAATAGCATAGGGGCGATTTTTAACCTTCTGGTAAAATCTGTTATCTGCAGTAATGAAAGCGCAGCGATCCTTCTCGGCAAAAGCTAAATATACGGCGTCATATACTGAAGACTCAGACTGGAGCGCTATTCTGACCGCTTCCTTCATAACCTCTTGTGATACCTGCTCGATTAACTGTAATTTATAAATGCTCTCGATGGCATCCCGTATATACTTCTCCTCCAAGTCTTGTTTATATCGGAGCACATTGGTCAACTCAAAGAGCAAAAGGTCCGGCGCTCGGAGATCTATCTTCCTTTGCCTGTAGTCATCCCTTAACTTAAGGGCATTATCAATCGCCTTCTCCTCTTCTTGGTAAAACCATTTCAAAGCCACAGAAGCATCTATGACATAAGTTTCCCTCTTCGCCAACACATCGATTCGAGACCTCTCAGTCACTGTCTCAATTCCCTCCATTGGCGGAGTTCAGCCAATGCATCCCAAGAGCCAATCCTTTGTCTAATCTCATCTTGAATTTGTACAGCTTCTTCAATTCCTGCCCTTTTCTCCTCTTCTCTTCTTTCCTCCTCCAAAATCTCTAGATAAAGCTTGGATGCCCGACGGACGAATTCAGAGCGGGTCATCCTTCTCTTTCCACGGGTTTTATCTATTTGTTCTAATACCTCAGCGGTCAATGATATATTTACCTTAGACATATTTCCCCTCCTGGTTTCTCTGAATCATATCATATTATGTCTAAATTGGCAACACTTTTTTCGCCCAATTTGTCTATAATTAAGGAGGTAAAAATAGCATCTTCAAAGGGTTATTTTTACTGCATTTCAAATAATGCTCTCTGGGGGCTCCTACTATAATCTCCCCCTATTATTTCCCCAAATTCATCGACGGCTATAGCACCTTTAGCTATTAACTCGTTATTGGCGCACTTTTCATCAGAATTCGCTTTTCTAACAAAGATTTTCCTTCCCCTTTTAATGCCATCGACAGCACCATTCCAAGTTCCGCCCTTATTATCCGACTCTGCAACATAAATTTCCTCAGCTAATCCGTAAATGTAGGTATTCCTTCCCATTGCCAAACCTACTGACCAACCTGCTTTAGGCGGATAGGTGCTAACCACAAGAACTTGCCCCTCAATGATATACTGAGATAATTTTCTGAACCCACTTTTGAAAGACATTATCCCTTGCGGGAGAACAACAATACCATTCCCATTATTTTCCAGTGCTGCTTCCAGCGCAATTCTATCCACTCCCTTGGCATATCCAGTTACGATGACTTTAAATTCTGAAACGCACTTTTTTGCTACACGCTCAGTAAATCTAATCCCCCTTTCACTCACATTTCGTGAACCTACAATTGCCGTTTTATCTTCAGAGAATAACCGAATATTACCTTTCACATAAAGCAAAGGTGGAGAATATTTTTCTTTTAAATTGTTTTTTAATGTTGTAGGGTATTTAACTGAGTTAAGCGGAATCAGTTCAATACCCTGCGAAAGGAGTTCTTCCGCCAAAGATAAATTAGTGGGCAGATTGTCTTTCGCTTGCAAAATGTCTCGAGCTTCCTCTAAAGAAAGCCCGAAATCCTTCTGCAAAGTGTAAATATCATAGGAGAGGAATTCAGCAAAGGAAATTTTCCAATTGTAAATAATGCTAGCAATAAGATTATTTATCCTCTCCATCTTCCAATTTGGGCTTGGGAGATGCGCTAAGCTCATCCAGTATGAATATTCGTTTATCTCCATAATTTTATTTCTCTAATTTGTTTATAATTTCAATAATTTCTTCACCATACTTTTTGATCGTCTTTTTGCCTAATCCTTTTATGTCCAAAAGAGCAAGAAGGGAAGCAGGTTTTGCTTTGGCAATATTGTCTAAGGTAGCATTGGATAAAATGCAATAAGCAGGTAAATTATATTCCTCAGCTTTCTCCAAACGCCATTTTCTCAACGCCTGGTAGATTTGTTTTTCGGCTTCAGACAAGCAATGGCTTTGCGGGTATTCTTGTTGTATCCTCGTTATTGCATTTTCACCTTCAAGCCTTATCAATCTTGAGCGAATAGCCCCTTCCTTCCTTTGGGAGTAGTTTGCTAATTCAGCAATGCTTTCTCCTTGATAAAACTTCGTTACTAATAGCTCCTCATCTTCATTTGTCCATTTTTCATAAGCCTTGGGATAAGTACGGCGGATTTTGGCAAAAGGCTTAATCGCTTCCCCCGCTGGATTATTTGCTGCCTTCTTTGGATGTGATGGGGTAGAAACTGAATTTACTCTGCTCCTTGTGGGAAAGTCATAGCTGTCATCAACTATATCCCCACCGATTGTTTTTGATATTACCAGCGGTGCAACCTTATCTACACCCAATTTGCTCATCAACCCTCCAATTTCTCGGATGGTTGCTTTGCTATCACAAATATCGTCGATCAGCAAGACATTTTTACCTGCTATCTCGGAAGGATTATTGTAACTGAATGCGCCTTTCAAATTACCTTTTTTCAATAAGGAATTCTGAAATACTTTTTGAGGCTGGGTATTCCGCAGCTTCACTAGCCCATGAGAGATGGATATTTTTAAAGCCGCAGATACCTTCTCAGCGAAATTTTTAACCAAATCGCCTGATTCCGTTGGCGGCGTATAGATGATCAAGTCAAACTTTTCACGCTTAAAGTAGCTATGATAAGCTTTTAAAACCCCTCTTAAAAGAAAGTCGGGAAAGTCTCCCCCATTTTCATACTTGCATCGGTGAATAATAGAGCCTACATTAGAAAAGCCATAATATGAAAATGCCACTCCGTTAACCAGCTTACTCTTGCGGTCTGAAAGCAGTTGCCTCTCTTGAGACTCAGGGGGCAGCTCAATTTCAGGGAAATAGTTATTGTTAAAATTATCTACCTTTTGCTGCCAATAACCGCGGGCTTTATAGGTTAATTTTTGGGACTGGCAATTATCACATTTAAGGCAATGATTGCTTACTTTCTCATCTTCCAGATAATCACAAAGGTAGAACATTCTGCACCTGTCTGTCTCAGCATATTCGATGATTTTTTCTAGTTCTTTTAATTTGAATTTCCTGAGACTTTCAAAAGCTGTAGTATCAAGTTGAGGGGCATTGGATTGATATTTATATCTTTTAAATCGACCATAACCAACTTCTTTCACAATCTCTTGATCAATTAAATCTGCAATTATTCCTTCTATTTTGCTTTGATTAAGGTTCGTTGTTTTCATTAAACCCCATTTACTCAAGGGCTTAGTTTCTAATTGTGCGATAACTCTCTGATAATGCTTGAGGGGAGGATGACTGCTCTCAATAAAATGCTCGGGCAAATCTCTATCCTCTGGATTGTATAGAAGGAAAATCGGAGTTTCTTTGCCGTCTCTCCCAGCTCTTCCAATCTCCTGATAATAATGAATTGGGGACTCAGGGATCTGGGTGTGAATGATAAATCGGAGGTCTGGCTTATCAATACCCATCCCTAAGGCATTTGTCGAGACAACACATCTCCAGCGGTTGTTTTTCAATCCCTCTTCAATAATTTTTCTAGTGTTGGGGTCAAATCCTGCATTATAATTTACGGCGGTGATACCCTGAGAATTCAGAAATTTGCAATAAATCTCCGTGTTTACCCTTGTGCCTGTATATACAATGCCTGTTCCTTCTAATTTTGGGAATAAGATGTGAGCTAAATAAGCTAACTTATCATTTTCAGAAGTAACCCTGACGACTTTTAAGTGGAAATTATCACGCATTAAATTGCCTCGAATGTATTTTACCTTGCCTCCCATTTGCTGCATGATATCTTGAACTACTCTTTCTGTCGCTGTTGCCGTGGTAGCTAAAACAGGGAAATTCTGCGGTAGTACCTTCACCAGATCGATAATTTTTCTAAAGGCAGGTCGGAAATCATGTCCCCAAACAGATATACAGTGCGCTTCGTCAATTACCACCATCGAGAGTTTTATCTCTCTTACCATTTTCAGCCATTGTGGGTTTGCTTGCCTTTCGGGGGAGATATATAAAATCTTTACCTTATTTTGCTTTGCTCGCTCCAAAATTGCATTATTTTCCTCCTTTGATTGTTCACTATTAATGCATTCAGCAGAAATCCCCAAAGATTTTAGCTGTTGAACTTGGTCACGCATTAAAGCAATAAGGGGGGAGAATACTACAGTTATTCCATCAAATAGGATTGCTGGAAACTGGTAACAAAGTGATTTCCCAAAGCCAGTTCTTTGTATTAACAGAATTCTTTGACCTTCAAGAAGACTATCAATCGCTTCCCATTGTTCGCCATAAAAGCTATCCAAACTGAAATACTTTCGTAATAAATCCTCAGCTTGGTTTCGTGCTAGCGTCACTATATTCTCATCATTCAGGGTGCGTTCTGACTAACAAAGGTAAAGCAATCGCAAAATCGGGTTATTATAACATGCCGAGATAGCATCGAGGGCTGAGTGCTCGGCATACACCGGTTGGGCTCACCTTTTATAGATGTGGGCTTTGACTCAGTTCGAATGTAGTGGAGGCGCTTGAGGGTAAGCAGTCACACAAAAACGCGAGGGTAATATTGAAAGCAAGTCAAATTCAGTATCCTCCCCCCTTTAGCCCAAGATTTTCTCCACTTCTTCCATATCTGATTCCATTATATAAGGGATACCAGAAACATCCGCCGCTTCTCGTGTTAGGGCAATAAAACCCATGGCTAAGAATGCCCCGCTCGCAGTAAGTAGCTGAGGCGTTACACCCAGCCTCTCCATTTCATGGCTTCAACCACGCGTGACACCGCAACAAGATAAGCTGCTACTCTCATATTAACCTTTCGCTTCAAAGATTCAGCTAAAACATTATGAAAAGCTTTAGACATCTTTTTATTAAGTTTTTGGTGAATTTCTTCCTCCTCCCAGTAGTAGTTATATGTATTTTGAACCCACTCAAAGTATGAAACGGTGACCCCTCCAGCGTTACACAGGAAATCAGGTATCACAAATACACCATTATCGTACAGTATTTCATCCGCCTGTGGAGTAGTTGGGCCATTGGACAGCTCAGCAACTATCTTGGCTCTGATTTTGGAAGCATTTGCCTGGGTGATAGTGTTTCCCAATGCCGCAGGGCATAGTATATCAACCCCTAGTTCCAGCAGGTCACTATTGCTGATGTTTTCTGCTTGAGGAAAGTTTATCACCGAGCTAGTTTCCATTTTGTGCTCTAAGACCTTGTGTGGGTCTAAACCCTGCTTGCTATAGATGCCACCCTTGGAATCACTGACAGCCACAATCCTAGCACCCGGAATATCGTTCCTCAGGATGGCGATATTAGAACCAGCGTTGCCATAGCCCTCAACAGCTACTGTCGCCTCGGCTAAATCAATATTCAGATGCCTGGCTGCTTCTACAATGGTGTATAGTGCGCCACGAGCAGTGGCATCACCACGTCCTAAAGAACCACCTAGTGCTATCGGCTTTCCTGTGATTACCCCTGGGCTAATACAACCTTTCAGTTTTGAATACTCGTCCATCATCCATGCCATTACCTGGGGGTTGGTATATACATCCGGTGCTGGTATATCTCTATCGGGGCCAATAAATTCCCATACCGCGTCTATATAACCACGACTTAATCTTTCTACCTCACTACTAGACATCTCCTTAGGATTACAAATGACGCCCCCTTTACTGCCTCCAAAAGGAATGTCCACAACAGCACACTTCCACGTCATCCAGGCAGCTAATGCCTTAATGGTATCAATTGTTTCATCTGGGTGGAATCTGATGCCACCTTTACATGGACCGCGTGCGTTATTGTACTGAACCCTAAATCCCTTAAATATCTTAATCTTTCCATTATCCAGTCTTACTGGAATGGATACATGTAGCTCTTTCATAGGCTCTCTAAGAATAGTGTGAGTGCCTGGGGCTAAGTTTAGCATCTCAGCCGCTGTGTCTATCTGGCTTTGTGCCATCTCAAACGAATTTAACTCCTTGTTGTTCAATGATATACTGCCTTTTTTAGTAGCTATTCCAGCACTTGCATTTGGCTTACTTAAAGACATTGTTTACCTCCTTTATCTAGTTTAGACTGTTTAATTTTGATTTCCCGCATCCTTCAAGGCTAGAAAGCCTTTCCCTCAATTTCTATCTTGTGGGAACCCCTTTCTAGGGGTGATCAGGAATTTGTAGTTGCCTGATTTATCAGGCTCTTAATTGCCCAATAAATTGGGCAACTACACTTTTAAATATCTCCTCTTACAGAGATTCCTTTCTCCTTCAGGTATCTTTTGGTTTCGGGTATAGAAATTTCCCCAAAGTGAAAGATGGAAGCAGCTAAAACCGCCGATGCTTTACCAATCGTTACCGCTTCATAAAGGTGCTCTAATTTGCCTGCTCCTCCAGAAGCAGTAACTGGAATGCTGACAGCTTCAGCTACAGCCTTGGTCATTTCCAAATCGTAGCCCTCCTTAGTGCCATCGGCGTCCTTGCTAGTGAGCAAAATTTCTCCAGCCCCAAGCTTCTCCACTCTCTTTGCCCACTCAACCACATCTATTCCTGTTGCTTCACCCCCGCTTTTGACTACTACCTCTAACCGAGGGAGACCACTTTCAGGCGGGTTCTTTCGCCCATCAATAGCAACAACGAGCTTTCCCTTGCCAAAGTTCCCCGAAGCTTCCTTTATAAGCTCAGGATTCCTCACAGCAGCGGTATTTATTGATACCTTGTCTACGCCAAGTTCAAATAAAGTTTTCATATCTTCCACGCTTCTAATTCCACCTCCTACGGCAAAGGGAATAGTAACCTTTTCCGCTACCTTCTTAACCCATTCTAGCCTTGTCCCTCTATCCTCCACAGTAGCAGCAATGTCGAGGAAGACCAGTTCATCAGCGCCCTCTCGACAATAAGCTTCTGCCGCCTCTACCGGGTCTCGGGCATCTCTCAGGCTGACGAAGTTTATTCCCTTTACTACTCTCCCATCTTTTACATCTAAACAGGGTACGATTTTTATTTCTTTCATTTCACAACTCCTCGAATTTAATCAAATCTTGATACTTCATAACAGCGCTCATAGCTCTGTTTTCCATCTCTACACCAGACTCCACAGCAGCAGCCATGGGATTAAGTCCGCCTACAAGTATCATCCCCACCTTACTTACCTCCACAGGAACTTCACACACCGGCTTGCTTACCTCACCCATCACAATTAACCCGCCCATGCCAGCTTGTTTCAAGCCAGTAATGACTCTTTCTACTGTGGACTGGCACAAGGCAGGTATCTCGCGAAAATTAGTCAGTATCCTGCCTTCACCTTCCCTGGCTGCCTGCCTAACACTGGTCATTTTGCTGGTGATAAATATCTCTGAAGGATCTAAAGATGAGCCGGAATATTGAATCAGCTCCACAAACCGCAAAGGCTTATGGTTTTTAATTTGAAGTATACCGCCAAATTTGGAATCCATGGGAACGCCAGCTTTAAGCAGAGCGCCATTGATTATGATGCTACACACAGTGGCTAAGCCTATTTTACCCTGTGGCACAATCACTTCACCTAGTCTTTCACCTTGATGAGCCATAGCCACAAGGTCGCTGACGCAAATTCCAGCTTGGAAGACGCCTTTCATAGCTTCAATCGCTCTCTTAAATTGCTTCTCAGGGAAAAAGGAGATATTAACGGGAACCTTGCCCTGGCATTTACCTATGTCGAAGTCTGTCTGATAGGCAAGAAGCTCAATCTTAGAAGCCACAAATCCAACTTTGTCACTGACCAAAGCATTTTCTAGCTCCTCGATGCCTGATTGCGTAACTAATCTCCCCTCTCTCCCCACACACTCCGTAAATCCGCGCTCGTCCATCAGCTTGAGATGGTATCTAACAGCTCGCTCACTTAGCCCAATGCCATAATCCTTGAGATGATGGGAAATAACCCTGGCACCGAGAGGCTCACTGGATTGGCTCAGAATTCTAAGAATGGCTATTACTTTCCTCTCTACATCTAGTGGTTGTTGATTTAGCAAATTTCGCCTCTTTGGTTTGTAAAATTCAGACTACAGCAACCTTTTACCGCATGATTTTACTATATTTATCTTAGATTATCAAGTTTCCAAAGGCTCTATGTTAAATTGTGTGGAAACAACGTTGAGCCAGGAAATCCCAAAGTCCTTTTAATATGCTCCGTATACCCGTAGTTTAAAAACTGCATAGGCTGTCCTGGACACAGCACAACCACGGTTTGACAACGGGGTTACAAGCAGTGTACAATCCTACTTTCTTAAGCAGGATGCCCACCCAGCCCAAGTATGGATATAGAAGGGGGAACATGAGACTACTGGGTGGTCTGGCAGTAGTCAAACTGAGAAAACAATTCCAGATTACTTAGAAAGGTGAACTTTTAGGCAACCTTTTGAATTACACACCTAAATACACAATACCATTACCCCGGGATGTTATCCTGCCTGCCGGGATAGTAACCACGGGTAGGGGTCTGTTTAATGCCCTTCAGTTAAAATGTACACAGCACTATATATTCCTGAGACACGAGTTGATAGGAAAGCATACCTATCACATACACATTCCTCACTTCTCGAAGATACTTCATCACATTGGGAAAGCTGGGCTTTGCCTTTTAGAGCTAAATCAGAAAACCAAAAACATAAAATATGTTAGAAGGAACAGTGAAAGACTGGAAGGAAAAGGAGGAAATTGCGTGGAATAAATAGTGTTTTGTAGTGCTTATATTTTCATTTATAGAGTAAGTCGGGAAATCCTCAACTAAGTTGAGGATGGAGATAAAGCAGGGCACAATTAACAAGGCTTTCGGAAAGGAGAGCCTGTTATAAGCCAAGTATGGTTATCAAGGAATGAAATTTGAGCAAGTATTAGTTCTTTGATATACCGCCAAATTTTTTTAGGAGGTTTTATGAATGACAGCAGGAATAGTTTCATACGGCGCCTATATACCCATTTATAGATTAAGCCAAGCTGAGCTTGCTAAAGTCTGGGGAGGACGCGAGAGACCTGGAGAAAAAGCTGTGGCTAATGTCGATGAGGATAGTATAACCATGGCAGTGGAAGCTGCGCTTGATTGTATAGGTAACATGGACCGAAATTTGATTGATAGAGTGTACTTTGCTTCAACGACTGCGCCTTATACAGAAAAACAAAACGCAAGCTTAGTAGCCGCCGCTCTCGATCTCCGGAATGATATAATGACACTTGACTCCGCAAATTCCCTCCGAGGGGGAACAATAGCACTACAAGCAGCACTAGATGCAGTTAATGCCGGCTCAGCAAAGAAAGTGCTGGTAGTCGCTTCTGATTGTCGAGTGCCTCCCCCCGATTCAGCATTTGAATCAGTTTTGGGAGACGGCGCTGCCGCATTTTTAATTGGAGATTCAGACATCATCGCTGAGATAGAAGGAAGTTATATGACTTCAAGTGAAAATCTTAGTGTTTGGAGAAGAAGAAGCGACACTTATGTCCAGACATGGGAAGATAGATTTATCAAGGAGGCAATATATACACCTCAACTTGAAGATGCTGTATCTGGATTGTTAAAAAAGTATAATGTAAACTTAGCAGATTTCGCAAAGGTTGCTTTTTATGGCTCAAATGCCAGAGAGCATGCTGCATCAGCGAGAGCTCTGAAACTTGATAAAACTCAGGTACAGAATCCTTTGTTCGATAAAGTTGGCAATACTGGCTCTGCTTTTGTACCAATGATGTTGGTAGGAGCACTCGAAGAAGCCAAACCGGGCGACAAGATCCTCACTGTCAATTTCAGTGATGGAGCTGATGCTTATGCATTGAAAACGACTGCAGGAATAGAAGGGGTTAAAGACAAACGTGGGATAAAGAGGCACCTTGATTCAAAACTCATGCTTCCTAATTATGGGAGGTATATCCATTACCGTGATCTCATGGAGTGGGAGGTAAATCGCATGCACCCCCTGGAGGGTTCCTTAAATATAATATGGCGGGAGAGCAAAGCAATAATAAGAGGGAATGGCACCCGGTGTAGGAAATGCGGTCATGTCCAACTCCCTCCCCAGAGAATTTGTATGTGGTGTCAGGCAAAGGATGAGTTTGATTATGTAAGAGTGTCAGATAAACAAGGGGAACTCTTTACATACAGTATAGATGAGCGAGGAGCTGGAGTTATAGATTTGCCTAATGTCTTGAGCGTAATCAATCTCGATGGTGGCGGAAGGTACTACGGCCAAATGACAGACAAAGTGTTAGATAAACTTGGAGTTGGAATACGAATGGAATTTACTTTTAGAAAATTCCATGAACAAGGTGGATTTGTAAACTACTTCTGGAAATCCAGACCAATAAGATGTTAAGGAGGATAAAATGCCAGGAACTATCAAAGATAAAGTAGCAATAATTGGTATGGGTTGCACTCAGTTTGGGGAACTTTGGGACAAAGATGTTGATGACTTAATTATAGAGGCAACTTATGAGGCTCTTGAGGATGCTGGAGTGGAAATTAAGGATATCGAGGCAGCATGGTTCGGGACGATGGCATCCGGAGTAACTGGAGCTGCATTAGCCGCTCCTTTAAAGTTAAACTATATTCCAGTAACCCACGTAGAAAACGCTTGTGGCACAGGAGCTGAGACTTTAAGAGGACCTGCCTTTGCCATAGCTGCAGGCGTATATGATATATGCCTGTCTGTAGGGGTGGAAAAAATGAAGGATACAGGCTATGGTGGGCTCCATACTCTAAGGTTGCAATCGGACAAGTGGCATCCCATTTATGTGGGTGGTGGCACAGGTCCTGGACGTTATGCACTAGCTGCTACTCGATATTTTAGCAAGTATGGACTGAGCCCCGAAGAAGGAAAAAGAATGCTGGCTAAGATTTCGGTTAAGAGCCATCATAATGGTGCCCGAAATCCTAAAGCTCACTTACGGATAGAAGTCACTGAGGAGCAAGTGATAAACGCTCCTATGATTGCTTGGCCTTTAGGTTTATATGACTGTTGCGGAGTAACTGATGGAGCTTCGGCAGCAGTTTTATGTCGTGCCGATATGGCCAAGAATTTCCGAGATGATTATATAACGATTAAGGGTTCAGGGATTTCTGTAGGTCCCAGTTGGGGCAAGCAGAAAGAGGATTACGATTATACATTTTGGCCAGAGACAGAAGCAGCTTGTAAGCAAGCATATGAGATGGCAGGAATAAAGAATCCTCGCAAAGAATTGGATATGGCTGAGCTTCATGATTGCTTTTCTATTGCTGAAGCTATTGCTACCGAGTCAGCAGGGATTTCCGAGAGAGGTCGAGTTAAAGAAGATGTTGATGCAGGTGTTTTTACTCAAGAGGGCGAAATTCCTATCAATATCAGTGGCGGATTGAAGTCCTTTGGTCATCCTATAGGGGCTAGTGGTGGTCGCGAAGTTTACGAGTTTTACAAGCAGTTTCAGGGTAAGGCAGAAGACCCCTCAAGGCAACTTAAGAATGTACGACTGGGGCTAGCCCATAATCAAGGGGGGCATCCGGGAAGATTCCAATGCGGCGTAACGATTATCGGTGCTCCTTAAAGATTTAAGAGTGCAGCATTGATGGCCACTAGTGAAGGTCTATTTAGTGACCTTCACTCAAGGTAAGTAATGTCATATACTCTTGGAGTGCAAGGCCGTCTTGCCTATCGCATGCCGTTTTTTTGTTTCCCAAAGATACCACATCATGCTTAAGCTTTTTAAGAGCAAGCTGTAGCTTGATTCTTGATAGGGGAGTGCAAGATAAAGTAATATATAGCTCAAAGGTAACATAGAACAAGTGGAAAAAGGAGAATAGCAGAGAGCTTCTGGCGAATCTAAAAATAGAAAAAGGAGGGTTGTATGGAAGGAATAATTTCTTATGGTGCCCATATTCCTATTTATAGACTGAGCAGAGAAATCCTCAATCAAGTTTGGGGAGGGAGAGGAAAGGGAGAGAAAGCTATAGCTAATGTCGATGAAGATAGCATGACTATGGGCGTGGAGGCAGCAAGGAATTGCCTTAAAGGGATAGAAAAGAGTTCTGTAGATGCTCTATATTTTGCTTCTACTACGCCGCCTTTCAAGGAAAAGCAATCGGCCAGTATAATGGCAGCTGCACTTGACCTACGTGAGGATATAATCGCTGTTGACCTTACTGATTCTTTGAGGTCTGGCACTATTGCTCTTAGAATGGCCCTGGATGCGGTAAAGGCTGGCTCAGCGAAGAAGGTTTTAGTGGTAGCTTCCGATTGCCGCATTCCCCCTCCAAATTCAGCTTTGGAACCCCTCTTCGGGGACGGTGCTGCCGCTTTCCTCATCGGAGAAGGTGGGATAGCTGTAGAAATCGAGGGGAGTTATTATCTTACCAGCGAGTTCGTGGACATGTGGAGAATGGAATATGATAAAACCACCCGAAGCTGGGAGGATCGTTTCATCCGAGACGAAGGATATATACCCCATTTCCAAAAAGCTGTTTCTGCTTTGCTAAAGGCCCATAATCTAAGCGCTAAGGATTTCGCTAAGGCAGCCTTCTATGCCCCTGATGCGAGACTTCACAGTGATATGGCAAAGAGGCTTGGCCTGGATGCTAAGACACAAGTTCAGAATCCTCTCTTTGACCAGCTTGGCAACACAGGAACGGCCTTTGCCCCCATGATTTTAGTGGGGGCTCTTGAGGAGGCAAAACCAGGGGATAGAATTTTATTGGCTAATTATGGGGATGGAGCCGATGCTCATGTCCTCCGAGTCACCGAAGGGATAGAAAAAATAAAAGATAGAAGAGGTATAAAGAAGAATCTCGAATCCAAGCTCATGCTGGATAATTATGGGAAATATATCAAGTTCAGAAGCCTTATGCAATTCGCCGAGACAACTGATTATAGACCAAGGACCTCTCTCCCTCAGTTATGGAGAGACCGTCAGTGGGTGTTTAGATTCCATGGGCATAAATGTAAGAAATGTGGTAAGACTCAATTCCCTATGCAGCAGTTTTGTATGTACTGCCAGGCTCCTGAGGAATTTCTTGAAGAGATTCCTCTCTCAGATAGAAAAGGAACTCTGTTTACTTTTAGCATGGATGAAAGAGCTCCTGTTGTAGATCCACCGAATGTTCTGGGTGTCGTTAATTTAGAGGGAGGAGGGAGGTTCTTCAGCCAGATGACGGATCGCGATGTGAATAATATAAAGGTAGGGATGCCTATGGAGGTAACTTTCAGGAGAATCCATGACGCCTTAGGAGTTCACAATTACTTCTGGAAATGCAAACCAGTAAGGGAATAAAAAGGAGGATAAGATGAGAGAGAGCATAAAGGACAAAGTTGCCGTTGTAGGAGCAGGGTGTTCCAAATTTGGCGAAAGGTGGGATACAGGCATAGAGGGTCTGATAAGGGAGGCTACTACTGAGGCTTGTGCGGATGCAGGAATAGAGATTAAAGATATTCAAGCAGCGTGGATGGGTACCTTTCTGGGCTCTCAGACAGTAGAAGGTGCACTACCTACGGGGATGCTCCTTTCTCAAAGTCTTCAAACGCAATTTATTCCTGTAACCAGAGTGGAGAATGCTTGCGGCTCAGGGCAAGAGGCTGTAAGAGGAGCCACTTATGCTATAGCCGCTAAAGCTTATGATTTAGTGCTGGCAATCGGCGTGGAGAAACTTAAAGATACAGGTTTTGGTGGATTAGGAGCCATGTTTCCCGGGAGGTGGGAGCCTGTATATGGAGCTTTTAGCACTGGTCCCGGAAGATATGCTATGGCAGCTACAGCTTACTTTGCTAAATATGGTTTCTCCCCTGAAGATGGGAAAAGGATGCTAGCAGAAATAGATGTAAAAAGCCATTATTATGGGGTTAGAAACCCCAGAGCTCACTTAAGGAGAGAGATAACAGTAGAGGATGCCTTGAAAGCTCCTATGATCGCCTGGCCTTTGGGACTTTATGATTGTTGTGGTGTAACGGATGGTGCTGCAGCAGCTATCTTAGTTCCAGCAGAGGAAGCAAAGAGATACCGTGATGATTATGTTACCATTAAAGGATTGGGGGTAGGAACAAGTCCTGGCTGGTTTAAGGAGAGAGAAGATTTTGACTTCACCAGTTGGCTCGCTACAGAAGCAGCAGCGCATCAAGCTTATGATGAAGCTGGAATAAAAGACCCTCGTAAGGAACTCGATATGGTAGAAAATCATGACTGCTTCTCCATCGCCGAACTTATAGCTAGTGAATCTCTCTTTCTTTGTGAACATGGAAAATATAAGAAGGAATTCACTGACAAGAGAGCCTATTATCATGATGGAGAGATGCCAGTTAACGTGAGTGGAGGGTTAAAGTCTTTTGGGCATCCCATAGGGGCAAGTGGAACTCGCGAAACTTATGAGATATACAAGCAAATTCAGGGGAAAGCCGAGGAGCCCTCTCGCCAGATAAAAAATGTTCGCCTGGGATTAAGCCATAATCAGGGAGGTCATCCAGGAAAGTTTATTTGTGGAGTTGTTATTTATGGTGCCCCATGATAACACCTGTTACAGATAAGATAGGCGAAGCTATGATTATGGGAGTAGAAAAAGGCGTTATCTTTCCTCGCCAACTGTGTGTTAGAATGGCCTGAAGAGGAGGATTTGCAAATGCTACCACAAGAAGCCACTCAGCTTATAGGCAAGGCAGGCGAAACTGTGATATTAGAAGTGGAGAAGGGTGCCATTAAGAAATTTGCTGATGCCATAGGTGACCGAAACCCACTTTATTGGGATGAGGAATATGCCAGAAATTCAAGATATGGCTCTATTGTAGCTCCTCCGGGTTTTTTTGGTTGGCCAACTAAGTGGAAAAGAGCTATGCCCTTCTTCTCAGAATTAAGGCAAGAGGTGATAGATACCATAACTAAAGCTGGTTATAGTCGAGTGCTTGATGGTGGAATAGAATTTGATTTCTTTCAGCCAGTGCGCGCTGGAGACACTTTGGCCAGCGTGCCCCGAGTAGCTAGCATTCAGGAGCGTGAGACTAAAAGTGGCAAGATGATTTTATCTATTGTAGAAACCACTTATACCAATCAAAATGGGGACATAGTAGCTAAGGCACACCAAACTTTGATTCACCGATGATAGTTAACTTGCCTTTCGCGGAGGTAGGATGAAAATGAAAAAACAATTATTTTGGGAAGATGTAGAAGAGAGAAGTGAAGTAACTCCTTTGCCTAAAGTAGCTAGCCGGCAAATGCTGGTCAAGTGGGCTGGGGCCTCAGGAGATTTCAATCCCCTTCACTATGAAGACGCTTTTGCTGATTCTCAAGGAGTAGGTAAGCCTATAGTTCATGGGCAATTGAAGCGAGCCTGGTTAGTTCAATTAATGAGTGATTGGATAGGAGAGCAAGGAAATTTAAAGAAATTCTCCTGTCAGTTTCGGGCTATGGATTATCCTCGTTTAATGAAAGACATGTTTGAGCCTCAGGAAGGGGAAACCTGGTGGTGCAAAGGGAAAGTCACCAAAAAGTATGTTGAAGGTGACGAACATTGCGTGGATTGTGATATTTGGATTGAGAATGGAAAAAGCGAGGTAACAACTCGAGGTAATGCTACTGTTGCGCTCCTATCTCGAGGGTAGATTAAATTAAAAATAAAGGAGGTTAATTAAAACATGAGTGAAATACTAAAGGGTAAGAATGCGGTGGTAACTGGTGCTGGTCGAGGAATTGGCAGGGAAATAGCCCTAGCTTTGGCGGAAGAAGGAGCTAATATAGTAGTGAATGACTTAGGAGTTACTTTGGCTGGTGCTGAACCTACCTCTACTCCAGCTGACGAAACTGTAGCGGAGATTAAAAAGAAAGGAGTAAATGCAACCGTTAATTATAACGATGTCTCTACTTTTAGTTCCGCTGAGGCTATTATCAAGAGTTGTGTTGATAATTTTGGCAAGATAGATATTTTAGTAAATGTAGCTGGGGTATTAAGGGATCGTATGATGTATAACATGGCTCCAGAAGAATGGGATTTGGTGATGAAAGTTCACCTCTATGGTACGTTCAATACTTGCCGTCATGCCGCCGCCTTGATGCGAGAGCAGCGGGGTGGGCATATAATTAATATCGCCTCCAGAGCTGCCTTAGGTATTTCCGCAGGCAATGCGAATTACTCTGCCGCCAAAGGTGGTATCATATCCTTTACGCGGTGCATAGCCAAAGACCTGGGTAGATATGGCATTACAGCAAACGCAGTAATGCCTACAGGGTGGACTAGAATGACTTCTTCTATACCGGAGGACAAGCTACGAACGCTAGCAGTTACATATTATGGTTTGGACGAGAAAGTGGCTAATACACTCCCAGTGGATGAGCTTGGCAAGAAGGTATATGGTGACCCAGGAGATGCGGGAAAATTAATAGCGTATCTGGCATCTGATGCTGCTGCTAATATAAATGGTCAGCTCTTTTTCTGCGGCATGGGGCAAATTCAGCATTACCCAGATGCTTCAATACCTGACAAAACTATATATACATCCGCAGGTCGATGGACCATAGAGGAAGTAGTAAGAACTTTCCCTGGAGCGATAGGCAAGGCTTTGGTTAACCCGGCACCTCCACAACCACCGAAAGAAAAACCTGCCTAAGGAGAAACTGCGAGAAGATAGAGCTTACTATCCTCTGTTAACTAGCTTCGCGACTACATCTTCCGTATGGAAAGGGAAGGACTTCCTTCTACTTATAGTCTATATTCGTTTCACTGAAGCGTACGCCTCATAGCCTTCAGTCGCTCAAGAGGACAAGAGGGGGATATAGAATTTACTCTTATAGATTCCAGCTAGTGAAATGATTAAGGAAAACATTGCCAGGATATTAGCTGAATTGCCTGCGGGAGTTGAATTAGTAGCCGCTGCAAAAACAAGAACGCCTGAAGAAATTCTAGAAGCTGTCCAAGCTGGAATAAGAATCATCGGGGAAAATTATGTTCAAGAAGCGAAAAGAGCATATGAAATTGTAGGGAAGAAAGCACAATGGCACTTCATCGGAACCCTCCAGAAACATAATGTGCGGGTGAAGATGCTAGAAATATTCGACATGATAGAAACTGTCGATTCCTTAGAGATAGCCAAAGAAATCGACAAAAGGTGTGCCCAGATTGGCAAGGTAATGCCAATATTAATCGAAATAAACAGCGGCAGAGAGTCACAAAAAGCAGGAGTGCTCTCAGAGAATGCAGAACAAGTAATAAAAGAGATTTCAAGTCTTGAGCATGTAAAGGTGCGAGGCCTCATGACCATGGGGCCTCGCTTCGGAAATCCCGAGGACTCGAGGCCTTACTTTATAGAGACAAAAAGGGTATGTGAAAGGATTAAAAGCCTGGAATTACCCAATGTGGAGATGAAATGTCTTTCTATGGGCATGACAAACTCCTATAAAATTGCCCTGGAGGAAGGTGCCAATATAGTGAGGATCGGAACCAGGATATTTGGAGAAAGAAGCTCGCTATAATTCAATTACCAACCCTGCCCCACATTCTAAAGCTTTGCCCTGGAATAAACCTAATATCTCCTGCTTATACATGGTGCAATGGCAGGGATAAATCAATGACAGGTCATCGAAAGCCTTAAAATCACGAAATCCATGGAAGCCACCGGCAATTCCATATAGCTTGCCAAACTTCGAGGCAGCTCCTAATATGCTCCTCATTGCCGGGTGAGAGCACCCAGTTACCACGAATATGCCTTTATCTGTTTTAAGTGCCAAAGACTGCTCTATGCCTTCAATCTCGCCGGTGGAGAAAACATTTTCACAAATTTGAACGGCATCTTTTCCCACAATAGTCACCTTTCTCTCCAGAAATGTTCCCCAAAATGAACTTGGGAGGTAAAGTTCGGCACTCGTGTTTATTCTAAGAAGCTCGGGAAGCCCTCCAGTGTGGTCCCCATGAGTATGGGAAATTACGATTATTCCTATATCCTTGGGGTCAATGTTAAGTTCCTTCATATTATGTAACAATGTTGGGCTATCAGCGCCAGTGTCAAACAAAATCGGCGGTGCCTTTTTACTTTCTATAAGAGCAGAAAACCCCCAACCAGCTCTTAGCTCCCTTTTCTTTACTTCGTTGTCGTAAACAATTGTAATTTTCATTTTTTCTCCTCTTATCACAATGCACTTTACTAATCCTGTTGCGGTATACCTAACAGGACCTTTTGAGATAGCACCATAAAGAAGGGTCTCTAAGATTCTCCGGTCGCTACGCTCCCTCAGAATGACACTAAAGTGCCCTGTGTTATCCCTAAAAGATAAATTATCCTATTCAGGAGCTTATCTATCCCCCAACCCTTAGTGGCGGAGATAAAGGTAGTGTTTTCATCTGGTAATATCACCTGTTCTTCGATGCAAGGAATAGCAGTTAGAGTTTCTAATTCTGCTTCATTGCTTAAGGCTAAATCTAGTTTGTTGAACACCGTGATTTTGGGTTTATCTTTAAGCTTTAGGTCGCGGAGTATCTTTTCCACCGTGCGGCATTGATTAGCAGCGTTTTTGTGTGTTATGTCAACTACATGCAAAACTAAATCAGCCTCGCTGAGTTCTTCTAAAGTAGCCCGAAAGGCAGCAATGATTGGGGGCGGAAGCTTGTGAATAAAACCCACAGTATCAGTGATTAAGAACTGCTGTCTGTTGGATAAAGCCAACTTGCGAGTTACAGGATCCAGTGTAGAAAAGAGCTTATCTTCCACAACTACGCCAGCCTTGCTTAGAGCGTTAAATAAAGTACTTTTGCCAGCATTGGTATAGCCCACGAGAGCTACAATAGGAATACCACTTTTCTGCCTGTGCCTCCGATAAAGAGCCCGTTGTCGCCTCACACTTTCTATCTGCTGTTGCAGGTGATTGATGCGCTTGCGAATGAGACGGCGGTCGGTTTCCAATTGCGATTCACCAGGACCCCTGGTGCCAATGCCACCGCCAAGTCGTTCCAGGTGGCTCCACTGACCCACAAGTCGAGGCAAGAGATACTGGTGCTGGGCTAACTCAACCTGGAGTTGACCTTCATGGGTTCGAGCTTTTCTGGCAAATATGTCTAAAATGAGCGCTGTGCGGTCAATAACCTTAGTCCCTAACGCCTCTTCAAGGTTTCTTTGCTGCCTTGGTGATAGCTCATCATCAAAAATCACTGTGTCATACTGGGTTTGCTCTTTAAGGCTAATTAACTCTTCAATTTTACCTTTACCTATATACTGAGTGGGGGAAGGCCGTTCTAGTTTCTGAGTCAGCATGCCTACTATGGCAGCACCAGCCGTCTTAGCTAAATCGGATAGCTCCTGTAGAGAGTCTCCAGCAGACCACTCCTGGTTAGAACCCTTGCTTTCCACCCCTACCAGGAATGCTTGCTCTGCCTTAGTTTCTGTGCTGAAAAGCTTCTGCTTTATTTCCCCCTCCTATTTACCCTGAGACTATTTAATTTTGATTTCTCGTTCAAATTTCTGTAGTTGCCTGATTTATCAGGCAGAATCGCCCAACAAATTGGGCAACTATATTCCTAAACAGCCTTCCAATTTAATAGACGCTTTATCCCTTGTTCCAGACGGTCATCAGAAACGGTCAAGGAGAACCTGATGTAACCTTCTCCTTCCTTCCCGTAGCCAACACCTGGGGTTACCGCTATCCCAGCTTCATCAAGCAGCTTCTCGGTGAAGTCCACAGAACTATAGCCCCGGGGAACTTTAGCCCAAATATAGAAAGCCGCTTTCGGTATTCTTGCTTTTAGTCCTATTTCGTTAAGGACTTTAATCAATTTGTCACGGCGCCGTTGCAAAATAACATTGTGCTCAGCAATGCAGCCTTGGGAGCTTCGCAGAGCTTCAACTGCAGCCTGCTGAATTGCCTGAGGAATGCCCGAATCCAAATTGGATTTAACTTGGAATAAGGCATGTATCATTTCAGCATTGCCCACCACCATGCCTATTCTCCAGCCTGTCATATGATAAGTCTTAGATAAGGAGTGGAATTCCACACCAATTTCCCTTGCCCCCGATGCCTGCAAGAAGCTCGGCGGCTTGTAGCCATCAAATGCAACCTCTGTGTAAGGAGCATCATGGCAAATCGCTAAATCGTGCTGCCGGGCAAAATGAATTGCCTTTTCGAAAAAGCCAAGGTCGGCTGTAGCCCCTGTAGGATTGTTAGGATAGTTCAGCCACATAAGCCTTGCTTTATCAGCTACCTCCCTTGGAATAGCTTCGAAATCGGGCAAGAAATCATTTTCCTCTTTTAAGGGCATAAAATAAGGCTCGCCACCGGCTAATATGGTACCCATAGAGAATGGTGGATATCCCGGGTCAGGCACTAAGGCTATATCGCCAGGCTCGATGAAACACAACGCCATGTGTCCAATCCCCTCCTTGGAGCCAATGAGTGGCAGCACCTCTTTATCTGGATTCAAGATAACTCCAAAACGCCTCTCATACCATCCAGCAATAGCCTGGCGAAGCTCAGCCAAGCCGGTGGTTTCAGGATAGCGATGATTAGCCGGGTCATGTGCTGCCTGGCACAGATATTCAATAATGCGGGATGGCGTAGGCAAATCAGGGTCACCGATAGCGAAACTGATAATATCCTCCCCTTTAGCTTGCTTCTCAGCAATCTTTTGATTTATGCCAACAAAGAGATATGGGGGTAATCTATTAAGTCGCTTAGCTAATTGCATTGGCTTCCTCATCTTTAGTATTTAACTTTTACCTTTTGTATTTTCAGTCTCTCCACTGAAAACTTCCTCCACTGGGCCAGAAAGCAATACCTCCCCTACTCCATCCCAGAATATGGTTAAAGCTCCACCTGGAAGTATTATGTCAACTTTATTCTCCAAATAATTAAGTAGCTGCCCCGCCACAGCTATGGCACAGGCACCACTACCGCAGGCAAGGGTCTCTCCTACTCCTCGCTCCCATACTCTAGCCTCTATTTTCCCTCTGGTCAAAACTCTAGCTATCTCAAAATTCGTCCTTTGGGGAAACATAGGATGTCTTTCCACTTCAGGCCCTATTTTGCTCAAAGGGAAATCAGCAATTGGCTGGGATAAAAAGCTCACTGCATGGGGATTACCCATAGATAGGACAAAGACTGATAGCTGATAGTTATCAACTGTCAGCTTATAACTGATTACTGGAGATTGCTTCGCTTTGCTCGCAATGACATCTGTCGTGAAAGTGACAGGAATTTGTTCTGGCTCGAATTGGGGCTTGCCCATATTTACCTCAACTCGGTTAACTTTGTTTCCTGACATATAAGCTTTAGCTTTTCTTACACCTGACAAAGTTTCTATTGTCACCCTGAGCACTAGCGAAGGGTCTCTAGATTCTTCGCTACGCTCAGAATGACAAATAGGTTGGTAAATGCCCTTTTCAACAACGTGTTTGGCAAAACATCTCAGCCCGTTGCCACAAACCTCAGCTTCGGAACCATCGGGGTTAAAAATACGCATCTTCAAATCGGCAATATCGGAATCTTGCACCAATATTAAGCCATCGGCTCCTATACCAAAATGACGATGACACATAGTTTGAGCTAATTTTGCCCAATCCTGCTTCACATTTCTGGCATCCACCAGAATGAAGTCGTTTCCTGTAGCCTGTAGTTTAGAGAATTTCATTGTTTTCACCTTCGTTTTAATTCTCTCCTATCAAAAGAGAAGATTTCACTAACTGCGTTGCTTCATCAATGAAAGAAGGAGCAGCAGCATCAAGCCAGTGAATTCTAGCATCACTGAGGCGAAACCAACCATACTGATGGCGAGCCAGCCTGTGAGTCTCATGCTTCATCTTGTTCATTGCTGCAGCTAAGGACAATCCGCCTTGAAGAAACTGGCCTATTTGCTTGTAACCTATGCCTGACATAGAAGGCAAGGAAAGACTATAACCCCCTTTTAACAGCTTCTCCACTTCTTCAACCAATCCCTTTTGTATCATTTTATCAGCACGACAATCAATTCTTCTATATAGCTCGCTTCTCTCTGCAGTCAAACCAATGATAATAGTGGAAAAACTTGGTTTTCTTCGCCTCCGCAGTTGAGATGGAGGCTTCCCCGTCATCTGGTAAATTTCTAAAGCTCTTATAATACGGCGTGTATTGCTGGGGTGAATTTTGGCTGCAGCCAAAGGGTCAATATCTTGCAACTCTTGATGAAGGATGGCAGACCCTTCTTGCCTTACTCTGGCGTCTAAATGGCTTCTTAGCTCCAAATTAGGTGGTACCGAAGGTATCTTCCACCCTTCTACCAGCGACCACACATAAAGGCCACTGCCACCTACCAGTAAAGGCAGTTTACCTTTTTGTTGAATAGCCTTGATTGCCTCAGTGGCTAGTTGGTGATACATAGCCAGACTGAAATCTTCGTCGGGCTCGACTACATCGATAAGATGGTGAGGAACCGATGCCCTTTCGGTTAAAGTGGGCTTATTGGTACCAATGTCCATATAGCGATAAACCTGGCGACTATCTGCATTTATTATCTCTGCTTCAAAAGACTGAGCCAGGTGTAGAGCAAGCTCGCTTTTCCCCACCGCCGTGGGACCAACAATGGCAACAAGGCATTGCTTGAGATTGCTTCGCTTCGCTCGCAACGACAATGGGTAGGCTTGCGATGACATCCTTCTTAAACAGGTTGGCGTTTGATTGCTGCAGTTTGACTGACAATGCTTACGAATTCTTCAGCTTTGAGGCTAGCACCACCAACCAGGGCACCGTCGATTTCTGGTTGGGAAACGAACTCAGTAATGTTATTACTGGTAACACTGCCACCGTAAAGGATACGCAAACCTTGAGCTATATCCTTGTTCCATAGACTGGCGAGACAAGTGCGGATAAATTTGATAGTAGCTGCTGCTCCCTCGCCGCTAGCTGCCCTACCTGTGCCGATAGCCCATATCGGCTCATAGGCAATCACTATGTCAGGGCAGGAAGCTATGCCACTTAAACCGCAATTTATTTGCTTGCTAACCACCTCCTCAGTCCTGCCAGCTTCATTCTCTTCAGGCCTTTCCCCAACACACAAAATAGGCTTAAGCCCAGATGAGAGAGCTGCCTTTACTTTCTTGCTAACTATCTCGTCAGTTTCACCGAAATACCATCGTCGCTCAGAGTGTCCCAGGATGATAAATTCGCAAAGACTGGTGAGCATTAGTGGGGATATTTCACCGGTATAAGCTCCCTTAGCTTCAAAATGCATGTTCTGAGCACCAAGCTTGATAGATGAACCCTTCAACAACTCGCCTACCACAGCCAGAGAAATAAATGGTGGGCATAGTATCCTGTCCACTCCTTCTATCTTGTCCAATTTTTCCAACATGTCATGAACTAGCTCGGTTGCCTCGGCGACCGTGGTATTCATTTTCCAATTACCAGCAATAAGTGGAATGCGCATCGTTAAAAATCAAACATCAAATTTATCTCTGAATTTTATTCTCTGTCTGGCAGGACTTCCACTCCAGGTAAGGCAGTGCCTTCCAAAAATCTCAAACTAGCACCACCACCGGTGGAGACATGGGTCATTTTATCAACCAATCCCATTTCCTGGACTGTCTCAGAAGTAGAGCCACCACCAATAACAGTGGTAGCATTAACAGCAGCTAAAAAAGTAACTAGTGATTTGGTTCCTTGAGCAAATTGAGGTATTTCACAAATTCCTAAAGGCCCGTTCCACATAATGGTATGACATTTCTTCAATTCGGTGCAGAAAAGCTCTATAGTTTGAGGCCCGATATCCACAATATAGCTATTGGGTGGTATGTTCTTTGTGGACACCACCAAAGTCTTAGCCCCAGCCTTAATTTCCTCAGCCATAACCACATCAGTTGGGAGCAAAAGCGGTACTTTCCACTCCTCAGCCTCCCGGAGCAAATCCTTAGCCAAGCTCACTTTATCTTCTTCCACTAAAGAATGTCCTACTTCACATCCTTGTGCTTTCAAAAAGGTGGCTGCCATGCCACCACCAACGAGCAAAAAATCGACCTTCTTTAGCATATTTTGCACCAAACATATTTTGTCGCTCACTTTGGCACCACCTACCATACAAGCGAAGGGATGCTCCGTATTGTTCAGGAGCCTACTCATAGTTTCCAATTCCTTCTCCATCAAAAAGCCAGCTACTGCAGGCAGATATTTAACTATCCCAACAATAGAAGCATGAGCTCTGTGGGAAGCACTAAAGGCATCGTTAACATAGACATCGGCTAGCTTAGCCAATTCTTGAGCAAAATGCAACTCGTTTGCCTCTTCTTCAGGATGAAAGCGCACATTCTCTAAAAACAATATGTCTCCTTCTCTAAGCGCTTTTACCTTCCTTTCTACCTCTTGACCAATGCAACCTGGCATCGTGCTGACAGGCAAACCTATGAGCTGTGATAGCCGCTGTGCTATTGGCGCCATTCGCAATCCTTCGACTACTCTGCCTTTAGGACGTCCTAGATGGGAGCAAAGAATTACCTTAGCTTTATGGTCAACAAGATATTTAATAGTAGGTAATGAAGCTTGGATGCGACTATCGTTGCTAATAGCGTCAGTATCCGCATCAAGAGGAACATTAAAGTCAACTCTAACTAATACTCTCTTTCCTTTAACCTCTATATCCTCGACAGTCTTCTTTTCCATTTTCTCTCCTAATTAAACCTAGAGAACCCAGGTTTCTGGGGAGCGCTCTAATAATCACGTTCCAAGAAGAAGCGTGCTATTTCCTTCAAGGGACCTAGATTTTGTGAAGCAAGGCCGGTAGCCTCAAGCTGTGCCAAAGCTTGGTGATAATATTGCTTGGCTAAGTTCTGGGAATAATCCCTGGCGCCCAATTGTTCCAGAATCCTCATCACCTCAAACAAATCCTCGCCCTGAATATGTTCCTGTAAGTAAATTTCCTCAAGCCTGCGCCTAACTTCACCCTTGCTATTCTGCAATCCATAAACCACGGGCAAAGTCTTCTTTTTCTGTGAAATATCGCTCCTTATGGATTTGCCCGTTTTTCCCCTTACACCCCAAATATCCAATATGTCATCGTGAATTTGATAGACCATGCCCAGTTCCTTACCGAATTGATAGAGATAGTTCACCAACTTTTCATCCTCAGTGCCCAAGTATGTCCCTAAGGAAGTTGATACCGCTATCAATTTTGCTGTTTTCTTCGCTATCATACTAAGATAATCCTCAATAGTAACATCAAAGCGGCCTTCATAGTCGATATCCAGGTATTGACCCTCACAAAGCTGAAGACAAGCTTCAGCTAGCATTTGAGTAGAGCCTATGATTTTCTTATCAGCTATCCCACTCTCTTTTAGTTTAACTAAGGCTAAACAAGCCAGAGAGAGCATGCAATCTCCGGAATTTATAGCTTGTGGCTGGCCCCATAGCTTCCACACAGTAGGGCGATGATGGCGCTCATTGCTAGCATCCTCGATATCATCGTGGATTAAAGAGAACTCGTGAATAAGCTCCACAGCTGCAGCGGCAGGTAATATTTGCCGTGTCTCTCCCCCCACCACTTCACAACTAAGGAGACAAAGAATCGGGCGAATAAATTTGCCTGATTTTTCATAACAAGGATGACCGTGCTCATCCTGCCAACCCATGTGATACCGCAACATGCCAAGGAGGAGCGAAGGATTGCTGTTAATAATCCCTTTTAATTCAGCTTCTACTTTATCATGGTAGAAAGGGAAAAGTTGGGGTACAACATCGCTTAAGCTCATGAAGACTTCCATATTAACTAGTGGAAAGGTAAATTGTCAAACAAAATTTGATGAAATCTTACAATCTGGATATAATTAGCACTTTGGGATTGAGAGTGCTAAAAATGGGAGGTAATTATTAAATGAACTGCGCTGTTTGTGGGAATCCGTTGCTTTTTGATAGGGTTGTTTTCCATTGTTCCTGTGGAGCTTATGTGCATGCTTACTGCTGGAATGAGCATGTATTACATGCCCATACGCCTGCATTTGAAGTAGGCACCGCGGATTTGGATGGGGACTTTAAGGTGAAGGAGAGCAAAGTAGAAGAAGAAACTCCAGAGGAAGAAGTAACGCCATCTCCAGAGGGGGAAGTAATAACACCATCTCCAGAGGGAGAAGTAATAACACCATCTCCAGAGGAGGAAGTAACGCCACCTCCAGAGGAAGGAATAATAACGCCACCTATAGAGTGAAGGAGAATATAAATGCCTATTTATGAGTATCAATGCTTGAATTGCAAACACGAATTTGAATTAAGGCAAAGCTTTAGCGATAAGCCGATGGCTGTTTGTCCTGTATGCCAGGGAGTTTCCCAGCGCCTTTTTTCTCCTGTGCCCATCTTATTCAAAGGACCAGGATTTTATATTACTGATTCTAGAGAGGCGAGCGCGGCAAAGTTCAACGCTAAAGGGCTAAGGGAAAAGGAAAAAGAAATGGATAACGGGGATAAAAAGCCGTGAAGTGCCCTGTCTGTGGCAAGGAAGCCAAAGTCCATATTTATTACTGCTTTACTAAACAATCCGCGTCATGCTACATTTAATTCGCTTGTCCCTGTAGCTCAGTTGGACAGAGCGGCTGCCTTCTAAGCAGCGGGTCGTGGGTTCGAATCCCTCCAGGGACGCCATAAAGCTTCTTTACCAATCCTCTAGACTATCGGCATTGTATAAAGTATCCGGTGACCCCGGTATTCCACCGGAATCAACTGTTTATCCCTATGAAAGCTCTCACCTATTACCGCATTGTAAACTATTTCACCATTGTTCTTGCGTGCTCCCGTAAGCGGAATTGGACGAAAATTCACATATCTGATAAATTTCAGAAGGCCTGAGATTACAGAATAAGCTTCTGCCCTATGGTAAGGCAAATTAAAAGTTGGTTCTATAAGAATCTCGCTAATTAAGGTAAGCATGAGTAACAGAACAGAACGGGAAATATTGTTTCAGCCAATCAGGATAGGAACAATAACCTTAAAGAACCGCATAGCAATGCCTCCAATGGGAACTGGTTTCATTGATAGCGCTGGCTTCCCTACACGGCAGATGTTAGATTACATTGAAGAACGGGCCAAGGGAGGAGTCGGTCTGATAGTTTTGGAGGGAGCTGCCATCGAGCCACGAGGGAGACTTAGCTCTAAGACTTCCCGTATCGATGATGATAAATATCTCCCTGCTGCGAGTCAATTAGCCGAAGTTATCAAAAAACATGGTGCTATGGCTGCTATGGAAGTCATTCACGGAGGGAGAGAAGCTCCTTCGAGCCTTATAGGCTGTCAGCCAGTAGCCCCTTCACCTATTCCAGGAAGATCGGGAGAGATACCTGAGGAGCTCACTATTGATGGAATCAAGGAGATTATTGAGCACTTCGCCCAGGGGATTTTGAGGATTAAAAAAGCTGGGTTTGATGGAGCAGTGATTCATGCTGCTCACGCTTACTTGCTAGCCCAATTTATGTCGGCAGCAATTAATAAACGCCAGGATGAATATGGTGGAGATATAAGGGGAAGAGCCAAAATTGTAGTTGATATCATAAAAGCAGCAAAGGAACTAACGGGAAGAGACTTTCCCATTTGGCCCAGGATAAACGCCCAAGAGTATGGAATAGAAGGCGGCATCACCTTAGAAGAAGCTCAAGGAATGGCTCGGCTACTTCAGGAAGCTGGCGCTGACGCTATCGATGTTTCTTGTCGAGGCTGGGGAAAATATAATTTCATAAATACCCCGGAAGTCCCAGGGTTTCTCCTTCCTTTAGCAGAGGGAATAAAGAAGGTAGTTCAGGTTCCAGTGTTCGCTGTGGGATTCCTTAACCCCGAGATCGGTGCAAGGGCTATCAAGCAGGGGAAAGCGGACATTATCAATATTGGTCGAGGTCTGATCGCCGACCCCGAAATTCCTCGCAAGGTGGCGGAAGGAAGACTTGAAGATATCGTCCCTTGTATTTCTTGCTACCGTTGCTTGGAAAGCCTCATTTTTAAAGGCGAGGGGCTAAAATGTGCCGTGAACCCTGCTGCAGGGAGGGAAAGAGAATGTCGGATTCCCTTAGTGGAGAAAAGAAAGAGGATAGTGATAGTCGGTGGAGGGCCGGCAGGAATGGAGGCAGCAAGAATAGCAGCAGAGCGAGGCTATGAAGTAACCCTTTTGGAAAAAAGGCCTTACCTTGGGGGTCGGATGGTTCTTGCCGCTATCCCTCCAGGCAAGGAGAATATCACAAAATTAATAGATTGCCTTAGCACTCAGGTTAAAAAGCTGAACATTCAAATAAGGCTGAATGAGGAGGCTGATGCCTCTCTGATACAGGATATTCGACCCGATGCGGTTATTATCGCTTGTGGCGGAGAGCCCTTCATTCCTGAAATCCCTGGCCTTGACAAAACTAACGCAGTCTCCTTCGAGGATGTGCTTATGGGGAAAGTTGAAGTAGGTGAAAAGGTTTTTGTTATCGGCGGAGAGATGGTGGGTTGTGAGACCGCCGATTTTTTGGCAGAAAAGGGGAGAAAAGTAACTATTGCTACCCTGGAGCCCAAAATAGGCGCAAGCATGATGCCAGTCTTTAGGGAAATATATCTCGATACACTGACAAAAAAAGGTATCACTATGATAAGCGGAGTGAACTATGAAAAGATAGAGGAGAAGACAGTGCATTTGCTTATCCCAGGAAGGGAAAAGAAAACCATTGAGACAGATACCATTGTGATTGCTACTGGCTTTAAACCGAACACTGCTCTCCTTAAATCTTTACAGAGTAAAGTTCCTGAAGTTAAGCTCATTGGAGATGCCCTCCAGCCTCGGAAGATAATGGAAGCCATAGCTGAAGGATTTGATGTTGCTCAAGCGTTGTAGGATAAGGCAGCTATTTCAGTAAATCTTTGATGCCACTAAACCAAAGCCTGTGTAACTTTGCCCTTCCCAAGCACCCCAATCCAAACTTTTGGATTACAAAGGGATAAAAATTCGTGGTTGGTTTATGCATTTCATAGCTCAGGGAAGCACTCCACTCATCGAGCTAGGCTATGAAGCTGGCTTCGGAGAAAACAACTCCGCCGGATTTGGCATGGTGGAGGTAATATGAGAACAAAAACAATTGACTCCGCTAAAGGCTTACCTTACAATGTAAGTAATACATTTACCATAAGTAAGCCACAAGGGTAACAGGATGAAAGAGACTACTATTACGAGAAAAGGCCAGGTTGTCATACCTGCTGATATAAGGAAAAAATATAATATTCAGCCAGGGCAGAAGTTTTTAGTCCGAGACTCTGAAGGAGAAATACGACTCATCCCTCTCAAAGTTCTTTCTGTCGAGAGAGCACAGGGATGGCTGAAGACAAAGAAATCAGTTTCAGATTTACTAAAAGAAGCCCGTGGTTTGGAGAAAGAGCATGAAGCAAAACTCCATAGTCTTTGATAGCTTTGCCATCCTCAGCTTTCTCAAAGGCGAGCCAGGCTCCAATCGAGTAAAAGAATATCTTCTCAAGACACACAATAAACAAGCTATTGGATACATATCGGCGGTAAATCTCTGTGAGGTATATTATATTGTGATGCGAGAAAAAGGATACGAAGATGCTGAGATTCTGATTACAAGTTTGAAGGATTGGGGGCTAAATGTTGTGCTTGCTGACGAAGATATGGCTAAAATGGCAGGACAGCTCAAAGCTCAACACCCCTTCTCCTTGGCAGATGCCTTTGCTGCCGCCACCTCACAAAAACTTGGAGCTTGCCTTCTTACTGGAGATACTGAATTCCAAAATTTGGAGGGGAAGGTAAAAATCGAGTGGATTAAGTAGTGAAGGTTCAGTGAAGCCAAGAGAAGAAACAGCTAGGAATTGTAAAAGAGGTGGTCCTACTTTCGGGGGGGGGGGAGGCCAGTTGCCCGATTATACAAAACAGGCGATTGTGTAGCGGTACGTGTATGATCCACCGTACACGAGAAATCGCTCAAGTCCGGAAGTCAAATTCAAGCCCTACTGGATTCTCTCTGGCTGCTTTTTGAATCTCCCCAAGAAGGCGCAGGAAATCTATTTCCAGGTCACCGTTATATAACCACTCGTGATGCCAGCGTTTATGCTCATCCAGAAGCCTAAGCAAAGATGCCATCGGGCTGACCATTGAGGTTGGGTAATCGCTGAGTAAGTTGGACAAACACCATCGTAGTTCTCGGTTAGGCTCCTGTCCACCCGGAAGGGTGTAAAGCCTGTAGTAGAATTGCACCAGGAACGAGATTTGTTCATCGGAAAGATAATTGGGCGGGCACATCTGAAAATGGCCATATTTGTACCGGCTGTAGCCGCAGGTGGAATGACAAATCCCCAAGAGCATAGGTCTATCTATGGCGAAAAGAAGAGTTGGCTTACCTCGTTGTATAGGGCGCTGGCAGATAGAGCACAGGCACTTCCAAGTTATCTTCTGCATTACCCCTATATTATAACCAGCCATTTTCGGAAGTGTATAGAGGGTTTAGTGAGTGGTGACGACTCAACAAAGTGAGCTCCTGTTTGATCCAATTGCATATAAAAGCGAACAACACTATAATGGAGTGTAAGAATAAAGTAGCTAGAAGCATCTTCTTATTGGATTATTTGGGGGAAAGCCTATGAGTCTAGGTAGCACGTCTTCTGGTAATTCTGCTGTGCCGCTATCGGGAATCAGAGACAATTACCAGCGAGGCAATGTTGGCGATTTCCTGAAAGCCAGGATTCAGGAAGGCTCAACTCTATCAATCGTTTCCGCTTACTTTACTATATATGCGTTCGAAGCCCTAAAACAGTATCTTGCTGATATCGAAAGCCTCAACTTTCTCTTCGGGGAGCCTCGGTTTATCAAGTCACTTGATCCCGATAGAACTGATAAGAAAGCGTTCAGGATCGAAGATGATACGCTAGAACTGGCAAATCGGTTGCAGCAAAAACGTATCGCTGAAGAATGCGCTCAGTGGATTCAAGGCAAGGTTGAGATCAGGTCGGTCAAGCAATCGAATCTGCTCCACGGTAAGATGTATCACATAGCCCACAACGAGGTTGAGCATGCTATTATGGGCAGCTCCAATTTCACCGTTAGAGGGCTCGGTCTAGGTTCTGCTGGGAACAACATCGAGCTTAACCTCGAAGTTGACAGCAACAGAGATCGCCGCGACATCAAGGCATGGTTCGATGAACTCTGGAGTGATATGAACTTAGTACAGGACGTTAAACAGGAAGTGCTCCTTTACCTTGAGCAACTGTACCAGAATCATTCGCCGGAGTTTATCTACTACAAGACGCTATTTCACATTTTTGAGCAGTACTTAGATGATCAGGCAAGAGCCGACTTACTTAGCGAGAAAAGCCAGATAGTCGACACCGACATTTGGAATTATCTATTCGAATTTCAAAAAGACGGTGTTAAGGGGGCTATCAACAAGATCCTCAGGCATAACGGATGTATCATTGCCGATAGCGTAGGTCTCGGTAAAACCTTCGAAGCATTAGCAATCATCAAGTACTTTGAATTACTCAATCATAAAGTTCTAGTATTGTGCCCAAAGAAATTACGCGAGAACTGGACCGTTTATCAAGCACAAAACAACAGTGAACTCAACTTATTCGTTAATGATCGCTTCTCTTATACTGTCCTGTCGCACACTGATCTAAGTCGTGACGGCGGTTGGACCGGCGATATCAATCTCGCCACCATCAACTGGGGCAACTACGATCTGGTTGTCATCGATGAATCGCATAATTTCCGAAATAACATCAGGGGCAGACGGGATGAAGATGGCAATGTTATCCGAAGAAGCCGCTACGAGCGGTTAATGCAGGATATTTGAGGTAGGATGGGTTTAATGGACACCAAAGTCAGGTAAAATACAAAGACGGAGGTGTCAAAATGAAAAGGCTCCCACAAGGAAGATACACGAAGGAGTTTCGGGAAGAAGCAGTGAAACTGGTAACGGAAGAGAGCAT
>JAUWQI010000008.1 GCA_030611085.1 Dehalococcoidia bacterium | reverse complement strand
CTTGACTCAAATGACATGGAGGCGATAGGCATGGGGGCACTTCTTGGTGTGGCAAAGGGAAGCAGCCAAGCCCCAAAGTTAATAACTCTCAGCTATAAAGGAGATGTAAGTTCTAAAAACGCCATTGGCTTTATCGGCAAGGGCGTTACCTTTGATTCCGGAGGGATTTCCATTAAGCCGTCGGAGGGCATGGGTGAGATGAAGGATGATATGGCTGGTGGGGCTGCAGTCATGGCGGCACTTAGTGCTATCGCTCAATTGAAACTAAAGATTAACGTTGCTGGTATCATCCCCGCTACTGAGAATTTACCCAGTGGCAGTGCCTTGAAGCCAGGAGATGTATTGAAGGCGATGAGTGGCAAGACTATAGAAGTTATAAGCACTGATGCTGAAGGAAGGCTTATTTTGGCGGATGCCTTAAGCTATGCGGTAAAGCATGGCTTATCTCCTTTAATAGATTTGGCTACTTTAACCGGAGCTTGCTGTGTTGCTTTAGGCACCCTTTATAGTGGCGTCTTTGGCAATGACCAGGGGCTGGCGGATAAAGTTCTCAGAGCTGCTGACAGAACTGGAGAGAGATTATGGCAGATGCCCCTGCCTGAGGAGTATAAGGAGCAGAACAAAAGCGAAATTGCTGATGTCAAGAATACCGGTAATAGATATGGTGGAGCTATTACCGCGGCACTCTTCCTGGCTGAATTCGTTGACAACACCCCCTGGGTTCATGTCGACATAGCGGGCACTGCTTCCTCGAGCAAAGAGAGTGGCTATATAGTGAAAGGAGCTACTGGAGTCGGAGTCAGAACTTTAGTGGAGTTGGCTTTATCGCTAGCCAAATAAAGGAGATTATTATGAAGGTAAAGTGGTTAGGGCATTCTTGTTTTTTGATAACATCTAAGGATGGGATAAGAATAATTACCGACCCTTATACCGTTGGTGGAGGTATTAATTATTCTCCCATTAAGGAAACTGCTGATATTGTCGTGGTGAGCCATGAGCATGGCGACCATAACAATGTCTCTGCAGTGCAGGGAAAACCGGAGGTAGTCAAAGGCAGCGGTGTAAAAATTGCCAGGGGGATTCAGTTTAGAGGCATTGCTACTTATCACGATAAATCTCAAGGTAAACAAAGGGGGCACAATACCGTCTTTTGTTTCACTGTAGATGACATAAAACTTTGCCATTTAGGTGATTTAGGGCATTTGCTTACCCGAGAACAAGTTGAGGAAATTGGCGCTGTAGATATGTTGCTTATTCCTGTTGGTGGGTTTTTCACCATAGATGCTGCTGATGCCAGCCAGGTATGTGACCAATTGGCACCAAAAGTGATAATCCCGATGCATTTTAAGACATCCAGGTGCACCTATCCTATAGCTAGTGTTGAGGATTTCCTTAAGGGCAAGAAGGGTATAAGGAAAGTGGATTCCAGCGAAATGGAGTTCGAGCGAGAAAAGCTCCCAACTGTTACTGAAATCGAGCTCTTGCAGCCAGCTTTGTAGTTATCAAAATTTGGTCTTGAGTGACTACCCGATGAAATCAATGATTTTTGAAGCTTCTAATTTTGTTTTTACGCCCCCATCTCAGTTTTCCTGGGCGAGGCGGGTTCTAATTAAACCCTGCGCGGGCTATTCCCTGCCGTACCCTGTGACTACCAGCCCTGAAATACTGAATAGCATTATTGAGGGCATCAGGAAAGTTAGCAACGCAGATATTATTATTGCTGATGGCACTCCCAGTGGAGAATCAATCTACCCGGTATACCAGGCTCTAGGATATAATTTTCATCGTGTGTTTATGCTTGATATCAGGGATTCCATCTTTGTTGAAGTGGAAAACCCCCTGCCTCACTTCCTCGCCGTAGAGAGTTTCTGGGTGCCCAATGTGGTATTACGTAGCGACTTTCTGATTAGTGTAGTGCCTTTTAAGGTCTGTGGTGGTGCTGGTCGTTTCACTATAGCAAACCTCCTGAGTTTGTTGCCAGTAAACAAATATCAGAAAGATGGATTAGGGGGCTGGGGAAGTTTAGATGAATTGGGGATAGAAAGGGTGCTTGCCGACCTCTATTTAACCTTGCCCTTTGACATAGGCATTGTCGAAGCACCTCAGGAGTTCTTTTACCGGGATGACCCAACAAAGGGGAAAGTAGAGGAATGCGGGAAAATCCTGGTTGGTGAACCTTATGAAATTGACCGAGAGGCTTCACAATTGGCAGGGATTGATACTGAACATCTAAGACTGATTGGTGAAGGTAAGCCCCAGCTTAAGGATTAAAAATGCAAAAAGCAAAAATACAAAGCTAAGGTCAAAAATTTTGAGTTTTTCTTTGTCATTTCGATTTTTCACCTTTGACTTTTAATTTTGTGCTAATATCTTATGCTGAAGTTAGTGAACTTGCCTGAATAATCTGACCAAATTGTCTCTACCCTTTTAACCCGAGCTCCGAGCGGTCCTATTTTGAGTTGCTCCACTAGCTTGTCTAATTGTTGCTTATCTCCTTCAGCTTGAACTTCCACAGTATCCCTGATGGCTAAGTTGCGCACATAACCCTTTAACTCTAAATTTCTAGCTACGCCCTGGGCAAAAGAGCGAAAAAAGACTCCTTGCACGCGACCATAAACTTTAGCCGAAAGATGGGCCATTTCTATCATTTTAGAGCCTCAAAATTGCCGGGTGTGCTTTGTCTAGCCGACTTAGTCCTGCTTTGTGAGCTAGCTCCGATGCCTCCTGGAATTCTGCTGGTGATATTGCCGTGCCAAGCTCGAAATTTGGAAAGCTTTGTAGCAGGGGTGATATTGAGCCATGATGTTGACATAGGTATTTAGGGAAAGTATCATACTGGCTAGTTCTTCTTTGCTCGCCTTTTCAGCTCACCGCTATGGTAGAGTTCCAGGTAAGCAGCCACTCATTTATTCCTCAGTGGTCGGTTCTCTCTTTTTCTTCTTGACCACCTCTACCTCTGAGGGTGGCATAAGTTCAGAGATTACCTTTGTCTTTTTAGCACTTTTCTTGGGTTTCTTTGACTCTCTCCATCTAAAATCTCGTTTACCCATAGCTACACCTCAATTTTTCCCAGGCTGACCTTGCTGCTTGCATCTCGGCAGTTTTTTTATTCTTCCCCATGCCCCGTCCCAGTGCATTGCTTTCCACAAGCACTTCCACAATAAATTGCTTGTTATGGTCAGGGCCGGTGGCTGCTACCAGGTGGTAAGTCGGTGTTAAATGTTCCTTGCTTTGAGTGAGTTCCTGTAACAGCGCTTTGTAGTTAGGGCTTATTTCTCCACGTTTTACTTTGTTTAGAAAAGGCTTAAGTTGTCTAAGAACGAGTTCCCTGGTTTTGGTTAATCCTTGGTCGAGGTACATAGCTCCAATTACTGCCTCCATAGTGTTTGCCAGGTTGCTTTGCTTTACCCTTCCTCCGCTTGTTTCCTCACCCTGTCCCAGCAAGAGCCAATCGCCGAGTTTAAGAGATGAGGCTATTTCAGCCAGGGTCTCGTGGCAGACTAGAGAGGCACGGATCTCGGTTAGTTCTCCCTCGGGTAACTTGGGGAACTCCGTATATAGCCTTTCAGCCACTACAAAGTCAAGTATGGCATCGCCTAAAAATTCCAATCGTTCGTTGCTGGGCAGGGTGAAGTCGGGATTTTCATTGAGATAGGAACTATGCACAAAAGCTTGCTCTAACAAAGCATTGTTGTTGAAATCTGCCCCTAAAGTTCTTTGGCAACTATCCCAATCAACCATTTTGTCAATTCCATTTAAAGTATAGCAATAGAGCCTAGCTGGTTCAACTCTTTGCCTGATAGAGTACTACCAGTTATAATTAAGTTTACTGGGGATTAGTCTAGCGGTAGGACGACTGATTCTGGATCAGTTAGGCCAGGTTCGAATCCTGGATCCCCAGCCATAAGAAGCAAAAATGACAGAGCTTAAGCATGTGACTATATATACTGATGGTGCCTGTATTGGAAATCCCGGTCCCGGTGGTTATGGTGTAGTGTTCCTATATCAAAATCATAGAAAAGAACTTTCAGGGGGATTCCGCAAAACTACCAACAACCGAATGGAAATAATGGCTGCAATTGTGGGGCTAGAGGCTTTAAAAGAGGAAAGTAGAATAATGCTATACAGTGACTCTGAATACCTGGTCAAGGCGATGTCGAAAGGCTGGGCACAAAGGTGGCGAGCAAATGGCTGGAAGCGCAATAAGAAAGATAGGGCATTGAATCCCGACCTTTGGGGAAGGCTCTTACAGCTATGCGAGCATCATGAGGTTGAATTTAGGTGGGTAATGGGACATGCTGGGAATGCTGAAAATGTGCGATGTGATGGATTAGCTGCGCAAGCTGCCCAGCAGCCGAACCTACCTCCTGATAAAGGGTATACTGGTGAATAGAGAGGAGGGCTATATGGCTAAAGCATTGGAGGGTATTAAGGTATTGGAGTTTGGTCGGTTTGTTGCCGTTCCCTTTTGCACACTGTTATTTGTGAATTTGGGGGCGGAGGTTATTAAAACGGAAATACCAGGGAGTGGTGATGCTACAAGAACTGCTCCCCCGTTGACAGAGGGAGGTGAGGCTTATCTTTTTATGGCGCTGAATCGTGGCAAGAAAAGCATCACCTTAAATCTAAACTCCGAGAGGGGTGTTGAAATTGTCAAGGAATTGGTGAAAGGGGTGGACATCGTTGTCGAAAATTTGAGGTGTGGTACGATGGATAGCTTGGGTCTTGGTTACGAGGGACTTAGCAAAATCAATCCGAAGTTAATATATGCTTCGATATCGGGGTTTGGACATACCGGCCCCGATAGTTCCCAGATAGCATTTGACCCTACGGCTCAAGCAAGGGGTGGGTTAATGAGTGTTACCGGTTTTCCTGGAGGTCCACCTACCAGGACGGGACCATCAATAGCTGACTACATAGCTGGTCTCCACACTGCGTTTGCCATTTTGGCTGCTTTACGCTATAGGGATAAAGCGGGTAAGGGTCAGTTTATCGACATCTCTATGCAGGACTGCATATGGTCTACTGTGGTACCGGAATGTGGTGGAGCTTATTTTTTGAACGGCCGAATCCCTCAAAGGTTGGGCAATGCACTTCCCACCGGTGTTCCTTACAATTCTTACTATACTAAGGATGGCATGGTATTCATTATGGTTGGCAATGAAGCTCATTGGCAAAGCCTCTTGGAGGTTATGGGGAAGGAAGATTTAGGAGATGTCCCGGAGTATAGCACTTCAATCGGTCGGGTTAATCACAGGGATGAGCTCGACCTCTTAGTGCAAGAATGGACCAGGCCAAAGACTACAAAAGAGATAGTAAGTGAGCTTACTGATGCCCATGTACCCTGCTCACCAATCCCTAGCTTTGATGAAGTACCCAATGACCCCCAGCTCTTAAGTCGTGAAATGGTAATAGAGGTAGAGCAGTTAATTTCAGGTCGGGTCAAGGTACCTGGCTCAGTATTCAAGCTATCGGAGACGCCGGGAGATGTGAAGTTTCCTGCTCCTTTTTTGGGTGAGCATAATTATGAGGTCTACTCTAGTATGTTAGGATATAGTGAAGAAGAAATAGGGGTACTTACTGATGAGGGAATAATTTAACTATAGTTATGAAAAGAGGCGCATTCGTCTAGAGGCCTAGGACACCTCCCTCTCAAGGAGGAGACCACCGGTTCGAATCCGGTATGCGCTACCAATAAATTCAAGCTTAGATTGTAAATTATACCCGGGCTAACCCAATTCAGCGAGGTGGCATATCTAGCCAAACTTCTTTAGTCTTGTTGCCTATTTAGCTATATGCTAAACTTCACTAGCAAACTAATGGCAAAGCGTGTTTTCTCTGGTTTCCGTCCCACAGGCAAACAACACATTGGGAATTATCTGGGGGCTATTCAAAATTGTATTTCCCTTCAGAATGACTATGATTGTATCTATTGCGTGGTAGATATTCACGCCCTCACCACTCTAGAAAATACGGAAAGGCTTCAGGAAGATATTTACGAGATGGCGATTGATTGGCTAGCAGCCGGCATTGACCCGCAGAAGAGCATTATCTTTGTTCAATCCCATGTGCCCCAAGTGATGGAGCTTCATACTATATTTAGTATGGTAACCCCCTTAAGCTGGTTACTGCGAGTGCCCACATTTAAGGAAAAGGTAAAAATGCAGCCGCATAATGTTAATTATGGACTGGTAGGGTATCCTGTTCTTATGACAGCAGACATTGCCTTATATAAAGGGGAGATTGTTCCTGTGGGTGAGGACCAGCTTCCTCATCTTGAATTGGCTCGCGAGATAGTACGCCGTTTCAATTCCCTTTTCGGAAATGCGTTTCCTGAGCCTCAGGCAAAGCTTACCTCTTTTCCTTTGATTTTGGGTTTAGATGGGGTGCAAAAGATGAGCAAAAGCTTCAATAACTATATTGAAATAGCTGCCTCTCCACAAGGAATCTCGGAGCGGGTGATGACTGCGTTTACCGACCCGGAGCGGAAGTATCGTTCTGACCCGGGGCACCCTGATATGTGTAATATTTTCTGCCTTCACAAATTTTTCACCCCAACGAGAGTAGAGGAGATTGCCTCTGAATGTCGCACGGCTGGCATTGGCTGCGTGGATTGCAAAAAGATGCTAGCTCAAAGTATTAGCTCAACGCTTGAGCCTTTTCGAGAAAGGCGGGCTATCATAGCCTCCAAACCCAATTATGTTGCTGAGGTTCTGGCTGATGGAGCTACTAGGGCTGAAGCTATAGCCAAAGACACTATGAAGGAAGTTAAGGAGAAAATGGGGCTTCTCTAATTTTAATCTACCTCACCCCCTTTATCCTCTTTTCCTTCAGAGGAGAGGGGAATTAGTTTTAGAAGAGAGACAGAGTCTCTCTTTGGCTCTTCGCTAGAATCCGATTTCCTAAAGGATAAAAAGAACGGATTCAAATCTCAATCTCTTTACCCAGAAATTGCCTAGAGTAATGCCCTTTGAACATTACTATTTTTATTTTATGCTAAATTATTTCTAGAATACTTGATAAATAAGACAACTGGAGGTTTAAGATGGGAACAGGATTTATGGATTTGGCAGTAGACATCGTTAAGGCTTATCCAGGAGAAACTGCACTGTGGATTGCAAGGGAGGCTCTAGATTTCAAAAGTGACTTTAGCATCGCGCAAAATAAGGAGCAGTCTCTTGCAAGTACATTGAACAAGCAAGTTCAGACAGGGCAGGAAAAGCATATTAGAAGGGAGCGAATTAAAGGTAAATATTGTTATTTCCCCGCCTCGGGGGCTTCTGCCTCAGACTCCAACGAAGATATTGTTGCCCAGATTTCTCTATCTACTCAAGAATTAAAGGATATTGATAACCTTGTTGCTGTGGGCAAGTTCCATAATAGAAGTGACGCCATTAAGTGGTTAGTAATAGAAGGTATTACAGCTAACCGTGGTTACCTAGATAAGGTGGCTGACGCAAAGAACCAAATTGAGCGCTTAAAAAGAGAGGTAGCCTCGGTATAAGGAAAGACAGGATTTGAGGGAGAGTTGAAGAGAAGATGAGGTTCCTTTAACTTGAATCCTAAATTATAATTTCTAAGCTCTAAATAAATTCAAAATCCAAATTCCTTGTTTGTAACTGTTCACCCTCATGTCATTCTGAGTATAGCGAAGAATCTCAGAGACCCTTCACTTCGTTCAGGGTGACATAGACGAACTGGATGCTTACGCCAAATTTTTAGTGCTTTATTTCTTATATTTTTTGACAAACCTGCCCATTTTTGCGAGAGCTTCTTCGATGTTGGCTAAAGAGGTGGCATAGCAGCAGCGGAGGAAACCTTCACCATATTGCCCGAAGGCAGAGCCAGGCACCACAGCAACTTTTTCCTCCAATAACAGCTTTTCGGCAAATTCTTCCGAACTCATCCCGGTGATTTCTATTGAAGGGAAGGTATAGAAAGCGCCTTTAGGTTCGAAGCAGGATAAGCCAATGTCATTCAGTCTTTTAACCATGAGGCGACGACGTCCATCGTATTCTTTCCTCATTCTTTCAATCTCGCGCTCACCATTTTTCAGTGCCTCAATAGCAGCCATCTGTGCCGTTATGGGAGCACAGAGCATGGTATATTGGTGAATTTTAGTCATAGCTTCGATAAGTTCTTGATTGGCGACGACATAGCCAATGCGCCAGCCAGTCATGGCGTAGGCTTTGGAGAATCCACCAAGCAAGATGGTTTGCTCCTTCATCCCAGGTAGGCTAGCAAAACAAGTGTGTTCTATGCCATAAACCAGTCTGGCATAAATCTCATCTGAGATTACCAACAAGTTGTATTTTTGAGCTAATTTGGCAATTTTGAGTAGCTCTTCATGGGGCATAACTGCTCCCGTGGGATTTGACGGGTAGCCAATTAGGATGGCTCTAGTCTGCTTAGTAATTCGGGGCTCAATGTCACTAGCACTGATAACAAAATCATTCTCTTTACAGGTGGGGATAGAGATTGGCACACCACCAGCCAGGATGATGTCTGGAACATAGGCAACATAACAAGGGTCGGGGATGATTACCTCGTCATCGGGGTTTAAAATGGCTCTCAAAGCGAGGTCTAATCCCTCGCTAGTGCCTACAGTGATAAGGATTTCATGCTCCGGGTGGTAATTAAGTTCATAATGGAGTTTTAAGTATTTGGCTAACTCTTGGCGTAATTGGAGCAAGCCATAATTTGAGGTGTACATGGTGTAGCCTTTTTCCATGGAATAAATGGCTGCTTCTCTAATATGCCATGGAGTGATGAAATCAGGTTCGCCTATACCTAGGGAAATAACTCCCTCCACGGAGGAAAGCAAGTCAAAAAACTTCCTTATCCCTGACGGTGAAATGTTATTCACCTTTTGGGAGATGAAGCTATTTAGGGCTTTAACTTGAATGGAATGCGACATGTTATGGTGTTATGGGCAATCGTCCAACTTCCTTAGGAAGCTGGAGAATTTCCCCATTTTCCTTATATCGCTTGAGAAGAAAGTGGGTGACGGTGCTTTGCACTTGCTCTAAGGGAGCTAGCTTTTCCG
Organism: Dehalococcoidia bacterium; assembly: GCA_030611085.1. GTDB lineage: Bacteria > Chloroflexota > Dehalococcoidia > GIF9 > AB-539-J10 > JAUWQI01. Next base: position 40,711 of record JAUWQI010000008.1, on the reverse strand, counting down.
TCACGAAGCTGGAAATTTCCTGCATGTTCTTAGCCCTCACTAAAACGGCTAAGTCATAGGCGCCTGAAACAAGATAGGCGGAATACACCTGGGGGAATTGGTAAATGCGCTCGGCAATAATGTCAAAGCCTACATCCCGCTGCGGTGTCACCTTGACTTCAATTAAAGCCCATACCTCTCCCTTCCCTAATTTAGCCCAATCTATCGTAGTTTTATATTTTATTATGGTTTTGTCTTCTTCAGCTTGCTTGATTATTTTCTCTACTTCGCTGACAGGCATACCCACCATAGTGGCAATCTGCTCTGGAGTTGCCCTGGCATTTTGTTCCAGAATTTCAAAAATCTGTTCCATCGTTTCTCCTAAGCTATAATTCAGTAGCTAACTATTGGTTATTTGTTTCATTGTAGCATAACTCAAATAGTTTACCTTTTTCAGCGGTAACTTTAAATATCCTTTTGCCCGGTTCCTGCCACGCTTTTTCTATTGACTTTATTTTATTTTCTTTCCCTTGCTAGGTAAAGGATTGCGGTTCTTGGGCATAAGTATAACTTGAGTAACCTTTCACTTGAATCATAGTGGAGGCTTTCTCTTATGCCAGTCTGTTGCTTGCTCGTAGGCGAAAGCAATGTGTAATAGTGTTTCCTCATCGAAGGGCTTACCCATAATCTGCATGCCTATGGGCAGTCCATTAGCAAAACCGGCAGGGATGGAAATAGCGGGTATGCCAGCTATGTTTATGGGTAAAGTGCATACATCACTCAAATACATCTGCATTGGGTCTTCTAGCTTTTCGCCCAGCTTGAAGGCTGTGGTTGGCGATGTTGGAGCAACTAAAGCATCATATTTTTGAAATGCCTGGTCAAATTCCTGCTTTATTAAAGTGCGCACCTTTTGTGCTTTGAGATAGTAAGCGTCATAGTAGCCAGCAGACAAAGCATAGGTTCCCAGCATTATGCGCCTTTTGACCTCAGGTCCGAAACCGAATTGTCGCGTTTTTTCTGTTGTCTCGATTACATTGCTGGCGTTCTGGTGTGAGAAGCCATATTTTACTCCATCATAACGAGCCAGGTTTGCCGAAGCTTCAGAGGGAGCAAGTATGTAATAAGCAGCCAGAGCATATTTGGTGTGAGGCAGATGAGCCTCCCAATCTATTTCTGCACCTAGCTCTTGTAACTTTCCTATAGCTAGCTCTAAAGCGGCTCTTACTTCTTTTTGCATGCCCTCGACGAAATATTCCTGGGGAATGCCAATCCGCAGCCCTTTGAGGTCAGGGATTAGCTGTCGGGTATAATCTGGCACGGGATAAGGAACCGAGGTTGAGTCCCTGGGGTCATAGCCGGCAATAGCGTTCATTACCAAGGCGCAATCGGTAACATCTTTGGTTATCGGCCCAATCTGGTCAAGGGAGCTGGCGAAGGCAACTAATCCGAAGCGGCTCACCCGGCCATAAGTTGGTTTGAGTCCAACTACACTACAAAACCCTGCTGGTTGGCGGATGCTGCCTCCTGTATCGGAGCCTAAAGCGTAGATAGCTTCATCAGTAGCTATACCAACTGCTGAGCCACCACTGCTACCTCCAGGGACACGGCTTAAATCCCAGGGATTATGGGTAGGGAAGAAGGCAGAATGCTCCGTGGAAGAGCCCATAGCGAACTCATCCATATTCGTTTTCCCTATTATTACCGCCTTTTGTGCCTTTAATTTCTCTATTACCGTGGCATTGTAGGGTGGGATGAAATTCTCCAGCATTTTTGAGCTACAGGTGGTTCGTATCCCTTTAGTGCAGATAACATCTTTAATCAGAGTGGGTATGCCGGTTAAAGGAGTTATCTCGTTGCTAGTTTTGATATAATTATCAACTTTCTCTGCCGCTTTTAGAGCGATATCTTCAGTAATAGTGACGCAAGCATGGACTTTGCTTTCTAGCTCGTCGACACGCTTCAATGTGGCTTTAGTAAGTTCGACTGAGGAAATTCCCCTTCGTTTAAGAAGCTCGTGTGCCTCATGAATAGTTAGCTGACATAACTCGTTCATTTATAACCTTTCCTTGGTGCTGCTACGCTTGATAATCTTGCGCCAGCTACCGCCACTTTCCATAAGCCCAATGGGGATTGCCTTGGGCATTAGAAAGAGTAGAATGCCAAAAGTGGTAGCCCCTCCTTTGCCGCCACGAAACTTAAGAAAAACAGGGAAGCTGTGGCCTATTACTGCCGCAAAAGCGGTGAGAAGCTGAAATAGCAAAGGAACGCCAAGCAAGTAGCGGGCTATAAGAATTGCTACTATACCCTTGCCTACATCAGTTAGGAGGACAAGGATTGCCTCTACTCTCCCCACTTCGTAATAGGCATTCATAGCCCCCATGTTCTTGCTCCCTACCTCGCGGATATCTATCCCTTTTCTAAGACGAGCAGCAAGATAAGCTGAGGGAATGGAACCAAGGAGATAACCACAGATTATAGCAACAATAATGTTGATCATTTAATCAACATGTCCCTGACATTGCTTAGCAATTCACTCGTCATTCTGACAATCCCCTATTTGTCATTCTGAGGCGAGGCCGAAGAACCTGAGCCCCTTCGCTTTGCTCAGAGCTTCGGCTCAGGGTGACAGCTAGACGCTGTTATTCCAGTATTGCCTGCACCTTAAAGCAGTTTTCCTCTTTATTAGCTGCGTTAGCCAGAACCTCATTTTGGGGATATGACTTAGCTACATTGTCTTCGCGGAAAACATTCTGTAGTGGGACAGTTTGAGTTGCCGGCGGCACATCTGTTGTATTTACTTCCTTGAGTATCTCGAAATTCTCCAAAATGTCAGATAGCTGGAGGCTAAACCTTTCCACTTCAGCTTCGCTTAAACCCAAACGAGCCAGCCAAGCTATGTGTTTTACTTGCTCGTAGCTTAGTTTCATTTCACCTTGATTATACCATTATAGCATTGGGCTTTATGGTATAACAAAGATTGCTCATGTTTCTAGAATAAGGTTATAATAGGATTGTGAGAATTATTCTTTGTACTGGCAAGGGTGGGGTAGGCAAGACCAGCATAGCTGCAGCTACGGCACTGAGGGCTGCGGAACTAGGCTACAGAACTATAGTTCTCAGTACCGATTCCGCACATAGCCTTTCTGATTCCTTTGATGTCTCTCTTGGTGGTGAGCCGCAACTTATCGCTTCTAATTTGTGGGGACAAGAAACAAACATGTCGCAGACTTTAAGAGCTTACTGGGATACCGTCCGAAATTGGATGGCGGCTTTGTTAGCATGGCGTGGAATGGATGAAATTATAGCTGATGAGATGGCTATCCTTCCTGGAATGGAAGAGTTAGCCAACTTGCTCTATATCACCCATTACCATGATGAGGGGGATTACGATGTTATCGTTGTGGATTGCGCTCCCACAGGTGAGACCTTAAGATTACTTAGTTTTCCTGAGATACTACGATGGTGGATGGGGAAGATATTCCCTGCAGGTCGGAGGGCTGTTCATATGCTCCGTCCCTTGGTTAAGTTCGCTTCAGATTTGCCTGTGCCCGGTGAGGAAGTTTTTGATTCGGCAGAGTCTTTATTCAGTGAGCTTAATAGGATACAGGCATTGCTTATCGACCCTGAGAAGGCATCTATGCGTCTGGTGGTCAACCCAGAGAAAATGGTGATTAAGGAGGCGCAACGCACATTCACCTATCTCAACCTTTATGGTTATCGTACGGACCTTGTTATTTGTAATCGCCTTATTTCTGACGAAGTTAAGGACCCTTACTTCGACTACTGGAAGAAGAATCAAGTTGAGTATTATTCTCTGATTGAGCAGTGCTTTGCTCCCGTGCCTATTTTGCCCTTGCCTCTCTTCGAGCGCGAGATAGTGGGGGTGCCTATGCTTCATACTATGGGGGAGATTCTTTATGGGAATGATGACCCGACGAAATTCTTTTTCCATGGCCCGATTCAAAGTATTGAAGGCGAGGATGGTAACTATACCCTTAATTTAGCTTTGCCTTTCACTGCTAAGGGTGATATTGGATTAATGAGGAACAATAATGAGCTTATTGTTCAAGTGGGAGATTTTAGAAGAAATATCATTTTACCCAATGTTATCAGAGAGCTGGCCATAATTGGAGCTAAGTTCGAAGATGACGGGTTAAAGATAAGATTTACTAAAGAACAGACAAGGAATTAATTAAAGAGAGGAGGATAAAATGGCTGAAAGAGTTTTTGAGGTTGAGCATGAGACTGGAGAGGAAATAGTGATAAGGATCAAGATTCCCAAGCTTTCGGGGGTGGCACGTGGCCATCTAAGGTCTGCTCATAAGGAAGGACTATTAGCTTTGCGTAGCCTTATTGACGTTGCCATTGAGCGGGCAGAAAGAGCGGAGAAACCTAAAGAAAGGAAACAGGAAAGGGTTGAAGTGGAGTAATGCAAACTCGTAACATTGTGTTGCTATCTCATCAAGGTGCTGGCAAGACTTCGCTTGCCGAGTCAATGCTTTTTACTTCAGGTGCTATCGAGCGCTTAGGCAATGTTGATGATGGCACCACTACCTCAGACCACGATCCTGTTGAAGTGCAACGCCACATGAGCATCAACCTGTCTTTGCTCCCCCAAGAATGGAAGGGAGTGAAATTGAATCTCATTGACACCCCAGGCTATGCTGATTTTATTGGTGAGGTGAAGTCGGGTTTGCGTGTCAGTGAGGGGGCAGTAATCGTAGTTTGTGCTGCTTCAAGTGTGGAAGTGGGCACTGAACAAATGTGGAGTGACGCTGAGAAAATGAAGCTGCCGCGGTTGATATTTGTTAATAAAATGGATCGTGATAATGCCGATTTTTTCCATACTTTAGAGGAAATCCAGGCTAAGCTGTCATCAAGATGCTTACCAGTTCAATTACCTATAGGTTCACAGGCTGATTTTAAGGGTATTATTGACCTGGTAACTATGAAAGGTTATGCCAGCGCTGCTTTGCAGGAAGTGGAGCTGCCTTCAAACCTTTCGGAGCAAGCGGCATTTCATCGAGAGAAATTGGTAGAGGCGGTTGTGGAAATTGATGATGAACTCATTAGTAAATATTTGGAAGGCGAGCCAATAAGCAATGAGGAAATTTTTGAGGCTATTAAAAAGTCCACTATTGCTGGTAAACTAGTACCTATTTTTGTTGGCTCTGCTCTACAGAGCATTGGCATCCAACCACTCATTGATGCTATTTGCTACTATCTGCCCTCGCCTGAAGAAAAGGATGCTATTGTAGCTACGAATTTGGCGACTGGCGATGAGGAGGAAGTCAAACCTAATGCAGAGTCGCCTTTTTCCAGTCTCATTTTCAAAACCAGTGTTGACCCATATGTAGGCAAGCTTAGTTATTTGCGGGTTTACTCAGGCACTATTTCTAGCAATTCCCAAATCTGGAATGCTAATAAGAAAGGCGTAGAGCGTATTGGTCAGCTCTTTACACTGCGGGGTAAAACCCAAATCCCAGTATCTCAGTTGGTTGCTGGGGATATTGGGGTAGTAGCCCGATTAAATTTGAGTGTTACCGGGGATAGTCTCTGTACTCGTGAATATCCTGTGATATACGATGGCATTGAGTTTCCTCAAGCCGTTTTCAGCATGGCAGTCCAGCCTCAGACAAGGGCAGATTTGGACAAGATGAGCACAGTCCTGCCTAGAATTTGTGAGGAAGACCCCTCCATCCAAATACACCGCGATCCTGACACGAGTGAGTTTATTATTTCAGGAATGGGGGATAGCCATTTGGAAATAGTTAAAGAAAAAATATATCGTAAGTTTGGTGTAGAGGTGAAATTAGATTCGCCAGAAATTCCTTATAAAGAGACTATTACCGTGCCAACCACGGCAGAGCATAAGCATAAAAAGCAAACTGGTGGGCATGGTCAATACGGACATGTTCTTCTGAAGATGGAGCCTCTATCTCGAGGGAGTGGGTTTGAGTTTGTGGAGAAGATTGTGGGGGGCGCAGTGCCCCAAAATTATATCCCTTCTGTGCAAAAGGGAGTCAATGAGGCGAAGCGAGAAGGGGTTTTAGCGGGGTATCCTGTAGTTGACATAAAAGTAACTTTTTGCGATGGTAGTTTTCATCCGGTAGACTCTTCGGACATTGCCTTTAAAATTGCTGGAGCCCAGGCTTTAAAGAAGGGATTAACTCAGGGGCAACCAGTATTGCTTGAACCTGTGATGAGTCTTACTATCACTGTGCCTGAGACATATACAGGAGACATAATTAGTGATCTTAATAGTAAAAGAGCTCATGTGCTTGGGATGACTCCTGAGGGCAGCAATAATATTATTGAGGCTCAGGCACCTTATGCGGAGTTGCTTCGCTATGCTATAGATGTAAGGTCAATGACACAAGGACGTGGTAACTTTACTATGAAACTTGACCATTACGCCGAAGTGCCACCTCATGTTAGTCAGAAAGTTTGCGCTGAAGCTGCGAAGGAAACTAAATAATGACCCTCACCTTAGCTCTCACTGAAAAGACAGGTAAAATAAAGGTGAGGGTCAATTTTGGCACAAGGCTTTTTAGCCCGCCAGTATTTCCTTTAGCTTGTTAGTAAAAGCAGGTACCACTTCCTCATATTTGCCGACCACCCCGAATTTTGCCTCCTTGAATATGTTTGCCTCAGGGTCCTTATTAATGGCTATGATGTTCTTGGAGCCGGAGCAACCAGCTACATGCTGGCTAGCACCTGATACAGCTACAGCAATGTAAATATCGGGGGCAACAATTTTACCGGTAAGGCCAATGTGCATTGCCGATGGTACCCAACCATTGTCAGCAGGGGGACGCGTAGCTCCCACCGCACCATGCAGTATATCAGCCAGTTCCTTTAGTGTTGTCTTGAAGGGCTCAGGTCCGCCAACACCTCTGCCGCCAGTTACTATTACAGGCGCATCCTCGAGCTTGATACCGGCTACCTCTTCCTTTATCGTCTCTACTATCTTTGTCCTTATCTTTGACGCATCTATTTCAACCTTAGTGGGGATGACCTCTCCTTTTCTTGAGTCATCTCGCTCCATTGGCGACATTGCCTTTGTTCTAACAGTAGTTATTTGGGGCATAAGCTCACTGCTGAATGTAGCTTGGGCGTTGCCTCCGTAGACAGGTCGCGTTCGCATCAGCAGCTTTGCCTCTGGGTCTATGCTTAGCTCGAGGCAATCCGTTGCCAAATCAACTCCTAGCCTGAAGGCAAGGCGGGGAGCTAAATCACGGCCTATAGATGTTTGCCCCATGAGTATAGCTCGAGGTGAAAGCTCTTTAGCTAGTTTTTCTGCAACCTGCATATAAGAGTCTGCTTGATATTGTTTGAGTGATGCATCCTCTACTGTATAAACTCTATCCGCTCCGAAAGCAATTGCTTCTTTAGAGGCTTCACCAACAGTATCACTGACCAATAAGCAAGATAGGTCTTCCTTTAGATCGTCGGCTAGTTTCCTACCGCATCCTAGTAATTCAGTGGTAATAGAAGCTAACTTCCCACCCGCTAATTCACCGTAAACTAATATACCTTTATTTTCAGCCATTTATTACCTCCTTAACTTTACAATAATTTTGCTTCCCTGAGCTTGACAGCTAGGTTAGCGCCTGCCTCTTCGGGACTGTCTCCTTCGATTATTTCACATTTGGCTTCCTTGACTGGCTGGAAGAGCTTATTTAGCTTACTGTGTCTCCCAGCAGCGCCGACTTGTGACGGTTCGAGTCCGATATCGGCAGGTTTCCACACAGTAGGTTGCTTTTTGGCTGCTGCCATAATTCCTTTAAGAGCAGCATAACGAAGATCGCCCAGCTCACTGGTCACTGTAATTAAGGTAGGGAGTGCCACCTCAACAATTTCGTAGCCATCAGGGATAACTTGCTCAATCCTTACCTTTCCATCAGTAACTTCTACTTTTCGAGCCACGCTTACAGCGGGAATTCCCAGGATTTCGGCAATGCCTAAGCCAGTTTGGCCCGCATCCCAGTCAGCAGCTTGCCTGCCACAGAAAATAAGGTCGTATTGGCCTATCTTCTTTATCGCTGTGGCTAAAGCGTAAGCAGTTGACCAGCTATCACTTTCCTCGAAGGCTTCATCCTCGAGAAGGATAAGCTCGTCAGCACCTACAGCTAAAGATTTCTTAATCACATCACGGACTAACTTATTACCCAGGCTCAGTGCCGTGATCTTACCCCCTGTTTTTTCTTTAATCCTTAGGGCAGCTTCTAGAGCATTTTCATCGTAAGGGCTAATTACAGGTTTTACATCTGCTGGCAAGGTCATTTTGTTACCGGCAACCTTAAACACCGCCGGTGGCGCCTCAGGGTCGGGCACCTGCTTGCAGCAAACAATCATATTAATTGGCATTCTCTAACCTCCTTAATATAAATTTCCAACTAGAAAGATTATAACAAAATCCCATTACTGTCAATGGCTTTCCATCTTAGTTCAATTAGAATAACTAAAACTGTACTCGGTGCATCTACTAGAGTCCTAATTCCTTGGCGACAATTTCCCTGTGAAAATCTCCATCACCAAAAGCAAGTTCCATAGCCTTAGCCCTCCGGAAGTAAAGCTGCATATCATGGTCTTCCGTTAATCCTAGGCCGCCGTGGATTCTATGTCCTGTGAGGCAAACTCTTCTTGAAGCATCGCTTGTCCAAGCCTTTGCCCTTGAGACTTCTATGGTTGCGGGTAGTTTTTGGCTTAGTTTCCAAGCCGCTTCATAAGTTATGAATTTAACAGCATCAACATCTATAGCCATATCGGCGCATTGGTGCTGGATAGCTTGAAAACTGCCAATCAGTTTGCCAAATTGCATCCTCTCCTTAGTATAATCAACTGTCATCTCTAGGACTTGTTGCAAACAACCTGAGATTAAGGCACATTGAGCTATAGCTCCCCACTGTTCTATTTTACTTGCTATCTCCCACCCTGCTCCTGATTTGCCCAAAATATTCCTTGCTGGAACTTTTGCGTTGTCCAAAATAACTTCGCACTGCTTATCTGCGGCAAGGGTTTTTAGCAAGGTACAATTTATTCCTGGGGTCTTGGCATCGATTAGAAAGAGAGTTATTCCTTCGCCTTCTTTGGCTGCGCAGAGAAACCAATCGGCAATATGAGCATCGGGGACAAGTAGCTTAGTTCCGGTTATAAGGTAGTCATTATTACTTCTAATTGCTTTAGTTTCTATGCCAGCTTCGTCAAAGCGTCCACTGGGCTCAGTAATGGCTAAAGTCATGATAAGCTTCCCTTCTGCTATTTTAGGCAAGAATTCCCTTTTTTGTTCTTCTGTTCCGTAGTGCAGAATAGGCAAGCTAGAGTAAACTGTGGTAGGGAGAAAAGGGCCTGGCAGCAAAGCTCTTCCCATCTCTTCAAGCAAAGCAGTTAAGTCTAGGAAGTTGCCTCCCAGCCCACCATATTCCTCAGGAAGAAGCAGTCCCATCCATCCTAATTCAGCCATCCTCTTCCAAAGCTCTGGAGAATATCCCTTTTCATCTTCCTCCATGTCTCGGACGAACTTTTTGGGGCACTCATCCTCCAAGAATTGCCTGGCTGACTTTCGTAGCATCTCCTGTTCTTCATTAAAACTAAAATCCATTTTCCCTCCTTGTGGGTGAAAAGCTTCTTATCGTGCAGGAAGCCCCAACTTTCTTAGAGCTATAATGTTTCTCATTACTTCACATGTTCCACGTGTAATAATGCCCTCCAAGGAAGCTGTATACTCGAGCTCAAATTCCCCATCTAATTGAGCCCATTTAGAATCTTTTTTAAGCTGACCGTAGGGACTGAGAATTTGTTGAGCAGTATTTATTACGCGCTGTTGTAGCTCAGCATAGAAAACTTTAAGTATGGCTGCTTCAGGGGTGGGACGCATTCCTCTATCGAGCATCCAGGGTATCCGTAAAGCAAAGAGCTTTGCTATCTCCATTTCTGTGCTGAGTTGAGCTAGCTTCTGGCGGATAATAGGGTCTTTACTCTTACCACTGGTTTTCGCATATTGTATTAATTTTTCCAACTCGCCGTTAAGCCTACTAGTAGTGTAAGTCCTTTCATGGTCTAAAGCTTCCATTATGTAGTAAAAGCCACGATTTAGCTCTCCAACGAGACAATTCTTAGGAACTTTGACATTATCATAAAAGATTTGATTTGTTTTAAAACCCAATGCCTGAATAGGAATAATAGTTATGCCTGGCGTCTTTAAGTCAACTATAAATAGTGAGATTCCTTTATACTTTGGTTCGACAACTTGAGTTCTAGCTCCTAGCCAATGGTATTGGGCGTAATGGCAAGCTGTATTGAACATTTTCTGACCGTTCACCAGGAAGTAATCTCCCTTATCCTCAGCTTTTATTGATAAGTTAGCCAGGTCAGAGCCAGCCTCGGGCTCAGTGTAGCCCAGGGCAAAGTCTATCTCCCCTCTAGATATCCTCAGGAGATATTCTCGTTTTTGTTCTTCGCTTCCGTGACCTAAGAGGACAGTTCCCGTCATCCCTATCCCACAAAGAACTCCTCGGCTACCTCGTCCTGTGAAGTAATCCATTTCCTCCATAGCAAGAGCGCGATACATGGCGGGAAGTCCCAGCCCCCCATATTCCTTGGGCCAGGCTGGAGTAAGCCAACCCCTTGCTCCGAGCTTTTTCATAATTACCCAAGTGTGGGGGCCGTAACCATTACCAGCTGCCCATTCCTCTTTTGCCCCTTTTGCATCGGCATCATTCTCCAGGAATTCATGAATTTCTTGCCTAAACTTTTCTTGCTCTGGTGAGAATCCAAAATCCATATTCCCTCCTTTAAGTTGCTAAATCAAAAATCCATATCATTATATAATATGCTCACTCAGTTTGCCAAATCTTTAGGATACAATGTTTTAGGTTTTGCTATTTTGGTTGAAACTGCATAGCCTTTGCAAAGCTTCACTGAGTCGTTTCAGGCATCTCTCCTTTCCCAATACTGCCATGGTTTGAAACAAGGGTGGCGCTGCAGTGCGTCCAGTAATGGCTACTCTTAGTAAGCCGAAGAATTTTCCTGTGCTTAAGTTTAATTCTGCAGCCAGGGGGCGGAGTATGTCTTCAAGCGAGGTAGTGTTCCAAAGTTTTACTGCTTCTAGTCTCTGCAGAGCGACTTGGATAATTTGGGTAGCCTGGGTAGGCTCTATGCTTTTGCTTAGGAGCAGTTGTGTATCGTATTGTAGCTCGTCGAGGAAGAAAAAGTCAGAAAGTTGAGAGACCTCGGCTAAGGTTTTAGCCCGCTCTTGAATTGGGGGCATAACTTGGTGAGTGTAACCACTATCCAGTGGGCGTTTTACTGAAGGTGGCAAATCTCTGTCTAGAAATGGCATGGCTTGCTGGACAAATTCCTCCGGGCTTAGCTTGCGCAGGTAAACTCCATTCACCCATTCCAGCTTATCTTTATTAAAAATGGCTGCTGTTTTGCTTACTCTTTCTAGGGAAAAATGCTTTATCAATTCCTCCTGGCTTAGCAACTCGGTTCGGTCATCCAGCGACCACCCTAGCAGTACCAGGAAATTAATCATTGCCTCGGGGAGATAGCCTTGTTTTTGATAATCAGCAATATTGGTAGCGCCATGCCTCTTGGAGAGCTTAGCTCGGTCGGGTCCCAGTATCATGGGTAGGTGGGCAAATTGCGGCGGTTGCCAATTCAGAGCTTGATATAGCAGCATATGCCGGGGGGTGCTGGAGAGCCATTCATCAGCTCTGAGGATGTGAGAGATAGTCATCGAATGGTCGTCTACTACATTGGCCAGGTGATATGTCGGGTAGCCATCAGATTTAAGCAGGATGAAGTCATCTAAGGTGTTGTTCTTGAAAGTTAGCGAGCCATGAATCAAGTCGTGGAAAGTAGTTTCCCCCTCGAACGGCGTTTTGAAGCGGACAACAGGAGTAATGCCACTTGTCTCTAGCTGTTTTTTTTCTTGTTGGCTTAGATAGCGGCAACGGCGATCATACTTTGGAGGCTGTTTTCGTTTCATTTGCTCTCGGCGCATTATATCCAGCCGCTCTGGGGAGCAATAGCATAAATAGGCATGGTCTTTTTTAAGCAATTTGTCGGCAGCTTCGTGATAAAGATGTAATCGTTGTGATTGGAAATAAGGACCTTCATCCCAGTTTAATCCCAGCCATCTTAGACTGTCCAGTATAGTTTCCGTTGCGCCCTCTACTTTACGGGTAACATCTGTGTCCTCAATACGCAAGATAAACTTGCCACCCCAATGGCGAGCGAAAAGCCAGTTAAAAAGAGCGGTTCTAATGTTGCCTAAATGGGGATAGCCTGTGGGGCTTGGAGCAAAACGGACTCTAACTGGTGTTTCTAATTCAGGCTGCATTTCGTTGATAGGATGTCATTGCGAGCCCTTCGCCTCCTGTCATTCTGAGGGAGCAAAGCGGCCGAAGAATCTCCTCTTCACTTCGTTCAGAGCTTTGGCTCACCAGGGTAAACTCCGCGAAGCAATCTCTTATCATAGATGGCGATTAATCACTCTTACTTAGAGAGAACTCGTTGTAAATCTTTCAACTGTACTAAATGTTTCTTAAGTCTCTGGGTAAGTTGTTCAGTTTGCTTTAGTGCACTCTCAGTGTCTTCTATCTCTGTAGCTATCTCGAATAAGATTTGGCTTTGTCGCTCAGTCAATTCAGCTTCAAAGCGGGTTAAATCTGCTATTCCAGGTTCACCCATTAAGCGGGATAAAAGGGTACCTTCTCTTTGTGTTTGCTCTTTACTGAGTTCTCCAAAAGACTTCAAGTTATCAATTCCCTCCTATTTCAATTTGAGGCTGTTCAATTTCGATTCCTCGTTCAAATTTCTGTAGTTGCTTGATTTATCAGGCATTAAGATTCAATCAGGCAAAACCGCCCAATAAATTGGGCAACTACATTACTTTAAACAACCTTGAATTTTGACCTCCGAGTATTTTACCTTTCCCAGGGGAGTTTGGCAATTTCATTCGCCCTCACCTTATTCCTCTCCCTTCAAGGGAGGGGTTAGGTGAAGGGCTCATCGTCTCTCCTCTTTCCTAGCTCGCTTTATTAGCCAGTATTCTATGCTATCAGCTAAGGCTAACCAGCTAGCTTCGATAATATTGGTTGAGCTGCCTACAGTTCTCCAATGCTCTTTCCCATCGCTGGATTCAATGAGCACTCGCACATTAGAAGCAGTGCCAGCAGTTTCCTCAAGTATGCGCACTTTGTAATCAGTAAGGGTCACGACGGTCAAATCGGGGTAGAACTGAAGTAAGGCCTTACGCAGAGCTTGGTCCAGCGCATTGACTGGACCATCGCCTTCAGCAGCAGTATGTACTATTTTATCGCCTACCTTAACTTTGATAGTGACTTCTGACAATGGCTCTTCCTGGTTTCCACTACTAGGGGGGCGGCGGCGTTTCTCCACCACGACCATAAAATCCACTAGCTCAAAAGGTGGCTGATAGTTGGGTTGGGCACGATGAATCAAAAGGTCAAACGATGCCTCAGCGCTTTCATATTGAAAGCCCTGATTTTCTAACGACTTAATTTGTTTTAATACATCTTCGATTTCTCTATCCCTGGGAATAGGTAGTCCACGTTCTCTTGCTTTATAAACTATGTTTGATTTACCCGCAAGCTCAGAAATGACGACATGAGGATGATTACCTACTAACTCAGGGTCAATGTGCTGATAGCTATCCTCCCATCTCATTAGACCTGAGACGTGGACTCCACCTTTGTGGGCAAAGGCATCAGCGCCTACGTAAGGAAATCGGCTGAAATGAGGCAAGTTAGCCAGCTCAGATATATAGCGGGAAACATCGCCAAGCTTACCCAGTTGCTCCTCAGTAATACAGTCAATGCCCATTTTGAGTTTCAGGGTAGGTATGATAGAGCAAAGGTTGGCATTGCCACAGCGCTCACCATAGCCATTAATCGTCCCTTGGATTTGAGTAACTCCTGCTTGCACGGCAGCCAAGGTGTTAGCTACGGCAAGCTCGGCATCATTATGAGCATGGATGCCTAAAGGAGTGGGAGTTGCCTTTCGAACAGCTTTAATAGCTTCTGCTATTTGCTGAGGCAAAGTGCCACCATTGGTATCGCAAAGAATTACACATTCGGCACCAGCTTTAGCAGCACTAGTAACAACTTCAAGTGCATATTCAGGATTCCCCGTATAACCATCAAAAAAGTGCTCAGCATCGAAGAAAACCCTTACTCCCTTCGATTTGAGGTAACTTATGGACTCTGTAATCATACTAAGGTTTTCTTCTAAGCTAGTTTCTAGAACATGTGTCACTTGCTTATCCCAACTTTTGCCTACAATAGTGACCACCTCAGTTTTAGCCTCTAGCAGAGCCCGAAGGTTATCATCTTCATCAACACGACATCCGGCACGCCGAGTGCTGCCAAAAGCAATGATAATAGCATGATTCAATTTCAAATCCTGTGCTTTGGCAAAGAACTCAGTATCCTTGGGGTTAGAGCCGGGCCAACCACCCTCGATAAAATCAGTGCCTAACTCGTCTAACTTCTGGGCAATCTTCAGCTTGTCCTCCACAGAAAAGGAAATCCCCTCCTGCTGAGTGCCGTCCCTTAAGGTTGTGTCATAAGGCGATACTGTTAGCATAGAAAGCTTCTCTTAACTTTTTACTCTTTGAGCAATCAATTCCCCCATCTCTTTCGTTCCCACTCTAGTTTTACCCTCTGACATTATATCGTAAGTTCTATAGCCTTGCTCTAGGACGGCAAGGACGGTGTTTTCTATGGCTTGAGCTTCGATTTCCAATCCAAAGGAATAACGAAGCATCATGGCAGCACTTAAGATGGTGGCGATGGGGTTAGCCATATTTTGCCCCGCTCGGCGAGGGGCACTGCCATGGATTGGTTCATACATACCGAAGGTTTTTCCTTCAGGAATTCCAGCCAAGCTAGCCGAGGGTAACATGCCCATAGAGCCAGCCAACATTGATGCTTCATCAGTGAGAATGTCTCCAAACATGTTTTCCGTGACCAAAACATCTAAGTCGGTAGGATGCTGGATAAGTCGCATAGCACAGGCATCCACCAACATATGCTGCAGCTCGACATCGGGGTAATCAGCAGAAATTTCTATAGCAATTTGCCGCCATAATCGAGATGACTGAAGAACATTAGCCTTGTCCACTGAAGTTAATTTTTTGCCGCGATTGCGAGCTAATTCGAAACCAACTCTTAATATGCGCTCAATTTCTGCTTCGGAGTAAGACAAAGTATCAACAGCCTGCCTCCCCTCTGGAGTTTGCCACTGCCTTTTAGGCTGGCCAAAATAAAGTCCGCCAGTGAGCTCCCTAACTATCACCAAATCGACTCCTTCGATTATTTCTGGCTTGAGGGAGGTAGAATTAACCAGCATAGGTAAAACCTTTACGGGACGCAAATTAGCAAATAAGCCTAATTCCTTTCTTAGAGCTAAAAGTCCGTCT
The DNA here is from genome assembly GCA_030611085.1 of Dehalococcoidia bacterium. Taxonomy (GTDB): domain Bacteria; phylum Chloroflexota; class Dehalococcoidia; order GIF9; family AB-539-J10; genus JAUWQI01. Next base: position 25,278 of record JAUWQI010000008.1, on the reverse strand, counting down.
TCAGGGTGGATTTTGGCTTGAGGGTCATCCCATTTTGGACCACCAACAGCACCTAGCAGCACGGCATCACACTGTTTACACATATTTAGCGTATCTTGGCTAAGAGCTGTGCCTGTGGTATCTATGGCGATGCCACCTATTAGACCATTATGGAACTGGAATTTATGTCTGAACTTCTCACCCACAGCTTGCAAAACTTTAATTGCCTCGGCTATAACCTCAGGACCAACGCCATCACCGGGTAAAACCGCTATGTTAAATTCCATGTTATCTCCCCTGTAATCTATTTTTAGTATATTCGACCAGTCCGCCAGCGTTGATGATTCCCAGCATGAACTCGGGATAGGAACTAGCCATAAAGGTCTTATGTTTAGAAACATTGTTAATCTCACCACAGGACAAATCAACTTCAAGAATATCGCCAGTTTCTGTTTCTTTCACTGCCTCAGCACATTCCAACAGAGGTAAGCCAATATTGATAGCATTGCGGAAAAAGATGCGGGCAAAGCTCTGGGCAATGACACAGGATATGCCACAAGCCTTTATTGCCAGTGGGGCATGTTCACGAGAGGAACCGCAACCAAAATTAGTGGTAGCAACTATAATGTCTCCAGGCTCAATTTTAGAAGGGAATTCGGGGTCAATATCCTCCATACAGTGCCTCGCTAGCTCTCCTGGCTCAGAAATATTGAGATAACGTGCCGGGATAATAATGTCCGTATTGACATTAGCTCCAAATTTGGAAACCCTCCCTTTTAGCTTCAAACTCTCATCCTGCCTTTAAAGTTTCCTATTATTTTTGTAAACCGTTTCGCATAAAGTTTCCAGCATATACGACGTGCGACTGGAGGGAGCAATGTCCCGAAGGGCAAGGGCGTAAGCCCGTAGCGTATATGCTGTGTTATCCGAAGTCGCACTAATTATTCCCTCCTCTTATTTGGTTTTTCAAATTATCGCCTATTTCTTTTACCAACTGCTCATATCTCTGTTTTCCTTCCCTATTCTGTTCGACTAACTGCTTTATTTCATAGGGATCCACTTGTTGTTTATAGCTTCTCCTCATATATAGTTGAACCAACCTTTTCTTCTCAATCTCATAATTTTTAAACTCATTAAGTAATTCTAATAGTTCTTGGTAATGATTTTCTTCAATAAACAAATAACTTTTTTCTACTTCATCCATTGTCTTTTTTAATTGCTGAGAAAACCTCCTCAGGTTTTGTTCGTTCGCTTCTTCCCAAAGAGCATCAGCCATTGATTTTAGATCATACAAAGAATGCCAAAGTTGATTATACAACTCAAACTGTCGTCCTGAATAGCGCAAAGTTGTTTCTTTAAGCATATCTAAGTGAGATTTATAATCTTCTATTTCTTTTTGATACTCTTTCTTAATAGATTCTAAATGCTTTTTTGCCCATATCTCTCCAAGATACGAGGATAGTTTCCAAATAATAACTCCCGCCCCTCCCACAGATATGATAACACCTGAAATAATCTGAAAAATTTCATTCCAGCTCATCTTTCTTCATCTCCACAGCGATTTCGGACAACGGTTTCGGTGTTTGCGAAGTGCCGAAAGCATTTAGCGAAGCGTCGCAAACAGGCTGTTAATCGACGTTGCTTTATCCATCAATTCCAAAATATAAAAACAATAATCGGGACAAGGCTAATAACAAGATAAATTATTTCCCTCACAAACCCTTTCAATACTGGATTTCCAAAAATAGAAATTAGGGAATCACTCCGATATTTTTGCATCGTGCTTGGAAATATTTTCCACATTATCGGAGGCATATTCATAAACACGATGGATTTACGACCCAATAATAAAATGAGACCCAACGTAGCCTTAGGTAAAAGGATAATTGAGAATAGAGCCCAAATACCGAATAACCACCGACCATTTATAAAATGTAAAGTAGCCACACCCCCATTTAGAAATAACCCTATCAAGGAAACAAGATAGATGATGTAACCACCATACTTGAAAAGAAGAATGTTTTTCATATACTGGCCTCCTCCTTTAAGCAATGTCGTTTAACTCGTGCATAACCGCATTGCGATTATTTTCTGTTTAGCTCCATCCTATCCAATGGACTTTGGATTTTTCCCAGCATCCTATGAGAAACATGGGTGTAAACTTCGGTTGTTTTGCTGCTCTTATGTCCCAATAATTCCTGAATGTAGCGCAGGCCTACTCCGGACTCAAGCAAATGCGTGGCAAACGAATGCCGCAGTGCAATTTTTATCATTTCATCTAATCTGACTTAGCTTAACCAGTATCACCCCTTTAGCTTGCGACTTCTTCAGGGTTAGCAATCTTCCCCAAAATAGCACTGGCAGCGGCTACTGCTGGATTAGCCAAATACACATTGTTACCCACCGTTGGCTCAACTCCCTGAATCACTTTTCAAACCTAATTGCACCTCTGCTCTTTTTTCTTCTAACTCTGACCTTTTGATTGCTATTTCGCGCATTTTAAATTTTTGAATCTTGCCACTAGCTGTCATAGGGTAGGATTCGACAAATTTGATGTATTTGGGGATCTTTTGGTGCGCTATCTTACCGACGCAAAATTCATGAATCTCTTCAGGTGTAGTGTTTTTGTTCTCTTTTAACTGAATCCAGGCTGCTATCTCTTCGCCGTATTTCTTATCGGGAACTCCAAATACATACACATCTTTGATTGCCGGATGAGTATGGAGAAACTCTTCAATCTCTCGTGGAGATATGTTTTCTCCACCCCTGAGAATCATATCTTTGATTCGGCCGGTAATTCTACAATAGCCATTTTCATCCATCGTGGCTAAATCTCCCGTGTGAAGCCAGCCCCTTGTGTCTATGGTCTCGGCTGTTTCCTTTGGTTTATTGTGATACCCCCTCATTAGCAGATAGCCACGGCAACAAAGCTCGCCCTGGATTCCCACGGGGACTACCTTTCCCGTGGCAGGATCAATAATTTTTACCTCGGTGTGTGGGATTGGTGGCCCGACGGTCTCCATCCATAAGCTTGAAGGGTTGTTAAGGCTGGTCTGGGTAGTTAGAGGTGAGCACTCTGTTAAACCATAGCCAATAGTGATTTCATAAATGCCCATCAAGTCAATTACTCTCTTCATTACTTCTATTGGGCAGGGGGCCCCTCCCATGATGCCAGCCCTTAAACTGCTAAGATTAAACTCTTTAAATTTGGGGTGCTCCAATGCGGCAATGAACATTGTAGGAACGCCGTGAATAGCGGTGCACCGTTCCTGTTCCACTGCCTTTAGTGTTGATAGTGGGTCAAAATATTCTGCCGGAAGCACCATCGTGGCACCGTGAGTGACGCAAAGGATACTTCCTAAGACCATTCCGAAGCAATGATAGAGTGGTAAAGGGTTACAAAGTCTATCACTAGATGTAAATTTTAAATTCTCTCCCCCAAAGAATCCGTTATTCACGATGTTATGATGGGTGAGCAACGCCCCTTTGGGGAAACCGGTCGTCCCTGAAGTATATTGGATGTTCATTATATCTTCTGGATCTAAGGATGCTGTTCTCTCCTCAAGTTCTCTATCGGAAACTTCATCTCCAAATTCTAATAAATCTCTCCAAGTAGACATTCCTGGCTGAGCATCTTCGCTCAAAAGGATAACATTCTTCAAATAAGGAATTTTTTTAGATTTTATCTCGCCGGGATTCGCCCCTTTTGCTTCAGGACAGATACTGTAAAACATCATAGGATAATCGGAAGTTTTGAAGCCCCTGATTAAAACAAGCGTTTGGCTTTCAGAGTCTTTCAAAATATACTCTAGTTCATGCTGCTTAAAAGCTGGGCTGATTGGGACTAGGATAGCGCCTATCATCGCCGTGGCGAACTGAGTGATGACCCATTCCGGGCAATTTGTAGCCCAAATTGCAATTCGATCGCCTTTGGCAATACCCAGTTTCATAAAGCCTTTAGCTGCTTGGCAACAGACTTCATAAAATCTTCTATAACTATATCGCTCATCACGCCACACGGCTACCAAAGCATCATCCTCTGGATACCTTGCAGCTGTTTCTCTTAACAGCTCACCAATCGTACGCCATAATAGTTTTTTCCCCGAACCTGTGTGGGCATAACTCATTTTCCTCTCTCTTGCAACCCTACCATGACCTGTGACAGATGTATCTTCCTTCAATATAATATAACCTCCTTCTTTTCATCAGGGCTCTAGCCAATGGTAGATAACCTCTTGCGGATAAAAGAAGTTCGCTGATTTCATACCTTTTAACCTGGAATTTCTTCAGGGTTAGCAATCTTCCCCAAAATAGCACTGGCGGCGGCTACTGCTGGATTAGCCAGGTAAACTTCAGACTGGGGGCTTCCCATTCTGCCAACAAAGTTTCGATTAGTGGTAGAGAGGCACCTCTCGCCAGCGGCTAAAACCCCCATATAACCACCAAGGCAAGGTCCGCAAGTAGGAGTGCTTACTACAGCCCCAGCTTCTATGAAGATCTCTATCAATCCTTCTCTTAGTGCCTCAAGATAGACTTTTTGTGAGCCTGGGATGATAATGCATCTCAACTCAGAATGGACTTGCTTCCCTTGAAACAGTTTGGCGGCTATTCTTAGGTCGTCAAGTCGACCATTGGTGCAACTGCCAATTACTACCTGGTCCAGCTTCACCTCTCCCACTTGGCTTATGGGTTTGGTATTGGAAGGAATGTGGGGAAAGGCTACCTGAGGCTCAATTTTTGACATATCGTATTCAATAATGTTGGCGTATTCGGCGTCTTTGTCTGATTGATATGTTGAGTAAAGCCGATTGCCGTGCTCTTCAACATATTTCTTAGTCTTTTCGTCTACATTAAAAATGCCTGCCTTGGCTCCAGCTTCAATAGCCATGTTTGCCATGGTAAAGCGTCCATCCATGGATAGCTCATCAATCGCTTCACCACTGAATTCCATAACCGAGTAGAGTGCTCCATCAACGCCAATGTTTCCAATGGTATAAAGAATGAGGTCTTTGCCACTAACCCACTTGGGTAACTTCCCATGATAAATAAATTTAATAGTTGGTGGCACCTTCATCCATATCTCACCTGTGGTCATAGCCACGGCAATATCGGTTGAGCCCATGCCAGTGGCAAAGGCACCCAAGGCGCCATAAGTGCAAGTGTGGGAATCAGCACCAACGATGACTTGACAGGGTAAGACTAAACCTTGCTCGGGCAAAAGCACATGCTCAATGCCCATCCGCCCTACCTCAAAATAAATTACCTTCTGCTCTTTGGCAAACTCCCGCATAAACTTTGCTTGTTCCGCAGACTGTATGTCTTTGTTAGGACAAAAGTGGTCAGGAACCATGACTACTTTTGCTGGATCGAATACCTTGCCTACTCCTAGCCGCTGGAACTCTTTTATAGCCAAAGGCGCTGTTATATCGTTAGCCAAGACTAAATCAACCTTGGCATTTATAAACTCGCCAGGCTTAACCTGTTTTTTGCCACAATGGGGTGCTAAAATCTTTTCTGCTAGTGTTGCCATTTAAACTATTAGCTTAATTCTGATTGCTGTTATTCTATCCAGAAATTTTGGGAAGCCTCAGCACAATCACTGTAATGAGAGCTGTAACAGCAGCAATCAAATATAATCCAGCTCCGGCAGCTAAACCTATAGCGGCAGTTACCCAAATACATGCTGCGGTGGTTAGTCCTGCTATCCCGCCATCTCCGCGCATGCCACGTAAAATAGCACCAGCGCCAATGAAACCAACTCCAGCTACTACTCCAGCAGCAACACGTGAGGGGTCAGCATGGTCACCGAAACTAAAGGAGGCTATAGTGAATAGAGCTGCACCTAAAGCGATGCATGCGTGAGTACGCAACCCTGCTGCTTTCCCAGCCCGTTCACGGTGATAGCCAATGCCAGTCCCCAGAGCAGTAGCTAATAGCAGACGCAGCACCATTTCCCACCAGGGACTCAACTAGCTTCTCCCTCTTTAGGTGTTTTTCTGGCTAAAAGCCGATTCAGGGCATTCATGTATGCCTTAGCGCTAGCGACGATAATGTCAGTGGAAGCGCCACGGCCAGTATAAGTTACATCCTCGCTTTCAATCCTTACTAACACCTCTCCAATGGCATCAATCCCCTCGGTAACCGATTTAACGGTGAACTCTGTGAGATTATTGGGTATTCCCACTATGCGGTTAATAGCTTTATATATCGCATCCACAGGTCCTGTGCCCAAGGCAGCATCGGCTAAGCTCTGCCCCTCGGGGTCAATAAGTCTAACTGTAGCTGTAGGAAGGCTATGGTCACCACAGGAAATTTCAACATAGTCAAGATGATATATCTCAGTAGTGGTGCGCAGTTCCTCAGCTATTAAGGATTCAATATCTCTATCTGTAATTTCCTTTTTCTTATCAGCTAGCTCCTTGAAGCCCTGAAAGGCATGGTTTAGTGCCTCTTGGCTCAAACTATAGCCAAGCTCGGCTAATCGTTCCTTAAAACCATGTGTGCCACTTAGTTTGCTTAATACTAGGACACTTGATGGGATGCCTACTGTTCTAGGGTCCATGATTTCATAAGTGATAGCTTTCTTGAGCACGCCATCCTGGTGAATGCCTGATTGGTGGCGGAAAGCATTTGCCCCAATAATAGCTTTATTAGGCTGGATAGAAAAGCCAGTGAGTTCACTTACCAGACGACTTGTCCTATAGATTTGGGTAGTATCAATATTGGTAGCGAGGTTGAAGAAGTCCTGACGGGTCTTTAGCGCCATGACAATTTCTTCTAAAGAAGCATTGCCAGCTCGCTCTCCGATGCCATTGATAGTGCACTCAACTTGCCGTGCTCCTTTTTGTATTGCCTCAAGGCTATTAGCTACTGCCAAGCCTAAATCATTATGGCAGTGGACACTCACGATAGCCTTATGGATATTAGGCACATTGGACAGAATGCCTTGAATCAAATTGCCAAATTCTTGGGGTGCAGCATAACCTACAGTATCAGGGATATTAACTGTGGTTGCCCCGGCATCAATCACAGCTTCTAGAATTTGGTAAATATAAGCTGGTTCAGTACGGCTGGCATCCATAGGTGAAAACTCGACATCATTAACATAACCTTTGGCGCGAGTCACCATTTCCTTGGATAGCTGCAGAATTTCTTCACGACTCTTTTTAAGTTGGTAAGACAGATGAATATCTGAGGCCGAGAGGAAAATATGGATTCGAGGATGGTCGGCTCCTTTAACCGCCTCCCAGGCTTTGTCCACAGCTTCAGGAGTTGCCGAGGCGAGAGGACAAATTACAGGGTGCTTGACTTCTTGGGCAATAAGGCGAACCGCTTCAAAATCGCCAGGTGAGCTGGCGGGAAAGCCAGCTTCAATAACATCAACGCCAAGTTTTTCTAATTGTTTAGCAATTTCCAACTTTTCCTGGGGATTTAGGCTCGCCCCGGCTGCCTGCTCCCCATCTCTTAAAGTAGTGTCAAAAATAATTACTTTATCCATGATTTACTCCCTAGCTTACTTCTCTCTAATTTCATCTGCTGCCTCTTCCAATAACCTTAAAGATTCGTCTTCAGTGAAGTCTTCCTCCATAAAGTTGCGCATTGCCTTCCAATAATTATAAGTGTTTTAGATAGCTTTTTGTAGTGGCTTCTTTTTATGGAGGAGCTGGCTCTTGAGATAGTTGACAACCGGGTCAGGCATTTTATTAGTCATTTTCCTCATCCCTTTAGCCAGGGCATCATATCTCTAAGCTTCTTGCCTATGGCTTCAATCGGATGCTCAGCTTCCTTTCGTTTCATCGCATTAAAGCTGGGGCGTCCTGCCTGATTTTCCAGAATCCATTCTTTGGCAAAGCTGCCATCCTGAATTTCTGCTAGAATTTGTCCCATCTCTTCCTTGGCCATGTCATCTATAACTCGTGGTCCTCGAGTATAGTCGCCATATTCAGCAGTATCGCTTACAGAATATCGCATGTAATTCAAACCGCCTTGATACATAAGGTCAACAATGAGTTTTAGTTCATGGAAACACTCAAAATAAGCAATTTCGGGTTGGTAACCTGCCTCTACCAATGTCTCGAAACCAGCTTTGACCAGAGAAGAAACTCCACCACAGAGCACTGTTTGCTCTCCAAAGAGGTCAGTCTCGGTTTCTTCGGCAAAAGTTGTTTCCAAAACCCCGGCTCTGGCGCAACCAATACCCTTAGCATAAGCTAAAGCGATATTCTTTGCCTTGCCCGAGGCATCTTGATGAATAGCAATCAAAGCTGGGGCTCCTGAACCTTCAGTATAAAGTTGGCGCAGCATATGTCCGGGGCATTTAGGGGCAATCATGCTGACATCAACATCGGGAGGCGGTACAATTTGAGAATAATGGATATTAAAACCATGAGCAAACGTCAGGGTTTTACCCTTGCCCATCTCCCTTTCAATTGACTCATGATAAATTTGAGACTGTAGATTATCGGGAGCTAGCATGACAATGATGGTTGCTTCCTTAGCTACCTCAGTGGCGCTGGCTATTTTAAAACCAGCATTTTGCGCTGCTTTCCACCCTTCGCTGCCTGATGCTTCAGCAACAATAACCTGGCAGCCACTGTCTCTCAAGTTTTGGGCATGGGCATGCCCCTGGCTGCCATAGCCAATAATGCCAATCGTTTTACCTTTAATTAAGTCCAGATTAGCATCCTTGTCATAATAAATTTTAGCCATGTCTTCCTCCTTTGAAGAAATCCTAATTTCGAATTTCTAAATTCTAAACAAATCCAAATTCCTTAGCATTTAGGATTTGGTACTTCGGATTTTAACTAGATGGCGCCGCGAGTCAGGGCAATTCTGCCTGTCCTGCTAACCTCTTTAATCCCGAAGCCACGGAGAAGCTCAAGCAGGGAATTTACCTTATCCTCATCGCCAGTAACCTCTACCGTTAGGGAATCGGAGGCAACATCAACTATGTTAGCTCGGAAAATATCGACAATCTGTATAATCTCGCTTCTTGTTGAAGCGGTAGCCTTGACTTTGATTAAGGCCAATTCCCTGGTTACTATATCTTCTCCGGTTATATCAGTCACTTTGACCACATTGATTAATTTGTCTAACTGCTTCCTGACTTGTTCCACCTTGGCAGAATCACCGCCGACAACGACAGTCATGCGAGATAAGCCAAGCTGTTCACTGCGCCCTACAGCGAGGCTCTCTATATTAAAATCTCGGCGCCGAAACAAGCTAGCTACCCTGTTTAGTACACCGGGTTTATCTTCTACTAAAGCTACCAAAGTGTGTCTTGTGTTAAACAATTTACTCCCTTAAACCTGATAAGTCAGGCAACTACAAAAAAATCTTAGTATTTGCTTGGTACCTCTGGCTTGGGCAATTCTAGGATTTGGGACAAACTCTCCCCAGGCTGTACCATAGGATAGACATTTTCTTCCGGCTCAACAATAAAGTCAATGAGAAAAGGTCCGGGGTAGTCCATTGCTTTCTGTATGGCTGGGATTACCTCCTCTCTATGCTTTACCCTGACACCTGGAATATCATAGGCTTCGGCAATCTGGACGAAATCGGGATTCCAAAGCTTTGTGTCAACATAGCGATGCTGGTAAAACAACTCTTGCCATTGTCTTACCATCCCTAAATAGCCATTGTTAATTATGGCTATCTTTATGGCAATATTTTCCTGTGCTATAGTGGCTAACTCTTGAATAGTCATTTGAAAACCACCATCGCCGGCAACGCACCACACTGTTTCCTCAGGGCGACCAACCTTAGCCCCTATAGCAGCAGGAAGCTCAAATCCCATAGTGCCTAAGCCTCCGGAGGAAATAAGGCTATTTGGTTTAGTGTAAATGTAGTGTTGTGCTGCCCACATTTGATTTTGTCCCACTCCAGTGACTATTATGGCATCGCCTCGAGTGGCCTCAGAGATCTGGCGGATAACATACTGAGGTAGAAGCCCATCATTTTGCCTGATTTCTAGTGATGGGTGTTCGGAGCGCCACTGCTCTAATTGAGACAGCCAATCCAGATGGTTTCTGCTTTCAATTTCCTTATTCATAGCTTTCAGCACACTTTTAACATCTCCAACTATAGGGATATCTATGGGCACATTCTTCCCTATTTCCGCAGGGTCGATATCAATATGGATAATGCTGGCTTGGGGAGCAAAATCCTTGGTATTTGCTGTAGCTCGATCATCAAATCTCATGCCAATAGCAATAACGACATCAGCGTTTTGCACTGCCAGGTTAGCATAAGCCAGGCCATGCATCCCTAGCATGCCAAAATTAAGCACATGATCTCCAGGGAAAGCTCCGATGCCGAGCAGGGTGTTAATTACTGGTATTTGTGCCTTTTCAGCTAATTCCTTAAGCTCATCATAAGCTTGGGAGATGATTATTCCTCTGCCAGCAATGATAACAGGCCTCGCAGCTTCTTTGAGGAGCTTTACTGCCCTCTTAATTTGAACTGAATGCCCTTTAGAGACAAACTTGTAGCCTGGCAAATCAACTTTATCAGGATAAACAAATTCCGCTTTCTCCTCTTGGACATCTCGTGGTATGTCGATAAGCACAGGGCCTGGCCTGCCTGTCTGGGCGATATGGAAAGCTTCTTTAATCGTTTTAGCTAATTCTGCGGCACCAGCGACAAGATAATTATGCTTGGTGATAGGAAGGGTGATGCCGGTGATATCTGCCTCCTGAAAAGCATCCTTGCCAATAAAAGGTCTAGCTACCTGACCAGTTATAGCTACCATAGGAGACGAATCCATATAGGCATTGGCAATCCCTGTTACCAAGTTAGTAGCCCCGGGACCCGAAGTAGCTATACATACACCTGCCTTATGTACGGCTCGAGCATAGCCATCAGCAGCATGGGCAGCTCCCTGCTCATGGCGAACAAGTATATGCCTAAGTTGGGGGTATTGAGGAAAGGTGTCATATATGGGCAAGACAGCGCCACCAAGAATGCCAAAGATAACCTCGACACCTTCTCTAATTAGGCTTTCACATAAAATCTGAGCTCCAGTTTTCTTCATAGTAATCCCGCTTAGTCAGCAAACACTGCTCCCGTGCTGGCTGAACTTACTTTATCGCTATATCGCTTAAGATAGCCAGTTTTGATCTTAGGCTCGAAGGGAGGCAAGGAATTTAGTCTTTGCTCTATCTCACTTTGGTTTAACTCTGCTTCCAACTTATGATTAGGTATATCTATTTTAATGATATCGCCGTCTTTTAGAGCAGCTATGGGACCCCTTTCCGCTGCTTCAGGAGAGACATGGCCAATAGCTGCCCCCTTGGTAGCTCCGGAAAAGCGACCATCAGTAATAAGTGCTATCTCCTTATCCATACCCATGCCGCTGAGGAGGGATGTAGGCGTCAACATCTCACGCATTCCAGGACCTCCCTTCGGTCCTTCATAGCGGATAACAATTACTTCGCCTGACTTGAGTTCCCCTTTGACTATTGCCGCTGTGGCCGCTTCCTCACTATCAAAAACTCTTGCTGGACCCTGATGAACCAGCATGTCAGGAGCTACTGCAGCGTTTTTTACCACGCCACCCTCAAGTGCCAGATTGCCAAATAATATACTAATGCCACCGGTAGCAGCATATGGTTGTGACAGGGGGCGGATTACCTCTCTATTTTTGACTTCAGCTCCCTTTATCATTTTGCCCAGTGGCTGCCTCAAAACGGTATTCACCTTAAGATTTAGCAATGGAGATAGCTCTTGCATTATTGCCGGGATGCCACCAGCTAACTCTAAATCCTCAATGTGATAATCGCTCGCCGGGCTTAGTTTGCATATATGGGGAATGTGCTCGCTAATTTCGTTTACCCAAGATAAGGGGAAATCGATTCCCGTTTCATGCGCTATTGCTGTAAGATGCAGCACAGAGTTAGTGCTGCCGCCCAAAGCCATATCCACAGCGAAGGCATTATAAATAGAATCCTTATTGATAATATCTTTAGGCCTAATATCCTTGGCTAGCACTTCCATAACTTGCTGTCCAGCTTTATAGGCTAGTTGAATTCGCCGTGCTTCTACTGCAGGTATCGTTCCATTGCCAGGCAATGCCATACCTAAAGCTTCGGTGAGGCAATTCATGGTGTTGGCGGTGAACATTCCAGCGCAACTGCCGCAGCCGGGACAGGCAACTTCTTCTAATTCTCTTAACCCAGCTTCGGTCATATTTCCTTTCATAACCTCACCTACCCCTAAGAAAACTGAGTTAAGGTCCACCGACCTCACTTGATTATCCTGATAAAGCTTTCCTGCCATCATAGGACCGCCGCTAATAAAGATACAAGGCAAGTTAAGTCTTACCGCTGCCATTAACATGCCTGGTATTACCTTGTCGCAATTGGGAATGAATACCAAGCCATCAAAGGCGTGAGCCTCAGCCAAAATCTCACATGAATCAGCGATAAGCTCCCGACTGGGCAAGCTGTACTTCATTCCCGGATGATTCATGGCAATGCCATCACAGACAACGAGGGTATTAACTTCGAAAGGCACTCCACCCCGACTACGGATTCCCTCCTTTACTGCTCGGGCAATAGCTTGCAAATGGATGTGCCCGGGGACAACTTCGCTGAAGCTATTAATCACCCCGATGAAAGGTTTATCCCAATCATCTGAGCCACAACCTACAGCACGCAATAGAGACCTATGAGGTGCCCTTTCAATGCCTTTCTTCACAACATCACTTTTCACTGTTTTGCACTTCCTAAAGATAAATTATGTTGCCTAAGATAGCATAATACCTATCTAGCGTCAATTTAAGCAGATAGAGGTAAGTTCGACCAATTGGCGAATCCCTCCCGCGTTGGTTACTGAGACTGATGAAACTACGTAGCTTGCTTTGGTCAAAATAGAAATAATTGAGTTGCTTCTTGACCGTAGCAGTTGCGTATCATTCCAATTGACTTGGCATCCACATTGACAGACTATATTCAAAATGCTAAATTAGCATTTGTTAGCAATCGAAGGGGGAGAGTGCTAAGTGACTCTGAAGGGAAGAAGGGAAACTGTTCTCAAAATAATAGTTCAAGATTATATTATTGGAGCGGTACCTGTAGCTTCAAGAGCCATTGTAGATAAGCATGGATTGGAGGTGAGCCCAGCTACCATCCGCAATGACATAGCGTGTCTGGAAGAAGAGGGCTATATTACCCATCCTCATCATTCGGCTGGCAGTGTACCTACTGACAGGGCTTACCGTTATTATGTGGAATTGATAGGCGAGAATATTGAGCTTCCCTCTGGCGAGCAATATCTAATTTATCACTTACTTCAAGAAACAAGGGAGGAAATAGAACAATGGCTAAAATTAGCAGCAGCGTGGTTAGCACGCGTTGTTTGCAATGTGGCAGTAATAACCTCGCCAGGGACAACGCGCAGTCGCTTTAAACATCTAGACTTGGTAGCCTTACAAGATTTTGTAGCTTTACTGGTTTTAGTTCTATATGGAGCAAAAGTTAAGCAGCAAGTTGTGGCTTTCGATAGAAGAATTACACAGGACGAGCTAACGCAGTTAGCTAACAAGCTTACCTCCATTTATGCTGGGATGGCCAGTAGCGAAATTTTAGCTAATAAAGTTGAGCTTTCCCCTGAGGAAAAACAAGTATCCCACTGTTTAGTAAAGATGATAGCTGCAGAAGATAAATTGGAGTATGGCAAGCCTTATCTTGATGGATTACACTTGATGCTAAGCCAGCCGGAATTTGCTAATAATCCCAAAGCGCTTAATATTTTGGAGATGCTAGAGGAAGGAAGTTGGCTAGGAAATATATCCTGCCGAGGACTTAATAAAGGGGAGATAAAAATAATCATTGGCGAGGAAAATCCAGAGCCGCCGCTGCAAGATTTAAGCTTGATAATTAGCCCGTACGGGATACCAGACAAAGCCAGTGGCATTGTCGGGGTGCTTGGCCCAAAGCGAATGGATTATGCCAAAGCTATCTCTTCGCTTAACTACCTCTCACTGTTGCTAAGTAACTCAGTGGCTGAATATATCTAAACCCTATCAGATACTTTAGAACTGATTATCTAACGGGGTAAAGGAGTTTAAAATTGGCTGAGGAAAAGTTGTCTAATGATGAAGCAGTCGAAGTGGGGGTTGAGCCAACAGAAGATGTAGAAACTTTGGAGCAATCCTTTACTGAGGAGAAGGAAAAGGCAGAAAAGTATTTAGCTAACTGGCAAAGAAATCAGGCTGATTTTAGTAATTATAAGAAACGAGTGGAGCAAGAAAGGGAAGAATTAGTTAAATTTGCCAACAGCTCCCTTATCTTAAACTTGCTACCTATTATAGATGATATGGAAAGAGCTTTTGTTTCACTGCCGAAGCAGCTGGCAAAATTCAGTTGGGTTGATGGCATCAGGTTAAGCTATAGTAAGCTCAGGGCAACCTTGGAGGCACAAGGGTTAAGCGAGATTAAGGCTAAAGGGGAGCAATTCGACCCCCACTTGCATGAGGCAGTAGCACGCCAAGAGGGCGAAGAGGGAATGGTGGTAGAGGAAATCCAGAAGGGTTACAAGTTGAAAGATAAGGTGATTCGTCCTAGCATGGTGATAGTGGGCGAAGGGAAAAAGACCGAACAAGCTGAAAAGGAGGAGTAGCTATGGGAAGAGCAATAGGAATTGATTTAGGCACTACACTTAGTGTAGGAGCAGTAATGGAAGGGGGAGAACCCAAGATTATACCTAGCTCAGAAGGGGGGAATCTGGTTCCCTCAGTAGTGGCGATAGGCAAGACAGGGGAGAGGCTGGTAGGAGAGTTGGCCAAGCGTCAATCAGTGGTCAACCCTGAGAATACTCTCTTTAGTATAAAGCGCCTCATCGGGCGTAAGTTCAAAGATGCCACGGTTCAGGGAGATATAAAGCATTTGCCATATAAGATTACTGAAGCTCCTAATGGCGATTGTCGAGTGGTAATGGGAGGGAAGGAGTATAGTCCACAGGAAATAGCAGCCATGATATTGCAGAAAATAAAGACCGATGCTGAAGCTTACCTTGGAGATAAAGTCACCGATGCTGTGATTACTGTGCCTGCTTATTTTAATGATAGCCAGCGAAACGCAACCAAGGATGCTGGTGCTATAGCCGGGCTCAATGTTTTGCGCATTATCAATGAACCTACAGCATCATCACTAGCCTATGGATTGGATAAGAAAAAGGATGAAACTATCGCTGTGTATGACCTTGGTGGTGGCACCTTCGATATTTCTATCCTGGATATAGGCGGAGGCACTTTCCAGGTTAAATCAACCAATGGTGACACCCACCTTGGTGGCGATGATATTGACCAGAGGATTACAGATTGGGTATGTGATGAGTTCAAGAAGGAGCAAGGCATTGATTTAAGGCAAGACAAGATGGCATTACAGAGACTAAAGGACGCCGCTGAAAAGGCAAAAAAGGAGCTATCCACGGTAGCTCAAACAGAGATAAGCCTTCCTTTTATTACTGCTGATGCTACTGGTCCCAAACATCTCAGCATGGTGTTAACCAGAGCTAAGCTAGAACAGTTATCGGATGACTTAATAGAGAGGAGCATTGGTCCTTGCCGTCAAGCTTTAAGCGATGCCGGGCTTACATCAAGTCAGGTCAATGATGTAATTCTAGTTGGTGGTCAGACGAGAATGCCAAAAGTCCAGGACACTTTACGGCAGTTCTTTGCCAGAGAGCCCGTCAGGGGAGTTAATCCTGACGAAGCGGTAGCTTTGGGCGCTGCCATTCAAGCTGGAGTCCTTAAGGGCGAGGTAGGAGAGGTTCTTCTTCTTGATGTTACTCCTCTTACTTTGGGTATAGAGACGCTAGGTGCAGTAGCTACGCCTCTTATTCCTCGCAATACCACCATTCCTACCTCCAAGAGCCAGATTTTCAGCACTGCTAGCGACAGCCAGCCAAGCGTGGAAATCCATGTTCTTCAAGGAGAACGCCCTATGGCGGCTGATAACCGAACTTTGGGACGCTTTATGCTTGATGGTATTTTGCCCGCACCACGGGGTATGCCCCAAATTGAGGTAACATTCGATATCGATGCCAACGGCATCTTAAATGTCAGTGCTCGTGATAAAGGCACGGGTAAGGAGCAGAAAATTACTATCACTGCCTCCAGTGGGCTCAGCAAAGAAGAGGTGGAGAAGATGAAGCGAGAAGCTGAAGCTTCCGCTGCAGAGGATGCCAAACGCAAAGAAGAGGTGGAGACACGCAATTCTGCTGACACCTTAGCTTATACTGCAGAGAAGACGCTTCGTGATTACGGAGACAAGATACCTGCTGATGTAAAACAAGAGATAGAAGGAAAGGTAGCTGCTGTGAAGTCAGCGCTTCAGGGACAGGATATAAACGCCATCCGTAATGCTATGCAAGAGTTATCACAAGCGATGCAGAAGATTGGAGCTGCAGTTTATCAACAGCCAGGACAGCCACCACCTGGTGGAGAACCTCCCGGAGGTAAGAAGCCTGGTGAAGGGGGAGAAAGCACGGTGGAAGGCGAGTTTCGTGAGGTATAACCAGTAAGATACGGAACCTTAAATCCTAAACCCTAAACTTTAGAAATTTGAATTTACAATTTCTCTGCAGGAGTTTGATGTCAAAATTTAGTTTGTAATGAAAGGGCAAAGGAGACCGAAGATAACACCTGGGAAGCAGTAACTGGTAATATATAGGATAGGGAATAGAAGAGGGGGAGTAAGATAAAGGGAGGAATCATGAGTCAAAAAGTAAATAATCCGGTCAAGGTTACTGACCTTACCTTCCGTGATGGGCATCAATCCCTGCTAGCTACTCGAATGCGAGCTGAGGATATGGAAATTATGGCTGAGGATATGGATAAAGTGGGCTTCTGGTCGATGGAGGTTTGGGGAGGGGCCACCTTCGATGTGGCCATCAGATATTTAAATGAAGACCCTTGGGAGAAGCCGCGCATCTTGAAGAAGCTAATGCCTCATACTCCACTACAAATGCTCCTTCGAGGACAAAACCTGGTAGGCTATCGCAATTACCCTGATGATATAGTCAGAGCTTTTATTCATCATGCTGCTGAAAGTGGGATAGATGTTTTCAGGGTGTTCGATGCCGTTAATGATGAACGTAACTTCGAGACGCCGTTTAAGGCTATTAAAGAATGCGGCAAGCACATTCAAGGGTCAATATGCTACTCCCTTACCGAGCGCAAGATGGGAGGAGAAGTTTATAACCTCGATTATTATGTTAAAAAAGCGCTTATCATTCAGGAAATGGGCGCTGATAGCTTATGTATCAAGGATATGGCAGGGCTTATCTCCCCTGACGATGCCTATAAGCTGACTAAAGCGCTGAAGCAATCTTTAAGGATACCAGTTACTTTGCATACTCATCATACCAGTGGTATGGCTTATATGAGTTTGCTAAAGGCGATTGAAGCTGGAGTAGACATCATTGATACTGTTTTGGCTCCTTTTGCCTGGGGTTCAGCTCATGCTGCTATTGAGCCAATCGCAGTAGCTCTTCAAGGAACACCAAGGGACACTGGGCTCGATTTAGCTCCTCTATTCAAGCTGGGACAAAAACTGGAGGTTATAGCTCCCAGATATCGCGACTTCCTTGATACCACCAGGATGGCAAAAATTGATATCGGAGTGCTAGAGCATCAAATTCCTGGAGGAATGACCACAAACTTAGTGGCTCAACTCAAGGCGGCCAATGCTCTTGATAGGCTCGGTGAGGTTTATGAGGAGCTTCCCCGAACTAGAAAAGAGCTTGGCTTCCCACCTCTAGTTACCCCAACTAGTCAGATTGTAGGAGTTCAAGCAGTGCAGAACGTTCTTTTTGGTAGATATAAGATGATGTCTACACAAGTAAGAGATTATGTTTATGGCTTGTATGGCAAATCACCAGTTCCTATTGACCCCGAGGTGCAGAAGAAAGCTCTTAAGGGTTATGCACGAGGTGAAGAATCTATTACCTGTCGCGCCGCTGAAATACTTGAGCCAGAGTTGGAGAAAGCCAAAGAGGCAACCAAAGGTGTCGCTAGGGATATCGGTGATGTACTTATCTATGCTCTCTTTCCTACCACCGGGATGGAATTTCTTAAGGCTAAATATGGTTTGGGTCCGTCACCTTCAGAAATGGAAACCCCGAAAACCATGGAAGATATAAAGCGAGAGGATGAGCTTATTGCTAAAGTTAAGGTGGGGAAGCTGGTTGCGAAAGTGGAGTAAAAGCTCATGGGGAAATCGGTCATGCGCTGCATCTTAACGTAAAAAGTCTTTAATAGGTTCGCCACTACATATTAACGATTACCGACTGCGTAAACGATAAAGTACGAAGCTCCAATCTTGAAATCCAAAAAATTTAAGGTTTGGGATTCTGATTATTGTTTAGTATTTGGATATTAAGATTTGGTATTTAGTACTTAGAGAGGGTGAATTACAATGGAAAGAATATCATCATTTGATCTGGCACAATTTGCTCACACTGTCGATGGAATCAGAAAAAAGGCAATAAATGAACATAGGTTAGCAAATAATCCCTCTGGTGAAGAGCTGAGAGCGCTTGTGGAAAATGAGCTTGGGGTTAGAAAAACGATATATGGAAATTTTGTTGCTGAAAGTGAACCTTCTTCCCGAGCAGCAATGTTCACCAAGAACAGTGTTGACTATCCCTTTGGTGAAGAGGAACAAAAGTTGCTGACCCAATGCGAGAAAGCTTTGGCCAGGGAAAGGTTGATTTCCGTTGATAGAATTGTGGGCAGCGAAAATAGTGGAACCACGGTTAGGTTAATTGTTCCTGAAAGATTTGCCCATGTTGCTTATGGCGGAAAGAATCTTTATATGCCTGTGAAAGAAGAAATTGAGCAACCAACGTACGAGGTTGTAATGTTCGTCGACGAGGCTTTTGAAGCTAATAAAGCTAAGCCGCTTCCTGAAAAAGATATCACCATAAGGTTGGCTATGATGGATAATGGGAGAGTCATTAAAATAGTCAGGAACAGCAACTATATAGGCGAATACAAAAAAGGAGTTTTCGCCTCGGAGGATTGGTTGGCTAAAACTAAAAGGGGTGGGATTTTCCTGCATGCTGGCTGTAGAGAAGATTATCTGCAATCAACACATGGGGATTACAGAACTACCAGGTCGTTGTTTCTTGCCTTAACTGCAAATGGAAAAACAACTCTAACCTCTAAAATTCTGGCAAGAAAGGGGAAAGAGAAATCATGGCTTGTTCAAGATGATGGAGGAACTCTTATGACTGATGGCTCCTTCCATGGCTTTGAAGGTGGAGGAGTATTTGTAAAAACAGAGGGTGTAAATCCCGGGAATCAAATGGAGATATTCTACGGCTTGTTAAGGCCAGAAACTCTGTGTGAGAATGTTTATGTGACTGAGGAAGGAGACTTCGACTTTTATAATTTTGAAAAGACATCGAATGGAAGAGCAGTTATATTGAGAAGGGACTTTATGCACGCCAGCCCTTATATTGATGTTGATAGAATTGATAACTTGATTCTTATTACTAGAGGGCCATTGATACCTGCAATATCAAAGTTGACTTTGGAGCAAGCAACAGTCCTTGTGATTTTAGGGCAATCAATGGAATCCTCAGCTGGTGACCCTACTCAGGCTGGGAAAATTAAGAGT
This sequence comes from Dehalococcoidia bacterium, assembly GCA_030611085.1. Classification (GTDB taxonomy): domain Bacteria; phylum Chloroflexota; class Dehalococcoidia; order GIF9; family AB-539-J10; genus JAUWQI01. The sequence goes on along the minus strand of JAUWQI010000008.1, from coordinate 5,674 downwards.
GAGTTTTTTTACGACCCCTTTGTAGCTGGCGATAGAGCAGAACATGCGAGCATATTCTATAGAATTTTAAATGGGCTTCCTCATATGAATTACTATTTAATAAATACAGGAGGAATAGGCGAAGGAGAGAGGTACAAAGATATAAGTTTGGAATATACTGTAGCTGTACTAGATTCCCTATTAAGAGGAGGCCTCGAAGATTGGGTAGACTCACCTGCAGGCTTTAAGGTGCCAAGAGCAATAAGGTATGTAGATGATATTTATTTGCACCCTGAGAAACTTTATTCCAAGGTCGAATTCGAAGAAAAACAAAAGAAACTCAACAAAGTCAGATATGAAGCTGTGGAAAAATATAATGACATGCTGCCTTCCACTATAAGAAATGCCTTTAGCAAGACTATCACTACATACTAACAATTGCTAATCTATGATAATTTAACGCGCTATGTTATTGTGAACGAAGCAAGCTATATTTGAGAGGAGGCATGAAGTGGTTGACATCGCTGAACTTTATGAGAGGTTAAAGAAGGAAAGAACGGAGCTATTAGAAAAGCTGCAGCAGCTAAGAGCTAGTGGGTGGCCATCGGTGGAGAGGAGAGAAGGCAGTCCGTTTGGCAAAAGGGAAGAAGAGGCAAACGGAGCCTTTGAGCTGGAGAAAAGGCTAGCTTTGGAAAAAGGGTTAAGACATGCTCTTGGTGAAGTAGAGCGTGCCATACAAAAGTATGAAGCGGGTACCTATGGATTGTGTGATTCCTGTGGGCAACCCATAGAACAAGCTCGACTTGAAGCTTTGCCTCAAGCAAACCTATGTTTGAGTTGCAAAGCACGTCAGGCAAAAGGGACAAGATAGCTTGCTAAAGGCAAATTAGTCAATAGCCGATAGTTCAAAAGTCGCTACTCGATAATTATTGGTCAAAAGAATGAGGAGCACAAAAATGGTGTTGTCTCTTGGTATCGCCGCTTTGGTAGTTGTCCTTGACCAGTTGAGTAAGCTATGGATTAGAGCTAATTCGCCCCGAATGGAGTTGCTTCCGGGTTTTCTCGATCTGGTTCATGTTGAAAATTATGGCTCCGTTTTTGGTTTGCTCGCCAACCAAACTTTTCTTCTCATCATTATTACCCTAACTAGTTTATTCATTATCTTGTTGTTTTTTCGTTACCTATCTCCGGCTACTACTTTGGGCGTCGTATCCATTAGCTTGATTTTGGGTGGTGCTGTAGGCAATCTAATAGATCGTCTCCGTTTTGGATGCGTTACTGATTTTGTCGATGTCCATCTGCAGAATATCTTTCACTGGCCAGCTTTTAATCTTGCTGACACCGCCATAGTAGTAGGCATCTTCACCTTTATTTATTCTCTCTACCGGTCGGGATTATTTAGAAAAGTGTATGAACACGAGCACAAGACCAAAGATTAAGAACTTCTACCTTGACTCACCTATTTCAGGCATTCGCCTTGACAAATATCTGACTCAGTCTCTTCCGCAATTTTCTCGCTCTTACTTACAGAAACTAATCGAGCAAGGTTATATCCTAGTTAATAAGCAAAGAACAAAGGCAAGTCAAAGATTAAATGAATCCGACAAGATAGCAATCGAGCTTCCACCCTCATCCACCTATCCCTTAGCTGAACCAATTCCCCTAGCCATAGTTTATGAAGATAAAGATATATTAGTCATAAATAAATTGGCAGGATTAACTGTTCATCCTGCTCCGGGGCACCCCGACCACACCTTAGTCAATGCTGTCCTGTCGCACTGCCCCCACCTAGCTATAAGCAACGATTTAATACGTCCAGGTATAGTTCATAGGTTGGATAAGGATACATCAGGGCTTATGGTCATCGCTAAAAACGACTTTGCCTGGCAACACTTGGTCAACCAGTTCAAAACCCATGATGTAACGAAGGGATACCTTGTCTTGGTTAAAGGGAGATTATCCCCAGAGCAAGGGATAATTGAGGCACCTATTGGGCGAGACTCCCATAATAGGCAGAGAATGGCAGTAGTATCTCCAGGAAAGGAGGCTAGCACCCAATATCAAGTCAAAAAATACCTAGGTAATTACACTTTGCTCAAGGTCACTCCCAGAACTGGTCGTACGCACCAGATAAGGGTACATCTATCGGCTATTGGTTATCCTGTAATCGGCGACTCCGTTTATGGGGTAAAATCAGCTCATGTTGATAGGCAGTTCATCCATGCTTATCGTCTTGGGTTTCGTTTGCCGTCAACCAACGAATATCGCGAATTTACTTGCTCGTTGCCCGCGGATTTGAAGCAAGCCCTGGAGCTTATTGCTCATAGTGCTTAGAGAGTGCTGTCTGTAGACACGCAATGTTGTACTGGTTATTTCTTAGCTGCTAGCTTTGCAAAGGCATTGCTGAATACAAAGCAAAGTCCACCGGCAAAACACCAGACACCAGCAATAATTAAGCCGATTAGTCCTCCGATATAACGCCCCGGGCCTAAGGATAGCCCAACGCTAAGCAATATAAGTCCGCCAACGATGAAGCCATGACTCAGTGCACATTCCCCTTTGCTTAGTAACTTTGGTTCTTTCATGCTGCCTCCTTTCGTTATGAAATTCCAATATCTAAGCTCTAAATCCTAAACAAATCCAAAATTCCAAATTCAAATGCCACAACACACTTTGTTTTGAATTTTGTCATTAGTGTTTTGATATTGTTTAGGATTTCGGATTTAGAATTTGTCATAATTTTATGCTTAGGATTTATCCGTACGTAGTTGCCTGATTTATCAGGCTCCTATTGCCCAATAAATTGGGCAACTACATTTTGTTAAACATGCTCCTTTGGTTATTGCTCTAATTGTAGCAGTTTATGGTGATTTACCGATGGGCAGTATATAAACAGGCTTAATCTGCTCCTCCACTCCCAGAACTTTTCTTACCTCCTCATCACTAAAGGCGCCAATCTCCACAGTTGCCAATCCTAAAGCTACAGCTTGAAGATGGATGTTCTCCCCGACATGGCCCACTTCCATATGAACATATCTTTCCCCGCGTCTGCCATAAGTATAGGAAGTTCTGGGATAAATAGCACAAATAACGATGACAACGGGGGCCTCAGCAATAAATCCTTGGTCCAGAGCTGCTCTGGCTAAATCCAGCCTTAGGTCACCTCGCAGATGCAAGCTCAGTGAATGTGGGTCCACTTCATAATGGTAAATCCCAGCTTCCAATTCTTCTTGTGGTTGCTTCGCTGCGCTTGCAATGATACCCTGTTTGCCAATAACGGCGAAAATTTCTACAGGGTAAGTAACTCCAGCGCTGGGTGCTGCTCTAAGCTTTCCCACTCCGGTAATGCCTTGAGCTGACCAGAGTAGCTGGCTTAATTGAGACAGAGTTAGTGGCTCTGAGCGATATCTCCGGGCTGACCTGCGCTTTGCTATTGTTTCTTCTATGGAAACCTTACCCTTTAACTGAGGAGAAGGAAGTTTTATTATAGGGAGAGGGTTGCCTCGCTTCGCTCGCAATGACATTTAGCCCTTTATAACACCTACGGGAACAGCCATAGCCACTTTCTTGGAAATGCCAGCTTGATGCACTACATCTATCACTTTAGTAACATCTTTGTAAGCTTGAGATGCTTCCTCAGCTAGTGAAGGGATATTTCCAGCTTTAACGGTAATGCCTCTGCGTTCTAACTCTCGAAGCACATCCTTACCTTTCAAGCTTCGCCTGGCAGCACCGCGACTGAGCACTCTGCCGGCACCATGGCAGGTAGAGCCAAAGCTTTCCTCCATAGCCTTCTGGGTGCCTACGGCAATGAAAGAGCAACGCCCCATATCCCCGGGAATGAGCACTGGCTGCCCTATCTCCTTATAACGTTGGGGGATATCTTTATGCCCTGGTGGGAAAGCTCTTGTGGCTCCCTTACGGTGTACGCAAACCTTTATCTTCTGACCATCTACTATATGCTCTTCCATTTTAGCAATGTTATGGCAAACATCATAAATTTGCCTCATGCCGAGTTCTTCAGGGTTTTTACCAAAGATTTTAGAAAAGCTTTCTCTAGCCCAATGCGTGATACATTGACGGTTGTTCCAAGCGTAATTGGCAGCACATGCCATAGCAGCAAGGTAGTCTTTACCCTCCTGCGATTCTAAGGGAGCGCAAGCGAGTTGGCGATCAGGAATCTTTATCCCGTACTTGGACACTGCCTCTTCCATGACACGCAGATGGTCAGTGCACACTTGGTGGCCAAAACCACGAGAGCCAGTATGAATTAGAACTAATATTTGGCCTATTTCGTTAATGCCCATGATACTGGCTATCTTGGGTTCAAATATTTCCTTTACTGCCTGAATCTCAAGAAAGTGATTACCTGAGCCCAGTGTGCCTGCTTGAGGCATGCCTCTCTTTATCGCTTTGTCGCTTATCTTACTTGGGTCAGCACCTTTGACACAGCCATCTTCCTCTGTAACATCTAGGTCTTCCTCCCAGCCAAAGCCATGTCTCACCGCCCATCTTGCTCCTTCAACCATCAATTGTTCCATCTCTTTTTGGCTTACCTTTATCTTTCCCTCAGAACCTAAACCTGATGGTACATTGGCGAATAATTTGCTAATAAGCTCATTAATCTTGGGTTTCACTTCAGTTTCACTGAGATTGGTGCGTAATAATCTGACGCCACAATTAATGTCATAACCTACTCCACCCGGGGAAATCACACCATCTTTGATATCCATGGCAGCCACCCCGCCTATAGGGAAGCCATAGCCCCAGTGGATGTCTGGCATAGCTAAGGAGAATTTAACTATTCCGGGGAGAAAGGCGACATTGGCAACTTGTTCTGGGGTTTGTTCCGCACTTATGGATTTAAGCATCTCTTCGCTGGCATAAATTAAGCCGGGGACTCTCATCCCAGATTTATAGCTCTGGGGAATTTGCCAGTGATAATCGTCTATCTTAATAAGTTGCTCTTGCCATCGTGGCATATCTTAAACTCCTAAACATCGAAAATTACTTGTGCCTTGTAGCCACCACTATCTTTATCTATTTTTAACATATGATAGGTGGCTGCTTTTACCCCCGTCTTTATCTTGTGTCTTAAAGGGTCGAAGCTTTCCCCGTAGCAAGTCGCTTTAAGTTGATTGGAACTCAAATTTTCGATATCGAATCTGCTGAACAAAATATGCTCGGCATCAAAGAGGTAAATAAGCTCATTAAGCCACTCTATAAGTAAGCTATCTCTATCTTCGCTCATTATCTCCAAATCACGGCGTAATTTTTCCTCGATGCTTTCAGTTTCCGTAATCAGGCTAAACAAAGCCAGCGCAGCGTTAGAAAAGAGCTCCCTGACATCTATCCCATAAGCGATGATGCCTACATCAGCAGTATGGTCAATGATTTCAAAAGTTCTTTTTATCACCTTTTCCTTATGTTGTTGCGACGCAACCTCATGCTATAGGATACTTAAATTGCTCCTATTCCTTTAATATCGATTATACCAGATAACAGGCAGCATCTCTATTCACTTCAAGAACGCGTTACTAGTCCTGTTTGTCATTCTGAGGTAGGATGGGTTTAATGGACACCAAAGTCAGGTAAAATACAAAGACGGAGGTGTCAAAATGAAAAGGCTCCCACAAGGAAGATACACGAAGGAGTTTCGGGAAGAAGCAGTGAAACTGGTAACGGAAGAGAGCAT
>JAUWQI010000006.1 GCA_030611085.1 Dehalococcoidia bacterium | reverse complement strand
TAAACTACGCCGCAAACGAAATATTAGCGACTACGAGCGCCCCGGCGTAGTTACTGAGCAGGAAGCACAGGAGATGGTTGAACTGGCAAAACAAATACGCCAGCAGGTTGAGGCGTGGATACGAAATAACCACTCAGAACTCGCCAGGGAGATTTAAATGCCCACCCACGATATTATAGATAATCGCAGCGAGAAACTAGTCGACCACATAAACCGCATTCTTCCCTCTACGGAGCGGGCTAAGTTCGCCGTGGGCTATTTCTTTTTGTCTGGCTTCGAGCCAATACAGAAGAACCTTCAGGAAGTATCAGAGCTGAAGCTACTTATAGGCAACACCACTAACCGTGAAACGCTGGAGCAAATTAGTGAGGGATACAAGCGTCTTGAGCTGGTTGACCAGGCGTTGGAGGATATCAGGTTAAGCAAGAAAGCAGACCAAAGGCAGCGAGCAAACGAGACCAGGGAGAATCTTCAAGAAGCCGTTGCTCTTATGGACCAGACTGATGAGGGAGAAGCCCTGGTTAAAACGCTGATTAATCTGATAGAGGAGAAGCGGCTTAAGGTGAGGATATACACTAAGGGACGCCTCCACGCCAAAGCATATATCTTTGACTATAAGCAGCTTTATGATGATAAGGGCAATCTTGTCACTCTACCCAGTACAGGAACTGCTATTGTTGGTTCCTCAAATCTAAGCTTGGCCGGGATATCAGATAACACGGAACTCAATGTAAGAATCGAGGGAGATAGCAATCATGCTGAACTTACCAGGTGGTTTGATGAGCTGTGGAATGAAGCCCAAGACTTCGAAGCCTACTTGATGAATGAACTGAACCAATCCTGGGCAGCTCGCCCGGTGCGTCCCTACGATGTCTATATGAAAACCCTCTACACCCTGGTGAAAGACCGCCTTGAGGAGGGAGAGGGAGTAGAAATTCTTTGGGATGATGAGATAACGCAAGACCTCGCTGATTTCCAGAAGGTTGCCGTCCGCCAGGCGATACAAAAAATAAGGGATAATGGCGGGTGTTTTGTATCTGATGTGGTCGGATTGGGTAAAAGCTATATTGGTGCAGCTATCCTGAAGCACTTTGAGCGGACGGAGCATGCTCGCCCACTCATTATCTGTCCTAAAACACTGGAGGATATGTGGGAAGGCTACAATGAGATTTACCATCTCAATGCTCGAGTCCTGCCCATGAGCCTTCTTAAAGAAACGGGTGAGTCAGACGTCAATGGGCTTCTACAGGATGTTAGATACCGCGACCGGAATGTGGTTCTGGTAGATGAGAGCCATAACTTCCGTCACCACACTACACAGCGTTACGAGGTTCTGCATACATTCCTCTCCACAGGACGGAAGTGTTGCTTTTTGACGGCTACACCGCGCAACAAGTCAGCGGGAGATATTTATAACCAGATAAAACTGTTTCATCAAGAGGATAAGACGGACCTTCCCATAGACCCTCCGGACCTCAAGAGGTATTTCAAACTGGTTGATAATGGAGAAAGGGAGCTCCAGGATTTATTGGTTCATGTACTGATCCGCAGGACCCGAAGGCATGTTCTTCGGTGGTATGGATACGCTGAGGATACTCACCAGCCTCTACGAGAAATGTCTGATATGGAATGCAGGCAATATCTCAATGGCACCAAGAGGGCATATATCATCGTAGGTGAGAAACACCAGTTCTTCCCCAAGAGGGAGCTTGAATCACTCAGATACAGCATAGAGGAGACATATAGTGGTCTCTATCAGCAGATTCGGACATACCTTGGTCGGCCTCGCGGAGAGCATTACCGACCAAAGCCAGGACAGGAGATTACCTATGCCCGCTATGGACTGTATAACTATGTTCTTCCTGAGAAACGAAAGCAGATGCCTTATAGCGACCTTCATCGTGCCGGGATTAACCTGCGAGGATTAATCAGGGTGCTTCTGTTCAAACGATTTGAGTCCAGCGTTTACGCCTTTAGAGAAACGATAGGTCGCCTTGTTCGCATCCATCAAGACTTCCTTAAATCTCTTGATGCTGGCATTGTACCAGCGGGTGAAGATGCTCAGCGACTTTTGTATGAGTCAGACCGTTATGAGGAAACTGACCTTATTGACCGGTTGCGCGAAATGTCAGGGCGCTACGATATAAAGGATTTCGATGAGGCAAGACTACGCCAACATATAGAGGCAGATAAGAAATTGCTTAAACATATATTTGAGCTAGTAGAGCCAATTACACCCGACAAAGATGCCAAGCTGCAAAGGCTCTTTACCAGGATGAAACAGGAGCCACTAAATAATGGTAAATGTCTAATCTTTACCCAATATGCCGATACAGCCAGATATCTCTACGATAACCTTAATCCTGACAGCAAGATGCCTGATATTGATGTTATCTATGGCGCAGATAAAAGCAAGTCCAGGATGGTGGGTCGTTTTGCTCCTAAAGCCAACCCTGAATTTAGCTTCCAAAAAGGGGAGTGCGAGGTTCGTATTCTTGTCTCCACCGATGTCCTCTCTGAAGGACTTAACCTCCAGGATTGTGATAAGGTCATCAACTACGACCTGCACTGGAACCCGGTTAAGCTGATACAGCGCATCGGTCGTATTGACAGGATTGGTTCTGAGAACGACATAGTCTGGGCATTCAACTTTCTTCCCGAGACCGAGCTTGATAAAGGCTTAGGCATTAAAGGCGTCCTACAAAGGCGCATTCAGGAAATCCACGACACTATTGGAGAGGATGCAGCCATTCTTGACCAGAGTGAGCAACTTAATGAGCAAGCTATGTATGCCATCTACGAAGGCAAAGAGGGGCAATTATCATTGTTTGAAGAGGATACAAAGGACATTATAGACCTTAATGAGGCAGAGGAGATGCTTCGTCATCTAAAGAGTGAAAAACCAGAGGAGTTCCAGAGAATAGCAGAACTCAGGGATGGTATTCGGGCTGCAAAGGAATCCGATTTTAAGGGGCATTATGTTTTCTGCCAGGCTGGGCGCTTTCAGCAGCTCTTCCTGACTGATGATGCGGGGAAGATTATCTCTCGTGATGCTCCAAGAGCCATCAACGCCATAAGATGCTCTGCTCTCGAGCCGGCACGAAAGCTCCCTGCCGGGTATAACCGCAACACAATGAAGATTAAACACCTCTTTGAAGAGGAGGTTAAGCACAGGAGAGCAGAACGGGCTCAGACCCTGTCTTTGACCCAGGCACAGCGGTATGTTTTGCGTGAACTTCGTATACTTTTTGAACATGCTGACGATGTGACTAAGGAACGGTTAAATATTCTGGAAAAAGCATTTCGGATGAGTCCATCGCCCGCTGTGAATAAAAAGTTGAACTTCCTGAGGCGAAATGGTGTAGTTGGCGAAAATCTGCTAAAGAGCCTTACCGACATTTATTACGAACATAGCCTCCAGGAGCGTTTGGAGCAAAAGGCCGTTTTCATTGAAACCGAAGAGATACCGCGCATAATTTGCAGTGAGGCACTAATCTAGCCTTCGCATATATTTAACCTTGATTGCCTAACAGCTATTGACCTGCAATTAGGAGACACATTCCGTCATTTCGTGCAATTCAATAAGTACAATACATAACCGGCCTTGCCCGGAGGGTAGTCCAATGAGGAGAAAGGTGGCGCATGTCCTCTGGCTTAGCTAGCCCAGGCTGAGGCTGGGAACTACATCTAAGTCATAGCTGCTTGCGTTACCAGCTTGAAAATGGTAGTAGCCACAAGCGGCGACCATAGCGGCATTATCAGTGCATAAGTCGGGAGGGGGAATGAGGACGGGGATAGGCGAGGAGTTCAGGAAACGCTCTGTTAAAAACTTATTTGATGCTACACCACCACTGAGCAAAATTTGTTTTACCTGTAATTCCTTTGCTGCCTCGATTGTTTTACCAACCAGGACATCTACTACTGCTAGCTGGAAGCTTGCGGCAGCGTCGGTTGCCGAAATTTGTTCCTTTTGGGCGAGATGCCAGAGGGCTGTCTTTAAGCCGCTGAAGCTGAAATCGTGGCTTCCTTTGAGCCAGGCTCGGGGAAGAGGAATGCAAGGGGTTCCGGTGGTAGCTGCTTGTTCCACGGCTGGGCCTCCGGGATAGCCTAAGCCCAAAATTCGAGCCGCTTTGTCAAATGCCTCTCCGGCGGCATCATCACGAGTTCGTCCTAGCTTCTCAAATTGCCCATGTCCTTTCATTACTATCAAGTCGCTGTGCCCACCGGAAATGATAAGGCAGAGGCAGGGGAATCTCACCTTGCCCGCGCCATTCGCCCAATGAATTGGGCAACTACAATTGGATGGAGAAGATAACCAGTTGGCATAGATATGCCCTTCGAGATGGTTAACCCCGGTAATAGGCAATCCTGTAGCCAGGGCGATTGCCTTGGCTACATTAACCCCCACGAGCAGTGAGCCTGCCAAGCCTGGGCCGTAAGTTATGGCAATGCCATCTATATCTTGCCAACCGGCATTGGCTTCAGACATTGCCTTTTGCACCACAGGGATAATGGTGAGCAGGTGCTGTCTTGAGGCAATTTCTGGCACTATGCCGCCGTAGCGAGCATGAATGTCTATCTGTGAAGCTATGATATTGGAGATAATTTTGCTGCCATCGGCAACCACTGCGGCGGCAGTTTCATCACAGGAGGTTTCAATGCCTAAGATTTTCATACTTCGTTTCCGTGTATTCCTGACACTGCTCTGGCGTAACCCTTAACAATATCCTGGCGGCGCAGCACTCCCAGGAGCTTGGTAGGGTCTCGCCTGCTGACGACAGGAATTCGTGGAATTTCACTGGTTCCCATGCCCAAATGCTCAACCAGTTCACTCAAAAGCTGGTCGGGATAGGCTGTAGTCAGTCTTTTAGTAGCAATATCAGCTACAGTAAGCTTCTTAATGTCTCCTGTTATTCTGGATTCAACATCGGTCAAGGTAACCATGCCATAAAGGTGACCATTTTCATCCACCACAGGGAGTCCATGATGGCCAGTTTTGTTCAGCTTGTCTATTAGCTTAGGAACGCTCATTTGGGGTGAAACGCTGGGGAAATTGCGTGTCATCGTCTCACCGACAGTAATACTTCTCAAGAAAGCAGCCTCTTCGGGGCGTTGTGTACTTATGCCGCGCCGTGCTAATTTAAGGGTGTATATGGTTTCGCGGCTAAGTCGGCGAGAAAGCAAAGTGCTAGTTACTACTGCCAGCAGTAAGGGCAGGATGATAGCGTAATCCTGGGTCATCTCAAAAAGGATGATGAAAGATGTTATTGGTGCCTGTGTTGCTCCAGCAAAGACTGCCGCCATACCTACCAGTGCGTAAGCACCTGCAGGGGCGACGACGCCGGGCAGGAAACCGTGAGCTATTTCTCCGAAGAGCCCACCAAACATAGCTCCCATAAATAAACTGGGGGCAAAAATGCCGCCACTACCCCCGCTTCCTAGAGTGAATGAAGTAGCTAATATTTTCAGAAATAGCAATGCTATCAAGGAGAGAAGGCCAATATTACCCAATAGAACCTGGTCTATTCCATCATAGCCAACTCCAAAAAGATAAGGATTGTAGAAACCGATGAGCCCAACGGCAATGCCACCCAAAGCTGGTTTTAAGTATTCGGGAAGTTTTAAGGCATTAAAACCGTCTTCCATTTTGTACAGTGAACGAATGAAAAGAGCAGCGACAAGAGCACAAAATACGCCTAATAAGATATATAAGGGTAATTCGCTGTAGCTATTTAGAGTATATTCCACCGGCATATTGAAGGTTCGGAAATCGCCCAGGAAAAGGTGAGCGATAAGGTCGGCTACCACTGAACTCAGGACAACAAAGCCCAGGCGTGGGTTTACAACCCGGCCTAAAATAACTTCCAAAGCAAAAAATATACCGCCTATAGGGGCATTAAATGTGGCTGAAATGCCTGCTGCTGTTCCACAGGCAACCAGAGTTTTTACCCAATCCTCTGGCAAGCGAAACCATTGTGCTACAGTTGAGCCGATGCTGGAGCCAATCTGGACGATTGGTCCTTCTCTTCCTGCAGAACCTCCACTGCCAAGGCATATTGATGAAGTTAGCACCTTAATTGCTGCTACTCTGGGACGGATGCGTCCTCCTTCTCGCCATACTGCTTCCATTACCTCAGGGACGCCATGGCCTTTCGTCTCTCCAGTTTTAGTGAAGTAAATGATGCAACCAACGATGAGTCCACCCACTACAGGCGCTAAAATGACGGAGTAATGCCCTAAAAGGGTTAAAGAATCACTCATTCCGGTAAAAAAGAGCTGGTGAAATGTCTTGATGAGCCACCTGAAGATAACAGCACCGAGCCCACCACCGAGCCCAACAATAATGCTAAGAATGATGCCAGAGGTGAATCTATGGGCGCGTAAATACCTCAGCGGTGAAACTAGTTTGCTATTAATGGCACTCTTATGTCTTTTTAGCACAATCTATCTATAAAATTACTGGTTATATTGGTGTATTCTAGTAAAGAAAAGGCGTTTAGACAAGGAAGAGTTTGGCAGGAGTTTGTTTATTAACTAGTAATGACAAATAGATTGCTAAGCGACCTCTTTGGTGGCGATGTGGTCAGCCAGCACGCGAAGTTGCATTATCTTGGGCAGCATGTTATTATTTCGGTTTGGATTTTTGTTGTGCTACAATTCGAGGCAGTTTGTAGCGAGAAAATGCAAATATAGAAGAAAAAGGAGGTATTTATGGCAGAAAAAGGTATGATTTCCATGATGGAGGAGAAGCGTGTATTCCCTCCGCCAAAGGAACTGAGTGAAAAAGCTTATGTTAAAAGCATGGAGGAGTACAAGAAAATCTATAAAGAGTCCATTGAGAATCCAGAGAAATTCTGGGGGAAGCTTGCTGAGGAGCTTGACTGGTATAAAAAATGGGATAAGGTTTTAGTTGAGGATTTTGCTAATGCTAAACACGAATGGTTTGTGGGTGGCAAGCTCAATGTTAGTTACAACTGTCTCGATAGGCATCTAAAGACCTGGCGTAGGAATAAAGCAGCCATCATTTGGGAAGGAGAACCGGCAGGAGAAAGTAAGACTTATACCTACCAGCAGCTTTATTACGAGGTATGCAAGTTTGCCAATGTTTTGAAAAAGCTTGGGGTAAAGAAAGGCGACCGAGTTGCTATGTATTTGCCTATGATTCCTGAGTTGCCCATAGCTCTGTTGGCTTGTGCCAGAATTGGCGCCGTCCACGTTGTAGTTTTTGGTGGCTTCAGCGCTGAGGCCCTTCGAGATAGAATACAAGCTAGCGGAGCCGAGACCCTTGTTTGCTGTGATGGCTATTATCGCAGTGGAAGAGTCATCGCGAGCAAAACTAATGCCGATGCAGCCATGGCAATGTGTCCTGATGTAAAAAGGGCCGTAGTTGTCAAGAGATGCGGGAATGAGATTGAATTCAAAGAGGGACGCGACCAGTGGTGGCATGAGTTGATGGCGGCTGATGATATCAAACCCTACTGCGAGCCAGAGGTGATGGATGCTGAAGATTACCTCATGTTTATGTATACCAGCGGCACTACTGGTAAACCAAAAGGGGTGGTGCATACGCAGGCGGGATATCTTCTCTTTGGCATGGAGACCATGAAATGGAGCTTTGACCTCAAAGAGGAGGACACATACTGGTGCACCGCAGACATTGGTTGGGTAACGGGGCAAACTTATTGTGTCTATGGTCCTCTGGGACTTGGTGCCACGAGCCTGATATTTGAAGGGGTACCTAATTATCCACATCCAGATAAATTCTGGGAAATCGTGGAGAAAAACAAGGTAAGTGTGTTCTATACTGCTCCCACTGTCCTTCGGTCGTTGATGAGAGAAGGAGAGGAATGGCCCAATAAGCACGACATGAGCTGCTTACGGGTACTGGGTTCAGTGGGTGAACCCATCAATCCTGAAGCCTGGATGTGGTATTACAACGTAATAGGCAAAGAGAGATGCCCCATTTCGGATTGTTTTTGGCAGACAGAGACAGGTGGTCATATCATCTCTCCGATGCCTGGTGCAACTCCGCTCAAGCCGGGTTCAGCTACCTTCCCACTCCCTGGAATAGACCCAGTAATACTGAGAGCTGACGGCACTCCTTGCGATGTTAATGAAGGTGGATGGCTTTGCTTTAGGAAACCGTGGCCAGGGCTAATGAGAGGAGTATATCAAGAGCCGAAAAAGTTCAAGGAAACATACTTTATTCAGCTCCCTGGGCTGTATACTTGTGGTGATGGTGCCAGGGTGGATGAAGATGGCTACTACTGGCTAATGGGGCGGATGGATGATGTCATCAATGTTTCGGGACATCGTATCGGAACGGCGGAGGTTGAGAGCGCCCTGGTATCTCATGAGAAGATTGCTGAGGCTGCAGTGGTGGGCATGCCACACGATATTAAGGGTCAAGGTATATATGCCTATGTCACCACGAATGTAGGAGTAGAGAAGAGCGATGCGCTCAAGAAAGAGCTTGTGGCTCATGTACGGAAAGAGATTGGACCCATTGCTAGTCCGGACAAAATTCAATTTGCTGATGGCTTGCCCAAGACCAGGAGCGGCAAGATTATGCGGAGGATTTTGGTCAAAATCGCTGAGGGTAAGATAAACGAACTTGGAGACACCTCTACTTTAGCTGATGCTAGTGTTGTTGATGATTTGATAAAGGGGAGAGTATAAAGCTTTGGCCGATTTTGCAGAGGCAGGCGATTTATCCAAGACAAGCAAATAAAGCATCGAAGGTAGATTTAAGCAAGAGATATGAGATATTAGAGGGGGTTCTTCTAACCCCCTCTAATTATATAGTAGGACCACTAAGAGAATTCAGGGGGGTGGTAGAAATATAGTGCGAGATTTTCTTCGTACCGTATGAGTCTAAAAGGATGCGCTCAAAAAGCTGAAAGTGCAAATTTTCTGGTATAACAAAGACAAATCTAAGGCTAGGACAAAATTAAGCAGCCTTGGAATTTGAAAGGAGGCGAATCTTGGCAACATCAACTAATAGATGGACCATTGTTATTGCCGGCTTTCTGCTAAATCTGATGTTGGGAATCGTGTATGCGTGGAGTGTTTTTGTTCGTCCGTTGATGGAATCGTTTGAGTGGACAAAAACGACAGCTACCTTGCCATTCACGATATTCCTGGTGTTTTTCGCCTTGATGATGATCCCTGCAGGGAGGGCCCAAGACAAAATGGGGCCAAGAAAAGTAGCCATGATTGGAGGCTCTCTGCTTGGTTTAGGGTTTATTCTAGCCTCGTTTATCGGACATTTTGGGAGTCCTTTCTGGTTATACTTTAGCTACGGGATTATAGCGGGGTCGGGCTGTGGCTTGGGATACGCCTGTGCCATTCCAGCAACGCGGAAATGGTTTCCTGACAAGCCGGGTTTGTCAGTGGGAATCGTCGTTGGTGGATTTGGCTTGAGCGCCCTGTTGTTTGCTCCTCTTCAGAGGTACTTGTTAGATACGCAGGGACTGCAAATGGCCTTTCTCATAGTAGGTGCGGTGCTCCTCGTTGTTTCTATTTCGGCAGCTTCCATGTTGAAGAACCCACCTGAGGGATGGAAGCCCGCAGGATGGACCCCGCCTAAAGCAACAACCTCCTCCGTCACACCTGCGGTAAGGGATTGCAGCCCGGGAGAAGTTCTCAAATCGGGGCGGTTCTGGATGCTTTGGCTGATGTTCGTTTTCACGTCGGCAGCTGGACTGATGGTTATAGGGCATGTTGCAGCTTATACTGAAGAGATCGGTGTAGTGGCTATGTATGCTGCTATTGCTGCTGGTGTTCTTTCTGCATTCAATGCTGTTGGGAGGCCTGGAGGCGGAGCTCTTGCTGATAAAATCGGCGTACCGAAGGCCATGCTTATTCTCTTTGCGATACAGGGCGTAATGATGTTGGCATTTCCCCACTTTGCAACAAGTTTGGCAGCAATATTCGTCTCGGTAGCAGTAGTAGGATTTATTTATGGAGCCAACTTCGCCTTGTTCCCAACGGTAACAGCTGATATTTTCGGCATTAAGAACCTCGGGGTCAATTACGGGTTGGTTTTCACGGCTTATGGAGTAGGCGGTACTATCGGACCTATTATGGGCTCGTATGTCTACGATACTACGGAAAGCTATGCTATAGCATTTACCATCGCCGCTGTACTTGTTTTTGTAGCAGTGGGACTGGCTTTTGCTTTCAAATCCAAACATTCAAAATAACAAAAGTGTTGAAAAGGGGCTCTTAGCTTTTTTTTGATACCCCTCCCTTCTAGGGAGGGGTACTTTATTATGGAAGTGTGCGGAGGACGATAAGCTGTTGGTGCTTCTTACGTTGAAGGGCAGGTTATACTCAGTAATATTTCTTCCAGCACCTTCGTCCATTCAATTCCTGGGCGACTGGTGTCTAATTTTATTTGTGTAGCTCCTATTTTAACTGCTCCATCATAATGCCTGCTTAGAGATTGTAGTTCACCCTCACCTTGTTCCTCTCCCTTCAAGGGAGAGGCAAAGTGAGGGAGTTTCGGCTTTATTACAATTTGCTTCCCATGAGTGGAGATGGAGCTCAGGTTAGCCTGGCTGGCTAAAATCCTGGTTTTTACTATATAAAGGAGATTTTTCACCGGCTCTGGCAAGGCGCCAAATCTATCCTTGATCTCCTGCGTTACATCCGTTACTTCCTCAATGCGCTCTATGGCTGCCAATCTGCGGTAAAGAGATAAGCGAGTGTTCAAATTTGGCACATACTCCTCCGATATATGGGCGGTTAATGGTAGGGATATGGTGGGAGATTGCTTCGCTTCGCTCTTCCTAATTTCACCCTCACTTGTTCCTCTCCCATCATTAGTCCAGATAGTCGATAGGCGAGAGTCCAGAGTCTCCCCTGACTCCCGGCTCCTTTGACTCCTGACTTTTTTGACCTCCTCTACTGCCTCAGCCATCATCTGGCAATAAAGGTCAAAACCTATAGCAACTATATGCCCACTCTGCTTAACACCCAGAAGATTCCCCGCGCCACGAATCTCCAAATCTTTCATAGCAATACCAAACCCAGCACCCAACTCTGTAGCCTCGAAGATAGTCTTAAGCCTTTTATGGGCTTGGGCAGTTAGCTGCTTGCCTTTATCATATAGGAAATAAGCATAAGCCTGGTTGATGCCACGGCCTATTCTGCCTCTCAACTGATAAAGCTGAGCTAAACCAAATTTGTCAGCCTGGTCAATAATTAGCGTGTTGACATTGGGCATATCCAAGCCCAACTGGATAATAGTGGTGGTGACCAAGACATCATAAGTGCCAGCGATAAAATCTGCCATCACTTTTTCTAGTTCTTCCTCGGGCATTTGCCCATGAGCAATGGCGATTCTGGCTTCGGGCACCAGAGCCTGTAACTTGCTGGCGGCTAAAACGATGCTCTGAACTCGATTATGAACAAAAAAGACCTGACCATTTCTCTCCAACTCACGCAATACCGCCTGCCTAACCAGGGTATCATCATAAACACCAACAGAGGTCTTAATGGATAAGCGTTCTTCGGGTGGTGTTTCCATGATGCTCATATCCCTGATTCCGGTTAAGGACATATGGAGGGTGCGTGGGATGGGGGTGGCGCTCAGGGCGATAGTATCTACCTCTTTTCTCACTTGTTTAAGCCTCTCCTTTTGCGCCACGCCGAATTGTTGCTCTTCATCAATTACCACCAGTCCCAGGTCTTTGAATACGATGTCTTTTTGCAATAAGCGATGAGTGCCGATGCATATATCTGTGGTGCCATTAGCTAAGCTTTCACGAATTTTCTCTTCTTTTTCTGAGGAACAAAAGCGGCTCAGTATTTCCACTCTTAGAGGAAAAGCTTGCAATCTCTCGGTGAAGGTAGTGAAATGTTGCTGAGCCAGCACAGTGGTGGGTGCCAGTATAGCTACTTGCTTGTTGTCCATCACTGCTTTGAAGGCAGCGCGCAAAGCCACCTCAGTTTTGCCATAGCCCACATCTCCACAGATGAGCCGGTCCATGGGCTTATTTTTTCCCATATCCTCTTTGACGGCCGTAATTGCTTCAAGCTGGTCTGGCGTTTCCATATAAGGGAATGATGCTTCCAATTCCTGCTGCCATAATGTGTCAGGAGAGAAGGCAAAGCCTGGAGCTACCTCCCTGGCAGCGTAGAGCTCAAGCAAGTCCTGAGCCATATCAACCACTGATTGTCTAACCCGTTCCTTTGTTCTTTGCCATTCCTGCGTTCCCAGTCGACTCAAAATTGGTGCCTGGTCACCACTTCCAATATAGCGACTGACGCGCTCTATTTGCTCTGTGGGTACATAAAGCCTGTCGCTGCCAGCGTACTCTAAAACAAGGTATTCCTGCTCAATTCCATCGGTGGACATTCGTGTTAAACCATTAAATCTGGCAATGCCGTGGTCAACATGGACTACATAATCTCCTGGCATTGACTGAGGAAGGAGCAAGCTAGTTCGCACTGGCGTTTTTCTACCTGGGCGTGCTTGCTTCACAAAGCCAAAGAGCTCAGCATCGGTGATTAAATTTAAAATATTTGGTAACTCCCAACCTTCAGCCAGTGAACCTCGAAGCACAGTGACTGAACCAGGAGGGGGAGCTTGTTCCATTTGTAATGCGGGATAAATACCTTCTTCCTGAAGAAGCTCAGCCAGGCGATTTGCTTGATGGCTAACTACGAGCACGGATTGTCTTTGTTGGAGCATTTGCCTGGCTGCCTTGAGGAATCGTTCCAATTTGCCTCCATAACTTTGACAAGGGGAGAAAGGCAAAGCAATGTCATTGCGAGCGGTGCGAAGCAACCTTCCATTGCTCTCAATTATGTCACTCTGAGTGTCTCCTTTGTCACCCTGGGCGAAGCGAAGGGTCTCCGAGGTGGATTTCAACATCAGACGATGCCTTACCCTTATTTTGGGCTCTAATTTCTCCCAGGCAAGATAAGGAGGAGGAGAGCACTGAGGTGATTCGCCTTGCTCCAGCTCCTGGCTTTGGGCATAAAGCCTCTGGATGGCAACTTTGATTTCCTCTGGGTCATCAAGAATAAGAAGAGCATTATCACCCAGGTAGTCAAGGATACTTCCATTGTTGAGAAGCTCTTTAGCTGGAGTGATGGTTATTGAATGTATTGGCGTGGTGGAGCGTTGGCTCTCTGGGTCGAAAAGCCTTATGCTCTCAATCTGGTTGCCAAAAAACTCTATTCGAGCTGGTGATGAGCTACAAGGAGGAAAAACATCAATAATGCCACCTCGTTTGCTTACTTGCCCAGGCACCTCAACAGCATCCTCCATTTCATAGCCGATACTTTGCCATTTATGTAGTAGTTCTATGGGGTCAATATGCATGCCTTGATTTAAAGTATGGCAAGCAGAGGCAAAATCTCCTTGAGGAGCGGTTTTAATTATAGCTGCTAAGGCTGAGGTTACTATCAAAGGAGGTCGTTTAGCTGTCACCCCAAACGTAGTAGCAGGGTTCATCCCCACCATAGGGCCTCTAGATTCTTCGCTTCCCTCAGAATGACAAGGGGCGGAGGGCTTATAAAGGGCTAAAGAAGCTAGCACCTGTAATCTTTCCGACATGGTGTTGGTGGAAGGGGGGGAACCGACTTCCGGGAAACGGTGCAAATTGGATGAAGGAGAACACCATGCTTGAAGTTGCTCATAGAGCGTCCTGGCATTCTCAGGTTGGGTGGTTACCACAATCAAAGGTAAACTAAGCTCTTTATGGAGAGCAGCTATAAAGTAAGGCCTGGCGGCATCGAGCACTGATATACTGTGTTCACCTTTGGCTGTGGATATTTGCCGCACCAGTTGTTTGTAAAAGGGGACTTTTCTAAGCAAGGAAAGTAAACCGGAAAGCTCCATACCTTTACTTTCAGCAGCTAGCTAACGGTTGTTAGTAATTTGCTGAGCGCTTATATTGTAACATGGGTTGCCAATACGAGCGAAGAAGTGATAGAATTTGTATTGCCACTTTAATTCGGAGGGACAATGGCTGCTATTGATGAGGTAAGGGAATATTTGGCACAGCTTGAGGTGGAAGGTTCAGTGAGAACTAATGTTCCTCCCAGAGTTGAAGCGGAATACTACAATTCTATCGAATGTGCACCACGAGAGAGGATAGAGGAGCTCAGAGATAAGCATCTTCGCCATATAATAAGTTGGGCTTACAAGTATTCTCCATTCTACCGCAAGCTATGGGATGAGGCAGGGGTGAAGCCCGGTGATATCAAGGGGTACGGTGACTTGGGCAAGTTGCCAGTTTGGAACAAAGAGCAGCAGCGGAAGGATGAAGCGGAAAATTCCCCCTTTGGTTCCAGGGCAGTGAAGGAACTAATCCCTTATGTCCCTCGAATATATAGGTCAACAGGAACCTCTGGATTTCCTACTATGCTTCTTTGGATTCCCGAAGATTTAGAGGTAATGGCAGAGTCTCGTGCCAGGTGGATGTATGCTGCTGGCTTTAGAGCAGGGGGAGCCTACATAGGATTTGCTACCTCAGCCAGGGGTCAAATGGCCCCGGAAATAATTGAATCAAGCGCAAGAAAGATAGGGGTTGTTTACTATGATGAAGAGGTGGCTGGCTACCTGCTTGACCCTGAGGTTAGCGCCACTTTTCAAATAAAGTTGGGAGAAGTTTACGAACCTTTGTGCGCCTTTTCCACTCCAGAGTTTCTGATGGCATTGGGACGGCAGTTTGAGAAGATGGGTAAGGAGCCACCCTTTGATGTAATCCTACCTGGAGGGATGCCCCTTTCGTCAAGATTGCGTCAAGAATTGCGCTCCTTGTATAAAAAGCCGAAGGGATTCCCGAATTTAATCGGTTCAATTGAGGGTGGTGTGGATTTTGAGTGTCCTTTCTCAGCTCAGAAGGGACTAAATTATTTGCACGAAAGCGAGGACTTATATGTATATGAGGTGGTTAAACCAGGGACAGGGGAGAAGGCTGCTGAAGGAGAGAGAGGCGAGCTTGTCGTCACTGTTTTCTACAACCATGTTTTACCTCTTGTTCGATTCTCCACAGAAGATGTATTTGAAAATCTATCTACCACTGAGCCCTGTGAATGTGGCAGGACAAGCCTGAGATGGCTCAGACCTTGTCCTGGAAGGTTGAAGGATGTTTTTAAGGTAAGAAGCAAAGAACTGATGCCCTGGGATGTCGAGTTAGTTATAGGGGAGATACCTGATACAACATTGATGTATCAGATATTTTTGGATGGTTGGGATATGGATAAACTAAAAGTGAAGATAGAAACCTCTAGAGAGTTACCCAACCCTGAATATGAAAGGGAAGCGAAGGCTATTCTGGAGAGTGAACTTGGCGTTCCCGTGGAAGCAACTTGGGTTCCAGAAGGAGCTCTCCCTCCACCTCCCGGGGGATATAAGTCGGTGAAAGTAGTGGATAAACGCCCTAAAAGGGCTTAACTTTTTGCAATATGGCAATGGAAGGAGGAAGGAAATGGCTACTATTGATGAAGCAAGGCAAAATATTAAGGAACTTGAGGAAGAAGGCTCTCTAAGGGCAAATTTGCCGCCGAAGGCTAATGAAAAATTCTATAATCCGATTGAAGGTGCTCCCAGGGAGAAGTTAGAACAACTTAGGGATAAGCACCTGCGTCATATTGTGAGATGGGCTTATGAGAAATCTAAGTTCTATAAGAAGCTTTGGGATGGAGCTGGGGTAAACCCTTATGAAATAAAGGGATATGATGACCTGGAGAAATTGCCGGTATGGAGAAAAGACCAGCAACGCAAAGATGAGGCGGAATTCCCGCCCTTCGGCTCCAGAGCAGTGAAAGAATTAATGCCGGATGTTCCCAGACTCTACAGATCCACTGGAACCAGCGGCAACCCCACTAGCTACTTATGGACAGCAGATGACTTTAAAGTTATCGGGGAAACTCTGTGCAGGGAGTTTTGGTCTGGGGGTTGTAGACCAGGAGGCGCTTTTATAGATTTTTTCCCCAAAGCTAAAGGACAGATAGTTCCAGACTGGATGGAGAGGGTGGCAGAGAATATTGGCCTTTTTTATTATGCAGAGGAGATATTTGGCTACTTGCCTGACCCAGAAGCGAGCGCTCGCACTCAAATCGAGCTTGGGAAGTTTTATACTCCTCTATGCACTATGATGACACCTGAATTTCTGATGACATTGGGGCGGCAATTTGAAAAGATGGGAGAGGAAGCGCCCTACGATGTGGCACTCCCGGGTGGCATGCCCCTTACACCTAAGGGGGCCCGGGAATTGCTGGCACTTTTTAAGAAGCCCAAATACTTTGTAAACATAATGAGTTCTAACGATGGCGTGGTGCTCTATGGGTGTCAGCCAGCGAGTGAGCATGGAAGAGAAGACTTGCATGAGAGTGAAGACCTTTATGCTATCGAAGTGGTTAAACCAGGCTCTAGTAAAAGGTGTTCTATGGGTGAGAGGGGAGAGCTTGTGTTTACTACATTCTTTAACCATGCAGCACCACTTATCCGTTTTGGTATGGAAGATGTATTTGAGAATTCTTATAGCACCGAAATTTGCGAGTGTGGCAGAACAAACAAAAGGTGGTCGAAGTTGTGTCCAGGCAGATTGAAGGACATATTTAAGGTGAAGGGAAAGGAACTGCTACCCTGGGATGTTGAGGTGGTCGTTGGCGACATTCCCGATGCCACTTTGGTGTATCAGCTAATCTTAGATAGTTGGGATATGGACAAGCTAAAATTAAGGATGGAAACATTGCGCAAGTTGCCAGACCTGGAGTATGAGAAAGAGGTAAAAACTATTCTGGAAACTAGACTCGATGTTCCAATAGAGCTGGAGCTGGTTGCTGCTGGCACTATTCCTACCCAAGCAGGTGGCTATAAGACAGTCAAGGTGGTGGATAACAGACCTAAATAAAGTTTTGCTTCAATATGTCCAACATCTTATAGTCTTCTCTGTCGACTTTTATTCCTGCTATAATTCAGCATAATGCTTTATCACCGTATAGTAGCTAAAGTTGGCACAAATCTCCTTACCTCAGGTGCTAACCATCTTGATTTGCCTCTTATGGCTAATTTGGCAGAGCAGGTAGCTCTGCTTCACCGGCAGGGAAGGGAGATAATAATAGTTTCCTCAGGAGCCATTGCTGCTGGAAGGGAAAAACTTAAAGGAGTTCCCGAGAGCAAAAATACACCTTTTAAGCAGATTCTGGCTTCGGTAGGGCAAGGTCATCTTATCCACACTTACGAGCAGCTCTTTAGTCAACATGACATAACCATAGCCCAGGCATTGCTTACTAAGGTGGATATGTCTGAGCGCAGTGGTTATCTTAATGCTCGTAATACTTTGCTGGCTCTTATCGAGCTTGGTGTAATCTGCATCGTCAATGAAAACGATGTCGTTGCCACTGATGAGATTGGGCAGCTTAAATTCGGAGATAATGATAATCTTTCCGCTATGGTGGCTAACCTGGTTGATGCCGACCTTTTAGTGCTGCTTACCGATACCGGTGGCTTGTATACTGCCGACCCACATTATAATCCTGAAGCGCAACTCATTCGACGAGTAGATGAGATTGATGCTGAAATCGAAAATCTGGCTAGAGATACCACTAACCGTTACGGAACTGGAGGCATGATAACCAAAATAGAAGCGGCTAAATTAGCAATCTCTTCGGGAGTGAGCGTAATTATTGCCAATGGGCGAGAACCTGATGTTCTGGTGAGAATTAGCCGGGGCGAAGAAATAGGCACACTTTTCCTCCCACGACAGAGTAAGATGGAAAGTAAAAAGCGGTGGATGCTCTCAGGGCTGGCTTCTAAAGGCAAGATAGTAGTGGACAAAGGTGCTATGCTAGCTCTTAAGGAGCAAAATAAAAGCTTACTGCCTGCGGGTGTGCTAAGTGCAGAAGGAGATTTCCAGCGTGGTGACATCGTGGACATCTTTGATAAGCGGGGCAAGCATGTTGCCTGCGGCATCTCAAACTACGATTCCAGTGATATTCTTGTTATTGAAGGAGCGCATTCCGATAAAATCCTGGCTCTTCTAGGCCATGAATATGGCGACGAGGTGATTCATAGAAATAATATGGTAGTATTGTAGCGAATTAAAAATTATTAAGGAGGCAAGATGAAAACAGAAGAGAAATGGGCTCTAGCGAGCTATATCGTTAGTTGTATCTCAATAGCCACATATATGGCGCACTTTTGGGGCACTGTTGGGAGTATCCTTTGGGTCGTATCAGGCGTTTGTGCCATCTTTTGTATCTACAGCGGGATAATCCACAGACAAGTCATTACAGTGACCGATGCTAGAAGTGCTCAGATAAGAGGGTTATTGGTTGCCGGGATAGTTATGGGATGTTTGGTATTGCTGGGACTAACTCTGAGCGCAATATTTATGTTTCATCCCATAGGAGCCTGGGCATAGCCTTCTGGCACTATGATTATGGCGGCGAGGTGATTCATGGAAACAATCATGGTGGTGTTATGAATGATTCGATGAGTTGCTTGAGGAGTAAATAAGTGAATAGCCATCTCATAGAAGTCTTTAAGGATAAAGAGCTCAAAGCTAGAATACAGAAGAAATTACCTCGCTTATTTCGCATTGCTGAGCTAGAAAGCTCACGAGCAGGAAACATTGGAATGCAAGTGGGTTCGCTTAGGGAAAACATAATAATAGCTTTGCTTATTTATAAGTTTGGAGAGGAGAATGTAGAGACAGGAATTCCCATCACTGAACCCGAGGTTGACCTGAAGTTGTTCGGACAATCTATTTCCATCAAAACAATTACAGGCAAAGGACTTAGTGGAGTTAAGCTAACATGGACGGTTGACACTCAAAAAGCAAGGGAATTTTGTGAGAGTTACTATCCTTGCTGTGATGTTTTACTTGTACAGATTAATTGGGATGCTGAGGGTGGATTTTATTACTTACCTTTAGAGATTCAAAGGAAAGTGTTTACAAAGATTGGCAAAGAAAGATATATCAAGCTCCCCAAGCCAGGAACAAATCCCCGAGGCGTGGAAATTAGCAAAGAGGCCTTAGAAGCTTTAGTTGCAGATAAGGATTCCAAAGCCATTGGGATATACTGGCGAAGAATGGAAATAGACTATGATCCATACGAGAGATGGGTTGATCACTGGAGGGAGGAATGAATAAGAGCAGGGGCACTAAGACGAGTTCATTTGGTTCGCCAGGTCGGATAAATCACGATTCCACTCGATTCTATGCTAGCAAGCTTTACGAAGGCTTACCTAAAGAAGAAAAGGTCAAATATGAAGAGAATCTCATTCCTCCTGAATTTCTAGATAAGATATTTTGTAGATCAAGTGAGAAAATGGCGGAATTGCCTGATAATAGCGTTCACTTGATGGTTACCTCTCCACCTTACAACGTGGGGAAAGAGTATGATGAAGATTTGACGCTGGAAGGATACAAAGAATTCCTCAAAAGGGTATGGCGAGAGGTTTACAGAGTGCTTGTGCCAGGGGGCAGAGCTTGCATAAATATTGCCAACTTGGGGAGAAAACCATATATCCCCCTTCACACTTTTATTATCGAAGATATGCTTGAATTAGGTTTTCTGATGCGAGGAGAGATTATCTGGAACAAGGCTTCAAGTTCTAGCCCTTCCACAGCTTGGGGAAGTTGGCTCTCTGCAGCTAATCCTACACTGAGGGATATTCACGAATATATCCTGGTTTTTTCTAAAGGGACATTTAGCCACAGGAAGTACCCAGATAAGCATAACACTATATCTAGAGAGGAATTCCTTGAATTTACTAAAAGTGTATGGACATTCCCGGCGGAGCAGGCAAGGAGCATCGGGCATCCTGCCCCTTTCCCTGTAGAGTTACCATATAGGCTTATCCAGCTCTATACTTATGAAGGAGAGGTTGTTTTAGACCCCTTTATGGGGAGTGGGCAAGCGGGTTTAGCGGCGATAAAAACAAAACGACACTATGTAGGTTATGACATAAACGAGGAATATGTTAAGTTAGCGGAGAGAAGAATTAGAAGGGTTAGCTATGTCCAGAATATCCCCACTTTATTCGATTTTATAGTTAAAGAAGGCAGAGCAGATATGGGTGTATATGAAGGGCAATCTAAGGCTGAAAAGTAATGTAGTTGCCCAATTTATTGGGCGAATTATGCCTGATAAATCAGGCAACCACAAATAAGGAGAAGAACCATGAAATCAGCTATAAAAGAACTGGAAGAAAAAGGAAAGGCTGCCAAGGCAGCTTCGAAGAAGCTGGCTTTCCTTTCTACGGAAATCAAGAATAAGGCTTTGCTCAATGTCGCTGATGCTCTTGTTACTAAACAGGATGAAATTTTAGCTGCCAATAAAGTTGACTATGGCGAGGCTAAAGCTTCAGGGATGAACGAAGCTATGCTGGATAGGCTTATGTTATCAGAAGACCGCCTGGAAAGTATGTCACAGGACACAAGAACAGTAGCTGTCTTGCCCGACCCTGTGGGCGAGATAATTGAGATGAAGACTCTGCCCAATGGTTTGCAGATAGGCAAGAAGCGAGTCCCTTTAGGGGTGATTGGAGCCATATACGAGAGTCGCCCCAATGTTACCATAGATATATCATCTTTGTGCCTTAAATCAGGCAATGCCGTCGTCCTTCGTGGTGGCAGAGAGGCTGTAAATTCCAATACTGCATTAGCCAAAGTAGCTCAAGAAGCCTGTTATCGAGCTGGAGTGCCTCAAGGGGCAATTCAATTTATTGAATCTACAGAGCGGGTTTTAGTCAATCGTATGCTTAGGATGAAAGGGATAATTGACTTGATAATTCCCCGTGGTGGCGCTGGGTTGATAAAGCTTGTCTCGGAAAATGCTGCTATGCCAGTGGTTACCGGTGGGATAGGTGTTTGCCACACCTATGTGGATAAATCTGCTGACCTTAATAAAGCTGTAGCCATCGCTTATAATGCCAAGGTTCAGCGTCCCACTGTGTGCAATGCACTGGATTGCCTTCTGGTTCATAGTCAGGTTGCCCCCAATTACCTACCTTCCATTGCCAAAGAGTGGGCAAAGGCTGGGGTGGAAATGCATTGCGATGAGAGAGCACTGGCTATCCTTAAAGCCAACAATGTCATTCTGAACGAAGTGAAGAATCTCTTAGTCCCGGCTGAAGACGAAGATTGGGGAAAGGAATATCTTTCGCTAAAAGCAGCTATCAAGGTGGTTGATTCTTTAGATGAAGCTCTGGAACATATTGAGACCTATGGCTCGGGGCATTCTGAAGCTATTGTTACCGAAGATTATTCAGCAGCGATGAGGTTTCTCAATGAAGTGGATGCCGCCTGTGTTTATGCCAATGCCAGCACCAGATTTACCGATGGTGCGCAATTTGGCTTAGGCGCCGAGCTTGGCATAAGCACCCAGAAATTCCACGCTCGCGGGCCTATGGCTCTTAAAGAGCTCACCAGCTACAAGTGGATTATCTTTGGTAGTGGGCAGATTCGCCCTTAAGACAAAGCTCGCAAAGCTTCCCTTTGAGTTTTGAATAGCTTATTTATTCCTTGCTGGGCCAGGGAAAGCAGCGAGTCGGCAGCTTCTTTGGAGAAAGGTTTGCCTTCGGCAGTTCCTTGAATTTCCACGAACTCGTTCTTGTCGGTCATGACTACATTGAAATCAACATCAGCTCGGGAGTCCTCTTCATAGCACAAGTCAAGCAGCATATCCCCATGCACAATGCCAGTGCTGGTGGCAGCTATCATTTTGGTGAGGGGCATAAATGGCAAAATGCCCTGCTTTCTCAAATTGTGGAAAGCTTGATATAAGGCGACATATCCGCCGGTGATAGCTGCTGTCCTGGTGCCACCATCTGCTTGCAGCACATCGCAATCCACAACGAAGGTTCTCTCTCCTAAAGCAGCTAAGTTGGTTGCTGCTCTTAAACTGCGTCCAATAAAGCGCTGGATTTCCTGGCTTCTCCCTTCTGTCCTATTACGTGGTGTACGGGTAAGTGTAGAGCGAGGCAACATAGCATATTCGGCAGTAACCCAGCCCTGGCTGTTGCCTTTAAGAAAACGGGGCACCCGCTCCTCCATACTCACAGAGCATAGCACCCTCGTCTTTCCGAGTTCAATTAAGGCTGAACCTTCAGCGAAACTCTGATAGCCCAACGCTATATGCACCCGGCGAAGCTTGTTATTAGCTCGATTGTCTATTCTTGTCATAAAAATGCCATGCTACTAAGATACATATTTGATTGCTTAAACATTTTCACTTGATATAATAAACAAATTCAGCTAAGATGTAAAATCGAATTGTAGATTTTAGGAGAGTGTAAAGATGAATAAAGTGAAGCTAGCTTGTCTTGTAGCTTGTATTACCTTATGCCTAGCAATGTTTGGAGGGTTGGTAAATCAGCGAGCCATAGTTGGAGCAGAGGAACCTACTTCTTTGCCTGAGGAAAAAGTCGAACTTAGCTGCAAGTTTCCAGAATTATCTGGCGAGGCTGAGCAGTATTTTAAATTCGATGTTCAGCTTTCCTATGAGGGTGGAGAGCAAAAAAAGCTTTTTGACTTTTATACTGAGGGGCCTCCTGATTGGGTAATAGATGTTCGGTCAGGAGCTTATGGGGAGACAGAGAAAATCATACCGTCTATTTATCTTGACCCTGAAAAGGGTTACGCGGAACAAATAGCAGTGGTGGCTCGAGGGGTGCCCTGGAGGTTGCCAGAGCCAGGGGAGTACACTATACGGCTGAAGGTAGCAGAGGACAGTTCAGGGGAACCCAAGGATAGCATAGAATTTAAAGTTATGGTCACAGGCAGGTCTGATTTCATGGTTCAAACGACTAGCGGTCGGCTCAATATCAAGGCAAAAGCTGGCGAATCTAGCTATCTACCTATTATTGTGACTAATATTGGAACTACGGTTTTGGATAAAGTTACTTTCTCCTCAAGCAAACCGACTGGAGTCGGTGGTGAGGAATGGAGCATAACTTTTAAACCGGAGAAGATAGAATCTCTATCTCCCGGCAGTAGCGAGGAGGTTGAAGTTGTTGTGAAGCCACCGTCCAAGACTATAGCTGGTGATTATCCTGTTACTCTAAACTTTGATAGCGAACCCAAATCTTCAGTGAACGCCCCCCCCAAATTGGAGATAAGGGTAGCAGTATCGACGCCTAGTCATTGGGGGTGGATAGGATTGGGAATTGTAATTGCTGTAATAGCTGGTTTAGTAGTAGGCTTTAGGCAGTTGGGCAGGAGGTAAGGAGTGGGGCAAGTGGTTGTTGAGACAAAGGATTTAACTAAGACCTATGATGGTTTCACCGCTGTTGATGGGCTTAACCTCCGCATAGAGGAAGGGGAAATTTTTGGTTTCCTCGGTCCTAATGGTGCGGGTAAAACAACGACTATGTTGATGCTTATGGGGCTTACCGAGCCTAGCTCGGGGGAAGCACAGGTTTGTGGCTATAACTCAACTAGAGAACCCCTAAAGGTAAAGCGCATCGTTAGCTATCTGCCAGAAAGGGTTGGTTTTTACGAAGATATGACTGTTAAGCAAAATCTGAGGTACACTGCCGAGCTAAATAGTCTGTCACAGGGGGAAGCCGAGAAAAGGATAAGCAACCTCTTAGCTACAGTGGGACTGTCTAAAGTAGCTGATGAAGAAGTTAGCAAGCTCTCCCGAGGGATGAAACAGAGGTTAGGCATAGTTGATATATGGATTAAGGAGCCAAAGCTCGCCTTCCTTGATGAACCTACCTCAGGCATAGACCCCGAAGGCATCGACGACATTCTCAATCTCATGGTGAGGATGGCTAAAAAGGGGATAACCATCATCTTCTGCTCCCACCAGCTGCACCAAGTTCAGAAGATATGTACCCGAGTGGGGATATTAGCCAAGGGGCGTTTGGTAGCTGAAGGCTCGGTGGACCGCTTAGGAAGGCAAAGTATAGGTGGTGGGCGATATCGCATCGAAGTTGAAGTAGCCAAGTTAGATTCTAAACTTAGCGATTCTATAAAACGAGTTAAGGGGGTAGTAGAGGTGCAAGCCTCTGGCAACTCACTGCTTATTAGCTGTGAAAAGGATTTAAGAGGGCAAATAGCCAAAGTGATTGTTGATAGTGGCAATCTACTAATTGGAATGAAAATAGAGGAATATAGTCTGGAGAGGATTTACAAAAAGTATTTTAGGGAGATTTAGCTATGTATGTTGTTTTTCGCAAGGAACTAGCTGACCATTTTGCTAGTAGAAGGTTCGCAATTCTCTTTATCCTGGTTTTGCTGGCAGCGATGTTTGCTACTTATATAGCCTTTCAGAATATAAGGAGTGAACTAACCCCAACCACTGAATTTGTATTTCTCAAGCTCTTCACCACTTCTGTAAAAGGATGGCCTTTCCTTTTGCCTCCCTTCCTCTTCTTTATTTCCCTCCTTATCCCCATCGTAGGGATAGCTCTTGGCTTCGATGCCATAAACAGTGAACGAGCTAGCGGCAACTTAAGCCGCCTTTTAGCACAGCCAATCTACAGAGATTCGGTAATAAATGGTAAGTTTCTTGCTGGGTTAGCTGTTCTCAGCATCATGGTAGTAAGCGTAATTGCTATTGTTGCTGGATTGGGGCTACGCATCATCGGTGTGCCACCTAGCTCAGAGGAAGTTTTGCGGCTTCTAGTCTTTGTGCTAATAAGTGTAATTTACGGAGCCTTCTGGATGGCGCTGGCCACGCTTTTCTCCATTTTGTTCAAATCGGCAGCTACTTCTATGTTGGCTTCGATAGGCTTATGGGTATTCCTTTTCTTCTTTATGTCTGTGTTTCCTGTAATTCCTGGAGCTATTGCTAACGCAGCAGTGCCAATTGACCAAAATTCTAGCATGGCAATGATAAGTAAAAATGCTGAAGTTCACGGGATAATTAGTCGCATTTCACCGTCCACTCTTTATGGAGAAGCTGTCGCTGCCATATTATCGGTACCTGCGTTGGGAAGCGCCAGTTTTCTAGCCCTAATGGTGATAAGCACTTATGCTTCTGGTAGGATGTTAACTCCTCTTCCTTTCGACCAGAGCCTTTTGCTTGTCTGGCCTCAGGTAATGGGCATAATAGCTTTGGCAGTTATATGCTTCGCTGTCTCCTACATAAGATTTATGAGAGAGGAGATAAGAGCAATTTGAGGAGCGGAGATAAAGCTGTCCGACTAGCCTCAGTATAATCAGTATAAACCGCAAGGATGATAACCTTCCTTCTCCGCTTTCATTTTGCCGCTTCATCATAAGTAGCATCGATGAGTTAAACTTCGCCTGTTTTGACGAAAGCCAGAATCCCCCTTTTTGTTATTAGCTCTCTAAGAAAGCAAACAAGTGCCACAGCTCCTATAATTTCAGCAACTTGAGTATGGAGGCTCATTTCAGGGACCTGGTACATCAACTTCACAAGCCAGCCGGTGAAACTGTGTGCCTCAGTTGTAACAAAGCGACCATATAGCGGCCAAAATAGGGTGACTGGATTGTGCCACATTTCATCTAAGATGAGATGGCCTGCAGAGCAAAGTGAAAAAATAAGGAAACCAGACCTCCTCCGCTTGTAATAAAGCCAAATTCCTATAGAAATCAGAATGAAATTGAAGAGCAAACTGTGTGCAAATGCCCGTCCGTTGCCCAGTAGTATTATCCCCAGCGGCTTATCAATGATGTCTGGGAGCAAGGAGCCAACTAGCACCAGCCTATAATCAATGAAGTTCCTGAGCGAGCAATGCCCCAGAGTGGTAGCAGCCTTTTTTACATTTGATGTAGTAGTAACGCCTTTTCTTCTGGATAAAGAGCGGACCAGCGAAAGACTCTTCACTGCTCCTAAAGTCAAACCCGTGTGGGCACATAGCAACATGGAAAAAATTAACTCCTCGCCTGAAATGGTATATCATGCAGTAAACTCAAAGCAATAGCCAATTTGGGTAACTTTAGGCTAAACTGAGGCAGAATAAGCGGACTTCATAATGAAAACTAGGAGTAACGACCTCTGGCTTATCGCCATATTAACTATCTTGCTCATTGTGGTTATCATCTTTTTCCCCTCTAATATAGCTCGTATTATTCTGGGGCTTCCTTTGATTCTCTTCTTCCCAGGATATACTTTAATTGCCGCCTTATTTCCCAGGAGGGAGAGTTTAGGTGGGGTGGAGAGAGTAGCTTTAAGCTTTGGTTTGAGCATTGCTGTAGTGCCACTTATCGGACTTATCTTGAACTATACTCCCTGGGGAATAAGGCTTTATCCCATTCTTATTTCACTTTCGTCCTTTATTTTGATTATGTCTGGAGTTGCCTGGCA
This sequence comes from Dehalococcoidia bacterium, assembly GCA_030611085.1. Taxonomy (GTDB): domain Bacteria; phylum Chloroflexota; class Dehalococcoidia; order GIF9; family AB-539-J10; genus JAUWQI01. The sequence goes on along the minus strand of JAUWQI010000006.1, from coordinate 26,528 downwards.
TCGCAGGAGGGGGCTTGTCCCTGAGGAAAGATTTTCTGTGGAAATTCACCCTCACCTGGCCTCTCCCTTCAAGGGAGAGGGAGTAGTGGATAAGGCGCTATCAGTAGTTTTGGTTCTAGCCATAATAGGGGTAATAGGAACTCTGGGATATGTTGTTGCCACGCCTAAGGTGGGGGAGAAATTTACCGAATTTTATATCTTAGGGCTTGAGGGCAAGGCTGAAGATTACCCTGAGACGCTAAAAGTGGGGGAGGAAGGGAAAGTTATTTTAGGAATAGTGAATCATGAGCATGAGCAAGTGAGCTATCGAATTGGGGTGAGAATTGATGGGGAAAAGGCGAAGCTGAGAATAGGAGATGAAGGTAGAGATATGATAGAGGTAGATCTGTCCCATGAAGAGAAATGGGAGGGGGAGGTTGGCTTTGTGCCTCGGGAGATTGGCAAGAAACAAAAGGTGGAGTTTGTGTTATACAAAGAAGGAAAGCCCTATTTCAAAGCCCCACCTCACCTTTGGGTAGATGTCGAGGAGGGCAGACCCTAATTTGCTAATTCCTAGAAGTTAATGCGGCTCCAAATTTCTCTGGGCTGTCTTTACCAAACTCGGGAAAAAGAGCAATAACCTGCCGAGCTATCCCTTCAGCATCCAAATTGTAGTTGGAGCGAAGCAGTCTCTGGCTTCCTTGTTCCACAAATTCATTCGGAATGCCTAATCGCTTCACTTTGATATCAGGGATGCCAAATTTCCCCAATAGTTCTAGCACCGCAGTGCCAAAGCCACCACTGAGAACATTTTCCTCCACGGTGATTATCTTCTTAGTATAGTTGGCTAACTCCAAAATAAGCTCTGCATCCAGGGGCTTGGCAAAACGGGCATTGATTACTGATACGTCAATACCTTGTTCTCCTAGCTTGTGTGCTGCCTCTAAGGAAGGCATAACAGTCGACCCTAAAGCCAATATAGCTATATCTTTACCTTGCCTGATTACTTCGCCTTTGCCTATGGGAACTTTGTGAAACTGAGTGGCAAGAGCAACTCCCACTCCTTGCCCTCGAGGGTAGCGAATAGCCATAGGATGACTTGTATCCAGAGCGGTGTAAAGCAAGTGCTGAAGTTCATTCTCATCCTTAGGAGCTGAGACAATCATGTTAGGCATTAAACTAAGATAGGAGAGGTCGAATATTCCCTGGTGTGTTTTGCCATCCTCTCCTACAATGCCGCTGCGGTCAAGGGCAAAAATAACAGGGAGGTCAGGGAGACAAACATCGTGGATAATCTGGTCAAAGCCACGCTGTAAAAAGGTAGAATATATAGCTACGATGGGTATAAAGCCCTGGGTAGCTAGCCCAGCAGCTAGGGTAACAGCATGCTGCTCGGAAATCCCCACATCGTAGATGCGATGGGGAAACTCCGGGACTAGAGCAGATAAGCCGTTGCCTTCAGCCATAGCGGCAGTCACCGCTACTATCCTGGGGTTATCCCGGAGCAGTTTGCCCACTGTTTGAGCGAATACTTCGCTATAAGTGGGTATTGCTCCCGAAATATCGTCTTCAGGGGGTAAGCTATGGAAGCGAACTGGGTCAGCTTCTGCTGGTTTATAGCCTTTACCCTTGGTGGTCATCACATGGATAATGACCGGCTTGGGGTAATCTCTAGCTTGCTTTAGAGCAGTTTCTAGGTCGGTGATGTTATGACCATTTATGGGACCAAAATAAGTGAAGCCAAGCTGTTCCCACATCGTGGAGGGTATAATGACTGCTTTAGCTCCTTCCTTAAGTCGGCGTAATACCCAATGCAGCTTCTTTCCTCCAGGCATGAGGGAGAGCAACCGCCTTGTCCTTTCCTTAGCCTGCTTATATTGGTAGCCTGCTCGCAGCATGTTCAATTGTTTGGCTATAGCTCCTACTGTGGGCGAGATGGACATGCCATTGTCATTAAGCACCACAGTAAGTTTTGTGCCCAGATACCCAGCGTGGTTCAGTGCTTCGTAAGCCATGCCACAGGTAAGGCAACCATCGCCGATAACTGCCACTACATGATAATTATCGTGGGCAAGGTCACGAGCCAAAGCCATGCCCAAAGCTGCTGAAATAGAGGTGCCACCGTGTCCCATAGTGAAGGCGTCGTGAGGGCTTTCATTGGGGTCAGGGAAACCAGACAACCCATTATGCTGCCGAAGGGAGGAAAACTGCTCCCTTCTTCCTGTTAGTAGCTTGTGAACATAGCTTTGATGTCCCACATCCCAGATTATCTTGTCTTTTGGGCTATCAAATACCCGATGCAGGGCAACAGTGAGTTCAACTACCCCTAGATTCGATGCCAGGTGCCCACCATTTTCGGTTACTCTGCTTACCAGCAATTCCCTGAGCTCAGAACAAAGCTGGGTTAGTTCACTCTGGCTTAGCGCCTTAATAGCGCTAGGACTATTAATCTTGTCTAATATCTTGGACATTTAGTCCCTTATACCAGGTACTAACTTAAGGCTCTCCTTCTCCGCAGGAAGTAGGCCAGAAGTCCGATAAGCACTACCCCTACTAGAATAGCCCACCAATAGTGGGAAATCCATGACAGTGGAGCTGGAGCTACTCCCCCTTTGACAGTGAAGCTTCCTTTAAGTCCTTCTACCTCCACCTGATATATGCCGAGCTCCTCTTTAATCACGGTGAAGGAGGCTGTTTTGTTACTTCCAGCAGCAACTATTACATCTTTGGTTGATTCCACTTTACCAGCTATCTTGAGTGTGATTGGATAGGTGCCAGACTTGCCACCGGTATTAGTTACTAGTACAGTGATGCTCACTGGCTTGCCGGAATAAACCTCGGGTGGTTCAATGGAGAGATTCGATATTGAAAAAATAGCTATTTCTGGCGGCACGAGATAGCCAACAATAGCAAAGGTAGTGAAATGGCTCACATCAGCCAGGAGCAAGTTCTTTTCGGGAACAGCGATACTCTTTAATGGCATGTTCCACTTGCCGGTATTTTCATTATAATAGGCTATGCACAAATTCGCTTCAGCTACTCCTTCTGGCAAGTCATCAGGGTCATATTTCCAGGTTAAGGTCATCAGCGGGTCAAATTTAGCGCCGGCAGGAGCAAAATCGTAGGCTAAACCGATAATACGAGCATCCGCAGGTGGCTCAGGTGGGCTTTTATCCACAGCTACTGTTAAACTTTCCAGCCGCTTACCATATTTATCTAGAACAACGGTGTCTTTAGGAATAGTAATGGTAAGCATGCCATCCCTAGAGGTGGCTTCTATTGTCATCGATATTTTGCCAGTGCTGCTAATGTGATAGCTCTTCTCTATGTCGAAGAGGTCAGTCTTTAGGTAATAGTAAGTTGGACCTAGGGGACCTGGAGTTGGTGCCTTATGCCACCATACCTTTAACCTTTCGCCAACAATGGCGATACGGTTAAACCTCTTGATGTGACACTCCAAACCAGTATCATCAATAATATTCTCAGCAAGCCTGCTCAGGGCATCCCCCAAGGCAGAGTTTATCACAGGGTCCTCAATCCAGTCTCTAAATCCAGGATATTCATTGCCGACACCTATGCTTTTTACTGTTATGTCAGGAACATAGTTTGTGCAAGTTATCTTAACAGTTCCATTTACAGTTACTTGTTTGCCCCCTATCGATATTTTGTCGCTAATGGATGCTGTTGTATCGCTAAAGGTAACCACCATGTCTTCTATTTCTGCTGTTTGGCTCAAAGCTGTAGCTTCTGCATTGAAGGTCAATTTGCCACTGCCGATGGTCACATTGAGCGACCACCTCCCATCGTCATAACCATTGCTGAGATAATCGTTAGCCTGGTCAACCAACTCATCAGCAGCTTCATTTAACTTGTCTTCGATAGTGGATTTATCCCACTTCGCCGAACCGCCACTCCATTTTAATTCTAATTTCGCTTCCTCACTCTCAGTAATAACATCGATGCCAGTTAGGTCTCCCCCCAGCGATTCCATCTTCAGTTCACTTGCCTCGATAGCCTCGTTGATAATGTCAGCAATGTTATTGAGAGTATCTTCCGATAAGGAAGGCTCGGAGCCGCCAACCTGAATATCGCTGATGCTTTTTAGCTGTGGTATTTTATCTGACAGTTTGCATTCCATCTCAACTTTGCAAGAAAATCTTGGGTTTTTCCCTACCACTGAGGACTCACCCTCAATGGATACATTCTTACTCCCGTCAAAGGTGAATATAACATCGTTAAGTTCCGCAGTCGTGCCCCGAGCTGTGGCACTGGCATTTATTGTCATTGTATTAGCACTGGCATCCAGGCTCGCAGTTGGCGCAGTGAATGATATTTCGGTTGACTCAATTTGGGAAATTAGCCACTCCTCAATCGTATCAGCGTCATAATACGCTGATTCAGCCGCCTCTACCGGAGACCTCATTGGCATTGCCATTATTCCCAATGATAGAAGTAATGCCAGAGTGACTGTTAGGTAAATTACCTTGCTGTGCCACTTTGTTTTGTTCATTCTCCCCCCCCCTCTTTACTATTATAACATAGCGAAATTCTATGTTGATTCATACACTATATTACCACAAAACGAACAACAAAAAGTAAACAATTGCTATTGCTACTACCCACCGATGTTGTGAAAGCCAAGATGAAGGTTTCTCTTCTACTGGTGGTGTTCCTGTGCCATTAGTGCTGCCACTACTAGATGAAGGTTTCTCTTCTACTGGTGGCGTTCCTGTGCCATTAGGGCTGTCACTACTAGCTGAGGCGACATAAGATATCGAGCCGAGTAGATGAGATTTATATACCTCCGGAATAAGTTCGGCAACATCCCAATCATCAACTTTGGCTTGAATAAGCTGACCAATTACATTATATTCGCCCGTCCGACTTCCACTGGGGAAAATTAGCTTTACCTGTCGCTTTAACTCACAAGTTTCGCCTTCTCGGTCGGGAAAGGGACTAATAACAACGCTATAGGTGGGATTTAGCACTACTTCAACACCAGTTGCCTTATGCTGTGCTACAACTCTTGCTATAACCTCAACTTCATCTACTCCCAGCGGTAAATCTTTGATGCATGTCGCTCTGCCTTCAGCCAGGAGATAAAATACTTCTTCCCCTTGCACCTTATTATCACTGAAGGTGATGGAGTAATTGGCATCAAAGTAACTGTAGGGATTCAGGTCTAGTGCTACTACTGGAGAGGTGCTAACAGGAATCAAGGATGCTGCCAAAACTAAAGCAATTGCCAGATGTCGTATTGCCCTCTTAGAAAATATTTTCTGTCTCATAGCTTCCCTACATTGTTTGACATATAGCATAAAATCATGGATTTGTCAAGGAGCACGGCTACCCTTGGGATAATGCCTTTTATGATGCCGATGGCAAGGATATTGAGAGTTAATCATCCGTTTACTTTTATTACTGTGGCATTATATCCTTGCCTTTTTAGCTCTTCTAGAGTTAGCGATAAAGCTTCATAATCATAGCTCCAAGGTGAAATCACTGTTATTGTTGCTGGGGGCAAAACATGAACTGCACCGCGACTTAGTGCCTCTCTTGCTGGGTGCTTCTTAACTCCTTCTTCTATTGCCTTCCTCTCAAGATCGAGGATTTCTCTTAGTTTTCTTGCCGGTTCTGTGGATGCCTTCTCCAGATGTCTCAGCGAAATTTTAATCTGCCTGATGTCAGGAGGCTGGATATATCGCTGTAGAGGTGTGAGCAATACTACTTTTTGACTCAACTGCAGTGCTTTTGTCACCAGTCCCCTGGGATCCAGGAGTGGAGTTGCCGCTAGTACCTGCTCTTGATCATAAGCTGCTATAGCGGTCGGGATAGTCTCCTTAGCCAAAGTCAGTGCCGCGGTGATGAAGTTATACACCAATTTATCCGCTTCTTCAGCATCTGCTGCCACAAGGTTAGCAGCGATTATGGCTAGCTGCCGTGCCTCTTGCGCATACTCTTTGATTACGAGCTTTCTTAGCTTTGCAGTGTGTTTCCAGTCTATGTCCTTTAATCTATCGCCTGGTTGGTAAGGTCGGCTATCACAATACTCTACTCCTCCCTTAGGTGTTGTGCCTGCTGCGACTGGTGAGAAAGCGGCAGCGAGGGCTCCTGCCTCTGACGCAGTCTCTTCAAGATATTTCCTGGCCAGCCATTCAGCATATTTGGCACGAGGGATAACGTAAAGCCTCACCGGCTCAATCACCTGCCTCATCTGGATTAGTCCCCAGAGGTCTGTAGAAAGGAATTCGATGTGAGGTTCCGAAGGCCCTGATAAGGAGGGGGTGATAGTAAGATTTAGCTCTGCTTCGCTAGTGAGATTCAGAAGGATGTCCTTAGCTGGATAAATCCAGGGGTAGCTGGAGTTGACGGAGATATGGAAGGGACATTTAGCCTTGCCCATGAGCTTGATTGCTAATTTGCTTGTATTTCCAGCAAAGAGCCTGATTTCCTTTTGCTGTACCTCCAATGGGGACAGAGGCAAGCTCCTTAGAACGTATAGCAACATGCCAGCAATAAAGAGAAGTGCTATGCCACAGGTTATTGTCAAAACCCAGTTACCCAGGAGAAGGGAGGTAAGGATTATAGCTCCCGTAGCTGCTATTACCGATTTTGAAGTGAAGGTCAACTCTCTTTGCTTTGTTGGCGGAACGATGCTTTGGATTAAAGCGTTTTGCTTGAAGCTAGAGCCTATCAGAGGGAGGATGGAGATTGCTACCAAGGGTGAGAATAAATGTAAGATTGGCTCAAACAGAAGTGGTATGGCAAAGAAATAGCCCAGCATAATTGGGATTTCCCAGTGAGAGTGAAGCTTTCCTGAGTAGAGGAATAAAGCTAGCAGGAGCAGTCCTGTGGCTATGGCTGATTGAGGCAATGGTGAAAGCAGTATTGCTGCCAGCAAGGCAAGAATGAGGTAGATTTGGGAACCTTTTCTAGCTATGTCATACCTCCAAAAATTCAAATCCCAAATTCTAAGCTCTAAATCCTAAACAAATTCGAATTTCCAAATTCAAATACCAAAACTTATTTTGTTTTGAATTTTGGTCATTAGTGCTTTGTGTTTGTTTAGAATTTAGGATTTCGTGCTTAGGATTTACCATAATTTTTGCTTTGTCACTTTGCATTTTTACTTTTGCTCTTTAATTTACAAATCATGGTTCTTTGGGTACGGGAACTTCGGATAAAACTTTCTCAATGATATCTCTTGGCGTTACCTCTTCCATCTCTGCCTCTGGCTTTATCCTTACGCGGTGTTCCAAAGCAGGGCGGGAAAGCCTTTTAACATCATCAGGTATAACAAAGTCTCTCTGCCTGAGCAATGCCAGTGCCTTTGAAGCTTTATATAGGGTGATGGATGCTCTCGGGCTGGGACTTTGGAGGACATCGGGATTCTGTCGTACATGTGCTACCAAAGATATGATGTAATCCCTGACTTTTTCCGACAGGTGAATATTTTTAACAGCCTGGCGAAGCTCTAAAAGTTCCTGAGGCTCTGTTACTGACTCCACCTTTCTTTCCTCAATACTAGCTATGTTGGTGATAATCTCTTTCTCCTCCTCTTGTGAGGGATAACCACTCCAGGCTCGGAGCAAGAAGCGGTCTGCTTGCACCTCGGTTAGGGGGTAGGTGCCGGCACCGCCGTAAGGTAGCTGGCTGGCGATAACCATGGAAGGATGGGGTAATGGGTGGGTTATTCCCTCAACGCTTACTTGATTTTCCTGCATGGCTTCCAGAAGGGCTGCCTGGGTTCTTGGTGTCGCCCGGTTTAGCTCATCAGCCAGCACTACATTGGCAAAGATAGGTCCAGGTACAAACCTGGAATTACCATCGGGGGAATAGAGGTAGAAGCCAGTAATATCTGCGGGCAGCATATCAGGGGTGAACTGGATTCTCTTGAACTCGCCCCCGATGGCTTGAGCAAAGACCCTGGAGATGGTAGTTTTGGCTGTGCCGGGCAATCCTTCAATCAACAGATGTCCACCACTCATCAGGGATACTAAGAGTAGCTCTTTGATGTCCTCCTTGCCAATAACGACTTTGGAAACCTCACTCAGAATCTTCTCTGGTATAGCAAACGCCTTACTACTCATTTTGTCCTCCTTTATACCATATAGGTTTCAGTGTGAATACTAATAGTAACACTATTAACGCCAGGGTTGCCCCAATAGTAGCCAGGACATTGCGGCTTATTCTTAGTGCAGCCTTGGCTTCATCCAGGGGAACTTCGGGCAGATGTGACTGGTCTAGGAAAATTTGCCCTTGAATAATATTTTCCAGAAATTGCTGGTTACCTTCCATCCCTAGCATGCTGTTGATCAATATGCTGGGGTCAGATATAAGGACAAGCTCTCCCTTTCCTATCTTGAAATTAGCTATTATGGGTAAGGAACCTTTTGGCTCTCCATCATCCCACTCGCCATTTTGGTTTTCATCCAGAAAGCTGAAATGGGATGACTGGGCTATAATCTGGCCACTAGGAATATTTTCCAGGCTAGTGGCATGATTGAACACAATGCTCTCCACGCCGTTGGTGGCAGGGTCAGGGGTAAAATCAATTATCTTAGGAAGGTTTTTGTTCTTATAGTTGAAAAGCGGGTCCAAAAGTTGACTCCCGGTAAACCTAGCACCCAATCCTAACCACTCCAGAACCTCATTGCCAAAGCCATAATCATCCAGTAGCAGAAGCCTTCCTCCGTCAGAGAGATACTGCTCCAGTTTTTCCAAATCGGCATCACCGAACTCAAGGTAGGGGATAACCATTAAGGTGGTCTCCTGGGCAGCAGAAGGCAAGCTATTGAGAGAGCTTAAAGGCAAGACTTCAAACTCTGTGGCGAAATCTTCAGCCCCATTCCATCCAGGATTTTCCTTTCCAAAATCGCTATTGGTAGGATAAAACCATATCAGTAAAGCCAGCGCTACCATTATGGGCAGGGCAATCATCAGCCACAGCTTACGACTAGCCACTTATATCTCCTCAATCATTACTTTAGTCCACTCTTAAAATGTCATCCAGAGCAAAGAACCTCCGGGACATGCTATCAGGAGTCAGGGCACTGGTGACATTATTAGCCATGTTCTCCTCACTTGTGAGGCTAGCTGTTCTGCTCTCAAAGCTTCATCCTTTTCCGGCGTATAGGGAGAATATAGAACCCTTTCAGCAAGGTTAGTTAACTCAGCAAAAGCTTCTGCAGCACTGCTAAGCTTAGGTGTGACTTCCTTCAAGAACTCCCCCAATGTCATCTGTGGCTTCATAAAAATCCGGGTCATCTTCTCCACTCCCTTCACAGTCCTGAAATATGCCTGTAAGATAGTTCCCGTGGTGCCTTCTAACTTTGTCTCAGGCTTATGAAGAAGTGGGGTGTTCTCAGCAAAGCTCCTCACCTCCGGTGGAATTGGGGAGATTCCACCTTCGCTTCTGGGTCTTCTTCTCTTTCTAATGGACACTATTCCCAAAGGAATAGCTACTGCTAGAATGATTCCAAGAAGGGGTGCGTTTATAACGAAAATGCGTATCCCGGTTCCTGCGGGGAGTTGCCATGGCTCTATAGGTTTGATGCTTAATCTAAATTCTTGAAAGCCCACGAGGCTAAACTGAAAGGGCAAATGCAAGCATGCCTGAAACCTCCCATTCTCCACAGCTGCTTGGGTTATAGCCCCTTCTGTTTCTAAGATTGCTACAGCTCCTTGCAGGGGAAGGTCAGAATATATCTCTCCACTTACTTCAATTGGTCGAGGGAGAACGACGATAGTTGGAGCATGAACCTCTATCTGAGGCATTGCCTTTACCACAGTTAAGGTCTTGTCAACCGAACAACCAGCAGAGCAAGAGTTATCCTCGGGGGCGACGCTGAGGCTCAATTTATGCTCTCCTACCCAAGCGTGTGGACTAAGCGTTACCTGATATCGAAATAACCCATATTCGTCAGTAACAGCTTGAAAGAAACTTTCTCCGCCTAATGATGCTCTAATGTCGCGGTTGGCAAGGTTGCCCTCCGAAGTTACCCTGCCGCTTACCTCCATAGGCAATCCAGGATACACTTCTTCAGGGATTTCTACTCCAAGCTGGGTGGAGTGGAATAACATAGTTATTCTCTCTGTGGGGCTCGATGAAGCCAAGAAAATATCTTTGTCCTCGCCTTTTGGCACATATGATGCCCGAACTATCATTTCGGGAACATAGTGGTAGGGGATATCAACCATTGCCATGAATGAGCCATTATTTATTGTGGTGGCAGTGGTGAAGTACCTACCATCAAGAAGTATAGATATATCTCGGGTACCCAGAGGTGTATTTCCGTCAGCCTTAAGAGTGCCAGAGACATAAACCGAACCTCCTACCCAAACCTCAGCAGGATTCACATCCAGAGTCACTTCAGTGCTTAATAGCTCCTCTTTCTCCTCCATTGTGGTCTCAAAGCTTTGTAACTTATCTCTGTACCAGCTTTCAAGCTCCTTAAGTCTCTCTACTGCTTTGTAAAGTCGTGCCTTTGCTTCATTTACAACTCTAACCTCTTGGGGAGGAATAAAAGGCGCCAGGCGGTGAAGCAGCTCATCTGTAGCTTTGCTGGTATCCTCTACAATGCCTGCCGCCTCATCAATGAGCCATTTTGCTTGGCTAAGCTTAGGACGGGCATCCTCAAGCTTGTTTTGGGAAAGAAGAACTTCACACTCATCAAGCGTACCATCCAGTCTATCCAGCTTTTGTGTCAACTCAGTGATTAAATCGTTATACCTCGCCATAATGAACCTTATCTCCTCAGGGAGGTGAGCATAATCTAGATTCAATTGCTGGATTAGAGCTCTTGCCTCGGAGTAATCCCCCTTCGCTACTTGATTTAAGATTTCGCTGTAATGAAGCAAGGAAGGTAAGACAAAAGCAAAGCGAGTTTCGGTGGTGGAAGGGTTTTCGTGGGGGATATTATTAGTTGCTGCCGTAATCGCTCCCCATGAAGCTAAAGATATCAGGATTATACTAAGCGAGATTGCTGCTAGCCTTTTCATAATATCTTGATGCCCCAGAGTATCTCTACTACTTTTGCTGCTACAATGACCAGGAACCCGGCGAACAACGCATAATTTACCTTATTTAGTCCTCTCTTTGCCTTGGGGTTGAGATAAACATATAGCTCGGTGAGAACCAGAGCTTCTATGACATATATGGAAAAGTAAAGGTCTAATTGAGCTTCACCTAAGGCTGCCACGATAACGGTAGTCGCTAAGAGAAGGCCCGCTAATATGAGGATGTACTTGTCGTAGATTTTCATTCCTAATATTACCTTCTCTCATTCTGCGCCATTCTGTCATTCTGAGCGCAGCGAAGAATCTCTGAGATTCTTCATTCCGCTTCAGTTCATTCGGAATGACAAATACAAGAGTTTTTCACCTTAAGATGTGTAGCTCGATAAGATTTTCTCCCCGCCTTTGCTCCTCCCTTTCCACTATGACAGGCGTATCTAGAGCCTCAGCAACTAAAGAGGCAGTTACGCAAGCTAGAGGGCTTCCCAGACTTTCACAAAGCCAGGTGTTTTTGTATTCCAGTCGAGGGTGAGAGATGGTGACCACTGTGCTATTATCACCTAAATGAACCTTAACCCCATCAGCTACATCGAGCGTCCCCACCAGAATAGTGGTGAGGGCAGCACTTATCTCCTCTGAAGATGAGCCTGGTTTGGATTCCAGCATATTTATGATGTTTGAGCCAACTGTGGTTACCAGCAAGCCAATATTCTCTGGGTTGGGGCCATATTGCACTATCAGCCTTTTGGGCACAGCTTGCTTTAATTGGGGGAACTCCGGATTAGAATGTAAGGGGATGAGAGCTTGAGGCTGATTGCTGGTCAGTGAGGAGGGCAAATACATTCCCTTTGATTTTAAGCCTAACTCCTCTAGTAACGAAGCTAGGTTCTCCAAACCAGTTTCCATAAGAAGGCTGCTTACTTCGGGGGGAATCCTGGGGCGGGTTCTCCCCAAAACTAAGCAAATCACCCCTAATACCGTCAGGGAAATTCCTAGAGCAGTTAACGGGATGGAGCTCAATAACAGATATGCTGTTGGGATAAGGGCTGCTCCGGCTAAGGCTAATCCCAAGCCCAATTGGCTATATGAGTTGCTCATAGCTTCTATCCTATTTGTAAATGTTCAGTCACTCCTTGTGTCACTCTGAGCGAAGCGAAGGGTCTCAAGAGATTCTTCGGTCGTTATGCTCCCTCAGAATGACACCATCTGAACAGTTATTCCTATTTTAACTAAACTAGCAGCAATAAGAAAGATAATAAGCTGGTCTTGATGGCTTAAGCTGAATCAGCTTAAGCGTTTCTTTCCTTATCCTGTCTTCCCCAGGCGTTTTAGAATAGATTTCCCTAGCTCTTCCAGCCAGGGAATGAAACCTGTAAGTCCCAGTTCCTTCCTTGCCCATTTCTTGAGTTCGCCATATTTCTCCCCCCAACCTTGCCATCCCGTTCTCCTCCAAACCTCCTCCAACTCCCAGCCCCATTTCTTCTGGAAGGCTACCGTAGAATAAAATGACCTCCCTTGGGTTCCCCCAAAGAGGAGCCTTCGTAATATCCTGGTTGGTCGGGCATAGTAGCTTGTCCATACCTCTCGATAAAGCATCCTTATCTGGTTATCACTGAGATGGGGATACTTCATCACAGGCCCAGATTCGTTATAACAAGAGAGGTCTTCGGTGATAATATAGTCCTTAACATCTTCATGATAAGGAGTGCCTGGTTGAGGATTGACAAAGCAAAAGTAAGCTATGGCAGGGTCGAGTTTTTCAGCAAGCTCACGAATACGGCGGATTTCCTTTGCCGTATGTTCCACCTCTCCAATCATAAAATAGCCCGCAGGGAGTATTTTGTTTTTCCTGAGGAGACGAAAAGCCTCCTCAGCCTTATGCCAGCCCTTAGCTTTATCCTGGTATTTTCTATGGTCTTCCTCTATCGGGGATTCCACACCGATATCTATATACTGAAATCCTGCCCTCTTCATCAGAGGCAGCAAATTTTGCCGCTTAATGACTAGCTCCGCTGTCATATCAACAACAACATTGATATCCAGTTTATCCCTGATAATCCCTTCTAAAAGCTTAACTGTCCTTTCCTCGTTCACGCCAAAAGTGAGGTCGTTCAGCCAAATCATCCTGCGGTCATACTTCCGCCTCAGGATAGTAAGTATCTCGAGGGCTCTTTCTGCGCTCAATTCCCGATACCTCTGAGCAGCTAAAGTTGGGGCACAATAACGACAGTGGTTAGGGCAGCCACGGGATATAGTAAGCATTATTTGTTTCCCCCACTGTGGAGGGAATGCGTTCACCCCGTACTTGTCCATATCTAAGAGGTCCCAATCAGGCAGGGGAAGCGAATCTAAATCCATAATTGGGGAACGCTCGGGGTTGACGCTAATTTCTCCCTCACTGCGGTAGGTTATGCCCAAAATTTTGTCTAACTCTTTCCCTCCATTCTCTAGCGCCTTTATCAGTTCCAATGTGGTATATTCCCCATCCCCTCTAACAATAAAATCAAGCCCGGGGGCTTGCTTCATTATATTTATGCTGTTAAGAGTAAAGTTTATTCCCCCGCCAAGGGTGATGATAGCGGGGTTGACTGATTTGGCTATTTTGACCACTCTCAAAGATTCAGGAACATAGCAATTCATAGAGCTAGGAACTCCCACAATATCAGGGTTCTTTTCTTTAATTACTAAAGGAAGGTTCTCCCAACTCACCTGGCTGGCATTCATATCGAGGATTTCGGTCTTTTGCCCAGTGTGGTTAAGGTATGTAGCCACGCAGATAAGGCCAAAGGGGTCTATGCTTTTTGGAGCACTATATCCCCAAGCGTTAATTTTCGGGTCAATGAGAAGGATATTCATTTACATCCGTTTCCTATGTTAACATAGAGAACAGGAATTTGGGTAAGTAGTGCCAGGTTGGCAAGCCAATTTTATGATGGCATTATAGTAGGAGCAGGACCGGCAGGAAGCTATGCTGCTTATGGATTAGCTTCACTGGATTGAAGCCAGAAACTACTTAAACCTATCTTCTTCTTTTCTTAAGTTCAGACTCAGTTCCTGAGAGTAACTTGCCCCCTGGGAGAGCTTTTCCTGGATGGTCATGATGCTTTCATTAGTTCCTTTAGCTGTGCCACCACTGGAGGCAGGACCTCTCCTATGCTTTCCTGGAATTGCAAGTGAGCCACTCGGTCGAAGGGAGTTTCGCCTTGATTGATGATTACCAGTCTGGCTCCATGTGCTAGAGCCACCTTGGGTATGTCGGCAGCCGGAGTGACCACAAGGCTGGAGCCAACGACTATGAAAAGGTCGCAGTTTTCTGAGTGCTGGAAGGCATCAGTCAGCGACATTTACTGCTATACTATAATATGGGTTGAGGCAATTGTGAAATAGAAACTGTCCAAAAATGTAGTTGCCCAATTTATTGGGCTAAGCCTGATGAATCAGGCAACTACAGAATGCGTAAATTGAACGAGCAATCAAAATGCAAAACTTCCACCTCGCAGCCGTAGTGGCGGGGTTTATCCCCACCTTATCCCTTGGGAGGGTACAAGATCCTCCCCTACAAAATGCTCGCAATGACAGAGAGGAAACTTAGTATTTAGAGCTTAGATATTAGAATCTTGTAAAGAGGGAAAGTTGAGAGCAACGAGAGGACTAGAGGAGTTTGGTAAATTCATCGACGGTAAGTTCAGCTTTGCGGATCAAGGTTCGCAAGGTACCCGCCTTAAGCTCTTTCTTTCCACCTGGGATGCTAAGGTGACGCCTGTCTGGATGATAAAGAATAGCATGTCTTCCACTCCAATGATCAAGGTGAAACCCAGCCTCCCCGAAAGCTTTGATGGCGGCATCTCCTTTTACTACAGGCAGCTTCGCCATCAAACTGCTACCTTTGGTGACACCTCTACTTCCTCAGTTTCAATTGTGAGGGGAAGTCCTTCTGCTCTGCGGTCCTCAAGGCAGCAACGTATCTCCTTTGCCATAAGTTCGGGTGTCTCTTTTGGGAAAGGCATATTGTGCTTCTCTCTCAGAGCTAAAATCCCCTCGATAGCCTCCCGAATATTAGACAGGGCTTCCTCGCGGCTGTCACCCTGGCTAACACAGCCAGGCAGAGCAGGACACTGGATAGAGTATCCAATTTCCTCAGGCTCCAAAATAACAGTGAATTTCATAACAGCCTCCATCTTTAGCATAGCAGAAAGGGTAAAAGGCTGGCAAGTTAGGAGGTTAAAGACAGAGGTTGGAAGGTTAGAAGGTTGCAGGTTAGAAAGTTTGAAGGTGGGGGTGAAACTTTACAAACCTTTGAACCTTATGAATTTTATGAACCTTGTAAACGCGGTTAATAGTTGGCAGTTGGCAGGGGCAAGGGAAGACAAAAAATGAGGCTGTATAGAGCTGTATAGAGCTGTATAGAAATGTAGTTGCCCAATTTATTGGGCTAAGCCTGATGAATCAGACAACTACAAAAATTGGAGGGTGAGATATCATCGGGAGGCGTAAGATGGACTATGTCAAAGTTTTAAAAGATATTATTTCAATTGATACTTCTGTTCCACCGGGCTTGAATTATGGCAAGGTAATTGATTATCTTCAACCTTTGTTTGAGGGTGCAGACTTCGAAGCTCAGAAGATTTATATTCCTGAAGAATATGCTGAGGGAAGAGAAGGAAGAGTCAATCTTATCTGCCGTAGGAGGGAGCCCCAAAAGCCAAGGTTAATTTTCTATGGTCACATTGATGTAGTTCCTGCCGAAGGATGGGATGCTTTCTGTCCTAGAGTGGCCGATGGGAAAATCTATGGTCGAGGGGCAGCGGATATGAAAGGAGCAATTATCGCCTTGCTTCTCGGTTTGGGAAAGCTCAAGGGGAAACCTTTGAAATACGACACCTCGGTAATGATTACCACTGATGAGGAGATAAGCCAGGCTAGCCAAATTCGCTATTTAACTCAATTTTTACAACCTGTGGCTGGGGGTTATATCTTTAGTCTTGATTCTAGCTTCGGTTATGTGGGAATAGCTAACCTTGGAGTGATTCATATGGATATCAAGGTGAACGGAAAGTCAGTTCACTCAGGGTTATCTCACTTGGGAGAGAATGCTGTAGAGAAAGCAAACCTTTTGGTGACAACCCTTCTCAACCTTAAAAGTAAGGTGGCGCAGAGAAAATCAACCATTGCTGTCCATCCCGACACAGGACTTGCCAAAATGGAATCGAGATTGAATATAAATAAGATTGAAGGCGGGCTCAAAGTCAACATTATTCCCGATCAATGTCTAATTTCTGTAGATAGAAGATTGATTCCTGAGGAAAATATAGAGGAGGCAGAAAAAGAATTGATGGATACTCTCGCCTCAGTCAAAGGAGTAAATTGGGAGGTGGAAAGAATTTACCGAATTCCCACTGTACTCCCTTGCCAGGACCCTATTGTGGATGAGCTAGCCAGCACAATCAAAGAAGTTATCGGGCAAAGTGGCAAGTTTGGCGAAATGGGCTCCGGAGATTTGCCTTACATCGTTACCTCGGAATGGGGGGCTAAGGAATTTGGACTGGGGGTAATCAGAGCGGAATGCAATATCCACGGCAAGGATGAATTTGTCTATCAGAAGGATATCGAGGATTTGGCTGAAATAATCTCCCGATTCCTTTCGCCTGATTGAGGTTGTTTATCTTGTCACCCTGAGCCGAAGCTCTGAGCGAAGCGAAGAGGCAAGCGAATGGCCTGGATTCTTCGCGGAGCCTGTCCTGAGCGGTGAGATTCTTCGCTACGCGCAGAATGACAAAAAGCGAAGGGCTCAGAATGACATAGAGGTTTTGCAAAATAGTCTCCTATTCGGAGAGGAGGTGGAATGGCAATAGCAATTTTATATCGAGAAGAACTAAAGGAATATGATTTCGGACCTGGTCATCCCTTTCGAGGCGACAGATATGAAATATTCCCTAAGTTTCTTGAAGAGAACTTACCTGAGGATGATAACTATAGAATCCTGAAGGCAGAACAAGCCATAGATGAGGATTTAGGGCTAATTTGCCATAAGGATTACATTGATTTCACCAGGGGTTATTTCAAGGCTGCCAATTTAGGTTTAACTTATCCCGGAAGTTTTTCTCGATACCATTCAGGAGACAATATGCCAAGGGGCAAACCAGGAAGATTGGAGGAAGCGGCAAGATTGATGATCGGCCAGGCAAAGAAGGCAGTAGACTTAATCCAGGCCGGTGAATATGAAAAGGTGATATGTATTGGTGGGAATATGCATCATGCTAAACCAAGCTATGGTGAAGGATTCTGCATTTACAATGATAATGCCTTTGCCGCTAAATATTCAATGGAAAGGTACGGAGTGGAAAGGATTTTAATTTTGGATACTGATGCTCACCAGGGAAATGGAACCTGTGAATATTTTTATTCCGACCCAAAGGTGCTATTTATCGATCTGCATCAGGACCCAAGAACTTTGTATCCCGGAGTGGGTTTTGCTGATGAAATTGGAGAGGGTGCTGGCAAAGGATACACTATCAATCTCCCCATGCCAATTTATGCTGGCTATGACTCTTACCAATTGGTTTTCGAGGAAATAGTCCAACCGGTAGCCAGAGAATTCAAACCTCAAATTATTATCAGAAATGGAGGCTCTGACCCTCATTTCGCTGACGGATTGACCAACTTGGGGCTATCTGTAAAAGGGTTCAGAATGATTGGTGAGAAAGTCAGAGAAATGGTTCAAATCTGCCAGGGCAAAGAAATCGACATAATTGGTTCTGGCTACAACAAGGAAGTTTTACCTTATGCCTGGCTGGCTTTAATATCTGGACTAGCTGATTTCAAAATCGGCGTAGAGGAACCACTTCCCATTCCACAAAGATTTCAAACAGACCCTTCATTTGAAGCCACGAAGAAAGTCGTGGAGCAGATTAAAAAATACCATAAAGACTACTGGAAATGCCTTGGCTAGATATGGAATTTAGAAAAGTTACCAGAAATGGAGTCGAATATAGATTTGACCCGCTAACTCAGGAACAATGCCGAATAAATCCTGCTAGAGCCAAAAGGCTTAAGCAAACTGGAAGTGACATCGGGCTTAGCGAGATAACCAGCAAATCAAGGGAAACATGTCCATTTTGTCCTGTAAGGGTGGAGGAGAAAGCCCCCTGGTTTTCTAGGGAGATATGCAAGGAAGGAAGAATAAAGAGGCGCTTTGGCCTGTCTATGTCTGGAACTATATGCCTCCCAGTGCTGGGAGCATAATACATCCCCATGTCCAAATTTTGGTGGAGCGAGAGCCACTTCCAATGCAAAGCGAACTTCTGAAAAAGAGTGAGGTGTATTTTGAGCATAATGGCCAGAATTACTGGGAGGAATTGACTGAGTAGGTGAGAAGCTGGATTACTACAGGCTAAATGTAAAGCTCATTTCTCCGACCATATCCCCAAGGAGTCTATACTAACGATACTGTCCCATTTGAGAGGTTATATGATGCCTGGGTTATAGATATCCTGCCAGAGGTGGTAGCTGAAAGCCTAAAGCCTTTTTCCAACTGAGGGTAAACGGAGTCAGTGTCAATTATCCACCTTTGCATCTTTGTGTTATAATGTAAATACATAAATACAGAGGAGAAAAGACATGACCAAAGGAACGAGAGTAACAGTAGATTTAGGGGATGTGGAGCTCCTTAAAGCAGTAAAGATTGCTGCTGTTGAGCAAGGTAAGTCACTTCGAGAAATCGTTATCGAAGTACTCCAACAATGGATTGAAAGGAAGAAGACCCTGGGAGATAAGGATTTCCAAACTATGATGCAAACGGTGAATGAATACCGAAAGACTACAGGGCTTCCTTAAGGATATCACGAAGGAACTTACCGAAATAGTGAATCACCCCCCCCCCAGCAAGCTGTGGGGCATCTGGGATGCCTAAAGCCACCTCACCCCAGCGATTCACCCCCCCCAGTAAGCCGAGGGATATTCTCACTGGATTTTGATAAAAGGAGGTTTTAAATGGACTTTGAAACGCTTTCCTTACTAGAGAACGAAGGGATTCTCTCCATTAGGTTAAATAGACCAGATAAGAGGAATGCTATCACCCCACAAATGTTAGCTGAGCTTGAGCAATGTTTTACCGGGGTGGCTGCTAAGGATAGCATAAGAGCCGTGGTTATATCAGGGGAAGGGAAGTCATTCTGTGCTGGTATTGACTTATTTGAATTAGGGAGAATAGCAGGAAACAGTAGCCAGGATTTTCGGAGAAGTTTAAGGAAATTCCAGAGAGCATTTTCGGAGATAGAATATTTAGAAAAGACTGTGATAGCAGCAATCCATGGAGGTGCTATTGGGGCAGGCTTTGAGATGGCTTTAGCTTGTGACATTAGAATCGCTTCTCAGGAAGCAACATTTACGATGCCAGAGGTAAGCATAGGAATAATTCCTGATTTGGGAGGGAATCAGAGGCTTCCTAGGATAGTAGGGGTGGGTAGGGCAAAGGAGTTAATTTTAACTGGAAAGACAATCACCGCTCTGGATGCCGAGCGCATTGGCTTGGTCAACAAGGTGGTACCATTGGAGGAGCTACAGAATACGGCCAGAACTTGGGCAGAGGAAATTATTAGCAATGGCCCATTAGCAGTTGGACTCGCAAAGAGAAATATCGATGCAAGCTTCGGACTGAGTGCGTCCGAAGGTCTTGAGTCAGTAGGTATCATACAAAGTAGCCTTATCTCTTCTTATGACTTTCAAGAAGGAGTTAAAGCGAGAGTGGAAAAGAGGAAGGCGAACTTTAAGAAAAAATAAAGATGCGAAAGCTGGCGGAGGAAAGAAAACTGGCAATGATGACCTCCTCCGGAATCGAGGCTAGAAGCAAGGGAGTGGAAATAGAAGGGATGGAGAAGGAATATGGGAAGTTTGTCGGAGTGGCAGTTGCCCTGAAGGCAACTTACCTTGTAACTGAGACAATAGCCCACCTCTCTAAATTCTATGAGATTGAACTTGGAGGACAGAAAAGGGCGAAGGTTATCTTTGGATATAGAGATTAACCATTATATGAGGGTAGCCAAAGCTATCCGTCTCACGATTGCACTGCAAGAGAAGGTTGATAAAGTATATCTGGAAATTGGCCAGGTGCTTACTTTCCCTTCTAACTTCTTACCGTGGTTTTTCTTTCTCTGGCGATATGCAAATTTTTTAAACGCTCTCTTGACGCGAAAGCTACAAAAATTTGACAAAGTGCAGTAAGTGTGATAGATTTAAAGATGTCCTGAGGGGCCGAGCGTGAGTTTCCTCAGAGGACCTGTATAGCGGAAGCTGAAAGAGGCGAGGTGTAAGAACCGTGCCCAAGGTAGGTGGAAGTGGAGCAGGGGAACTCTGAGGAGGCAGGGAAGGGTGAGGTTCCTCAGGATTTTTCTTTTCTGTCGTTGTCAAATCAAGAGGTCCCATTTGATTTCACCCATAAAATAGTGGGGCTATATTTCTGGGGGAGGTATCATGGCGATAGCAAAGATAAGTATTATCCCAATGGGGACAAAAACTCCTTCGGTGAGCAAGTATGTGGCTCGGGCAGTTAAAGTCCTGCAGCAAGAGAAGGGTATAAAGTACGAGATAACCGCAATGGGAACGATTATAGAGGGTGATTTGGACAGGATTTTAACGGTGGTAAGGAAGATGCATGAAGAGACTTTTGGTGAAGGGGTTGCCAGGGTAATAACCACAATCGAAATTGACGAGCGGCGAGATAAAGCCTTGAGCATGAGGGGCAAGGTGGACTCGCTGCGGAAAGAATTGGCGCATTAGCTTAGCAAGTGAGAGACACCCTCACCTCAGTCCTCTCCCATCAAGGGAGAGAAAGCAAGGCTGTTTAACTTTAGTTTTAGCTTCAAATTGGGACATTTTGGAAGCTCCTCACCTCAAATTCTTGTAGTTGCCTGATTCATCAGGCAGAATCGCCCAATAAATTGGGCAACTACATTTTTAAAAACGATCTCCGTGAGAGAAAGTTTGCTAGAAATCCTTCGGTCGCGGAGCCTGTCCTGAGTGGAGAGATTCTTCGCTTCGCTCAGAATGACAAGATACGGAGGGCTCAGAGCTTACAGTCGGGGACTAAACGACCTTAAAGCTTTTAGATTGGAGAAGATATGGAGAGGAAAGGGCACGAGGTGTGATTTTGCCAGATTGGGCATGCTAAAATGGCTATATGCCAGCGAATTTACCACCACAGTATTTTGCGGCTGAGAAGAGGTATAGGTCAGCCAAGGACCCGGAGGAAAAGATTGAAGCCTTAGAAGCGATGCTTGCCATTATGCCCAGACATAAGGGCACCGATAAGCTCCATGCCGGGCTAAGGCGGAAGATTGCTAAGCTTTCACAAGAGGCGGAAAAGAAATATGCCACAGCTAGAAGAGCAGGCTTTTATATCAGAAGGGAGGGTGCTGGGCAGGTAGTGTTGGTGGGGCAAGCTAATGTGGGGAAATCACAGTTACTAGCAGCAGTAACTGAGGCAACTCCTGAAATAGGAGCATATCCTTTCACCACTCAAACTCTCATCCCAGGGATGATGAAGTTTGAGAATATTCAGATTCAACTGGTGGATACACCACCTATAGGACGTAGAAATGTGCGAATATTGCTAAGCAATACCCTCAGAAATGCTGACCTTATTGCCCTTGTGATTGATTTAAGTATGGAACCAATAAGCCAGGTAGAGGCTACCCTTCAAGGATTGGAGGAAGCAAGAATAGAGCCTTTGATGGATAATGTCAGGGAGGCAACTCCAGGAAGCTATCTCAAGAAGATGTTAATCGTGGGGAATAAGAACGATTTAGAAGGCTCAAGCGATAACTGGAGAAAACTAAATTCACAATATGGGGTGCTACTTCCTATGGTCTCTATCTCAGCCAAAGGAGAGAGTAGTCTAGAAGAATTGAGAGAAGCAGTTTATGAAGCTCTGGACATTATCCGAGTTCACACCAAAACTCCGGGAAGCAAGGCTGAGTTCACTGAGCCTGTGATTCTGAAGAAAGGCAGCACAATAGAAGATGCCGCAGAGTCTATCCACAAGGATTTTAAGAGCAAGCTGAAGTATGCTGTTGTTTGGGGCTCAGGGAAGTATGATGGGCAGAGGGCCAGCAGGGAACATATACTTCAAGATGGCGATATAGTTGAGTTTCATGTATAGAGCGTGACTACCACTAAGTTCAGGAATTAATACTCGCTGCATTGACCAAATACTGATTATCCTTACAACTGCTTATCAGTGACGAGAGCCATAACCAAAGTTCCAGGACCTACATATGTGGATGTGGCACAGCCAAGTCTGGTAATAAGGATGCGTTCTCTGGGGAATAATGGTTCCAGGCACTCAGCAAGCATCTCTGCTTCATGCGGCATTGTGGAATAGGCGATTGCTAAGTCTTTGATTCCTTTGCAGCCTTTTGCCCATCGTTTTAACTGATTCAGTGCCATTTTGTGACCAATGACATAAGCGGGAGAGCGTATTTTGCCACCATCATAGACCTCGCCCAGCAGCTTGATATGCAGCGCCATGCTTATTTTCCCTAAGAGAATTAACCCTCTTGTTAGCCGAAAACGCTTTCCTTTGAGAACGGAAACCAAATCCTCGATCTTTCCAAAGATATGACTTCGCAGGCTAATTTGATGCACTAGGTCAACAATCTGGTCTAAACTTTTGCCTTCCTGGGCTGCTTTAGCCGCAGCTATAACTATGAGACCTAGCCCTACAGAAACTGAGTTCGAGTCTATTATCTCCACTCGGCATTTATCATCCAGGTAACTCTGGGCTAACTTTGCCACATTACATGTGCCACTATATCCCGAAGAGAGATGAATAGAGATAATCTGGTCAGTTTCTGCAGCCAGATTGCTATAGACTTTGAGGAAATCTCCCGGCGAAGGCACGGATGTTTTAGGAATCTCTCCGCTGTGAGCTAGTTCGTGATATAACCTATCAACGTCGAGGTCTATACCATCGCGGTAAGTTTTGTCACCAAATTGGATATATAGTGGCACTATGGTGATGGAAAGCTTACGAGCTATCTCGGGAGGGATGTCACAACTACTATCGGTTACTATTTTAACTGTCATGAACAAAGCCTCCAGTTAATATGAACATTCCTATCGCAGACATCTAATCGGTTGCGAGTTGCCACAATTCCTCCGCCAGGGCTTCGATGTAAGCCTCGTTCTCAAGTTTTGCTTTCCACTCTTGTGGAATAGCTTCTATGCCAAGATATGCTCCCGAAATAGCGCCAGCCATAGAGGCTATAGTATCAGTGTCACCACCTAAGCTTATGGCATAGAGCACGGAGTCCTTGTAGGACCTGGGCTGCTTCAGGAAGCAATAGATAGCAGTTGGCACTGACCTTGGTGCCTCTATCCCATTTCCCAGCAAGATAACCACCTTTGCACTATCTTGCTCACCCAGCAGCCTTTTTATTCTGCCCATCTTTTCCTTATATAAGTGGTTTTGGGCGAAGTTCTGGAGTCTTAGAAGAAAGGACTCCCGATTGATTTCTCCATTTGAAGGTGTATTGAGAGCTAGGGCTATGGCATACGCTTGGAGTACTGCTCCCTCTTTGCCCAATTCATGAGAATGTGTGATAGCGCTAGATTTGTAGGCAATCTCTCGCAGTTTCTCCAGGTCACGGAAGTATAGCAATCCTATTGGTGCTGCTCTCATCGCTGACCCATTCCCAAAGGAGCCACCCTTATAAAGTTTAGCCCCGGCGCTATACCACGGCTCGCCGCTCTTTATCATTCTAAAAATCATAGGGGGCCCGGGGCCGTAGCCACGCCATGGCTCACTTTCATAGTTTCTTATAAAGGCTTGGGCCATGTGTTCTCCATCGAATCCTTTGCACTCTATCAAGGATTCTGCGACGCCGATTATCATATGAGTATCATCGGTATAAGTCAGCTCTACCAACTTCTCAGCTAAGGAGTCAATAGCTTCTTCTTTAGCCATCCCTCTTCCCTCTCGCTGGGCGCCAAGTCCATCACCTATGGCTGCTCCTACCAAGCATCCAATGAATTTTGGTTTCAATTCTCCTTTATGCATCTTCCAAGATTAGCTCCCGTCAGCAAAATTAGGGGAACTTGCAATTTTCGCCATTACCATATATGCTTATTGTAGTGGTTACAAGTCTAGGTTATCAATCTCTGGGGAAACTCTTTCAGGTTTACCTGCCAGGCGTTGGATGACCGGAACTCAAGCCAAATATTATAAGAAAGGAGGTCATCCAATGGGTTTTACAGAAAAAACACTACAATGTTCCGACTGTGGCATTAGCTTTGCCTTTACTGCTGAGGAGCAAGAGTTTTATGCTGCTAAGGGATATACCAACGAGCCCAAACGTTGTCCTGCTTGCCGTGAGGCAAGAAGATCCCAGCACAATGACTCTGGTGGCTATGGTGCTTACAGGCCTATGCGTCAAATGTATCCCGCGGTATGTGCTCAGTGTGGTAAAGAATGTGAAGTACCCTTCGAGCCTCGAGAGGGCAGACCGGTATATTGCAGGGAGTGCTACAGAACGCTCAGATTGAACAGTCAGTAATAGTCTGTCGGGCTAGGGACAGGGGGGCTGGACTTAGTTCTAGCCCCCCTCAACATTTAGAAGTGGGAAATTTCAGCGTATTTTAATTCCCCACTTAGCCTCTCCCTTGAAGGGGAATATAAGTCCCCTCGAAATTCAGAGAGTTTCTTAGGGTGGAAAATAAGGGTTGTGGGACAAAAAGGAGAAGGGGGTTAAGTTTATGAATATATATGTAGGTAATTTGTCACGTGAGGTTAGTGAAGAGGAGTTGCGTCAGGCATTTGAGGCCTTTGGGCAAGTGACCTCGGCAAACATTATCAAAGATAGGTATAGTGGCGAATCTAGAGGGTTTGGGTTTATTGAGATGTCAACGAAGTCCGAAGCTCAAGCTGCAATTAGCGGCCTTAATGGAACTTCGATGAAAGAGCGAGCGATTACAGTCAGTGAGGCACGTCCCCGTCCTGCAGGCGGGAGAGGAGGAGGATTTGGTGGTGGAGGGGGAGGACGCTACAGGTACTGATTTGCCAAATAAATTAGCGTAGTATCTTGCGGATTATTGCCCTGGTGACTGATGTTTGGAGTTCCAGGCTGAGGGAGGGGAGTCTGTTCTAGCCCTTGATATAAGGCATTCTTAGCTTGCTCGCCGACAAAAATGCCGTGATGTTCAAATGAGTATGCCGAATCAACTACCTGAACATGGGGGAATTGCATCTTCAAATAATCAGATGTAAGCAAATTTTTCGCGTTCCGAGTAAATCTATGCTCTCAGTGATTTTGCCAGGCTCTTGAATTAACATAACAGTTTCTCTCCTTTGCTAACATGGGCATTAAGCAAGAACAAATTCTTTAATCGCTTGTAAATAACGCTCCATGCCTACCCACATTATATTATTATGGTCAGCCTTGGGAATAACGACTAACCTTTTATCCTTTGCGGCTGCATTGTGAAACAGAGCTTCACCTTCAGAAGGAGGAACGAGACTGTCATATTCTCCGTGAATGATAAGCATTGGCTTGGTAATAGCTCGAAGTTTGGCAAGATTGGGGAAGTCAGTGTCTTCAACCCCTAAGTATTCTATAGGGAAGCCTAGATGCGAAAGTAACTTAACGATGCTAGCAAACCCGCTCTCGATAATCAGCCCTTTTATTTGCTCTTGATAACAGCGAGCTATTTCGATAGCAGGAATACTTCCTAAAGAGCGACCCATCACAAAGATACTGCCACTATAATGACTCTCACCTAGTAGGTCAGTAAACGCGTTAAATATAATAGGGGCATCTGAAATCGTATTGGTAAAAGTAGGTCTACCTTGGCTTGCGCCATAGCCTCGGTAGTCAGCCACAAATAAATTGATACCCAACTGGTTATACATAGGGGCAATGTAGTCATAATCACTAGCAACCTCACCATTGCCATAGAAATATATGATAGAGGGCGAATTTTGACTATGAGTATAAAAGCGGCAAGAAATTGAAACCTCATTACCCACAGGAATAAAGTGGTCGCTTGCATTAGGTGGAGCCCTGGTAACATCCTTCCTGGGATAAAAGATAAATTGAAGGATTTCTGGTCGGTCTAATGCAGAATAGTCGGGTTGGGTGAACATGTTTCTTGTCAGGCTAATTTTAGCATATAGGCAGAGGTTACATAAGATAGCCGATGAAGTAATTTGGCTTAAAGTGGATGCACCATAGGGGGTATCGCAAGCAAGCATGAGTTAGGATTTTAGCATTTGATTTGTGAACGATATTGACTGAGCCTCCGCGCTAACTACTTATTTGCTTTCCTTGTTATACTGAGGTACAGGTTACTGCAGCAGTAGAAAGCTATCTGCGGAATAAAGAATTTGAATTAGCTCAGCACCGCTTAATTCTACTTTAATATCCGACAGTCTCTCTCCTTGCCAGATAACGGTGGCAGCATACCTTTCCCCATATGTGGTCTATGATAATGATACCGCTTCAGAAAGACTTCTGCCATATCCTGGCATTCTGATAATTGCG
>JAUWQI010000026.1 GCA_030611085.1 Dehalococcoidia bacterium | reverse complement strand
AAATTGTAACCATTCGCCCTAATGTCATTCTGAGGGAGCGTAGCAACCGAAGAATCTCAGAGACCCTTCGCTTCGCTCAGGGTGACATAAGCGGGCTGAATGCTTACCCTAATTTTTCAGGATTTCCCCTCTTGTAGTTGCTTGATTTATCAAGCCGAACCCCGCCCAATAAATTGGGCAACTACATTTTTAAATGGCCTCCATAATATGAGATTTGCTTATTTTGCTACCCGCTCTTTCAAGAAACAAGAACGGGGTGAGGGCTCTTCTTTGCTAGTATACCACGCAAGTATCGTCCTGTGGAAGAGTTCTCACTTTGTGCTATTTCCTCTGGGGTGCCGGTGGCTATAATATAACCGCCTTCATCACCAGCTCCGGGACCAAGGTCAATAACCCAATCGGCATTTTTGATTACATCGAGATGGTGCTCAATGACAATCACCGTGTTGCCATAATCCACCAACCTTTGCAGCACCTGCAACAGGCATTCGACATCGGGGAAGGAAAGACCTGTAGTGGGCTCATCTAATATATAAAGTGTTTTGCCTGTGGAGCGACGAGATAATTCAGTAGCCAATTTTACTCGCTGTGCCTCGCCACCAGAAAGGGTAGGCGCTGGCTGCCCCAGGCAGATGTACCCCAAGCCAACATCACGAACTGTTTCCAGCTTGCTTTTTACTCTGGGAAAGTGGTCAAAGAAAGCTAAAGCTTCATCCACGGTCATATCCAGAATCTCGGCGATATTTTTCCCTTTGAAATGTATCTCCAGCGCTTCACGATTGTATCTTTTCCCTTTACATACTTCGCAAGGAACGGTGACATCAGGCAAAAATTGCATTTCAATCTGAACGTAACCGGCTCCCTGGCATGCCTCGCACCTCCCTCCCCTCACATTAAAGGAAAAGCGTCCTGGAGGGTAGCCACGCACCCTGGCTTCGGGAACCTGGGCAAAGAATTCCCGAATGGGGGTGAACATTCCAGTATAAGTAGCAGGATTACTTCGCGGGGTGCGACCAATTGGCGTCTGGTCAATGTTAACTACCTTATCAATAAGACCTGTGCCAATAATGCCATCACACTTGCCAGGCCTCTCTTTTGCTCGGTATAAAAGCCGAGCCAGGTTTTTATATAACACTTCATTGATAAGAGAGCTTTTGCCACTTCCAGAAACGCCAGTGATACAAACAAATTCGCCCAGAGGTATGTGGACATCGATGTTCTTTAAATTATTCTCCTTAGCCTCTTTAACAACTAGCTCTTTCCCTGAGCCAGAACGACATTTCTCAGGCAACGGGATTTGCCGTGCTCCACTGAGATATTGCCCAGTTATTGACTCCGAGCAAGTTATGATGTCTTGTAATGTCCCTGCGGCGACAATTTCCCCTCCTTGCCTCCCAGCTCCAGGGCCCATATCAATAATGTAATCGGCAGCCCGCATCATAGCTTCATCATGCTCTACAATGATTATGGTATTGTCCAAATCCCTGAGGTATTTCAGCGTTGCTATAAGGCGAGAGCCATCGGCGGGATGCAAACCCACTGTGGGCTCATCACAAATATAAAGCACACCCGTGAGCCCACTGCCAATTTGAGTAGCTAGCCTGATTCTTTGTACCTCACCACCACTCAGTGTTGTTGAGCTACGGCCCAGAGTTAAATAAGCCAAACCTATATCTCGAAGAAAGCCTAAACGAGCGTGAATCTCCTTGATAATTCGGTTAGCTATGCTAAGTTCACGAGAGCTAATTTGGCCAGGTAGCCGCTCTACCCAATCCAATGCTTCCGTAACAGATAAGGCGGTAATATCCATGATATTTTTGTCTGCGATAGTAACAGCCAAAGATTCCGGCTTCAATCTCCTCCCCTGACACACAGGGCAAGGATGGGATGACATATATCTCTCAATGTCAACCCGAACGGCATCGGAATCCGTTTCTCGATAGCGACGCTCCAGATGCGGTATTACACCTTCGAAATTTGTGTAATACCGACGCATTCTGCCATACCTATCTTCATATGTGGCGGGAATCATCTCACCACCATCGCCATAAAGGATTAAGTGGAGCTGGCTTTCGGTAAGATTCCTGACTGGCGTAGCCAGGGAAAAGCCATAGCGGCGAGCCAGAGATTGCAGTATGCTATTATACCAGGTGCTCATGGTGCCATTCCTTGCCCAGGGTTGAATAGCACCTTCAGCCAAGTTGAGTTCTTTGTCAGGGATAACAAGATTAGGGTCGATTTCCAGGTTGCAGCCAAGTCCAGTGCAAGCAGGGCAAGCTCCATGGGGACTATTGAAACTGAATGTCCTGGGCTCGATTTCCCCCAGGCTAAAGCCGCAGTAAGCACAGGCAAAATGCTCTGAGAAAAGCAACTCTTGAGATTCTTCCCCTTCGCTATGCTCAGGGCTTCGGCTCACACGCTCAGAATGACAGGAAGTGAGAGGCTCAGAATGACAATTGAGTATAGAGATAAGCACTACGCCTGACCCCAGCTTCAACGCCGTCTCAATCGAATCAGCGAGCCTGGTAGTGTTTTCATTAGTCTCTTCGTGGAGTTTGTCCTGAGCGAGATGAGATTCTTCCCCTTCACTTCGTTCAGGGTCAGAATGACAGGAGGTGAGAGGGTCAGAATGACATATTTGTAGCCTATCAACTACTACCTCTATGATATGTTTTTTATTCTTGTCTAGCTGAAATTCCTCGGAGAGGTCATAAATTCGCCCATCAACCCGAACCCGGACAAACCCCGCCTTTTGTAAATCCTGAAATACCGCCTGGTGCTCACCTTTGCGGTCTCTAACCAGTGGTGACAGAATCATAATGCGACTTCCCTCAGGTATTTCCTGAACGGCATCCACAATTTGCTGCACCGTCTGGCGGCGAATTTCGCGTCCACACTTAGGGCAATGCGGATGACCAATGCGGGCAAAGAGGAGACGCAGGTAATCGTAGATTTCAGTCACTGTGCCCACGGTAGACCTCGGGTTATGAGGTGGGCCTTTCTGGTCAATAGCTATGGCAGGGCTAAGCCCTTCAATATAATCTACATCGGGCTTCTCCATTTGCCCCAAAAACTGGCGGGCATAGGCGGAAAGAGATTCTACATACCTGCGCTGCCCCTCAGCATATATAGTATCGAAGGCTAAGGAACTTTTGCCCGAGCCAGAAACACCAGTAATGACCACCAACTCGTTTCTAGGGATAGCAACATCTATGTTCTTAAGATTATGCTCCCTGGCACCTTTGATGAATATGGCATTTGGCGGCATATACCTTCCTTACGAGTGGAGCTTTAACTTAATTGTAGCATGGCGCTAAATACGCAACAAGAAAAAGGACCCCTGCCATCTCTGGCGGGGGTCCTTCTCGTAGTCACCCTTAATTTGCTTTATCTCTTTATATTACAGTAGAGAACCAGCAACTATGGAAGCAGCAAATAGGAGAGCTAAAGTATTCATTACCTTAATTAGCGGGTTGATTGCTGGGCCAGCGGTATCTTTACACGGGTCACCAACTGTATCTCCCACAACGGCTGCGGCATGAGCCGGAGAGCCTTTCCCACCTAAATTGCCATCCTCAATATATTTCTTAGCATTATCCCAGGCAGCACCTCCAGTGGTCATTTGCAATGCCAGGAATAAGCCAGTTATTATACTGCCCATCAGAAGACCACCCAGTGCTAAAGGTCCAAGCAAGAAACCAACTAGAAGGGGCGACAATACTGCGAGAAGCGCGGGAAATATCATGCCTTTAAGGGCAGCGCCAGTGACGATACTAACGCATTTACCATATTCCGGTCTGCTAGTCCCTTCCATTATTCCCTCTATCTCTCTAAACTGCCTTCTAACCTCTCCGACTATGCTATCGCCAGCTTTGCCCACCTCCAGCATGCAGCGAGAACTGAAAACGAATGGTATCAAGCCGCCAAGAAGCAGGCCGACTATTATTCTGGGGTCGCCAAGATTAAAGTCGGTATATGATATGCCTACCTCTTGTATGTAAGCGGCAAACAGAGTAAGTGCTGCCAGAGCAGCAGAGCCGATAGCAAATGACTTGGTAACTGCCTTGGTAGTATTTCCTACTGCATCCAGGGCATCTGTTACTTTCCTACTCTTCGGGTCCAGACCTGCCATCTCGGCAATGCCACCAGCATTGTCAGTGACCGGTCCATAGGAATCCAGGGCAATAATTATACCGGTGAGTGAAATCATGCCCATCACGGTTATTCCCATGCCATATAAACCCTGGTTAAAGGCAACAACATTGCTTGTATCAACAAAGAAAGCTGCGCCCCCAGCTACAGCAAAAGAACCTATTATTCCAGCACAGATAACCAGCGCTGGGAAAGCTGGTGCCATTAAGCTAGTAGCTAGTCCGGTGATTACATTAATCGCCGCTCCACTCTGTGATGCCTTAGCGATATTTCTTACTGGGCTATACTTCGTTGCAGTATAGTATTCGGTGATAACGAAGAGCAACGGTGCTATAGCTAAACCTATCAGGGAGCAGTAGAATAAACCCATATCGTTTACGATGTATTTGGTGACAAAGAAGAAACATATGGCGGCTACAATTGCAGTAGCATACACTCCCTTATATAGCCCGGATGTAATTTCCTGACCTTCTTTTATCTTGACAAAGAAAGAGCCAATGATTGTGGCCAGAATAGCTACTGCCCCCAGCATCAGGGGATATATTATATATGAGACATTCTGGTCATATAGGAACCAGCCAAGGAGCATAGCGGCTATGGCAGTAACAGCGTAAGTCTCAAACAAATCCGCACCCATGCCAGCACAATCACCGACATTATCGCCTACCTGGTCAGCAATGACTGCCGGGTTTCTTGGGTCATCTTCAGGTATGCCTTTTTCAACCTTTCCTACCAAGTCAGCACCAACATCAGCCGCCTTGGTATATATGCCACCCCCTATCCTGGCAAATAAGCTCATCAGACAAGCACCAAAGCCAAATCCAACCATTAGTGTGGGGTCTCTGAACCAGATGTAGAATATACTTAGACCGAGTAACGATAGCCCGACAACGCACATTCCTGTTACCGCCCCAGACCTAAACGCCAGTGACAATGCCTGAGGCACGCCCTTCTTGGCCACATTGGCTACGCGAGTGTTTGCCCTGGTGGTAATAGTCATCCCGATATAGCCAGCCGCTGCCGAGAAAGCGGCTCCAACAACGAAGCCCACTCCGGAATTCCAGTTTATGACAAAAGTCAAAACCAAGGCGATAATGACGCCGAAGATAGCCACTGTTTTATACTCTCGCTTGAGGAAGGCGGTGGCACCCTCCTGAATTGCGCCAGAGATTTCCTGCATCTTAGCTGTTCCTTTGTCTTGGCGCAGCACGGACCTCACAAGATATACAGCGAAAAGTATGCCAATAATCCCTGCTATCACCGGCACAAAAGCTAAATCCATGACTCCCTCCTTTTTACATAGGTATAAAAATAAGGGCACTTAGCCCAAATTTAAGTGCCCTTCTCCAGTCACCCGTTCGTTAAAATGACCCATATCAAAGATGAAATTCTAATATAAAAGACCAATGCCTGTCAATGCAAACATGATTTGGGATAGATGGGTGTCAGAGAGTTGAGGTGATGACAATGGGCATAAGGCGGGGATGAACCCCGCCACTGACATCTAAACTCTAATATCTAAATCCTAAAGAGATTGCCACGCTGCGCTCGCAATGACATTATTCAAAATCCCAAATTCGAATAACAAAACTCAGCTCATCTTGAATACTGAATTTCAGTCTTTAAATTAGCACTATTGTTCTAGGAAAACAAGGCGGTTTTGTCACGCTTTAAGCGATTGCCCTGTGTTAAGAGCCATGTTATTATGTAAGCGGAGGTAGATATATGACTAAAGGAAAGGTCCCGGAGATTATCTTGAGGGACGGTAAGCCAACAGCGGTCATCCTCGATATAGAAGAATATCGAGAGCTACTAGAACGTTTAGAGGATATGGAAGACTTGATAGCTCTTGAAGAGGTGAGGAAAAACTCACTCGGGTTCAAGAAGCTGGATGATTTCCTCAAAGAATACTCTCCAAGTGCATGAGATTTATCTAGAGCGACTAGCTCAGCAAGACCTAAAGCGGTTATCACCTAAGTATTTTCATAAAATTATCTCCTCCATTAAAGCGCTAGCAGAAGACCCTAGACCTCCAGGTTGTCGCAAGCTTTTTGGCTCAAAGAATGATTGGCGCATCAGGATAGGAGATTATCGAGTTGTTTACGAAATTGACGATAAGCAGAGAATTATCAATATCATGCGCATAAGACACCGCCGCGAGGTTTATCGTTAAGAACCTCAAGCTACCTCGCCTCTTAGAGATTCTTCCCCTTCGTTATGCTCAGGGCTTCGGCTCACACGCTCAGAATGACAGGAAGCGAAGGGTTCAGGGTGACAAAGGGTTGAGGCTCGATTTGGATTTCGGTCATTAGTGCTTCGAAGCTTCGTTCCTCGCAATGACAATACGGGGTGTGTCTCCAATCATATGGACGAGCACAAGACATTGACAAATCACTGGGGTTAATGTTAATTTTGCCTACATAATGCATAGGACTGCGATGTATTCTGTTTGATAGTTAACTTGAAGCAAGTGAGAATTTTTTAAATGCAAGATAAAACCATAAGCTATGAGGAGTTGGTGCCTGGTTATGAGTTCCCTCCAGCTAGCTATGAACTGAGCGATTCACTTATCTCCAAATATCTAAAAGCAGTGGATAGCTCGGAGGAAATCAAGGGCTTCGGAGAATTTGTTCCTCCTCTGGCTATAGCAGCATATGCACTGGCTGCTACTGCAGGTTCTCTTTCCTTGCCACCTGGGGCTATACATGCCTCACAGGAGTTGGAGTTCTTCAAATTACTACCTATCGGTGCCACAATAGATTGCCACGCCAAGGTAGCTCGGAAGTTAACTCGAGGCAAGTTATGCATGCTAATATTGGAACTAAATGTTTTTGACCAAAGCAAGGAAAGGGTACAATCGGGAAAGGCAACTATACTGTTGCCCACCTAGGAGATAAATGCCTGCAGAAATTGGTAAGGGAAAAACTATTCCTCCGGTAGTGAAGCATATTACTCAGGAGAAAATTAACCTTTATGCTGAGGCATCAGGTGACTTTAATCCTATTCATGTGAACGAATCTTTTGCTGCCCAGACAGCTCTTGGCGGCACTATCGCCCATGGCATGCTCATTCTGGCTTATGTATCTGAGCAGCTAACGCTGGCTTTTGGTCAAAGCTGGCTTTCGGGAGGCAGGCTTTCCGTGAGGTTCAAGGCGCCAGCACGCCCTGGAGATATTGTGACTGTCACCGGGAAAATTGATTCCATTGAAGAAAGAAATAGTATATCATATGCCAATTGTCGCCTTGAATGCCGTAACCAAAAAAATGAGGCAATAATCACGGGAGAGGCAGCGGTCAAGCTTGCAGGTGATATTCCTTTTTGTCACCCTGACCCGGAACGAAGTGAAGGGGAAGGGTTTAGAGAAGGTAGAGATTCTTCGTAGAGTTTGTCCTGAGCGAGATGAGATTCTTCGCTTCGCTCAGAATGACAATGTGAAGCACCCGGAATGACAAGAGGCGAGGGGCTCAGAATGACACAAGGTAACGAAGCGAGTAAAGAGTTTGAAGAGAGAAGATGAAGCATTACGCTTTTAGCTGGTGAGGGGAAACATGGCTCGAAATGGAAAGGTAAGAGTAGCAATTGATGCCATGGGTGGCGATTATGCTCCTGAGGAAATAGTCAAAGGGGCAATTCTTGCTGCCCAAAAGGATGATGTGGAAATTGCCTTAGTTGGCTCCACGAACATAGTGAAAAGGGAATTAGCCAAGTATAAATTCTCTGATAATCTGCCTATTCGCTGCGTTGAGGCTAATGGGATTATTCGAGAGGGCGAGCCACCAACTTTGGCAATTCGCAGCAAGCGTGATTGCTCTATAGCTGTGGCGGCAAGGCTGGTAAAGTCAGGGGAGGCAGATGCTTTAGTTGGTGCTGGGGCTTCAGGGGCAACTGCAGTTAGCGCCATCCGGTATCTGGGTATGGTTGAAGGGATGGAGCGACCCGCAATTGGTGGG
The DNA here is from genome assembly GCA_030611085.1 of Dehalococcoidia bacterium. Taxonomy (GTDB): domain Bacteria; phylum Chloroflexota; class Dehalococcoidia; order GIF9; family AB-539-J10; genus JAUWQI01. The sequence continues at coordinate 3,215 of JAUWQI010000026.1, read as the reverse complement.
TCTTGTGGTAGTTTTGCCCCCAATACAGTAATAATGGACTTTGGAGCCAATGTTGATTGCAAACCGCAGCATCTCCTGGCTTTTGCTATCGCTGGCTCCGTCTTTGCTAAGAAGTTACTCTATGTCACTAATCCTACAATAGGTCTGTTAAGCACTGGAAGCGAGGAAGGCAAGGGCAATGAACTTGTGCGTGAGGCTTATCCCTTGCTCAAGAATAGTGGCTTGAATTTTATCGGCAATATAGAGGGCAGCGATATCTTAAGTGGAAAAGTCAATGTTATCGTCTGTGATGGATTTGTGGGTAATGTGCTCATGAAGTTTTACGAAAGCATTGGAGACCATGCTCTGAATTATGTGAACCGTAAATTGAAGAAAAACCCCCCATTGCGAGCCATGGCTAATTTGATGTTTAATAGATTGCTCCCGATAACTAAGATATCCTACGAAGGAGAGGAGGAAGGTAGTGGCATTCTATGGGGAGTTGACGGCGTTGTTCGAATAGCGCATGGCAGCAGTCAGGCACCGCATATAGCTCACAGCATAGCAGGTGCCAGAAAAGCAGTAGCGGCCGGTGTTGTCGGCAGTCTAAAGTCAGAATTAGCCAAATTCAAACAGGAGCAAGCAGCAGTCAGCAATCAACCGAATACTGGAAGCTCGAAGCTAAAAAGGGAGGTATTAAAATGTCTGTTGAAGAGCAAGTAAAGGATATCGTGGCTAAAATTGTGCATGTTGACAAAGGCGTTATTACGCGAGAGGGCACTTTCAAGGATATAAAAGCTGATTCCTTAGACATAGTGCAGGCACTGGTGGCAGTGGAAGATGCTTTTGATATTGAAATCCCCGATGAAGAAGCGCAGAAATTTCAGAGCTTTGGCGATTTTATTTCCTATGTGGAAAAACAAGTGACAGAAAAGGAGAAGGCATGAGTCCACCCCTCGCAGGTAAACTGGCTTTGGTTACTGGAGGAGGACGAGGTATTGGTAAAGCCATTGCCCTAAAGCTTGCCTCCCAAGGGGCTGATATCATCGTCAATTTCTTTCGTCACCGTGAAACTGCAGAGGAGACAGCTAAAGATATCGAAGCTTTGGGGGTGAAAGCCAGTGTTATCAGAGCCAATGTGGGGAACCCGGCAAAGATCGATGAGATGTTTGACATTATTAACCGTGACTTCGGTCGTCTGGATATCCTTATTAACAACGCCGCCTCAGGAGTAGGTCGCCCTGTAATGGATGTGACTGTTAAGGCATGGGATTGGACTATGGACATCAATGCCAAAGCAGCTTTGCTTTGTGCCCAACGAGCATCTAAGTTGATGGAGGGAAGAGGAGGCAAGATAATCAGCATTAGTAGCCTGGGTTCATCCTTTGTCTTGCCTACTTACACTGTGGTTGGGGTATCTAAAGCTGCTCTGGAAGCTTTGACTCGCTACCTGGCTATAGAGCTAGCACCTAAAAATATTTGTGTTAATACCGTGGCTGCCTCCGCTGTGGAAACAGAAGCATTGAAGTTTTATATTAAGGAACAGTTAATGCCTGACACCCGTCAAGCAACGCCAGTAGGAAGAATGGTAATCCCTGAAGATATAGCCAATGTAGTAGCTTTTCTTTGTAGCGAGGAAGCCTCTATGATAAGAGGGCAGACGGTTATCGTTGATGGAGGCACATCTATAGCACCTTTCGTTATACCAAGTAAGGAGAAAGACTGATGAATATGCCAAGAGTTGTGGTTACTGGGATAGGTACGATTAATCCCTTAGGCTTGAATGTAGAAGAGTTCTGGCAAGGATTAGTTGCAGGGAAATCAGGCATTGGTCCCATCACTTACTTTGATACCAGCAGTTTTCCCGTGAAGGTAGATGCTGAGGTAGATGGTTTTGACCCCACAAAATATATGGACTTAAAGGTAATCGACCGCACCTCAAAGACTATCCATCTTGCCATTGCTGCCGCCAAAGAGGCAACACAATCTGCCGGCCTGGATATGTCTCAGGAAAAACCTGAGAGAGTAGGCGTTGTCATTGCTACTATGATAGAGCAGGGCTATGTCGTTAAAGGAGTTGAGCTATTTCAAAAACGAGGGCCTAAAAGAGCTGACCCGCTGTTCTTCACTAAATCAAGCCCCAGCGCCGCTTCGATGCAAGTAGGAATGATGCTGGGAGCTAAAGGCCCTAACTCCACGGTAAATAGCCTTTGTGCCAGTGGCGCTGATGCCCTAGGCACAGCTTTAAATTTCATAAGGTTGGGCTATGCTGATGTGATGATAGCCGGAGGCTCCGATGCCAGCCTCGAGCCAATTAGTATAGCTGGAATAAATATCTTAGGCGCTCTTTCTCGTGAATCTGACCCGGCTAAGGCTTGCTGCCCCTTCGACCTTAACCGCAATGGCTTTGTCTATGGCGAAGGTACTGGGCTAGTTGTTTTGGAAAGCTATGAACACGCCAAAAAGCGTGGTGCTCCCATATTAGCTGAACTTGCTGGTGCTGCCTGGTCCTTCGATGCCTATGATACCACTGCCCCAACCCCTGAAACAGAAGCTTACGCTATGAGAACTGCCATGGAAAATGCCGGAGTAAAGCCAGAAGAGGTTGATTATATCAATGCCCATGGCACCAGCACTAAATTAAACGACGCCTGCGAGACTAAAGCCATCAAGATGGTTTTTGGAGACCGCGCTCATAAAATTCCTATAAGCTCCACCAAGTCTATGATTGGGCATATCATAACTGCTGCCGGCGCCATAGAAACCATCGCTTCTATATTGATTATGAACAAAGGATTTATCCACCCCACTATAAATTATGAAACTCCCGACCCAGAATGCGACCTGGATTATGTGCCCAATGAAGCTCGTGAGGCACAGGTAAATGTTTGTTTGAAGAATGGCTTTGGTTTGGGTGGAGAAAATTGCTGTCTGGTGCTGAAACGCTTTAGCGAGTGAGGAGCAGGTGGGAAGGTTAAAAAGCAATAAGAGGCTGATAAATCAAGCAACTACAAAGGGTATTGAAGCGGTGGAAGGTTAGAGTTCAGAAGTGTAGTTGCCCAATTTATTGGGCAGGGTTCGGCCTGATGAATCAGGCAACTACAAGAGGGGAAATCCTGAAAAATTAGGGTAAGCATTCAGCCCGCTTATGTCACCCTGAGCGAAGCGAAGGGTCTCTGAGATTCTTCGGTTGCTACGCTCCCTCAGAATGACATTAGGGCGAATGGTTACAATTT
>JAUWQI010000002.1 GCA_030611085.1 Dehalococcoidia bacterium | reverse complement strand
CTCGCGTGCATGTCCATTCTCTCCATAGTCTGGCTTAACCTCCTTTATAGTGGTAGCCAGAGCATATCTTAAATACCCTCGGTTCGATTTTATGTGATTTAACAGCCTCCCCTTCGGTTTGATTTTAGATGATTCAATTCGGCCCCTTGACAAAGCCTGCTTACTATTAGTATAGTCACGGTATGCATAAAATTGTTCCTATCAGACTAAGACCAGAAACCAGAGACAAGTTACACTCCATCAAGAACCCGGGGCAAACCTTGGATGGAATCATAACCCAGTTGATTGATTTATGGGAACAGCAAAAGCTGGGGGCAGCGCAAACAACAAGGGAAAAGGGATGAAATAGGAAGAGACCTGCAGCAACAGGTCTCTTCATTTGTGTTGGCGATGGTCGGGTAACCACCACCTGATTTATTTTACCGCTACTACGGAGAGCCCATGTGCTGGAAGGGCTGGCTTGACCTCATTATCGGGGTAATAGTCCTGCGGTTTCGCAGAGACAAGCCGGAGGGGAGGTGATGTTTATCGATTGAGTGATGCTATCGAAAAAAGGGCAATTGGTATAGAAAATCTATCAAAAAAGGAGAAATCAATTGAAAAGGAAAGTACTTTCCCTATTCCTGACCTTGATATTGGTGCTGACGGCTTGCCTGGTGACGGCGGTGCCGGCGGCGGCAGACCCGGGAGTTGAAATCACCTCGCCTAATGTTGAGGGACCCTATATGGTGGGCGTTGAGCAGGGGTTCACTCTAACGACTACCAGCGATGCCACATACTCAAATGTCCGCTTCAACTTTGTAGTAGGGGGCGCGGTTCTAGCTGACATTACCAGCTTTCAGTACTATGACTGGGAGTTTACGCAGCTCTGGCACGATGTGCCATTGAGCCAGAATGGCAGTAATCTGGAAGGTTACTTTGGGCCTCCCGGTGGATTCACAATGCCGGCTCCATATGACGCGACCACCAAATTCAAGGTTGAATTCAGTGGAACCGGCGCTGGTACATACCCGGTAACCGTTAGCCTTGTTGCCCTTGGGACCCCGGACACTGTCATTAAAAGCGTCTCTTTCTCAGCTTAGGTAAACGCTCACGAAAACACCGTGGCATCTTCCACGATGATTTTTCAAAGCGTCGGGAGTCACACCCTGACAGAGAGCGGCGGAGTATACACCGGTATGATACCGATGGTAGATGAGCTCTTTGAGCAACTTGGAGACTATGTCTCGGGCTGTGACATCTACGCCAGAGAGGATGCTTCGGCATGGTTTGGTGATGGTCCGTCGCCAGGTGAGTGGACTGAGGAGCCCATTGGCTCCGACCATGACTCTGCAACCCTTGGAGGCACTCCCGACACGCCCGACTGGTGGGCGTACAGCTTAAAGTTCTGGGATGATAGTGGCGTCCAGAAGTGGCGTGTCGCTAACCACTCTGGTACAACTGAAGCAGCCCCGTGGTATCTTGGAGGTGGAAGCAAAGAGGTTGAACAGGGTGTTCCCATGTCGGGAGAGATGGACTGGACTGCCCTGTCCATGTATGCCGCCGAGACTGATATTGGGGCTTATCTGTCTCCTATAGATCCTCTCACCCATCCAGAGATTCCTGGTGGAGCAGCAACTAAAGGTGGCGGCGGCGCCTGCTGGGATATGGACTGGAGCTGGGGCAGTGAGGTAGTCCCGCTGCAGTTCGCAGGCTTTGCCGTACAGGTAACTGACCTGGGTAGCAACAACTATCGTGTTACCCTGACGCCGGCGGCTCCTACGGCAGTAAGTATGACTGCTGCCTTCACAGAATCAATTGGCATCTCGGTAACGCCCACTTCGGTGGACTTTGGCAACCTTGTCCCTGGCGCAGCCTCGGCTGCTCATGTGGTTACCGTAACCAACACCGGCAATATCGCCGAGGACTTTTCGGCGAGCATAGAAAACGAATCGCCTGCAAGTGTCTACACTGGTAGCCCTGGCTTACAAATGAATACCGCCTCAGTAGGCAGTTGGACTCCTACCGATGTAGCGGTTGATGACACTGAAGTACCTTCTCTAGTTCTGACAGTGCCTGCTGACACCGCACCTGGCACCTACGAAGCAACACTGGTCTTCTGGGCAGCAGCCCACTAAGGTGAAATATAGGGGGTGGGTTAAACCCACCCCCTCTTGCCTCAAAGGAGAGAAGTGAAAAGGATTATAGGTACCTTGGCAGCGGTAATAGTGGCTTTGCTTTTGGCTAGTCCAGTGCTAGCTGCTGGCTTCAGCCTCAGTCCAGCAACTGTTGAGTTTGATGTCCCGGCCGATGGCAGTAGCCAAGTGGAGTTCCTTGTCTATGACTTTACCGGCGACCTAGAGATAAGCCTTGAGGATATACCACTAAGGGTCGAGCCAATAACTGTCCCCGTTACGGCTAAAGAAGAGGGTACCAGGGTGGTATTAACCTTCTATGGCGATGAATCCCTTGGCTCTAAGATATACGAGGGCAAGATAAGGTTTCTGGCGAAGACCGGCGGCATGGTGGCGATGGGAATAAAGGTAAAAGCCACCGTAACCAACCTGGTAGAGGGTGAAAGCCCGGTGCTGGCAACCCCTGAGGGGTCTCAACCACCGGAGGAAACACCACCAGAGCAAACACCACCAGAGCAAACACCGCCAGAGCAAGCTCCACCGGAGCAGGCGCCAATAATTGGTGAACTTCCTATAGTTCAACTGGCAGGGATTATCGCTGGCACAGCAATAGTAATAACCCTTATCGTAGTATTAGCTAGGAGAAGGAGATATTGAAGCTGAGGATAGGTCTAGCCGTCATAATATCGCTGCTGCTGATAGGCTTAATCTGCCCATTAGTAAGCGCCGATGAGGATAACGGCAGTGTTGACCTCAGCACTACTGGACTTCTAACCATATCTGATGTTTCAGCTTCTAGCATCGGCTATTACGGCACCACAATCTCCTGGAAAACCAATGGCGATGCCACCTCCCAGGTATTCTATGATACCATTTCGCATGACAACGTAACCGATTATGCTCATCAAACCATCGAGAGTCTCAGCCTTGTTCTGGCGCATAGCGTGAGCCTGACCGGGCTTGCCTCATCTACTACCTATCACTACAGGGTGAGGTCAGAAATTCCGGGTACTGAATTCATCAGTATCTCCGAAGACCATACCTTCACCACTTTAACACCGTCGCCTGGAGGCGGCGGTGGGGGTGGAGGGGAGCCGTCCTATACCATAACGACTGACCTGTTCGGTGGGCAGGGAACAAACCCCATCAGCTCTACCGGCGAAGTGCTGAGGACAATACAAGGCACTTCTTCCGATGGTAATCTTGGTGTCACCATCCCCAAGGGAACTGTCGCCAAAGAGAAAGACGGCACGCGGCTCAAGAGCTTGGCGATAAACGCTTACGAAAACCCGCCCGAACCTCCCGCGGGGGCCAATATTATCGGGCTGACCTATAACTTTGGACCAAATGGCGCCACCTTTGCCCCACCGATGACCTTAACCTGGAAATATGACCCCGCCACCCTGGGGGATGTCACCGAAGAGAGCCTGGTGTTAGCCTACTACGATGAGGCCGCCGGCAAATGGGTTGAGTTGCAGTGCGTGGTTGATACTGTGAACCATACAATCACCGCCCGGGTAGCGCATTTTACCGTCTTCGCCATTATCGGTACGGTCCCACCCCCACCGCCGCCAGCACCGGCGGAGTTTGCTGTCAGCGGCCTGGTCGTTTCACCCGGGGAAGTTTATACAGGCGAATCCGTGTCCATCGAGGTTCTGGTGGTCAACACCGGCGGAGAATCCGGCAGCTATGAGGTCGCTTTTAAGATAAACGGCGCCGCCGTTATAGAGGCGAGGGAGGTAACACTCTCCCCCGGCTCCAGCCAAAAGGTGGGCTTAACTATGTCCAGAGACGTGCCCGGCACCTATAATGTAGATGTCAACGGCTTAATCGGGTCTTTCACGGTAAAGGAAAAACCCGAGGAAGTCGTGCCTCCGGGGTTCAACTGGCCTCTCGTTGGCGGGCTTATAGCCGCGGCAGTAGTAGTAGGGTTGGGTGTTTTCTTCCTGATTAGGAGGCGCAGAGCATAAGGTGCGGTACCCAGTCTGTAGAACACCGACCAACAATGAGGTCTTTGGACGAGACAACTAAAGCGAAAGCCAATGCCGAGAGAAAACTATCGTAGAATAGTAAAAGGTTACGGAATTATAACATGTAAAAATCAGTATTGCCAAGGGATTTTGAAGCTTTGCGGTGGAACAGGTCTGGTTGAATAGCGACCAATTATGGTAAAATGAGTTAAAAGCCAGGATATCCAAAAGAAAATTACACTTTTGGAAAGGAGGGGAAATGGAACAGGAGAGAAAGTACTGGGAGCCAGAAATTGAGACAATGCCTGCGGATAAGCTGAGGAAATTACAGGAGGAGCGGCTTCAGGAAATAGTGGCGTATGCCTATGAGAGAACCAAATTTTACCGACGAAAATACGATGAAGCGGGGGTAAAACCAAGCGATATTAATACTCTGGATGATTTAGCAAAATTACCTTTGATCGAAGATTCGGAGATCCGTCACGCTCCGATGGAGGATAAGTTATCAGTTCCGTGGGAAGAGGTATATCAGTGCTGCTCAAGTTCAGGGACTACTGGGTTTCCAGAACCTTTAGCCCTTACTAAAAATGATTTCCAAATAGCATGTCTTGATAGTGTCGCCAGACTTGCATGGACCATAGGAATAAGGCCTAGCGATAGGGTTCAACTTACGATGGGTCTCCCTTGTCTAAGTCAGATGCCTCCTCTTATTGGAGCAAACACGATGGGGGAACAAGCGGGCAGAGGAAATCTTGATAATCAAGTAGTATTAGGGAATATGATGCATGTTACTGTTTTGCTTGGTATGCCTAGTATAGCTTTAACTTATTTTGAGCGAGCTAAGGAATTAGGCGTTGATATTAAGGAAAGCGATTTGCGATTAATTCTTGGCGTGGGCGAAGGTTTGGCAGAGTCATACAAGAATAAAGCTAAGGATGAGTATGGACCAGTTTTTCGTGATTATTATGGTGCATCAACATTTGGTGAGGTTGCTTCCGAATGTGATTTTGGAGGCGGCATGCATATCTGTGCAGACAGAGTTATTTTGGAGGTTATTGACCCCAAAACAAAGCAATTACTTGGACTTGGTGAAGAGGGAGAACTAGTAGGAACTAATCTTGTTCGCAGGGCCATACCCAGAATCAGGATTCGGATTGAGGATGTAGCAAAGATGCTGCCTTACGAACCTTGTCCTTGTGGGAGGACACACCCCAAGTTGTCTAAGATAAGGGGGAGGATGGTTCAGCTACTGTGTGTGAGCGGAAAGGAATTCTTCCCCATTGATGTGGAGGAAGCTCTTGGTGGCATTCTTGGTTTAGGATATGAATATCAAATAATTCGAGATAAACCTGAAATGAGTCGGCTAAAGATAAAAGTGGAATATAAACCTGAGGTTAAGGACCTAGCTGCCTTAAAGAATCGTGTTGAGGAGGAACTGAGTCAGGCGCTGGGCGTGGATAGCGAGGCAGAATTGGTTCCTAAAGGTAGCATTGGTCGTGCTATGTTCAAGGCACAGCGGGTCATCGCTGCATAATAGCAAAGACAAGAGGATAAGGAGTGATGGTTGAGGAGGCGTGAATTCAAAAGGGAATTCTTTGTAAGCCGCACTTCTAGTGAAAGAGACAAGGATAACATTCCGCTCCGGTGAACTTTCCCTTGAAGGGATATTAACTATCCCCGAAGGCATGGAGCCTTCCCCTGCAGTAATAGTTTGCCATCCTCATCCTCTCTATGGTGGCAGTATGGACAACAATGTGGTTAATGCCCTCTGTAAGGCACTTACCCAAACATCGCTTGTTTCACTTAAGTTTAACTTCCGCGGGGTAGGCAGAAGCGAAGGGAACTTCGGTCAAGGAATAGGCACACAAGAGGATGTCGATGCCGCCATTTCCTTTATAAGCACGGTGAGGGAGGCGGATTCTAATAGAATCGGGCTTGTTGGCTACTCAGCCGGTGCTGGCTTTGCCCTCCCCGCTGCTTTTAGAAATACTCAGATTAAGGCTCTGGCTGCGGTCTCACCACCAGTCTCCATGTTCGATTTTGAATTCCTCAAAGATTGCCTCAAACCGAAGCTCCTTATCTCTGGAAGCAAGGATGTTTTCACTTCCACCAGCCAATTCCTCGAATTTTGCCAAAATCTTCCTCAGCCTAAGGAGTATCACAGCATCGAAGGAGCAGACCACTTCTGGTGGGGATATGAATCCGACCTCGCTGCCAAAACCGCTGATTTCCTCTGCAGAGTATTAAAATGAACCTGACGGCATTTCTACGCCAAAACAAAATTGAGTTTCAGTTTCTGGAGAAGAGCTCTACCCAGCATGCTTCAGAAGCTTCTGAGGTTACCAATATACCTTTAGACAAGATTGCCAAGACCCTTGTTTTCGTTAATCAGGATTCAAAGCCATTAGTAGCTATAGTTAGAGCCGATTGCAGCGTGAGCCGCCATAAGTTTGAATCTTGCTCCCATTCAAAATCGGTAAAGCTTGCTGCAGACGAAACCGCAGAAAAGGTCACTGGTTATCCCACTGGCGGCATACCTCCTGTAGGACACAGGAAGAGGATGCTTGTATATTTTGATGAGCAAGTCATGAACAATGAATATGCCTGGTTTGGTGGTGGGACGAGGGCAAGATTAGTCAGATTAAAGGTGCAAGATATCATTAAATTAGTCGCCCCACAAATATGCGATATATCAGTCTCATAGTATTACCCGCGTGCAAATGCTTACCTGGAAACACCTGCTTGGCTCCCAATCCCCTAATCTGGGTTAGTTTTTCGATAATCTCTTTATATGTCATTCTGAGCCGCAGGCGAAGAATCTCTGAGACCCTTCCCCTTCAGTTCATTCAGGGTGACAGTTGAGCATCTTCTTCCTAAATTTCAACTCGATGCCGCGTTCTTGAGCCAAACTCTGGATAATCGCTCTGAGTGCTTTTGCTTTGGCTTTTATATCCGAGCTATCAATTTGATTGCTAGCTAACTTTTCCTTTAACCCGCTTATCGCCTTATCAATTAGCTCAAGTGGCATGAGCGCCGTAGCCAGGCAATAGAAGCTCATGGACCTACCTTCATTGTAATCGGCAAGCAGATTTTCCAGCATCAGCCGTCTCTCCTTTTGTTCCTCCAGCCATGCTTCTAATCCGACTTCTTTGATTCTGTACAGGTTTGAAATGCAAACTCTATTGGTAACGAAATACTCGTATTGGTGAGTTATTGAATTATTCTTTTCACAGGGAAAGTCAGCACACTCTGCACAAGAAGCAAGCCCTTTATTCTTAACACAGCAATTATAGATTTTACATGAGAAGGTTAGGCAGAGTATCTTGCAGCCGAGGCATCTGCTCGGTGCGGTTGATTGGAATCTAGGGCAAAGCCCACAGTATAACCCACAACAGCCAACGAGATTAAGTTCTTCCATTATGCTCATTTTACCCTAAAGCAGGAGCATCGCCTATAAAGGTCTATGGGAGTTTTATTTCAACAATCATGTGGACGAGAAGCGAAGGGCTCAAAATGACATCCTTTGACGGTTGAGTCAAGGCAAGGTATGATAACGCTCTACATATATTCGTTTCCAATAACTTTGTAGGAGGTTTGTATGGGTGTTAAATTCGCTGATATCGTTGACGAAATAAAGGGACTTGATATCGAAAGCAAGGAATATCTTATGGACTTGATAAAAAAGCTATTGATAGAAGAAAGAAGAGAAGAAATAAAGAGAAATGCAGAGGAAAGCCTTAAGGAATACGAAGAGGGCAAGATTGAATTTGGCACTCTGCAGGACATTAGAGCAGCATTGCATGAAGATTGAGATTGGTTTCAGCCCTTCTTTTAAAAGGGCATTTAAGAAAAGGATTATTATTGATAAAGAACTTGAGAGGTTGTTTTGGAGAAAGATGGAAGTATTTAGTAATAATCCTTGCGAACCTTCTCTAAGGACTCATAAATTAAGCGGGGAATTGGGAGGGCTGTGGAGCTTTTCGATAAATTATGAAATCAGGGTAATTTTCAAGTTTCTGGATAAAGATAAGATGCTTTTGATAGATATCGGCAGCCATGAAGAGGTGTATTAAGAAGGAGTATTCGAAAATGATAGATAAAGTCACGATTTACGATGGATACAACTTCAGTGGTTTGGTGAGGGATTAGTGAAGGATCTCCGAGATTCTTCACCTGCGGCTCAGAATGACAGAATATAAGGTTGCTAAACGCTCTCAAGTTAGTTTTATCAATTTCGTAGTTTTCGCTGCGTGGAGCACCCACAGTATTCCTGCAATCAGCATGGGTACAGGATAGATAAGAGAAGTTAACAAGAGATGCATCGGGCTATCCGATAAGCTTGATAGTAAAGAGCACTGCGGTAACGATGCCTCCGACAATCAGTCACCAGCCACCAATTCGTTCATGCCGCCAGGTTACGCCGGTGGCTGCAATCATGGAGACGGGACCGAAAGGCCATGATAACGGATTCATAGGGGCTGGGAAGATCTCTGAAACCTTCACTGATGCCCTCGCCGATGCCAAAAGTTAGGAACCAGCAATCCAAAGGTAATACCTATTCCCAGCGCAGTGCACCGCATCCACTTCATGAGCTTTACTTCTACATCATAGCATAGCAAATCTATCTATTTTCCCTCAATAGGGTAGCGAATGATAGGCCTCTGGACTTTCGCCTCAGGTCTTGTGAGATAGTCCACCCCATGAACTCCTGTCCGAGCGGAATGTAACTACAACATTCGAAAGAGAATCAATTCTGCCAAGGAGTCAATGAAGTCCTGGGCTCTGATTCGAATTCCCATTGTTAATGCATGTTCCGCCAAGAATGCAAACAGGTGGGCATTTATGCTAAAGTTATACTTCGTGTTTCTATGGTATCCCTAAAATCATCCGAGCCCTATTAAAAACACAGCTAGAATGGAGTCTAAAATGGTGAAATTAAAATCGTTAGAGGTAGGACCTTTTGCCTCTAATTGCTATATCGTAGGTTCTGAGACTGGTGAAGGGATAGTCGTAGACCCTGGAGCCGATGCAGATAGAATCCTTAGGGCTATCGAGGAACTCAAGCTAGATATAAAGCTAATTGTAGCAACCCACAGTCACATAGACCATGTCGGGGCAGTGAAGGAAGTGAAAGAAGCTACAGGAGCCCAGTTCGCCATGCATGGAGATGATGTAGAAACCCTTTCCCATGGTGGAGATTTCTTTTCTTCCCTTTTGGGCGATTCGGTTTCCTCCCCACCTCAGCCAGAAATATTGCTTCAAGACGGAGATAGCGTGGAGGTAAGTGGTCTTTCTTTCCTCGTGTTACATACTCCAGGACATAGCCCGGGAGGTATCAGCCTCTTGGGATATAGGGCAGTATTCGTTGGCGACACCCTTTTTTGCCAGGGCATTGGGCGGTTTGATTTCCCCAACGCAAGCGGCAGTCAATTGCTCAACAGCATCCATACCAAACTGATGACCCTCCCGGATAGCACTGCAGTCTATCCAGGGCACGGTCCTCAGACCACTATCGGTGACGAGCGCCGCTGGAACCCATTCCTGAAGCCAGGCATTACTTTCTAGCATCACCACTTCCCGCAGAGCTTTGTCATCGCCACTGTGAACCTTGCTGTTGGTAATAGCTTGCCGACGATTGTTCTCTCCCCCTCTCTCTAGTCTGGGGAGTTTCTTTCTTCAGCCAAATGATTAAGTCAACTCCGCGCTGTTCAACTTCACATTGGAATCCCGTCCACCTCAATATCCTCTCTACCTCCCGCTGCGTGTAACTTTGCTTCACGGTTTTTCTAAATTTCCGACGGGCAAATATTGAACCCATCCTTTTTGTTACCTCGGCTATCTCCTCGTCGAGAGCATCCCTTCGCAAATCACTTACCAAGCCACCGCCACCACTCCTCAAAACTCTGTAAATCTCTTCCAATACATCCAGTGGCGCTTTCCAAAAATGCAAAGAGCCACTGCTGACAACAAAATCAAAGGCGCCATTGTTAAAAGGCAAATCCTCGGCACCACCTAACTTAACCTCAATTCCTTGGGATACTCCAGCTTCGCTCACATTTCGTTTGGCAATCTCCACCACCTCCTTTGAATTACCCAGGGCAACAATTTCAAAATTCCCTAGCCTGGCTATCTCTATATCAATGTAGCTGGAGCCAGCCCCGACATCGAGTATCTTGCCGCCACTCATTCGCTGGGCAACTTCTTTAGCCACCTTTTTATAATCATCCATCCGCGCCTTCCCAACTGTGGCATCATACTTCCGGGCAAAAAAGCCCTTAAACGGATTCTTCATTGCATCTTCATTATACTATAAAGAGGCTGAACCATAGAGCGCTGGCAGAAATTGAGGCATAACTTTTGACAGCCAACGCCTAAAAGAGTTGCCAGTACAACTAGAAGTATTAAAACTCGTCTCATATTCTGCCCTCCTTAAGGATTTCAATCTACTGTAATTAACGGAAAAACACGCCAAAAGGTTTAGCCCACAGGATAGGCACTAACCCACACAGTACTCGTTCATACCCTCAAAATGACCCACTACCGAATTTTCCAATTATACTTTAGAAGAGCTTGAGAGTCGGCTTAACCCAAATATGTTCTTCAGGTCACACAGGTCAGCGATTGTGAATCTCACTAGAATTAAGGAGGATAATCCCCTGGTTCGCTGGAAGCCACAGAATTCGGCTCACCACTGGCGCTGAGGTGGACCTCAGCCGGGGTCAAGCTAAGGAGCTGAAGAAAATCATCAAGTGGTAGAAGGAAACCATTTGGTTGATACTAAGAGGATATTAGTATATACTTATTAAAGAAACATATCTACAGGGGAGGCATCTTATGGCTACTTCGACAGTTTCAGGAAAGGGGTGGGTAGTAATACCTCAAGAGCTAAGAGAGCGATACGGTTTGAAGAAAGGTGACAGGGTGCATTTTGTTGACTATGGAGGAGCGCTAGCCTTGATACCGGTTAGTGGCGACCTTGCTAAGAAGGGATGTGGGATGCTAAAACAGGGCACATCCCTTACAGAAGCACTTCTACAATCCCGCAGAGAGGATGCTGCCCGTGAATGAGAACTCAGAAAAGCAAATTAAGCGCTATGTGCTGGATAGCTATGCCGTGTTAGCTTATTTAAAGGAAGAAGCTGGTTATGACATAGTTCTGAATAGAATTGAAGAAGCTAATGAAGGGAAGAATAGACTATTTATGAGCCTAGTGAATCTAGGCGAAGTGCTGTACATTGTAGAGCGAGAGAGAGGATTATTTAAAGCTCTGGAGGTCTTGGCTCTTATTGACGAATTGCCAATCATAATGGAATCAGCTGACCGTGGGCTAGCTTTAGCTGCTGCTCATTTAAAAGCTCAGTACCCGATAGCGTATGGCGATTGCTTTGCTACTGCTTTGGCACAGCAGAAAAGGGCAGTGCTAATAAGCGGCGACCCTGATTTTGAAAAAGTAGCGGAGGTAGTAGCACTGGAGTGGTTGCCAAAGAAGGTGTAATCACAGTATCTGCCTTGATTTACTGGAAGCCACAGGATTCGGCTCACTTCTGGCATTTTGTGAGCGCATAGGCATGTCCGATTAATAAGTCGTAGGCTACGAATCATCTTTAGAATCCCCCTATTTGGCAATATAATATACAACATTGTTGTAAACACTGCGCATGGGGTAAACTCAAGGAGGTGCTGATATTGAAAAGAACGGGAATTTTTTATCATGAAATTTGCGGAAGAAAAGCTTATTCTTCATTAGCAATGAGCGTAGCGGAGGGATTCGAAAGCCTAAAAAAGGAGAACCTCTTTGGAGAGCCTAATATATCTTTATTCGAGCCGAATCCTGCTCCAGAGGAGCTTATAGCTAAGGTACATACAAAAGATATGATTGAGAGGGTAAGGAGAAGCGGCTATTATGAAACCTCTTTATACTCGGTTGGTGGAACTCTTTTAGCAATTGAGAAGGTGCTAACTAAGGAGGTAGATAATGCTTTGGTCTTTGGAGGAGTTGGCGGACATCATTCAGATAGAAATAATTTTGGGGGTGGTTGTTTTTTTAACACCGAGGCTATCCCTATAGTATATGCCCGAGAGAAATTTGGGCTCAAACGATTTGCTGTAGTTGACACTGACACCCATCATGCTAATGGAACTATAGATATCTTCAAAGATGATGAGGATTTGCTTTACATCTGTTTTTGTGGTGGCTACTGGGGTTTTGGAGGCAGAGCAAAAAGTGGAACTAAAGTTTGTCTCCCTCATGGTGCTTCGGATGAGGAGGAAATTGAGAATGTTAGAAGGGAGGTTCCTAAAAGATTGGAGGAATTCAAACCAGAGTTGGTCTATTGGATGCTGGGATTGGATACTCATAAAGACAGTTATGGCACAAGAAAGCTGACAGAAAAGTGTTATCCAGAATTAGCCAAAATTATTAAGGAAAGTGCTGATAAAGTTTGCGGAGGCAAATTGGTAGTGTTCAATGCCTGTAATGCTCCTGCTCATGTTACGGAGTATGTGATGCCAAGAATTGTCGATTGCTTAGCTGAGCTTGGAAGATACCCGAAGGAATAAGCGATGGAATTTGATGAGTTTAAATCTTATCTAACTCAAAAATTTGAAGAGTGGCTTTACCAGCAACGAGAAATCTATTTGCCCCAAGCCAGACCTTTGTCGAGTCAAGAAAGGTCAAGGATGAGCAGATATTTTGAGAAGAGAATCCTCGATGTAACGCGAGTGGCCACTGTAGGCCAGATTCCAACTCCTGCATTCTATGATGAATTAAGGAAAAGGGAGATACCCATTCTTATGGACTTTACTTCTGCTGTAGGCTTTACCCTGATTGACTGTGTTCTTTTGCGAGAAGGTTTTGAGGCAACCTCAACTTTATTTCATGAAATGGTTCACATAGTCCAAGCGGACTTACTGGGAGTGAAAAAGTTGCTCGAGTTGTATCTCAGCGACTTAGCTAAGAATGGATACCAAAATGTTTTATTCGAAAGACAAGCTTATAGGTTAACCACCAGATTTACCCAGGAGAAATCGTTCTCGGTGAGGGAAATTCTGGAGAAGGAATTTAGCCTCTAAGTCGAAACTGCCTCTCGTGCCTCGGCTCGCCGCCTTCTTTCTGAAACTACTACTGCTC
Organism: Dehalococcoidia bacterium; assembly: GCA_030611085.1. Taxonomy (GTDB): domain Bacteria; phylum Chloroflexota; class Dehalococcoidia; order GIF9; family AB-539-J10; genus JAUWQI01. The sequence continues at coordinate 104,472 of JAUWQI010000002.1, read as the reverse complement.
CCAGACCAAAGAGGATGACAGCCAGTCCGATGAAGAATCCTAAATATGGGATTAGCCTTAGAAGCCTGAGGATAACAAGTCCCAAAGCTAATGCCCCCACCATGATGGCTTTGCCTTCCACTTCCTTGAAATGGCCAATAATCCACCTCCCGATAAATAAGCCCACGGGGATTTGAGCCAGATAAATAGCTATCCCATAGAGAGCAAGGGCAATTAGTCCCACAGGAATACCGATAATGGTGATACACACTATTATGGCAGCAATGGGAGTAAGAAAAAGGATAATAGCTCCCCAGCCAGCGCTTGGCCCGGGCTTACTTCGTATAGACTCTGCAATGGATGTCAGTCGTCTTGGAGCAACTAGAATAATAACCAGCCCTGCTATTAAAGCCATTAAGAGTCCCGTTACCTTGCCTCCTATGCCAGAGAAAAGGCTGAAGGGAAAAGCTTTAGCCCGCTTTTCTTTCACTTCGGGCAGCTTATGAGTAGTCGCGCCACCAATCTGAGCACCAGATTGGATATCGGCTTCCTCCTCGCTGGTATAGGTCAGGTTGCCCTCAATATTTGCAGCAGGCAATATCGTCAGGCTCTCGACTTTGAGTTCAACGTTTCCCTTTACTCCATTGCTGATGGTGACTGCGCTCCCACCACCCTTAATGTTACCCTCAACAAGTCCGTCAATGCGGATATTTTCAGCACCAAAAAGGAGGTCACCATCAATTTTGGCTGTGCTGGCTATATTCACCTCGCTACAACCAACCATCACATCGCCATGAACATTGCCGCTAATGTTGATAGTTTTGCCTCCCACCCGCACAGCATGACCAACATCGCCATTGATATTGATTGTCTCGCCAATAGCCATAACACTGCCTTTAACCAGGCCATTGACAATAACTTTGCTACCACAAGCCCAAAGGTCGCCGTTAATAATGCCATCAATGGTGATGGTTTCAGCGGCTACATAGAGGTCGTCGTCCACTATCTCTCCACTGGCAATGGTGACTCTTGTTCCACTGCGAGCATCAAATGCTAAAACAGGCACCGCAGTGAATATCATTAATAATGTGACTATAAGAATGGTGGTTAGTCCCTTAGAAATATACTTTGACATGCGCACCTTCCTATAAGCAGCCAATTCCGTTAATGCTCCGATTTCTGCGGTTGCTGCTGAAATTGTATAGAAATTACTTCGCTTCCTGCTTCAAATAGCTCTGACTTGATTTCGTGCACCAGTCCCCAGGATTGCGCCTCATTGGGATTCAATGTCGTCCTTTCAAGCATGGCATCCGCCACTTCCTCGGCGCTTTTACCCGTGTTCGCTGCAACTACCTTTGCGATATTCTCAATATCAATCCTCAATCCCTTTAGCCTTTCCTCTAACTGCTTTTCCTCCAAACGCTGATTCCCCGTAAACTGGGCATTAACACCGTGAAGTAAGAATCTCGCTTGAGGCACTGATAGCCTTTTGGAGCCGGCGCAATACAAGACGATGCCTATGGAGTCCACACTGCCAAAATTGTGTGTGGTTATCGTGGCGGGCAATCCTTTTAGATAATTATATGCACTCAAGCCATGAATAACGGAGCCACCAGGTGAAGAGATAAGGATGGTGAAATCCTTTATCCCCTGCTTCATTTTCTGGTCGATGGCATTCATCAGGGTATTGACAGTGACATCTATGACGGGGGCAAAGAACCTGATTACAACTGGTTTTGTGGTCATGTGCTCATCCTCCTTAAAATAACGCTGATGTTGCTTAAGCTATCGTGAATCTTCCATCATCTTTCGATGCCGGAAGTTTATGCACATTCTTCTCAAGCCATCCTGTTCTCTCTGCCGCTCTTATGTCGAATTCCGGCACATAAGGTTTGATGTCCAGAAGGGGAGTCCCATCTACGATGTCCACATCTTGAACATAGAGTATATTCTCTTCAACCCTTAAAAGCCGTACTATCGAGATGCCAATTGGGTTCGGTCGGCTTGGACCTCGCATGGCAAAGACTCCGCGAGCTTCGTTATCCATATAAGGTTTTACTTTTAAGGGCGATGTTTGGGATAGATGGAAGTGGTATATCAAGATGATGTGAGAAAAACCCTCAATATCTTTTAATCCTTCCACATATTCTGGGAATACCTCAACTGTTCCATCAATACCCTTAGCACCTGCAGGTTGTATAGGTGTCCCCTTGGGCTCTTTGAACGGAGAATGGATGACTCCGATTGGCTTGTACTTTATCTCATCCATAAATTCCTGTATAAGCGGCTGTTTAGCAACCCCGCTTGTCATTCTGAGCGGCGCGAAGAATCTAGAAAGACCCTTCGCTATCGCTCAGGGTGACAAATAAATAATCTGCGTATACCTGCTTTGATTATAGCAAATATCTTGATTTGATGAGGCTAAAAATAGAAATTCCTAAAAGCAGGATTAAAGCCAGGGGCTGCATCGTGCTATAATTATAGCTAGGAGCTAGCTTTATGGAGGACATAAATAAAGCCAAACAAAGGATAGAGGAGCTAAGGAAAGCACTTAACTACCATAATTATCGCTATTATGTGCTGGATAGTCCTGAAATAAGCGATGCTGCATTCGACGAGTTGATGCAGGAACTCAAGCGTCTTGAGACTGAGTATCCTGAGCTTATCACTTCTGATTCCCCGACACAGCGAATTGGCGCTCCTCCGGTAGAGGCTTTCGGGGTTGTGGAGCATCGTGAGCCCTTGTTGAGTCTTGCCAACGCCTTTTCCTACGAAGAACTGGCAGCCTGGCATAAGAGGGCAAGCAATCTTCTAGCAGGACGTGGTTTTGACCTCGTTTGTGAGCCTAAGATTGACGGACTAGCGGTGGCTTTGACTTATGTTGATGGCTTGTTTGTCACTGGAGCGACCAGGGGAGATGGCTATCGAGGTGAGAACATCACTCAGAATTTGAGGACTGTAAGGAGTATTCCTCTTTCTGTGCCTAAAGAGGCGCCTCCCAGATTTGAAGTTAGAGGCGAAGTTTATCTTCCCAAGGCTGGTTTTAAGAGGCTCAATGAGGAGAGGGCTAAGGAAGGTTTGCCCCTTTTTGCCAATCCCAGGAACGCCGCTGCTGGTTCGGTAAGGCAGCTAGATTCCAGCATCACTGCCAGGCGTCCCCTGGACATATTCATCTATGGATTGGGTTGGGTTGTAGGCAAGGCAGTACCCGACACTCACTGGGAGATTATGCAGTGGCTCAAGTCACTGGGCTTCAAGATAAACCCTAATATCGCTCTGTACCATACTATTGAGGAAGCGGAGGAATGTCATCAGAACTGGGTAGAAAGTCGGGAGAGCTTTCCCTATGAGGCTGATGGTATGGTGGTAAAGGTCAATCCTATCGCCCTTCAACAGGAGCTTGGTAATGTAGCTCATGAGCCAAGGTGGGCAATCGCCTATAAGTTTCCTGCTATTCAGGGCACCACGCGTCTCGCTAATATCGGCATAAATGTGGGAAGAACAGGGAGACTCAATCCTTACGCCATTTTGGAACCAGTTCATATAGGTGGAGTGATTATCAGCCATGCAGCACTACATAATGAGGAAGATATCCACCGCAAAGATATTCGCATTGGTGATTGGGTCACCGTGCAGCGTGCAGGCGAAGTCATACCTGAGATTGTCGGCCCTATAGTCAGTCGCCGCACTGGTGAGGAGAGAAAGTTCTCCATGCGGGAAAAAACTTGGGAAATTTACAGGGAAAGGAAGGGCATCGCTGGGGAAGAAGAACCTCCCGATCATCCTATCTGTCCAGTTTGTGGTGCTGAAGTAATAAAGCCTGAAGATGAAGCTATGCACAGGTGCACCAATGCTGCCTGCCCCTCTCAAGCCCTGGAGCAAATCAAGCACTTTGTCAGCCGTGGAGCTATGGACATAGATGGCGTGGGGGAAAAGCTGTGTCAGGCTTTGTTCGAGGCTGGACTGGTTAAAGATGCATCAGATTTATATTATCTTACTAGAGAGCAACTTTTAGGTTTAGAGAAGATGGCTGATAAGAGCGTCTCCAATGTGCTCAATTCTATCGAGGGAAGCAAAAATAGGCCTTTAGCTCGGGTTATTTTCGCTTTAGGTATTCTTCATGTTGGTGAAGAGTACGCCGAGCTACTGGCAGAAAACTTTAGCAGCATAGATGAATTAGCCAAAGCTAGCCAAGAAGACCTTCTATCACTTCCGTCAATCGGACCCAAAATAGCTGATAGCATCGTGACTTTCTTTAGACAAGAAGGGAATAAGCGAATTATCGAGAAGCTGAGGAAGGCTGAGGTGAGGCTGGAGGAAGAAAGGGCTGAAGAGGTCAAGTCTGAAGAATTACCTCTAGACGGATTAGAATTCGTTTTAACGGGGAAGTTAGAATCCTTCCCCCGGTCAGAGGCAGAAGCCAAGGTAAAGGCTTTGGGTGGCAAAGCAAGCTCAGATGTTACCAAGGAGACTTCTTATGTGGTGGTCGGTGCCGACCCTGGCTCTAAATTAGCTAAAGCTCAGAAGCTGGGAGTAAAGACACTCAACGAGGTTGAGTTTCTGGAGTTGCTAAATCAAAACACTTCTTTGTTTTGAACTTCTTCGATCACATCTTTAAATAGCTCAACATAATAGTCAGGTAATTCAGCTACATCAAAGAATCTGGCATCCTCTACTTCACCATCGGCAGGAGTTAGCTTTCCGCCCTTCACCTTAACTAAATACTTCGCTACTAACATATCCCCATAAATTTCCTTATCTTCTCGTCTAACTACCCCGATCAATTTCACTACTTCTCCAGAGATTCCAGTTTCTTCCTTTAGCTCTCTTAAACAAGCTTCCTCTGGCGTTTCTCCAATCTCAATAAAACCCGAAGGAGAGCCCCACATTCCCTTTTTAGGCGGTATCCCTCTTTTAATTAGCAAGAACTTTTTATCTTTTACCGCAACCGCCAATGCTACTGGCAAGGGTTTTTTGTAATCAATGAAGTCGCATTTAGGACAATGCTTCCTCCTTTTGCCTTCAATCACTCCTGTTTGGAGAGTTGTCCTGCAAAATGGGCAATAGTTGTATTCCTTCATGTATTTTTAGGGCAGAGTAAAACCTGCCTTCTTTTGGCCTATAATGCACCATGAAATAAGGCGGGTGTTTATAAAATTGAATTTCCCCTTATTAGATTGTTCAAATCAACTTAGCGACCAAAATTATGGGACTCTCAGTTGCTTCGGTTCTATCCTCAACGATCCAAACTTGCTAAAAATTTGTTTCTAGAGTTTTTATTTTATCTAGTCTTGGGATATGCCTGCCGCCTTCGAAGCTAGTAGACAGGTAGGTTTTGACGATTTCCAAGGCTGAGTCAACCTCGATATTTTCTCCTCTAAGACACAAAATGTTGGCATCATTGTGCCGGCGAGCTCGTTGTGCTGTAAAGGTATCGTGGCATAAAGCTGCTCTTATACCTCTTATCTTGTTAGCCGCAATGCTCATGCCTATGCCAGTGCTGCATATTAGAATGCCCTGGCCAAAATCGCCTGAAGTTATTGCTCCCCCCACTTTCTGGGCGATGTCGGGATAATCCACTGATTCGGAAGTATAGCAACCAAAATCGCGATAAGTATGATTTAGCTTTGGGAGAAGTTCCATAATTGCCTGTTTTATTCCAACGCCACGGTGGTCACAACCTAGTGCAATACGCATCAACTTAAATCCTAAATACTAATTTCTAAGCTCTAAACAAATTCAAAATTCAAATTCCTAATTTTTAGGATTTAGATATTAGTATTTGGTGCTTCCTCCATTGTATTTCTTAAGGGCTTCCTCAATTTCATTTTGGGGTATGATACCTGGACGCAAAATTATAGGAACTCCACCGGTAATATCCACTATGGTTGACTCATTGCCTCCAGGGCATTGACCTCCATCGATAATGAGGTCGACTTTGTCTTCCAATTGTTGTTTTACTTCGTTAGCAGTTAAACTGCTTGCCTTGCCGCTTAGGTTAGCGCTGGTGCCGATTATTGGTCTTCCCAGGTGTTTAATAAGAGTCAGGCAGATAGAGTGGTTGGGGATACGCACCCCTACGGTAGAGCCTTCAGCAAGATAGAGGGGCAATGAGGCTGCTCTGGGTAAAACTAAGGTCAACCCTCCAGGCCAAAAATGCCTCGCCAAAAACCAGGCGATTTCGGATGTTGGTTCAGCTACAGCGGTCAATTGAGATATATCAGCAATAAGCAAAGGGAAAGACATAGTTTCAGGGCGGTTCTTTATTGCATAAATCCTCGCCACAGCCTCAGGATTGAAGGCATCAGCTCCCAAACCATAAACTGTATCGGTGGGGAAAGCAATTACCCCGCCTTCTCTAAGAATTTTAACTCCTTTCTCCACCTGTTCCTGTGAAGCGTCCATGAGAGGATTTACCAAGCTTGCTGTTATTCTAAGCCCTTCGTATCTTGTCATTCTGAGTCCTTCACTTTGTGTCATTCTGAGGGAGCAAAGCGACAGAAGAATCTCATACGGCTCAGGATAAACTCCACGAAGAACCAAGAGACCCTTCACTTCGTTCAGGGTGACAAACAAACACCAACATTTATTGTTTCTTGACGCTAGTATATCACGATGATAAGCTACTCTGAAATGGGAAGCGAGTTAGAGAGTCACAGAATTGCTACTAGCGATGACATAGAAGTTTCCACTTATCTAGAGCTGGCGAAGGAGTTGCGTGGCGAGCAAGCTGTGGTTGAACCTAAGCCACCAGGCGAGCGTGAGACTATAGTAGTGATTGACTTTGGCTCTCAATATAGCATGCTCATCGCCAGGCGTGTGCGGGAATGCCATGTTTATTGCGAGCTTGTGTCCTATGACACGCCCTGGGATAAGATAGCTTCGCTCAACCCCAAAGGCGTTATCCTCTCGGGAGGTCCATCCAGTGTTTATGATGCTGGTGCTCATTTGCCTTTACCTTACATTTACGAGAGCCATCTGCCCGTAATGGGCATTTGCTATGGAATGCAAGCTATTGTTTTTCAGTTGGGTGGTCAAGTATCCTCAGGAGCAAAACATGAATATGGCCATGCTATCTTACATATAAGTGCCGAGGATTGCCCTCTTTTCGCTGGTCTCCCCCCTTCTTTCCCTGTATGGATGAGCCACGGTGACCAAATAATGGAAATGCCTCCTGATTTCGAGGCTTTGGCTTACACTGAAAACGCACCGCTTGCCGTCATAGGTAACGACAGCAGTGTTTTCGGGTTACAGTTTCACCCCGAAGTAGTTCACACGCCTCAGGGGAAAGTTATATTTCAAAACTTCGTACTTCAAGTATGTGGCTGCCAGGGCAACTGGACTTCTGCCAATTTCATTGCAGAGAGCATAGATGAAATAAAAAGGCAAGTAGGCAACGGGAGGGTTGTTTGTGCTCTCTCCGGGGGAGTTGATTCGGCAGTAACCGCCACTCTCATTGACCGTGCTGTCGGCAATAAGCTAACTTGCCTTTTTATCAACAACGGCTTACTCCGTCGCGAGGAACCAGAGAGAGTGCTTAAAGTCTTCAAGCGCAATCTCAAGATGGACATAGTTTATGTAGATGCTGCGGATAGATTCCTGGAACGACTTCAGGGGGTGACTGACCCAGAGGAGAAACGCCACCTTATAGGGAATGAATTTATCGAGGTCTTTGAGGAAGAAGCAGCTAAATTAGGCAAGGTTGACTTTTTAGCCCAGGGTACTCTTTATCCCGATGTCATTGAAAGCGCTTCCACCCAAACTAAAGTAGCTGCCAAAATAAAGAGCCACCACAATGTCGGCGGTCTACCAAGCAACATGAAGTTCACCCTTGTTGAGCCACTGCGCTATTTGTTTAAGGACGAGGTTAGAGAGGTAGGATTAGCACTGGGTCTGCCTGAAGACATGGTCTGGCGACAACCCTTCCCTGGACCGGGATTGGCTATCCGCATTATTGGCGAAGTGACCCAGGAGAAGCTGGAGATACTTCGTTCTGCTGACTGGATTGTGATGAACGAGACTAAAAGAGCCAGGCTTTATCGCCAACTGTGGCAGAGCTTTGCTGTGCTTACCGATGTCAAGAGCGTTGGCGTGATGGGAGACTTCAGGACCTATGGCTATTTGATAGCAATCAGAGCGATAACTAGCGACGATGCCATGACTGCTGATTGGGCGCGCCTATCTTATGACCTCTTGGCGAGAATATCTGACCGCATAGTTAACGAAGTGCCTAATGTGAACCGTGTAGTTTATGATATTACCAGTAAGCCGCCGTCAACGATAGAATGGGAGTGAATAAGGATGTTAAAAATGTAGTTGCCCAATTTATTGGGCAATAAGAGCCTGATAAATCAGGCAACTACAAATTTGGGGGTGAAGACTTTCCAAATTGCCTAAACCTAAAATTGAACGGAAAACCAAAATTATAGTATCCTGCATAAGTTCTCATAAAGTTCCTCTCCCTTGATGGGAGAGAATTAAGGTGAGGGTGAATTATAGTAAGTTTTGCGGTTAACTATAAACAGCCTCAAATAAATATTAAGGAGGGAAAGAAAATGGATTATCCTTTGGAAGAAAGAGATGACGAACAACTGGATATAGAAGACGATTTGGAGATGCTCCGCGAGGATTTGGTAGGTGAATTGCAAGCTATAAACCAGTATCAGGAGCACATAGAAAGCATGGAAAGTGAAGAGGCTGTGACTACACTGGAGCATATCATCGGAGAGGAGAAGGAGCATGTCGCCGAGTTGCTTAAACTAATTCAGAACCTCGACCCTGTTCAGGCTGAGAAATTCAAAGAGGAAAATTTATAAAAAGCTATGGCAAATAGAGTTAAACTAAAAGGCGTAAAAAAGAACCGGGGCAAGCACAAGAAAAAGAAGCCTCAGGCTAAGCCCCAAGTGTTATAGGAGTTTCACTCGTGGCTACTGTATGCGCTATACCAGGCGTAGTAAGTTCAGGAAAGGGGCATACTGTGCATCAAGCTTTGTATGAAAAGCTCAAAGAGATAGCGCGAGCAAGAAGTAAAATTGCTTACAGCGAGTTGGCTAAATCGGTTCACTTGAATCGGCGTCGGTTGGGGCCGCCGCTTGAGGAAATCTGCCGCTATGAACATGAGCAAGGCCGCCCGATGCTTTCAGTAGTAGCGGTGCATAAACAGAGCGGAATGCCGGCTAAGCCGTTCTTTGATTTAGCTCGCACTTTAGGTCTTTGCAAGGGAGATAATGACTCGGAATTCTTCATTGACGAGCTACACAAAGTTCACGAGTGTTGGTCGTCGCAAAGGAGCAGCCTTTGAAGATATTAGTTATTGGTGGTGGGGGCAGGGAGCATACCTTAGCCTGGAAGATTGCCCAAAGTCCCAGGGTAGATAAGGTTTTTGTCGCTCCAGGGAATGCTGGCACAGCAGCTATAGCGGAAAATTTAAATATACGCCCTACGGATATAGAAGCCTTAGGCAAAGTTGCCAAAGAGAAAAACATTGACCTTGTTCTCGTTGGTCCTGAGTCGCCGTTGGCTTCGGGCATAGTAGATTATTTTAATAGCTTAGGCATTCCCATCTTTGGCTCCACTAAAGCAGCGACTCAAATAGAATCGAGCAAGGTTTTTGCCCAAAACTTGATGGAGAAATATGGCATTCCCTATCCTAAAGGAGCCGTTTTCTCTTCTTATTCTGAGGCTCGCAAGTATCTTGGGCAACAAAAACCGCCCGTTGTCGTTAAAGCGGATGGTTTGGCTGCAGGCAAAGGCGTGATTATTGCTAATTCTATGGTGGAGGCTAACAAGGCTCTCAGCGATATTATGGAGGCAAAAATCTTTGGCTCTGCCGGGGATAAAGTGATAATTGATGAATGCCTTACTGGTCGAGAGGTAAGCCTCATAGCTTTCACCGATGGCGAAACAGTCTCGCCTATGCTTCCCGCCTGTGATTATAAGAAAACCGGGGATGGTGACCAGGGACCTAACACCGGTGGCATGGGAAGCTATTGTCCCCCGGGATTTTTCTCTGCTGAACTTATAGAAAAGGCGACCAACACCATTTTGCTGCCAACAGTAAGGGCGATGGCTAATGAAGGAATGCCTTACAAGGGAGTGCTTTATGCCGGGTTAATGATTGTTAATGGAGAGCCACTGGTGCTGGAATTCAATGCTCGCTTCGGTGACCCCGAAACTCAAGCTGTTTTACCTCTTCTCAAAACCGACCTGGTGGATATACTCTTGGCGGTGATTCAAGGCAATCTTGACCAGCTAAAAATAGAGTGGAGCAGCGATGCCTGCGTTGGAGTAGTTATGGCTTCAGCAGGCTACCCTGGAAGCTACAAAACAGGCTTTCCTATAAAAGGTCTAGATAAGGTGGATAAGGATGTGGTAATTTTCCATGCTGGAACTAAATTGGGGAATGATGGCATAATCTATACCAATGGTGGTCGAGTGCTTACCGTAGCAAGCACTGGTAAAGATATGGCTGAAGCGCAAGGAAAAGTTTACCGCAACTTACCCAGCATTCACTTTGAAGGCTGTTATTATAGGAAGGATATTGCCTTAAGGGAGATAAAAGGGATAAACTCTAAATCCTGAGCACGAAATTCGAAATACTAAACAATATCAAAGCACTAATGACCAAAATTCAAAACAAAATGAGTTTTGGTATTTGAATTTGGAATTTAGAATTTGTTTGGGATTTAGAGCTTAGATATTAGAATTTTATAATTAGGAGTTTCTTAGATGGCATTAGTAAGTGTAGTTATAGGGAGTAAAACAGATACCGACTTAATACAGCCAGCGCTGGATATGTTAAAGCAGCTAGGCATTGATTATGAACTCTCCGTTATCTCAGGTCATAGAAACCCAGAGAAGCTCAGGAAATATGGTCTGAAAGCAGAAGAACAGGGCTTTAAGGTTATCATTGCTGCTGCCGGTGGTGCTGCTCATCTCCCTGGCATCCTGGCTAGCTGGACGACGCTACCCGTAATTGGCGTTCCCTTGCCCACTAGCGAGTTGAAGGGTGTAGATGCCTTGCTGTCTATAGCTCAGATGCCTGCTGGAGTTCCTGTAGCTTGCATGGGCATTGGCACAAGCGGCGCAAAAAACGCTGCCTTGCTTGCCGCCCAGATTTTAGGCACTGAACAGAAAGAAGTAAAGGAAGCCTATCAAAGATATAAAGAGGAGTTAGCAAGAGGTTAAACATGATTGAGCGTTATTCACGACCGCAGATGAAGAGAATATGGGCAGAGGAGAATAAGTTTGACCAGTGGCTCAGGGTAGAGATAGCTGCTTGTGAAGGCTGGACTGAGCTGGGCGAGATTCCCCCAGAGGCTATGTCCAAGATAAGGAAAGCCAGTTACAACTTAGACCGTATCGCTGAAATTCTAAAGGTGACCCATCATGATATGACAGCCTTTACTAGCTCTGTGGCTGAAAGCCTGAATGAAGAGTCTCGCTTCATCCACCTTGGGATTACTTCTTCAGATGTTATGGATACCGCCCTGAGTCTCCAACTAAAAGAAGCATCTGGTATCCTGGCACAAGATGTTGCTGAACTTATCTCCGTCTTAGAGAATAAAGCTATAGAGTATAAGTATACCATTATGATGGGGCGAACCCACGGTATTCATGCCGAGCCGACCACTTTTGGTTTAAAACTCGCCCTATGGGTCGAGGAGATGAAGCGCAACGCTGAAAGGTTAGCTGAGGCTAAAAGAGCCATCTCTGTAGGAAAGATATCAGGGGCAGTAGGCACTTATGCTACTGTGCCTCCTCAAGTGGAGAAAATCGCTTGCGGCAAATTGGGTCTCTCGCCAGCTCCGATATCAAGCCAGATAATCCAGCGTGACCGCCATGCCCAGTTCATGACCACTTTAGCTATAATTGCCGGTTCCCTGGAGAAATTCGCCACCGAGATAAGAAGCCTCCAGCGAACTGAAATTCTCGAACTGGAGGAACCTTTCCAAGCAGGGCAAACTGGTTCTTCAGCAATGCCCCATAAGCGGAATCCCGAGCTCTGCGAACGTATTTGCGGGATTGCCCGGTTAATAAGAGGTTATGCTTCAACCTCTATGGAAAACATTGCCTTATGGGGTGAGCGTGATATTAGCCATTCCTCTACCGAGCGAATTATTCTGCCTGACTCTTGCCTCGTCCTGGATTATGCCCTATCCATATTCACCTCCATAATGAAAGGGCTTAAGGTTTATCCTGAAAATATGCGTCATAATCTTGAGCTTACCCAGGGGTTAATCTTTTCTCAAAGAGTGCTTCTTGCATTGATAGACAAAGGCTTAAGCCGAGAAGAAGCCTACAAGATGGTGCAAGATAATGCTATGAAGGCGTGGCATGAGAGAGCAGACTTTCTAAGCTTGCTTAAGGCAGACCACCAAATGTTGGCTCATCTATCTGAATCTGAGATAGAATCGCTATTTGATTATAATTACTACCTAAAATATATAGATACCATTTTTGAGCGTTTGGGATTAACTGAATTGAAGGAGCTTGGGCAACGAGTGGAGAAGTTAGCTCCCCGTGCCCTTTAGCACAGCTAAAATATGCCTGCTTTGTTAGAGACTGATTTACCCTTTCCCCTATTTCGACGGGGTAAGGTGAGAGATGTTTATGATTTAGGTGATAAGCTTCTTATAGTGTCTGCTGACCGCATCTCTGCCTTCGATTTTGTTCTACCCTGTGGTATCCCTGGCAAAGGAAAGGTTCTTAATCAACTTTCAGCCTTCTGGTTTGAGAAAACAGCCCATATTATTCCCAGTCATTTTATTAAGGTGATTGATGGCAATGTCATTCTGAACGAAGTGAAGAATCTCTCGGGGCATTCTGGAGAGTTACCTGACTACCTTATAAATCGCTCTATGCTTGTAGCTAAGGCTGAGCGTATCCCTGTAGAATGTATCGTTCGGGGCTATTTGTCTGGCTCGGCATGGGCAGAGTATAAAGAGACTGGGAAAGTCGGCAGTATTGATTTACCATCGGGAATGAAGGAAAGTCAAGAATTGCCTCAACCTATATTTACCCCCACTACCAAAAGCGACACGGAGCACGATCGTCCTCTGAACGCTCAAGACATAAGGAAACTTGGCATTAAAGACCTGATTGGAGAGTTAGAAGAAAAAAGCTTGCTTATTTACCGCTATGCTCGAGATTACGCTAAAACTAAAGGCGTAATAATTGCTGATACCAAGTTTGAGTTTGGCTTCATTAATGGCGAATTAGCCCTTATTGACGAACTATTAACTCCCGACTCGAGCCGCTTCTGGGATGCTAGCCAATACAAGGTTGGTGGTTCACAGCCCAGCTTAGATAAGCAGCCAGTCCGTGACTGGCTTTTAAGTCAAGGATGGGATAAAGAACCTCCAGCACCTATGTTGCCACCCCATCTAGTTGAATCCACGGCACAGCGATATAATAAAATATATAAGCTGCTTACTGGTTATCAGCTAAATGTCTCAAAATCACTTTGATTAGATGTGGAGCGGGAGTCCAAAAATTTCTGTGGGGGGAGTCTCTTGCAGGCTCCCGCAAATTGGGAGGGGACAAGTCCCTCCCCTACGAGGGTATTTTTAGACAGCTTGTAGAGTGTTGGTTTGCGAGGGAAATACGAAGTATGCGATTTAAGCATAAGTGTTGATTAGTAGAGATGAATGGCGTAAATTTCTTGTAGGAGGCTCTGAATATGAAGTTACCAGTAGTTCTAAGACCAGGTGAGGCAGGATATATTGTAGCTGAAGTGCCTGTCCTGCCTGGTTGCATCTCTCAAGGGAAAACTGTAAAAGAGGCGTTGGCTAACATCAAGGAAGCCGCTGAGTTGTGTTTGGAGAGTGCAGAAGAAGAGGGATGGATACTTAACAACGAGTACACTATTGAACAGATTGAAGTGGCTGCCTGATGGCAAAACTGCCGATTATTTCTGGGGACGAATGCATAAAGGCTTTAGAGCGTTTAGGGTATTATGTGGCTCGGACTAAGGGAGATCATGTGAGGTTAAGATGTCTAGGACGAAATCCAGTAACTGTTCCCAAGCATAAGGAGTTAGACCCTGGGACGCTGAGGAGCATAATTCGAGTAGCAGAGCTCTCGGTAAAAGAATTCCTTGAACTGCTATGAATTGAAAGGAGTTTCAAAATGTATCTAGCTAAAATTTATATCACTTTAAAACCCACGGTTAACGACCCCCAGGGCTTGACCATAAAGGGAGCGTTGCATAATTTGGGTTTCGCCGAGGTGACAAGTGTCCGTGCTGGTAAGTATATGGAAGTTAAGCTAGAGGAAAACGACTCAAGTATTGCACAACAGCAAGTCAATGAGATGTGTAAGAAGTTGCTAGCTAATCCCGTGATCGAAGATTACAGGTTTGAAATAGAGAAAATTTAGGCTATATGGACTGGGACTGGAGTAACTTACTCGGCTTCGTATTTGCCGCTGTAGTGGCTAGTGGGATATTGACCCTGCGCAAAAGAAAGAAGAAGTAGTCCCCAAAAGGCGAGGAGCTTTGCCAGCATCTTCAGGAAATGGGAGTGAAGGCATATGCGGTAGAAGCTGGAGTCGAGCAGGAAAAGATAGGCCTGAAACGCGCTTCGGGCGAGAAATCTATGGGAATTATTGAGCTGAAGGATAGAAATATAGATTCCATAAATGTTATCGGCGTAGCTAGCCAATATGGAACAAATTACTTTATGGATTATTTAGTGGAGACCCCAAACATGATAGGGAAGCGAATACCTCCCCCTGTTATTGCGAGCCCTTCGCTTCCTGTCATTCTGAGGAAGCGAAGCGACCGAAGAATCTCGCTCAGGACAGACTCCGCGGATCAATCTCAAAGGCAGAGAGCCTTAATTTCGACTATGGTCTGGAAGATAGACTATTACAATCTAATCTTAAAGATTTAAAAGGGAGTATTTGGATTTTTCCTGAGCCGAAACAGGAATACGCCAGGATAAGAACTGGCTACTCTTTGCCTTCTTTAGAGACATTCGAGGCGATAAATGCCATCGCAAAACATGTTAAATCATGGTAAAAAATGCTGAAGTCGCTAGAAGTCAGAGTTATTACTTGGTGCCTCAGTGCCTGAGAAGCACTTTTTATTAAGGATAAACATTTTGGACGATTGTGCAATGAGGTAACAAATCGAGCTTCTGTGACCCTATACATGTTATGGACTTCTGTCGTACTGGACATACTCCTCAACTTTGCCTTTCCTTTATCCGAATGTCAATCGTCGGACAAATATTGTAGAGAGGACATTTCACGCATTCTGGACTATGCTCATGGCACCAAGTTCGTCCAATTTCCCAAGCTGGCCAATCTAGTAATCCAGGAAACTCTGGGTATAGTTGTCGCGCAGCCTCTACACAGGCCTTCCCACTCCTATTCTGAGTAAGTCCTGTTCTACAGAATACTCTTATAATATGTGTATCAGGCTTGACATCAATTTGTCTCAATCCTTCTGGGCCAGGATCGTAGCCAAATTCATCTACCAGAATACGAACTATCATGTGAGCAATGCCGGGGCCAACGCCCCAAATTTGCTCTAGAGTTTGCACGATATTCGATGGCTTTTTATCCTCCCATATATTGGCTGCGTTCCCATGAAATTGATTGAACACCAATCCAGAAAGAGAAATTATCGTTTGGGCTGATTGTCTCGGAAAGCGTGGTTTCCTATCCAGCGAACGTAAGACCTCCTCTAGCTGCTCTAATCTCATTTGAGATAGTAATTTGGGGTCAAGCTGCCCAAGCTTCTTATTCAGAAGAAAGGGAATTTCCCACACTGCCTCGGCAAGTGCTCCTCTGTCAATTGAGGCTGCCATCAGGAATGCAAAAGGATTCTGGCGTAAAAATTCGTCCGCTTCTTTATTACCGCCAGTGAAAGAGCCTCCAGTCTCTTGTTTACTGCGATAATCGAGAAGAGCTTGTACCGCATCTCGGCTGCGGTCGTGGCTTGCTACCGGTGGATTGATGGCATCAACAGTAGTTGGCTTAACGATAGGGATTGTCTCTGCCATGTCAGGAGCCTCTCCCTGCTCTCTTGCTATGGCAACTGCTGCTAGCAAAGGCAAATCTGCTTCATCAACGATGGCAGCAAAGCACTGAGGAGCGTATGGCCCTGTAACGACAGACTGTGAACGAACTACATTAAACACCTTGTAACGGGAAGGGAGAGGGTCATCCACACGAAGATAGCTTTTGCTTCCATCCCTCCGGAGGAATGTAGCAACTCGCTTATCCTGTGCCCAACTATCCGCACCGACAAACTCAGCAAGGACATCGGCTTCATTTCTGAAAACCAAGATACGCCTGCGTAGGGCTCCAAACACTTTTCGGTAACCATAGGCTATATATAGCTTAGGAGGCTTAGCATAGTTGAAGCCTGACACCCCGACCTTGATAACTGGACTATATTCTTCGGCACCCTCAGGCCAATGAAACAGGAGACTATCTCGGGCTCCAGTTACTTCTATCCTCACTAGTTACCACACTCTCCTTGTTTATAAAACCTCTTCGGATATCTAGAGTTAAAATTATCCAAATTACCTCTGAGAATCGCTTCAGCCAAGTGGTTCAGCCGCGGCGAAAGCCAGTTGGTTCCATTCTGCCCGGTACTCTCAAACATTTTGACACCTTTAATATCGCCCCCATTCCAAAAATTTGTGCCTTTGATGAAATCTGTGTAATCTCTGCTACCGAAAATGTATACAAACGATAGATTAAACCACTGAATAATTTCATCGCACATCCTAGACAAGCCTGTTTTACGCCATATGTCGGCGGTCCAAGGAATTTTGTTTTTATTCGCAATGCTCCTATTAAAGGTAGCCTCATATCTCAAAGCCTTTTCGAGTGCATTTATGACACCATAGGCGCCTGAAAGGAAAAACCACTGAATTTCATCTCCACTTAATAATCTTTGTTTCAACCGATCATAACTGCCACTGCTTCTCATCTCTGCGTAAGCACGCCCGGTATAAAGGTCTAAAGCATAAGTTGCCTTATTTCCCTTTTGCGCTCCGAGTTCCTCAAGAATATGCTTCCGCGTGTTCCTCAGCTTTTCGAGAAGCTCATGGCTTTCTAGGTAGGCTTCTGGTGTCTTAAAACCACGGGTGATTTCTAGCTTATCACTTTTACTGTCAGAACATGGACTGAAAACTATGACCTTAGTCGGAGCCTTTTGGAAATCTTCTTTAGTTGCCATCTTGTAATCTCCCTCCTTTTATCTCTTGATATCTACTCCTTATTTGTTTAAGCGCCTCCGCTACCATTTCCTTAAGGAATTCGTCATCATCAGTGGGAACCATGCTGATAGGGCCTATTGCCCTCTCATCTCCGATATCTCCGAGAGCCGTTACTGCTAGCCATCTAACATCTTTATCCTTATCCTTTAGAGCTTCAATGAGTGGTTCTTGGGCCCTGGCATCTTTGATATTCCCAAGAATCCAGGCAGCTCCACTACGGACACCAGAATCCTTATCTCTCAGAGCTTCAATGAAAGGTTCAGTGGTTCTGTGCCCTATCTCTCCAAGAGCATCTTCCACTACTCCCGCAACTCGAATGTCATCATTCCTCCCCAGCGCCTTTATCAAGCCTTCAACATCATCCTCGGCTCTCATTTTCTCAACATTTGGCTTAAATAACCCCATCCTGCGTACTCTATCCCCCGACAATTAGGGAAGTCAAGGCAAGCAGACTAGGAGAAATTTTCTTCCAGTAAGAGTTACTAGGGGTATTACACATACCGCTATAATGCGTAACCTTAAAGGCGTGCTTTTAACTCAGTAAGCCCGATACCAGTTCTCATCTACCTGGCTAGCTTCAAGTTTAGTGTGCCAGGGAGTAGCATATTTATTGGCTACTTTAGTTAGGTTTTCGAGCCTCTCAACCACAGTGGTCTCCAAGAATTTTAATCGTTCTTGTCTAGAGCTAGCCTGTGTTGCTTCCTGCCACAAGGCACGCCCGGCTAAGAAGCCAGAAGCTCCTGCCTGGCAGGCTATCTCCACCTGTCTATAGAATAGCTCAAAACTGACTCCAGCGCTCAAGATAACCCAGGGAACTTGACTTGCCTCATCAAGCTGATGGCAGAAATCCAATAATTGGCTCTCGTCTCTTTCATATTCAAGGTCGGCGGGAAATTCTGCCTTGAGCACATCAATGGGAAGGGCTGTGATTTGCCTTGCTGTTTCAATAACTAGCTGTGGCTTCACTTTGGCAAAGTTTTGAGGATTGCTTTCTGCTTCTCCTACTTTATAACTCATTGGCTCAACCACAAAGGGTATATCTTCTGTGAGGCAATCCTCAGTCAGCTTTTTCACTGTGTTCAATTGCCTTTGGGCAACATCGCTATCGGGGCGATAATAGAGCAAGAGCTTAGCCGCCGTCGCCCCCATTTTCTTTATCTTTTTAACATTCCAATCGGGCAGCAATTCAGTGATTCGTGCCTCTGCTTCCCCTGAATAGCCACTTTTCTCCAGACTCACGAGCAATCCAGTGGCTTTAGGGAGAACGCCAGCAGCAACTGCCTGACCGGCTCCATAAATGGGGTCGAGAAGAATAGCGCTAGCATGAGGAGCTAAAATTCGACACAAGTCCAGCTTAAAATCCACCATGTCTTGATAGCTGGCGGGGTGTTTTCTACCAAGCATTTTCTTGAGCGAGCCTCGGTGGTCCAGGGCGCACATCGTCATGATGCCCTTATCATTGGCTAGTTGCTGCAAGCCTCTTATTTTGCCTATAGATAGCTTTTTCATTTTTTCGCGGATAGATTCGCTTCGCTCACTACATGGTTTATTCTGAGCGCCACGAGATTCTTCGCTTCGCTCAGAATGACAGAGGGAGCGAAGGGCTCATGCCGACAATACCTTCATTAACTGTAACAAGTTGTTGTCTAATTCCTTCCTCTTCTCCCATGCGTCTCTTAGAGGAGTAAGGGCTAGTTCACCTTTTAGTTCTCCCACCATGTAGCCTGACTTGCCACCAGCTAAAGCATCCACGGCTGCCGCTCCTAACTTGCTGGCCAAAATCCTATCTCTAGCTGTGGGTGAGCCGCCTCTTTGTATATGCCCCAAGACACAAATACGGTAATCCAACCTCAATCGCTCCCATACTTCCTGAGCAATCTGAAAAACGCCTCCCGCTTCATCTCCTTCAGCAACTATCACAATACTGCATTTTTTACCTTTCTTGAAGTTTCGCTTTATGCTAAGGCAAAGCTCTTCTATTTTCGTCTCTGTTTCTGGAATCAGGATGTCCTCGGCTCCACCGGCAATCCCTACATCCAAAGCGATGAATCCCCTGTCCTTTCCCATAACCTCAATAAAGAAGGGGCGTTGTAAAGACCCCGCGGTATCCCTAATCTTATCTATGGCATCTAAAGCTGTATTTGTGGCGGTATCGAAGCCAATAGCATAGTCAGTGCCATAGACATCGTTATCTATGGTGCCGGGGACGCCGATTACCTTTGTGTCTCCCGCTTCAGCTAAGGCTACCGCACCACGGAAGGTGCCATCTCCACCTATGGTTATTAATTCTTCAACGCCTTCCCGTTGCAAAACTTCAACTGCTTTCTTTATACCTTCTGCTGTCTTCATTTCCTCACAACGAGCTGTTTCCAGAAAAGTTCCCCCACGGTGGATAATATTAGCTACCGACCTGGGTCCCAATTTTACAAAGTCCCCTTCCAGCAAACCAGCATACCCCCGCCGGATTCCCATTACTTCCAGCTTGTGACTGGCAGCACAACGAACGATGGCCCTGATGCAAGCGTTCATCCCCGGAGCATCACCACCGCTAGTTAAAACAGCAATCTTTTTCATAATTCTCAATTCACCCTCACCTCAATCCTCTCCCTTCAAGGGAGAGGCTAAGTGAGGGAGTAGCCATAATATTATATACTACTTAACTGCAATTTGAATCAGGATGTCTCCTGGCATACCATCGGTTATCTGGCGAGCATTGCTCAACTTCACCACGCTGCCTGTTCTTACTCCTGCAGGAATCTTTACCGCTAACCTCTTTCCCTTTCTAGTTAATATTTTCTTTGTTCCTTGCGAAGCCTCTTGAGGAGTAATAGTAAGCACATAACGGATACCCTGAGGTGGGGGACTAGCCTCCGCGCTACGGCCGAATATCTCATCGAGATTGATTCCGCCGCTGGGGAAAGTCTCGAATCTTACTCCTGGAGCACCGCCAAAGCCCTGGCTAAATCGCTTAA
Organism: Dehalococcoidia bacterium; assembly: GCA_030611085.1. Classification (GTDB taxonomy): domain Bacteria; phylum Chloroflexota; class Dehalococcoidia; order GIF9; family AB-539-J10; genus JAUWQI01. The sequence goes on along the minus strand of JAUWQI010000002.1, from coordinate 84,284 downwards.
AAGAGAAACCTCTGCCCTTCAAGGAATCGCCAAATATGCCATCAAGAAAGTCGAATCCTAACCCGGCTCCGCCAAAATCCTTCATCATATCTTCGAAGGTGGTTCTGGTGGAGGGGCTGCCGAAGATGTCGCCAATGTTGCCCACCGTGCCAAATTGGTTATATTGTTTTCTTTTCTCAGGGTCGCCAAGAACTCCGTAGGCCTCATTTATCTCTTTGAATTTCTCGTTAGCCCATTTTCCTTTCCCAGGATTTCTATCAGGGTGATATTGCATCGCCAGCTTTCTATAGGCTTTCTTAATCTTCTCTTTCGAGGCGTTCCTCGGCACACCCAAAATCTGATAGTAATCTTTAGCCATTTTTCTTTGCTACAAGGAATAAGATTCCACGGTAATTATAGCAAAAACAGCCTTTTCTTTTCTAATCTAAATTAGCCCCTGGAATTCCTCTCCCATTTTGTTTCGTTCTTTGTGGAAATAAGAATGGCTTTAGTGTGATGCTACTCAGTGATTAACACAAATTTTAGTAAGGGCTCAAGATACTTTATAATTTACTAAGAGTTTAAGCGAATTGATTCAAGGGGGTAAATAGAATTATGCCTGGAGATAAAGTACCTATTCTAATTGATCTTCATAAGAACATATTTTTCGATGAAGAAAAGGGGCAGGTTGTGATATTAGATCGACGATTGCTACCCAGAAGAGTGGAATATTACCGGTGTCATAACTACGAAGGAGTTGCAATCGCCATAGAAAAGATGGTTACTCAAAGTGAAGGGGTTTCCATTGCTGGAGGATATGGAATCCTTATAGCCGCTTATGAGGCAAGGGATAAGGATAAAAAAGCAATGCGAGCTTATCTTACCAAGGCAATTGAAAGAATAAAGGACACGAGACCGACACAATCGTCACTCCATTATTTCGTCGATAGATTAGGTGCAGAAGCAAATAATGCTATAGAAACAGGGGAGGAGCCCTTCGAAGTAATTAAAAGGGCAGTGATTACACGGGTTGATAAGATGGAGGAAAGTTATCGAAAGGTAGGCCAGTATGCATCGCAACTGGTAAGGGATAACGACACAGTTTTAACCCATTGTTATGCTGGGCCAATAATATATTTCACAGGTTATTACGCAAGAGAAGAGGGCAAGAAAGTGAAATTTTTTTGCACTGAGACCAGGCCATATATGCAAGGGGCGCGTCTAACTTCTTTTGTTCTAAAGCAAGGTGGATTTGATGTTACCCTTATAGCAGATAACATGCCTGCTTACTGCATGCAACAAGGATTGATAAACAAGGTCTTTGTTGGGGCTGATCGAGTATCTATGGACGGAGGGGTCACTAACAAGATAGGGACTTATCAAATTGCCATTGCTGCTCATGAGCATAATATCCCCTTTTATTGCTTCGGTGCGGGGCCGGATTCCAAAACATTGACATATAAGGATGCTGAGATAGAAATTCGCAATCCTGAAGAATTGCTTTGCGGGCCAGGTGAAAGAATTGCCCCTGAGGGCGTTAAAGGCTTCTACCCTGCTTTTGACAGCACTCCTCCAAAATTTATAGATGCCATTATCACTGATAGAGGAATCTATCCACCAGCTGCTATAAATAGATATTTTGAGAATAAGAAGGGGGAAATATAGCTAGGTTTTCCCTTTTATCTCTCCTGCGTCATTTGCTTGAGCTGATAAAGCTTGGTAATAGCCTCCAGAGGAGACAGGGAATCCACATCGAGTTTGGCAATCTCATCAGCCAATAAGGAGTCTTTGGGTAAAAGTGGAAGCTGCTGAAACCGGGCTTTCTGCCGAGAGACTTTGCCTTTCCTGGAAGCCTGGCCTTCTAATTCGGCTAAAACTTCCTGAGCTCGACTAATTACCGACCTGGGCAAACCAGCTAGCTGAGCTACATGAATGCCGTAGCTTCTATCAGCACCTCCGGGGATAATTTTATGTAAGAAGATAACTTTATCTCCCTCCTCAGCCACAGCTACATTAAAGTTTTTTACCCGAGGCAAGGCATTGGCCAAATCCACCAATTCGTGGTAATGAGTGGCAAAAAGGGTCTTCGCTCCGAGCTTGGGTGAGCTATGGATGAATTCAGCTACCGCCCAGGCGATGGAAAGCCCGTCATAGGTGCTTGTACCTCGCCCAATCTCATCTAAGATAATAAAAGAGTGGGAAGTGGCATTATGCAAAATGTTTGCTGTCTCGGTCATCTCCACCATAAAAGTGGACTGACCTGCAGCTAAATCCTCCTGGGCTCCGATTCGAGTGAAGATGCGGTCAACAACCCCGATATTCGCTGAATCGGCGGGAACAAAGCTTCCAATCTGAGCGAGCAGAATAATTAAGGCTACCTGCCTGAGATAGGTAGACTTTCCTGACATATTGGGGCCTGTGAGTATGATGAGTTGATTATCCTCGTTACATAGATAAGTATCGTTAGGAACGAAGCTATCGCTGCCTATGCTTCTCTCCACCACGGGGTGGCGTCCTCCTTTAATTTCTATGACATCTTCCGTGTTCAGCGTTGGCTTAACATAATTATACTTTGTTGCTACTTCAGCAAGGCTGCAAAAAGCATCAATTTGAGCAATGGTTCTGGCGGTGGCCAAAATCTGCTCGCCAGCAGCGCTTATCTGCTGACAAACCTGGCGGAAGATGGCGGTTTCCAATTCTGCAATTCTCTCTTGTGAAGCTAGAATGGAAGATTCATATTCTTTGAGTTCGGGGGTGAAGAATCTTTCCGCCTCGGCTAAAGTCTGCTTACGAATATAGTCGGAGGGAACCAGGCTAAGATTAGCCCGGGATACCTCAATATAATAGCCAAATACCCGGTTGTAGCCTACTTTTAAGGATTTAATCCCCGTGCGCTGCCTTTCTCTGTGCTCCAGACTGGCTAGATATTGTTTTGTCTCCTTTGAGCTACGGCGAAGCTCATCCAGTTCAGTGGAGAAACCTTCCCTTATTACACCACCTTGCTCCAAATTTCCCGGCTCATCAGCGATGGCTTGCGCAATTACCTCCACAATATCAGGGCAGGGTTTCAGTTCACCTCTCAGCCAATCTACAAAGCTCCCGACTTCCATTACCTCCCTTAGCTCAGGTATTTTCTCCAAGCTCTCCTGAAGCGTTATCAGTTCTCGGGGCATAACTTTGCCACTTCCCACCCGGTTGACCAACCGCTCTAAATCAGCGACATCGGCTAAAAGGGACATAACTTTCTGGCGAGCCAGACTATTGTGATAAAACCAATCAACCGATTCTTGCCTTTTATTCAGCTCGGCGATATCGAGGAGAGGATGTCCTAGCCAATTTTTAATTAGCCTGCCACCCATAGCTGTCCTGGTTAAGTCAATAATAGAGAGGAGGGAGTTATCGGTCTCTCCCCACCTACCGCCTTGAAAAAGCTCCAGATTACGACATGTCTGGCCATCGAGAATCATGAAGGAATCCGTGGAGTAGGTAGCAAGGGTAGTCAACTGAAGCAAAGCTGCCTTTTGGGTTTCGGTGAGATAATGGACTAATGAGCCGGCAGCCCTTATAGCCAAAGGCAAACGGGCGCAGCCATAGCCTTCCAGAGTAGCCACGCTGAAATGTTCCAGCAAGGTTTCCTGGGCTGTCTCTAAATCAAACCAGTAATCATCAAGCTTGGTGATAGTAAAGGGCAATTGACTCTGGTCATCAACATTCTCTGGGATGAGAAGCTCGCTGGGCTGAAGTCGCTCCAATTCGGGGAGAATTTGGTCGCCAGGAAGCTGAGTGGTAGCAAACTCACTCGTGGTTATATCAATATAAGCAATCCCTGCTTTCTCATCTTCAACAACCAGGCTGACCAGATAGTTATTCTTCTTGCTCTCAAGCAGGTTAGGCTCAACCACCGTCCCCGGCGTCACCACTCGAATGACATCCCTATCCACCAGCCCTTTGCCCGGAGGGCTGAGTTGCTCACAAATGGCTACTTTATGGCCTCGAGTGATGAGCTTAGACAGATAGTTATCCAGAGCATGGTGAGGTATTCCCGCCATGGGCACTTTATGCCCCTCGTCCATCCCACGGGAGGTTAAAACGATGTCTAGTTCCTTAGAAGCGACCTTGGCATCCTCATCGAAGGTCTCATAAAAATCCCCCAGCCGAAAGAAGACTATTGCCTCGGGATACCTCTGCTTAACCCTGAGATACTGCCGCCTGAGAGGTGTTACTGCCATCAGTGTTATTTTACTAGCTATTCAACAACATATAAAGTCTGCATGATTGGTAATCTCGCCTGTCATTGCGGTGAGCCAAAGCCCTGAACTTAGTGAAGGGGAAGCGAAGCAAGCTAGATACCCTTCATTGCCGTTTGAGGTGACAATTAAATGCCCTAAATTAAATATCCTATTTAAAGGCTTCAACAAAAACAGTCAAAGAAGTATAATGTTGATGTAGCAAGGAAGAAATTAAAAGTTGGCACCCTTCTAGGAGCGAAAGGAAATTTGGTATATACTGGAGTTATATGAAATGGTGCTTTTAGAAAGGATATGGAGGTTAGAAGATGACGAAGAAAATCTTAAAAAATAAACCTCTCGTAGAGGCTATATTCGAGTTGAGGTGGAATCTCCAAGAATCTGCACCTGGCATAAAAGTAGACCCTCACTACAAATTACTCATCGGCAGATTATATGACAAGCTCAACGATGAGTATCCTTTCCATGAGCAATTACCTGCAGCCACTATGCCAGATGAAATTGCAGGCTATATAGTGCAGCATCGGTTTAGAAAAGGTAAAGATAAATGGCCACTTGTTCAAATAGGACCTGGAATTATTACTGTTAACGATACAGATGGATATATATGGGAAGACTTTGAAAAAAGAATCATTCAAACTTTCAATATCCTCTTTGAAGTATATCCCGAATCGAAAAGCAATCTGACAGTTAATAGATTGTTGTTACGTTATATTGACGCTATTGCTTTTGATTTTGAAAAAGATGACATATTCACTTTTTTAAAAGAGCAAGTGAAGATGGAGATAAAGTTATACCAGAAACTATTTGAAGATACAAGAGTAGAAAAGTCTCCTTTAGGTCTCGATTTGAGGTTCTCTTTTGCCTCTGCAGAACCTAAAGGAGCAATCCATCTAAGATTTGTCCGAGGTAAAAGGAAAGAATCTGATGCTTTAATATGGGAAACAATGGTTGAATCTGTTTCGGAAGATGTGCCCAAGGTTCAAAACGAGATTGCTGATTGGGCAAAAGAGGCACACAATTTGACGGATGACTGGTTCTTTAAACTAATAGAAGGGGAATTGTCAAGGAGGTTTGAATAATGTTGTTAGATAAAATAACATCTCCGAATATAATGACTAAAGAGTATCCAACCCCACATGCATTCACAGGGAGCTCGAGGAAAGAAGAAACTGATAATATAAGTGAAATGTTGGATTGGCCCTTCTTTGTTTCAATAAGACAGGAATTGCCTAGGCAACCTTTTTTCTATCGAAGCTTGCTGCCATCATTCGAAATTGATTTATCTTCGGTGCATCCTTATTTTGAGCCGATGAGTGAAACCTACGTAACCGAAGTACTGTCGGAAGAAGATATAATAAATGAGATGTTAGAACATGATTTTGTTGTTCGGATGCCCCCAAGAAGGCGGTATGCTATAGAGTTAGAAGTAAAGAGTATCAAAAAAGCAGAGCCCAGGTTTGTTGAGCTAGAATGGATTTAGGCTTAATACACTATCAAAAAGGCGAAAAGCATGGAAGAATATCCGTGGTATATAATTGTGGATGGCAAGGAAACTCTTCTACAGGGAGATTTCATTAATTCGTGCCCAGTGGTGATTCCACCTCTGGCAATAGAACCTGGGAAGGTCTCTGCAGATGTTATCGAATACGATGTTGTTGTCATGAGTCAATCATGTGACCTTGAGCAAAGAAAAATAGATTTAGTTCTGGTTTGTCCTCTGTGGTCACTAGAGGAATTCGAAGAAGAGAACTCCTATTATAGAAGTAGAGAGGGGAAAGAAGCCTTGAGGCGAGGTTATTTGCCTGGGTATCATCTATTAAACAAATGTGAAATCGATGGATTTAAGACAGACTATCTAGTAGTCGATTTTCGTTCTGTATATAGCGTCCCTTTTGATTCTACTCTCGAGTTAGCTAGAAAAAGGGGAAGAAGGCTACGCTTATTGCCCCCGTATAGAGAACATTTATCCCAAGCTTTCGCGAGATTCTTTATGAGAGTTGGCTTACCCGTTGATATACCTCCATTCAAGTGAAGGACAAATAAAGACGCCACTTCATATAACATAGTATATACGATACAGGCTTATGCCCTCTTCCCCTTTGGGAGACCTTGCTCCCTTGGCTACAGTGTCGTGTATACTTAAGATAAGATTTTGCCATGTTAGAAGAAATTGGACTTTCTGTTGAGGAAAAATTTCGGGGTTTAGTTGATGAGGACTGGGTGAGAAAGGTAGCTCAGCAGGTTCTTAGGGCTGAAGGTGTAGCTCCTCCCTATGAAGTGAGCCTGGTTTTCACCGATTCCGAGACGGTGCAAAGGCTCAATCGGGATTACCGCAGTGTGGATGAGCCTACGGATGTGCTTGCGTTTTATATGCTTCCTCAAAAGGAAGCCGATTCTTCCTTCGCCCTCCCTCCCGATGGCGTACTTCGTCTCGGAGAGGTAATCATCTCTTACCCTCAAGCGGTGGAGCAAGCCAAGGAACAAGGACATTCCATTGATAAAGAGCTGGCACTGCTGATTATCCATGGGATACTTCACCTTCTAGGCTATGACCACGAGCAACCAGAAGAGGAAAAGCGAATGAGAGCCAGGGAAAGGGAGCTTTTAGAGGAAAGGGTGTCTTTTGATTGAGCTAGCTAGAGTTTACGTGCTATAATTTTTACAAGAAGCCAGAAATCTAGCTATGTCAATTGGAGGTACAAGCGGGCTTAGGCTGAGCTTTTCAAATAAATATAAATGTGGAGGAGGTTCAAATGGCTAAATTTGTAATGCTAACAACCCTTACTGATGAAGGAAGAAAGACCATCAAGGAAAACCCAGGAAGAATCAAGGAAGTAGAGGCAATGGGGGCGAAGATTCTGGCTCAGTATGGTCTTCTAGGACCGTATGACTTCATAAACATTTTGGAAGCTCCCAGTAATGAAGCGGTGTCCAAAGTGGCGATAGCCCTGGGTTCGAGAGGCACGCTTCAAACTATGACCATGGCTGCTATGGAAGTTGATGATTTCATTGGTGGCCTCAAGAAGTAATGGCGTCCCGGCTGCCCGCTTGTGCCCTCTCAAATCTCGTGAATAGCTCTCCGCAACCGCAAAAATAGCAGATGTCCAGGCCTTTTCGCATCTGGGAAAATGTTTATATCATTGGTAGTGCCGAGATATCACACCCCTATTTACCAACCAGCAAATGAGGTCAAAGATTACATAGAAGGTTACCTTCGGCAGCTACAACGAATGGCCTGAACTCAGCTAAAAGTGGGCGGTAGAGGACTTGAACCTCTGACCCCCAGTGTGTAAAACTGGTGCTCTAACCACTGAGCTAACCGCCCATGGTACGCCTGGCGGGATTCGAACCCGCGACCTCAGCCTCCGCAGGGCTGCGCTCTATCCTACTGAGCCACAGGCGCATGGTGCCGAAGGAGGGATTTGAACCCTCACGTCCTTAAGGACACTACGCCCTGAACGTAGCGCGTCTGCCTTTCCGCCACTTCGGCTTTTATTCTTCCGCCTCAAATTCTCCCTTTGCCAGGGAGACAAAAATAACCGCCAGTATTCCCAGGACATTGATGGGAAGAAGGGCACAAATAGCTCCCGCTAAAGATAATCCCAAACTGCTCCTTCTTATAGCCGATATGCCACCAGCTATAGCTACTATGCCCAGCACAACAAGGGCAGCTCCTACAATAATCAGCCGAGTTGTGACTAGAGCCATACTAAGGCCAACTCCAAAGCCTGGGAAACCCGGGAATGGGGGAACTGCGATATCCATGGCAAATAGGGCTACTAATGCTCCCCCTCCGATTAGTTCAGAAGCTCCCACTATTATACTCAGGATTCCGCCAGCACTAAGTAAGCCACCTCTGTCTTCAGCCATTTATTAGCCTCCCTGTATTATTATATAGTTTATGGTGGGCGATACTGGATTTGAACCAGTGACCTCTTGCGTGTGAAGCAAGCGCTCTCACCACTGAGCTAATCGCCCAAATCCATAGCTATTTTAGCCCAGAACGACCTACTTGTAAAACTAAGCCTCCTATTAAGCTAGCTCGGTGAAGAGGGTTTTAGAGAATCCAGGACAACCTCACTTAAATATTGTATCTTTTTATCCTTCCCTGTCTTCCTGTTGCCATAATTTAAACCAAAGAGGCAGAAAGAACAAGAAGTGACTATATCGGTTGTCTTAACTTTGTTCAGGAAATCGCCTGCTACCTTTGCGCCTAAATCTCTGAAGTTGTTAATGATCAGCGCTCCACAACAGGGACCAAGTTCCCTGTTGTGCTCCGCTTCAACCAAATTAACTCCGCATAAACGAAGCGCTTCTCTGGGCTCATCGTAAATACCTCCTAACCTACCTAAGCCACAAGGGTCATGGTAAGTTATTTCTCTCCCATCCTTCTTTAGAATTTCCCTCCTCTCTTTTAGCAAGGCAGGCAACAACTGAGATATATGAACAATCTCGAAATCTAAGGGTTCTAACAATTCGGGATACCAATATTTGAAATTATGATAACAGCCAGCACAAATGGTAATTATCCTTTTTATGCCGTGGCGCTTAAATTTTTCCACATTTTGCTCGGATTTCTCCCGAGCTAAATCCTCCCTTCCCATGTAGTAATAGAAATATCCACAGCAGCTTTCATCCTGTAACATCATAAAATCAACGCCTAATTCTTTAAGCAGCAGGTAGGATGATATGGCAGCCTGTGGATATGCAAAAGACGCTGAGCAACCAATGTAAAGTAAAGTATCTGACTCCCTTTGGGGGAACTCCCCCGGTAGCCAATCCCATTTCTTAGTCGGGTCGCCATTAAATGCGTTATCCAGCTTTTGTATTCCTGCCATTATGCGATTTGGATTCTCTAATGGTCCTATTCCCTGACGCATTAGCTCAGCTTGTGCCTTACGCACCACGCTTACGATATCTATTCCCTGGGGACATACAACATGACAACGAGCACATTTTATGCAGTTATAGATGCCATCTATTGCCTCCGTGGAAAGTTCACCTCCTTGGAATACATTTTTGGCTGTTTTAAGCCTGCCTACGGGAGAAAACGCCTCATTCTGGGTCACCTCATAGGTCTGGCAAACATCAAGGCAAAACCCACACTCGTTACAAGAATCTATCTGCTCAATTGTTTCCCTTTTTTCCATAATATCCATTATACTATCAAGCAATGGCACTTGAAGCAATAGAATGGCTTGGCAACAGGCTAAGGATACTGGACCAGAGCAAGCTTCCCTGGGAGCAAAGCTTTATTGACTTGAGCGATTACCGCGATGTGGCTTTAGCTATTACGGAGATGAAAATTCGGGGGGCGCCAGTTATAGGCATTGCTGCTGCTTATGGGATAGCTCTAGGAGCACAGGATATAACCACAGCGAATAAGGAGGAATTCCTCGTTAAGCTAGAGCAAATAATGCAAACTTTTGCTGCTACCAGGCCCACTGCTGTCAACCTCTTCCAGGCTATTAACAGAATAAAGGAGGCAGCTATAGGTGACAGCATTCCTGAAATAAAAAGGAGAGTTATCGATGAGGCAAAGCAAATCTACCAGGAAGAAATAGAAGCAACCAGGCGTCTCAGCCAATTAGGAGCTGATCTTATCGAAGATGGCTTTACTATTCTTACTCATTGCAATGCTGGCCCTTTAGCCACTGCAGGGTATGGCACTGCTTTAGGTGTAATCAAAGCTGCCAAAGAACAAGGAAAGCGATTAAGCGTAATTGCTACGGAGACTCGCCCTCTTCTTCAAGGAGCCAGTCTCACTGTGTGGGAACTACAGCAAGCTGATATCTCAGTAACTTTGATTACTGATTCTATGGCGGGCTATTTTATGAATCAGGGCAAAATCAATTGTATCATCGTTGGCGCTGATAGGATTGCTGGCAATGGTGATGTTGCCAATAAGATTGGCACCTATACTCTGGCAGTATTGGCTAAGGAGAATAACATCCCCTTTTATGTAGCTGCTCCTATCAGCACCATTGACCTTTCCCTAAGTTCAGGGGCAAAAATTCCCATAGAGGAGCGGAATCCTGAAGAAGTAACTCATATTCACGGAGTGCCCATTGCCCCGAAAGGCATAAAAGCAGCCAATCCTGCTTTTGACATCACTCCCTATAACTACATAAGCGCTATCATCACTGAGGAGGGCATAATAAGGGGGCCCTACACAGAAGGACTAAGGGTTATTGTCTGTTGAAACTGACAATGACTAGGAATCCTCATGACTAGAAAGTTAGTCTCTGAAAGGAGTATACTACCTAAGTGGTCAGCAGCTAGCTGATGACTAATAACTAAGAAATGAGGGAAACAATGGACGAAGTCATTATTTCTAAAGCCATAACTGAGAGCTACATAAAGGACTTGCTTGATGCCACTGAGGTCGATGTAGCTATAGTAGGCGCTGGGCCAGCGGGACTGACCGCCGCCTACTACCTGGCGAAGGAAAAGGTGAAAACTGCCATCTTTGAAAGAAAACTGAGCATTGGTGGGGGAATATGGGGGGGTGGCATGATGTTTAATAAAGTTGTAGTTCAAGCTGAGGGTAAAAGAATGCTGGATGAATTTGGCATTGCCACCACCCAATACCAAAAAGGCTACTATGTCACCAATGCCATAGAGTTAGCATCAACACTTTGCTCTCAAACTGTAAAAGCGGGAGCCAGGATATTTAACTTGCTCAGTGTCGAGGATATAGTCATCAGGGAAAATGATAGAGTTAGTGGCTTGGTGCTAAACTGGAGCCCTGTCTCTATGGCAAACTTACATATTGACCCTTTAGCCATAAGAGCAAAGCTAGTGGTAGATGCTACAGGACATGATTGCGAGATTTGTCGCCTGGTCAGTGAGAAAGTAGGAGGAAAACTAAGAACGCCGACTGGGAAGATAGTCGGGGAAAGCTCGATGTGGGCTGAAATGGGTGAAAAGAAGGTTTCCGAAAATACCAAGGAGGTCTATCCTGGATTGATAGTCGCTGGTATGGCAGCCAGCGCCGCTTTCGGTTCTCCGAGGATGGGACCGATATTCGGTGGCATGCTCTTATCTGGCAAGAAGGCAGCTCAACTGGCTATAGCATTGCTGAAACAAAGTTAGAATTATTATGTCAAAGAAGCTTAATTGTCACCCTGAATGATAGTGAAGGGTCTCTAGATTCTTCGCTGCGCTCAGAATGACAGATGACAGTTGATAGTTGGCAGTTAGAATACTATGTCAAAAACAATCGCTGAAATAAACGAGAAAATTAAGAAAGGAAAGGCGGTAGTAGTCACTGCTGAGGAAGTAATTGGCATCGCCAGGGAAAAGGGCGTACACAAGGCAGCAGAGGAAATCGATGTGGTTACTACTGGCACCTTCAGCCCGATGTGCTCCTCAGGTGTGTTTCTTAATTTTGGACACTCCAAACCAAGAATAAAGCTTGGGGGGGGCAAGGTTTACCTCAACGATATCCCGGTCTATACTGGGCTGGCTGCTGTGGATGTCTTCCTCGGGGCAACTGCCCTTCCTGAGGATGACCCTAGAAATAGATTCTATCCCGGCGAATTCAACTATGGTGGCGGACACGTCATTGAGGAACTGGTAGCAGGAAAAGACCTCAAGCTAGTAGCTGCTGCTTATGGCACAGATTGCTATCCCAGGAAAAAGCTAGAAACCTGGGTAAATCTCAAAGACATCAATAACGCTATCTTATTTAATGTTAGAAACGCCTATCAAAACTATGATGTTGGCGTGAATTTATCAGATAAGATGATTTATACCTACATGGGAGTGTTAAAGCCAAAACTAGGCAATGCCAACTATTGTACCTCGGGGCAACTTTCACCTCTACTCAACGACCCTTATTACAAAACTATAGGCATAGGGACCAGGGTATTTCTTGGTGGTGAAATTGGCTATGTTGCCTGGCATGGCACACAGCATAATCCCGATGTTTCGCGAACAAAAGATGGCGTGCCCAGGGAAACAGCAGGAACCCTTTCGCTCATCGGTGACCTGAAACAGATGAAGCCGGGGTGGCTGGTGGGAATAAGCATGCTTGGTTATGGCTGCACGCTAGCTGTGGGTATAGGCATCCCCATCCCTATACTAAATGAAGAGATTTTGCAGTATACCATAGTGAGCGATGCTGATATCTTCGCCCCCATTGTGGATTATTCCGAGGACTATCCCCAAAGGAAGCCGGATGTTTTAGGAGAGGTTAGCTACGCTGAACTCAAAAGCGGTCATATAAAGCTTCAGGGGAAAGATGTGCCTACGGCTTCCCTGTCCAGCTACCCCAAAGCAGCAGAAATTGCCAATATTTTGAAAGGCTGGATAGAAAGAGGCGAGTTTTTGCTCACTGAGCCGGTGGCTCCCTTACCAGGAATAGAATCGGGGATAACCTTCAAGCCACTTAAGGAAAGGCCGATAAAGGAGTAAGTTTAGCTGTCACCCTGAGCCCTAGCGAAGGGTCTCTAGATTCTTCGCTGCGCTCAGAATGACAGGAAGCGAGGGCTCAGAGCTTATAAGCGTGGTTGCTGAAGAATTTGATAAAGGAATAGCAGAATGGATATTTCCAGAAGAATAGTGCTCCATTTCCCGCCTAATATGACGGGGCAGCCAGTTGTTTACCGCCTGGTCAAGGACTTTGACCTCAGCTTCAATATCCTGAAAGCTTCGGTATCACCAGGAGAGGAAGGATTACTGGTCATGGAGCTATCTGGCGAGCAGGAAAATTATGATAAAGGCATCCGATATCTCACCGAGACTGGGGTTAAAATTCAATCTTTATCACAGGATGTGATTCGTGATGAAGCCCGGTGCACTCACTGCGGAGCTTGTATTAACATTTGTCCCACTGGCGCTTTCTCCTTAGAGCCCAAAACAAGAAGGGTACTTTTCGACCACAACAAATGCGTTGTCTGCGGGCTATGTGTAAAGGCTTGCCCTCCCCGGGCCATGAAATTGTATTTCTAAATATAAGGGCTGCCTTTCATTTTGTCATTCTGAGCGAAGCGAAGAATCTATGTATGAGCCAAGAGTTTACCGCCACTGGATTAAGGATGGCGATTTAGTTTCCTTTAACATAGTAGTAAAGCAAACAGACTTATATATCCGAGCTAGCCGCAATCTCAAAGACAAAGCCCTCAAATCTGTGCTAAAACACCGTTCCTCTTTGGAGAAATACATTGCGCATCACCCCCTCTTTCTAACTACACTAGAGCCTTACCAGACTGAAGCAGAAGCCCCAGCCATTGTTAAGGATATGGCTAAGGTATCGTGGGTAACCAGCATTGGTCCCATGTCAGCAGTAGCTGGCGCCATTGCTGAAGCTGTAGGTAAAGATTTACTCTCTTTCTCACCGGAGGTAATCGTGGAAAACGGCGGCGATATATTCCTGAAAATAGCCGAAGAAAGGTTGGTGGGCGTCTATGCTGGAGAAAAATCGCCCTTCACAGGGAAAATTGCCCTGGAAATTAAGCCTGAAGAAACGCCTTTAGGCATATGCACCTCTTCAGCAACCATAGGGGACTCCTTAAGCTTGGGCTCTGCCGACGCCGTTATCGTTCTTTCCCCCTCCACATCTTTAGCCGATGCTGCAGCCACCGCTATAGGTAATACAGTCAAGGATGTAGAGGATATTCCCAAGGCAATTGAGAAGGCTCAAAACACAGAAGGGCTATACGGCATAGTCATTATCAAAAATGACAAAATCGGAGTCTGGGGCAAGGTAAAAATTGTGCCTCTTGGTTAAGGTTCAACCATGCCTTATGAAGACTCGGCCGTAGCTAGCTTCTTACCTAGTTCCTGACATTGGGCTAAGACCTCAGGAGTTGGTTTGCCGGTAGCCACCACACCCTCAGCTAGCTGCTTCAGCTTGAAGGTAGCACATATTTTATCAATGCTCTCTATGGCTTCCTTGCCTCCCCTTCCTGCACTGCTGAAGGCAGTATAAGGCTTCTCATTGACCTTGCCGCGAGCATTTCCATAAATTCGGTCAAAGAAGTCCTTCAGTCCTCCAGCCATATAGCCAAAGCAAGTAGGCGAGCCAAAGCCCACGGCGTCACAACCAAGAAGGTCATCAGCATTGGCTTCCGTTGCCTTCTTTAAGCTAGTCTCAACTCCAGCCACTGATTTCGCTCCCTGCCTCACTGCCTTAGCCATCTCCTCAGTATTTCCTGTATGAGAATGGTAAACGACTAATACTTTTGCCACGTTGCCCTCCTTTTACGGAATTATACCCTAACATTCCTTTCTCATGAAACACTAAGTCCTCAGCTAAAATCAGATTACTCCTCCACTCATACAGAGTGTTCTATTTGTAACCTCAGCCATGCCCTACCTTAACTTGCACGGTTTTGGTAGCTTCCCCGCCTCTACCATCTGTGACCACAACGGTGATGTCATAATTACTCTCCTTATCAGGAGCGGTCCAAGTAATAGCAGCGTCCTCACCAGGAATATTGCCTTCACTGGCTGACCATGCATAGCTTAACTCATTCCCATCAGAGTCTTGGGCAACACACTCAATAGTGCACTCATGAGTGGGCTTGACCTTGCTTGGTTTGGCAGTCAAGCTCTTTATAATCGGCAGATGATTGACTGCTGCTCCCGCTTTTTGCCAGGCGATTATGCCACCTTCCAAATTATGTACTCGGGAGAACTCATTATCTACCAACATTTGGCTGGCTTGGGCGCTACGAATCCCGCTTTGACTATAAACCAAGATGGGCTTTGTTTCATCGAGCTCTCCAAGCCTATCAGCTAGCTCGTCCACAGGAACCAATAGAGCACTAGGAATATAACCGGAATCATACTCCGCCTGGGTCCTTACATCTAATACGATTAGGTCGCTGTTTTCATGAATAAGCTGCTGCGCCTCAGTAGCAGTTACATTTTTATATGCAGAACCACAAGAGGTGAGGCTCATGGCTACTACCAACATAATAGCCAGCATTACCTTGCCTTTTTTCAACTTCCCTTGCCAAGCATTGTGGGTCTCATGCATAGTTCCTCCTTTACCTGGCCAGCTTTAACGACTTGAGCCATGTTAGTTCCGGCTATCCAAAACCTTTTACCATAATGCTAACCATCCTTAAAAATAGACATTAGTATATGCTATAAAAACCTTCTAATTCAATTATTTTGAGCTTGGCATTGAAAGTGGCAGCAATTCCCAGTATAATGTTTATGTTTGTGGTGAGCGTAGCCCAGTGGTTAAGGCGCCAGGTTGTGGCCCTGGAGATCGTGGGTTCAAATCCCACCGTTCACCCTTTTTGCGCCTGTAGCTCAGCGGACAAGAGCACCGGTCTTCGGAACCGGGGGTCGTGGGTTCGAATCCCTCTAGGCGCGCCAGAATAATTCTTCCCATCTACTTAGAAGTGTCCACCTCAGAAATCCACGCAATTTATGAGCGAGAGTGTCTATTAACTAGTTGAATAAGTGTCACTCTGAGCGGAGCGAAGAGTCTAAAGAGATTCTTCGCCCATAGGGCTCAGAATGACAAATAGGGTTGCTAAACAATCTTAATTTATGAGCAGCAGTTGAAAAGAAATTTGAATTTCGCTAAAATGGTTAACTTAAACTTATTGACTGGCCAGGATTATAGATGTAAAATAGCTGCTTGGTGTAGAGGGAGGTAGTGCCATGATAGAGATGACAATTGATAGTATTCGAGTAAGCTTGATGAATTATCAGAGGGTGGTAATCCTGAAGGAAAAGGAGGCCGATCGTTATTTGCCCATTTGGATTGGTCCGGCTGAGGCAGATGCTATTGCAGTAAAGTTACAAAATGTCGAACTGTCTCGCCCCTTAACTCATGATTTGTTGCAATCTGTGATTACTACTTTGGGAGCTTCAGTTAGCTATATTGTAGTAAATGAGCTTCAAAACGATACCTTTTATGCCAAGCTTTCTCTTAGTGTTGATGGTGCGGAGGTGGAGGTTGATTCCCGCCCCAGCGATGCTTTAGCTTTAGCAGTGAGAGCAGGAGTACCAATATATGCTGAAGAATCAGTGTTAGACAAAGCAGGCATTATACTTGAGGAGGAGGGAGGCAAACCTGTTTCTGAAGGCAAAGTTGATGAGCAGGAACTGAAGGGCTTGTCAGCGTATAAAGATTTCGTAAATACGCTTGACCTGGAAGATTTTAAGAAACGCAAATCTTAGCAAGTTATGACAGGAGCTTTAGTGAAAAAATGGCCCGCAGCTATGCAATTGCTTATTGTTGGCTTTTATGTGGCTTTCAGCCTTTTAATACCAACTGGTATAGGTTTTTGGTTTGACAAAAGAGCATCCCACGCATTCCCACTATTTACTCTTATCGGCCTTGGCGTGGGTACATTGATTATGGTTTATGGAGTTTACCACATGGTTAAGCCATTCTTAGAGGAAGCTAAAAGGGAGGAAAAAGAAGAGCGACTTCGTGGACCAGCGAGGATACTTTCAAATTTGACTTCTCCGAGTCGGAAGAAGGATAAAGAACCAAAATAATGGCTCAGAAGAAGCTTTTAGGCTGCTCCTTAAATATATGGATTATTGTTGGCATCGTCGGTTTAGCTGCAGCTGTAATCAGTTTCATCGGTGGCAGTGTGGGGGCAATGATAAGGGGCGATGAACCACTGAGCATTTTTGCTGTTCATGCACCTCATCCTGAGTTACCTGCAGAACATCCTTTCCCCGGCCTTCCTATCACCAACACCTTGATTACGTCATGGATAAGCATATTGGTGTTATTTGGGCTATTTTTTGCTGCCACCCGCAAGATGAAGTTAGTTCCTAAAGGCCTTCAGAACTTAGTAGAATTCTTTTATGACGCAGCAGCAGATTTTATTGAGGACCCTGCAGGCAAGGAAAATGGCCGGAGGTTTTTCCCTGTGTGTGTTACCATCTTCTTATTTGTTTTAGCTAATGCCTGGATTAATCTTATACCCGGTTTTGAGACCATTAAGATGAATGGCATGCCTCTTTTGCGCAACGCCAATACCGATATTAATGTTCCTTTAATGCTTGCTGTGGTATCTTTCTTTTTTGTTGAGTATTGGGGATTTAAGACAAAGGGCACTCCATATTTGAGAAAGTTCTTTAACTTTGTGCCGTTAGGTCAAGGCTTCAAACAGTTGTTTACCGGCAAGATTAAGCCTGGATTTAGCGGCATAGCTATGGGGCTAATAGCAATTTTTACTGGTTTATTAGAAGGAATAAGCGAGCTAATTCGTATGATCAGCTTTACCTTCCGTCTTTTTGGTAATATGACAGCGGGAATGATATTGACTCTGGTAATGATTTACATCATTCCATGGATTGTTCCCTCCATATTTTATGGACTGGAGGCATTCCTTGGCTTTGTGCAGGCAATGATATTTGGTGGGTTGACTTTGTGTTTTCTCATAGTGGCAGTGATGCCTGAGGCAGAGGAGGAAACAACTTAAAAATTAAAAAAGGAGGTATGTTATGGATCCAGAAGTTGCTAAGCTGATAGGAGCGGGTATAGCTGCAGGGTTTGGGGCTATTGGCCCGGGAATTGGAGTTGGTCTTGTAGGACTAGGTGCCTTACAGGCAATAGGACGCAACCCAGAGGCAAGAGGGCCAGTAATGACCAACATGATTTTAGCTATTGCTTTTGCTGAAGCAGTGGCTATTTACGCTCTTATTGTAGCTATTTTACTTATTTTCGTGGCCTAGTTTGCCTCTAGAAAGGAGGAGGTAATAGGATTATGGGACTAGGATTAGATTTACCGCTTTTTGTTGGTCAGCTTGTTAGCTTTCTTATTCTGCTTGGTTTGCTCACTTTCTTTGGTTACAAGCCAATTCGGAAGATGCTCGATGAGCGGGCCAATAGGATAAAGCAAGGTATGGAGCAAGCTGAGGCTACGAAGCAGGAATATGAGGGTGCTAAAGTAGCAGTACAGGAGCAGATTAGCAAGGCACGCGAGGAAGGGCAGGCTGTAATTAGTCAAGCTGCTCAAATTGGAGACAGGCTTAAGGAGGAGGCGAGGCAGGAAGCAAGGCAGGAGGCTCAAGTTATTGTTGAGCGAACTCGCGTTGAAGTGGAGCGAGAGCGTGATAAAGCAATTGACGATTTACGCAAGGAATTTGTGGATACCTCTATTTTGGCTGCCGAGAAAGTGATTAATGAAACTCTGGATAAAGAAAGACATCGGCGGCTCATTGAGGAAGCACTAGAGGAAAGTGCCACCTTTAAGAAAAATTAAAGTATAGCTCACAGCACTCAGCAGTTAGCTGATAACTAGGTTAAGATGGCGAGAATAAGCTCAGGTAAAAGATATGCTCAAGCGGCTTTCGAGCTGGCATTGGAGAAAAACGAGCTCGAGAGCTGGCAAATTAGCTTGGGGAAGATTGCTGGCGCTGTGTCAGATGCAAAGCTTATGACATTACTGGAGAATCCTAAACTTCCCTTTGATACTAAGAGGAGCCTTTTAGAGGAACGATTGGGAGAAGTAAATCCTTTGGCTCTGAATCTAGCCTGCCTTCTGATGAGCCGGGGCAGGTTGAGAATCGCCGGGGATGTATCACGGCAGTATGACTTATTGTTAGACGCCCACCATGGCATTGCGCGTGCTGAAGTGGTTACTGCCTTGCCTCTGGATAATGCGGATAAAGAGAGAATCTCCCGCAGGCTTGGGGAAATGATTGGACGCAAGGTTGTTATTGACGCCCAGGTTGACCCCTCGGTAATCGGAGGATTTAGAGCTAAGATTGGTGATACCCTTATCGATGGCAGCATACGCAATAGGCTAGAATCTTTGAGAAAGAGATTAGTTGGAGTTAGGAGGTAATGAGCATTGATACTTTTTGTCATTGCGAGGCACAAAGTGCCGAAGCAATCTCTTGTTTGATTTTCCCTTTTGTGGGATTGCTTCGCGGAGCCTGTCCTGAGCATTATGAGATTCTTCGCTACACTCAGAATGACAGGGAGCGAAGGGCTCGCAATGACATTAGGAAATAGGAGGTTAAGATGGCAACTCGAAGTCAGGATATTGTTTCTGTAATCAAAGAGGAAATAGAGCATTTTGGCGCTGCTGTGGCTATAGCCAATGTGGGCACGGTGGTGGAGGTAGGAGATGGCATTGCCCGAGTTCATGGGCTCGGCGCTGCAGAATATAATGAGCTATTACAATTCCCCCACGATATCATGGGCTTGGCTCTTAATTTGGAGGAGGATAATGTTGGTGCTGTCATTCTCGGTGATTGCAGCCAGATTAAGGAAGGGGATGAAGTAAGGTCAACAGGGAGAGTGATTGAAGTTCCTGTAGGTGATGCTCTTATTGGAAGGGTAGTTGACCCTTTGGGACGCCCCCGTGATGGTAAGGGACCAATCAAGACGGAGAAGACCCGTCCTGTGGAGCGTGTGGCACCAAATGTGGTGGCAAGACAACCTGTAGATACACCTGTGCTGACAGGCATTAAAGCTATAGATAGTATGATTCCTATTGGACGAGGCCAGCGTGAACTTATCATCGGTGACCGTTTTACCGGTAAATCAGCTATTCCCATCGATACTATAATCGCTCAGAAAGGTGGCGACCTTATCTGTATTTATGTCGCTATCGGACAAAGAACCTCCAGGGTAGCTCAGGTAGTGGGCACTTTGGAAAAATACGGAGCCATGGAGCACACCATTGTGGTGGCTGCTGATGCTGCTGACCCTGCGCCATTGCAATATATCGCTCCTTATTCTGGCTGCGCTATGGGCGAGGAATTTATGGAGCAGGGAAAAGATGCCTTGATTATCTATGATGACCTTTATAGGCATGCTTGGGCTTATCGCCAGCTTTCTTTGTTACTTCGCCGTCCACCAGGTAGAGAAGCTTACCCCGGTGATATCTTCTACTTGCATAGTCGGCTTTTAGAAAGGGCAGCCAGGTTAGCTCCGGAGTACGGTGGTGGCTCACTCACCGCTTTACCCATTATTGAAACTCAAGCTGGGGACATGTCGGCTTACATCCCCACAAATGTGATTTCCATTACCGATGGGCAAATTTACCTCGAGCCTGATTTATTTAATGCTGGCATTCGCCCCGCAGTAAATGTAGGATTATCGGTGAGCCGAGTTGGTGGCTCAGCTCAAAGGAAAGCCATGAGACAAGTAGCGGGCAAGCTAAGGTTGGAATTAGCTCAGTTTCGGGAGCTTGAAGCTTTTGCCAAGTTTGGTGCTGAAGAATTAGATAAGGCTACCAAAGACCAGTTGGAGCGAGGCCGCCGTATTACTGAGGTGCTAAAGCAGCCTCAATATTCTCCTATGTCCTTGGGGAAGCAAGTATCGATCCTCTTCGCCGTAACTAATGGCTACCTTGACGATGTGCCTGTAGAGAAAGTTATTGTTTGGGAGGAAAATTTTCATAGATTCATGGAAACCAGCCACCCCGAAATAGAACAGAAAATCAATGAAGATATGGAGATAACGCCAGAGACTGAGGAAACTTTGACCTCAGCCGCAAAGGAATTCAAAGGAGGCAGCACATACTAAATACTAAGCACTAATATCTAAATCCTAAATAATTAGGAATTTGAATTTTGAATTTGTTTAGAGTTTAGAAATTAGTATTTAGGATTTTCAGTTAATTAAAGACAATGGCTAGCACTCAGATTCTTCGTCGGCGTATAACTAGTGTTGAAGGCACTGCCAAGATTTGTAAGGCAATGGAGATGATTGCCACTGCCAAGATGAAGCGGGCTCAAGACCAAGCAATGGCAGGGCGGCCTTACACTGAGAAAATAAGCCAGATAATTGCAGACTTGGCAATCCAACCTCGTGTCAATGGAGGTATCCCTTCATTGTTACAGAAGCGAGAGGTTAAGAAAATAGCTATAGTGCATATCGCCACCGACCGTGGATTATGCGGCGGGCTGAATGCTAATTTAAACCGTCTTGTTGCCAGGTTTATTTTGAAGCAAAATGTGCCCATTACGGTCGTTACCGTGGGACGAAAGGCGCGGGCTTTTATGCTCCGTAGTGGGCAAAATATCCGTGCTGAGTTTAGCAGAATCAGCGACCGACCTACCCTGCTAGAGACCTTGCCCATCTCACGAGTAGTTATTGATGATTATAGTAATGGAGAAGCTGACTTAGTATATCTTGCTTATCCTCACTTTGTTACCACCATGGTGCAGCAACCCACAATGAAGGTATTGCTCCCCATCAAGCCTCCGGAAGTACTCCCAACTCAGACAGGGGAATATATTTGGGAGCCTGACCCCGATACTGTCTTGAATGACTTATTACCTCGATATGTGGAGATGCAAGTGTATCACGCTGTCCTTGAGCTTATTGCTAGCGAGCAATCGGCACGAATGGTAGCTATGCGCAATGCCAGTGATAACGCCAGGGACGTTATTCAAGATTTAACCTTGACTCTAAACAAAATCCGACAGGAAACTATTACCAAGGAAATTTGCGATATCAGCGGAGGCGCGGAAGCCGCAGCTGCAGCTTAAGGAGGTTAACAAATGGCAAAAGGTAAAGTAGTTCAAGTTATTGGCACAGTAGTTGATATGGAATTCCCGCCTGATGAATTGCCTGCAATAAATAATGGCATAGAGATACCTCAGAATGGTAGCAAAATTATCGTTGAGGCCCAGCACCATGTTGGCAATAATTGGGTTCGAGGTGTTGCTTTAACCCCCACTGATGGATTGGCAAGGGGGGCTGAGGCTATTGATATGGGGGCTCCTATATCTGTGCCAGTAGGGCGAGCAACTTTGGGCCGCTTGTTCAATGTTTTTGGTGAGCCTTTAGATGGCCTCGGTGAGGTAAAGGCGGAACAACACTTTCCCATTCATCGCCCACCACCTCTTTTGGAAGAGCAAGAAACAACTCCCCAAGTACTAGAGACAGGACTTAAAGTAATGGACTTAGTTGCACCCTTTACCAGAGGAGGGAAAGTGGGGGCATACGGTGGAGCTGGAGTAGGTAAGACAGTCATCATTATGGAGCTCATTCGCAATATCGCCTCTGAGCATGGTGGCTTCTCTGTTTTTACCGGTATAGGTGAAAGGTCCCGTGAAGGGAATGACCTTTGGCTGGAAATGCGGAGGTCTGGAGTTCTGGATAGGACTGTCCTCGTCTTCGGCCAGATGAACGAGAGTCCTGGCGTTCGAAGCCGGATAGGGCTAACTGGGGTAACTATGGCAGAATATTTCCGAGATGTTGAAGGACAAGATGTCCTTTTGTTCATTGATAACATATATCGCTATGTTCTGGCTAATATGGAATTGTCAGCGCTTCTGGGGCGAATGCCCTCAGCAGTGGGTTACCAGCCAACATTGGGCACCGATGTCGGTGAACTGGAGGAAAGGATTACCACGACTAAGAAAGGCTCAATCACTTCCTTTCAAGCTATCTATGTGCCTGCTGATGATTATACCGACCCCGGCATAGTGGCTACTTACGGACATCTTGATGCTGTCGTCGCTCTGGAACGGTCCATCGCCGAGCTGGGAATCTACCCCGCTGTTGACCCTTTGACTTCAACATCCCGCATACTTGACCCGGCCATTGTTGGTGAGGAGCACTATCAAGTAGCTCGCGGAGTGCAGCAGACTCTGCAGCGGTACAAGGAGTTGCAAGACATCATAGCTATTTTGGGCATGGAAGAATTGAGTGAAGAGGACAAGCTTACAGTGAACCGAGCCAGGCGCATTCAAAGGTTTTGCTCTCAGCCATTCCATGTGGCGGAGCAGTTTACTGGCACCCCGGGTAAATATGTGCCCATCAAGGAAACTGTGCGTGGCTTCAAGGAAATTCTGGAAGGAAAGCACGATGGCCTTCCTGAAGCTGCCTTTTATCTGGTGGGCACCATTGATGAAGCGGTGGAGAAGGCTAAAGAGATGAAGGGAGAATAAAAAAGGGGAAATCCTAAGCACGAAATACGAAACTCGAAACAATATCGAAGCAATAATGACCAAAACATGAAGGTTTTGAATTTGGAATTTGTTTAGGATTTAGATATTCGAATTTAGAGTTTAAGTTAGGTGAGGTTATGGCTACATTAAGGCTTGAGATTGTTACCGCTGAAAGAATGGTTTACTCCGAGGATATTAGTGAGGTTGTTGCTTGGGGGGTAGAGGGACAACTGGGAATTCTCCCTCATCATGCTCCGTTGATGACTATGCTCCAATCTGGGGACCTGCTTATCAAAAAGGATAATGAAGTGGAGTATCTAGCAATAAGTGGTGGCTTTCTTGAGGTACGTCCTGATAAGGTAATTATTTTGGCTGATGCCTGTGAGCGTGCAGAGGAGCTTAATGTAGAGCGTGCTGAGGAGTCCAAGCGCCGTGCCGAAGAAACCTTAAAAGCGGGGCCGCTGGGGGGAGATGCCGCTGCTGCTGAGGCTGCTCTGCGTCGTTCCTTAGTCAGATTAAAGACAGCCGAGAAAAGACGCCACAAAACTAGGGGAACAGTCTGATTCTCATCAGATGTTAGCTATCATCTGAGTGCTCTTCACTCACCCAAGGCTATTAAAATAAACTGCCGGGAAACATCATTGCAACCCCTTCATTGTTATTGCGAGCGAAGCGAAGCAACCTCAAAAAGTGGCATAAATAAGCTCCTTTGACTCGAAACTATCGACTGGTGACTAAAGACTGAAATGCTGGCTGCCACACACACTGGAAGAAATTGCGGTTTTGGATAGTTTCAATCGGCACCTAGGAGATATATCCATCCCTGATAAGGAGCTCCGCTACAAGAACTGCGCCCTTAGCAGCTCCCATCTTGGTATTGTGAGACACCAGGAGATATTTGATGCCGTTTTCTAAAACAGTGTCCTTCCTGATTCTACCGACCACGGTGGCCATGCCATCATCGGTATCACGATCAAGTCGTGGCTGAGGCCTGAACGGGTCGTCTAGCACTAGTATCATGTGCTTTGGAGCCGAAGGCAGCTCGGCTTCACGGGATGAGCCGCGGTATTCTTTCATCGCCCTTGCCACATCTTCCACCGCGCAAGCTTTTCGGGTAGAGACGAAGACCGATTCCGTATGTCCCTCCCGTACATTAACACGGGTACAGGTGCTGCTTACGCTGAATCTTGCAGTGCTGATTGAGGAGCCTTCAAGGTCGCCCAGGATTTTCTGTGTTTCCCTCTGCGTCTTTTCTTCCTCCCCCGGAATAAAGGGAATGACATTGTCCAGGATATCGAGACCTAATACTCCAGGGCTTCTCCCCGCGCCCGACATAGCCTGCATCGAAGTCATTATGACAGCGTTCAGTCCAAAGGCTTCATAAATTGGTTTCAGCGTTATCGCCAATCCTATGGTGGTACAGTTAGGAATAGGTGTAATGAAGCCCTTCCATCCTCGCGATTTTCTCTGCACTTCGAGTAGCTTAGCGTGCTCAGAGTTGATACCTGGAATTAAAATGGGCACATCATCATCGTAACGAAAGGCTGAAGCGGTGCTTATAACCGGCTTGTCTACGGCAAATTTAGGTTCAAGAATCTTCGCCGTGTCGGACTCTATGGCAGAGAAGACAAGGTCTATAGCGGAGATATCCAATTCGGTGGCGTTCTGGACCGACATTTCCATAACTTCTTCTATGGGAGGCTCCTGGCAAAACCAGCGCAGGGCTCCAGAAGAAGCCTCGGTTATTGCCTCTTTATAGCTGCGCCCTGCTGACCTCTCGGAGGCAGCAAGCGCTGCGATTCCAATCCAGGGGTGATTTTTCAGGGCAACGATGAACTGCTGACCAACAATGCCTGTGGCTCCTACGATTGCAGCTTTTACCATAGTTTCTCTCCTCTCCGCCTTTTTAAATATTAATGCCAGTTGGGGACTACCAATTCTAGCATCTAAAGTGGTTGACCACACCTGTTTTAAGTCTTAGAAAGCGTAATTTTTAGCATAAACATGCTGGCTCGTCAATGTAAGAGGCGTTTCACTCATTATTAGTATTGAGACCTGCTAATCGAGGCGAGAGGACTTGAACCCCTGGTCTCAGCGTCCCAGACGCAGCACGCCGTTCAATGCTATAATAATCCTTGAGCCCCCATGGATATTCTAGCTACGCTTAATCCCGCTCAGAGAAAAGCCGGAGAAACTATTGAAGGGCCTGTGCTTATTTTAGCTGGCCCTGGCAGTGGCAAGACCAGAGTGATTGCTCACCGAATTGCTTATCTGATTAAAGTCTGTGGCGTTAATCCCTACAGCATCATGGCAGTCACTTTCACTAATAAAGCCGCCCGCGAAATGAAGGAAAGGTTAGAACAACTCCTGGGTCAGGCAGTGGAGGCTTTAACCTTGGGCACCTTTCATGCCATCTGTGCTCGAATTCTCCGCCGCGAGGGCAATGCCATAGGCTTAGAGCCAAGCTTTGTTATTTATGATGAAGAGGACCAGTTAAACTTAATAAAGCAGGCTCTAGAGGAATTGAATCTCGACCCCAAGCAGTATGCTCCCCGCGCTCTACACTCAGCTATCGGCGCTGCCAAAAGTTGTCTCACCAGCCCCCATGCTTATGCTCAGCGGATTGGTAGTTATTTTGAGGAAATAGTGCACCGGGTTTACCAAAGGTACCAGGAGTTGCTCACTCAAAGTGAGGCGGTGGATTTCGATGACTTGCTAATGAAAACGGTGCAATTATTTAATGATCATCCCCAAATTCTTAGCCGATACCAGTCACGTTATGTTCATATCTTAGTCGATGAGTTTCAGGATACTAATATTACCCAGTATATGCTTATGAAGCAGCTAGCAGAGAAATATCACAATATTTGCGTGGTTGGCGACCCAGACCAATCCATTTATTCTTGGAGATTTGCCGATTTACGCAACATCTTGAGCTTTGAAAAGGATTATCCTGAAGCCAAAGTAGTGCTCTTAGAGCAAAACTACCGTTCCACCAAGACTATTCTAGAAGTAGCCTCGGATATTATCTCGGCAAATGTGCAGCGCAAGCCAAAAGAGCTATGGACTGAAAATGAAGCTGGCTCTAAAGTCTCCATTATAGAAAGTTACAGTGAGGAGGAAGAAGCCCAATCCGTGGTCAACGAGGTAGAGAAGCTGGTTAGCCAGGACAAAATATCGCTCAAAGATTGCGCTGTGATGTATCGGGTTAATGCCCAGTCACGGATGCTAGAGGAAACCTTTATGAGGTATGGTGTGCCTTATCGGCTTATTGGTGGCACTCGCTTTTACCAACGGCGAGAGGTTAAGGATATCATTGCTTACCTCAGGTTTATTCATAACCCACAAGACAACGTTAGCCTGATTCGAGTGATAAATGTGCCTGGACGGGGCATTGGGAGACGCACCTTGAGTCAGCTTCGAGCTTGGGCAAGGGCGCAGGATACTTCCCTATACGAGGCTTTAGAACAGGTAGTAGTAGAGGAAAAAGTTCTTTCTCCACACATCAATCAGGTCTTAGCGGGATTTTCTGTTCTCATCCACGAGCTTATTGCCCAGAGTCGCCAGCTATCGCCTGCTGAGCTAATAGAGGAGATATTGGGGCGCACCAGATACAGGGAATATATTCTGGAGAAGGAGGGGGGAGAAGAGAGGTGGGAAAATGTGATGGAGCTAAAAAGTGTTGCCAGGGAAAACGATGAGCTTAATCCCAAAGAGGCTTTAGCCACCTTTTTGGAACAGGTCAGTTTAGTATCGGACGTAGATGAATTAGATGAAAAAGCTGATGCCGTGACTCTGATTACCTTGCATCAAGCTAAAGGCTTGGAGTTTCCTGTGGTTTTTATCGTTGGCATGGAAGAAGGAATTCTACCTCACAGGAAATCTTTTGATGACCCAGCGGAAATGGAGGAAGAACGTCGTCTTTGCTATGTTGGGGTGACTCGGGCTAAGAAACGACTCTATCTCCTGCGCAGCCGTCGCCGCAGCTTATTTGGCACTAGCTCAGCAAATCCACCGTCCCGCTTTCTTAAGGACATCTCACCACATCTAGTAACTACCAAGGGACTATGGGAGGAAAGCCTAGCTTCACCAGCCCCGGCTTATTCACAGTCTTCGTCTCACTTCAATAAGGCGAGGTTGTTTAACAACACTTCTTGTCATTCTGACCCTGAACGAAGTGAAGGGGAAGAATCTCTTTTAGACCTGAAGGTTGGAGATTGGGTTTACCACCCGAAATTTGGCGATGGCATAGTGATGAATTGCTCTCCTGATAAAGGAGATCAAGTTGTAACTGTAGCCTTTGAACGAGAAGGTGTTAAGAAACTTCTGCTCAGCCTGGCAAAATTGGAGAAAATTGAAAAATATTTAGACTTTCCTTGATAGCCATTGACAGGATACACGAAAGCGTGTAAAATATAATTCAAATGCCCATCAAAGTTTTAGCATCAGAGCTAGCCTCCAAGATTGCTGCTGGGGAGGTGATTGAGAGACCAGCCTCAGTGGTGAAGGAGTTAGTGGAGAACTCCCTTGATGCTGGAGCCAGCCAAATTAGCATTGAGGCACAAGGTGGTGGCATAGGTCTAATTAAGGTAAGCGATAATGGAGCGGGCATTCCGGCATCGGAGGTAGAGCTTGCCTTCTGTCGTTATGCCACGAGCAAGATTAGCAGCTTAGCCGATTTAGAAGGTATTTCCAGCCTTGGCTTTCGGGGTGAAGCGCTGCCCAGCATTGTTGCTGTGGCTGAAGCGGAAATTTTTACAAGAAACAAGTCAGAGGCTATTGGCAGCTACATGTGTTTGAGAAAGGGTGACATAGTTCGCAGGGAGAGCTGTGGCAGACCTCAAGGCACTACTGTAACTGTACACCGCCTATTCCGCTATTTCCCTGCTCGCCTCAAGTTTCTGAAGACGATAAATACGGAAAATAGCCATATCGCCCATGTGGTAAGCCAATACGCTCTGGCTTTCCCCAAGGTTAGATTTAGTTTAGTTCTTGATGAGCACCTCAGTTTCAATACCGCAGGCAATGGTGACTTACGAGATGTGATAAACCAACTATATGGTCTGGAGGTGGCGCAAAAGATGCTGAAGGTGACGGGGACGAACACCTACCTTCAGGTCAGTGGTCTGGCAAGTCCGCCCTCCTTAGCCCGCTCCAATCGCAACTATCTCAGCTTCTTCGTCAATCAACGATGGGTGCGCAATCCCTTGCTAACCAGAGCCACCGAGGAAGCCTATCATGGCTTGCTCATGGTGGGCAAGCACCCCATGGCTATAATCAACATCTCGCTGCCAGCCGAGGAAGTTGATGTTAATGTCCATCCCACCAAAGCCCAGATAAAATTTCACCATGAGCAGGCTGTTTTTTCTAGCATAGAGAAAGCAGTAAAGGAAGCATTGTCTAAAACGCCTCTGGCTACCACTAAAACTGTGCCCTTCGCGACTACTTCGTGGCAAGAACTCGCTTCGCTGCCCCCGCAAAGACTGGGGATGATACAGGATATCGAGCCGACTTTTATCACTTCGTTACCTGCGATGAGATTGCCTGTTCTGCGTGTGGTAGGACAACTAGCCAACACTTACATCATTGCTGAGGGACCCGATGGGCTTTACCTAATTGACCAGCATGCGGCACATGAACGCATACTTTATGAGAGAATTTTAGCCCAATGGTCACAAAGGGAAGTTGAAGTTCAGGGGTTACTCCAGCCCATAACTATAGAGCTTAGCCCCAGAGAGGAGGAAACTCTGAAAACTAATGAAGGAATTCTAGCTCAATTTGGCTTCGCTATCGAATCCTTCGGAAGTAGGAGCCATCTGATACGTGCTGTGCCGTCGTTGATAGTAAAAGCAAATATTGCTGAGATATTAAACATGTTACTTGACAACCTCGCGAGTAAGGAAAATCGCTCTCCATGGGAGGAGAAGATAGCAGCATCCCTCGCTTGCCATAGCGCCATCAGGGCAGGGCAGCAGCTAAGCGATGATGAGATGCGAGAGCTAATAAAGCAACTAGAGGAAGCTCACCAACCACGCGCTTGTCCTCACGGTAGGCCAACTATGATTCACCTGAATTCGCATCAATTAGAGAAGGAGTTTGGCAGGATAAGCTAGTCTTAACTTCCGGCAAGTTTGTGCTCATGATAGCTCAGAAATTGATTGATAGCTTTAGCGACGTTACCTATTGAGTGATACACAGGAATGCCGGCTTCGTAAAGCTCCCTCTGAGCCTCAAACATCCATTCATAATCTTTATTAGAACTAGCAAAATGGATTACTGCTATCATCGGCTTGGATGATTCTCTATGCACCTTAATGACCTCATCTACGAGCGAATCCCATACTCTACTATTGCCAGGGGAGAGCGAGCGTGCAAAAAGAGCTAAAGGGAAGTGAACTATATTTAAGTCAATCTCCTCGTAATTAGCTAATATATTAAGAATATTGTAAAATCCAGATTCCCAAGCTTCGGTAGAAAGGTCTACAGGATTACTTAAGATTGTTCCTGCCTCAGTTCCTAGTAGATTGCTGAGCCTCTTATGGATTGCTTCAGGAAAGCGCGGCACCACAAGTCCGGCGTTGGTACAAGCATCTGTAGCTAAAACAGTGGCTCCACCGCCGAGACCAAGAATGCCTATTCTTCTTCCCAGGGGTAAAGGTAAATAGGAAAAGCTCAGTGCCATATCTATCATCTCCTCAAGGCTGTAAACCCTTATAGCGCCGGCTTGGTGTAGAAGTCCGTCCCATACCCTGTCTGAACCAACTAAAGCCCCAGTGTGTGAGGCTGCTGCCCTGGCCCCGGTTTCGGTGACCCCACCTTTGAGCACTATGACTGGCTTTATTTTAGCCGTTTCTTTCAAAGCCTGGCTGAATCTCTTCCCATTCTTAACCCCCTCGATGTAGGCAAGTATTATTTCTGTATCTGGATCAACCGCCAGATAGTTGAGCAGGTCGCTTTCATTCATATCGGCAGCATTACCATAGGAGACTACCTTGCTGAATCGAATTCCTCGCTTGGTTGCCTCCCGAATCAAGTAAGTGGTATGACCTCCACTCTGACAAATAAAAGCTACTGAGCCACTCTCCTTGGCGAAACCAGCCCGGTAAGCAAAGTTTGTCTTAGGACAATATACTCCCATACAATTTGGGCCGATAATTCGAATCCCACCTTGGTGAGCTAACGAGCAAATCTCTTTTTCCAATCGCCTACCTGCCTCTGTGCCAGTCTCAGAAAAGCCAGAAGTAAAGAGCTGAATGACTTTGACTCCTTTAGCTGTGCAATCCTTGATTAACTGTGGTGTTGCAGGGGCTGGGACACATGATATGACATAATCAATTGGTTCAGGGATATCTTTAATGTGGGCATATATTTTTAAGCCCAAAATTTTCCCACCTTTAGGATTTACAAGATAAACCTTGCCTTTAAATCCGTGGTCGAGCAAAGCATCGAGATACCGTTCCCCCACGCTAGGTAAAGTCGTTTTTCTGGCAGAAATTCCAACGATTGCTACTGATTGGGGGTTAAAGATGTAATCCCACTCGCGATTTGCTTCCATGCTCTCCTGCTGGCAAAAAGAGGCTTGGTGCATCAATGCTAACTCCATCCCCTTGCAAACCTATGTTCATGATAATCAAGAAAGCGGGCGATAGCCTTAGCTGCGTTACTTAAAGAGTGGTAAACAGGCAAACCATTTTCAAGACACTGTCGCTCGCATTCGAGAACTGCGTGCCAGGCTGTGGTAGTAACTGGATGCCCAAGCACCACTGCCATTGGCTTACTTGATTCTTTGTGAGCTCTAACGATTTCCTTAACGATAGCAAAAAGTCCGGGAATTTGCTTAGGCGGCCAGATGCCCGCAGGCAAATGAGCTACCAATAGACCAATTTTGTCATAATCAAGCATTATCTTGGTACAAGCGCAAAATATATCCCAGCCTTGGTCTGATAGGTCTACGGGATTACTCAGACCAACCCCTAAGCTACCTTTTTCCAGATAGCTCTTTAATTTATCCTGAATTGCTATGGGGAAGCGCGGCACAAGCAGCCCAGCATTAGTACAATCATCGGTAGCCAGAACTGTAGCTCCCCCGCCAACGCCGACAATGCCCACTCCCCTCTCTGAAGGTAAAGGCAAGTAGGAAAAGGTCACTGCCATATCCACAAGCTCCTCTAAACTGTAAACTCTTATGACTCCAGCCTGGCACAAAATCGCATCCCACACTTCGTCTGCCCCAACTAGAGCGCCAGTGTGCGATGCAGCGGCTCTAGCCCCGGCCTCGCCAATCCCCCCTTTAAGCACTATCACAGGTTTTACTCTAGCTGCCTCCTTTAATACTCGGCTGAATCGCCGTCCGTCCTTAACTCCCTCGATGTAGGCAAGTATTATTTTTGTATCCTGGTCACCAGCTAAATATTCCATTAAATCGCTCTCATTTATATCGCAGGCATTGCCATAGGAAATAAACTTGCTGAATCGAATGCCTCTTCTAGCTCCCTCCGCAACCAGGTAATTAGAGTTGCTACCACTCTGGCAAATAACAGCTACTGAACCACTTTCCGTGGGGGGAATCACCATTAAAGGACAGCCCCGATTTAGGACAATATATCCCCACACAATTGGGGCCAATGATGCGAATCCCGTTTTGACGAGCTAAGGAGGAAATCTCTTCCTCTAATTGTTTGCCTTTCTTAGTACCACTCTCAGAAAATCCGCCAGTATATATATGCAGCGTCTTTACTTTCTTAACGATGCAATCCTGAATCAATTGTGGTATTTGAGGAGCTGGAATGCTACAAATAACATAGTCAACTGGCTCGGGAATATCCTTGAGGCTAGGATAAGCCTTTAATCCCAGGATTTCCCCACCTCTAGGATTTACAGGGTAGATATTGCCCTTAAAGTCACAGCGCAATAAAGCATCTACAAAGTTTAACCCTCCGAACTGTAGCTTTGCGCCTTTAGTAGAAACTCCTACAACTGCTACTGACTTGGAATTAAAGATGCTATCTAAATCTGATTTAATCTCTTCCCCCTTTATGTTAATTGGGATTGCTTCGCCGAGCCTGCCCTTAGTGCAGCGAGATTCTTCCCCTTCACTTTGTTCAGGGCTTCGGCTCACATGCTCAGAACGGTAGGAAGCGAAAGCTCGCAATGACAGCAATTAGCGGCTATTTTATCATTGCTTTACGACATACATCAAACTTTTCTAGACAGAAACCAAATAATAGATTAAGATGGGCAGTTAAAATAACTATGCTAGCTAAAGGAGGAAAGAAGCAATGGCAAGGGGTCAGGTTCTAAATCGCCGAAAGGTGTTAACCGAGGTTGAATCCAAGGAGCTTCTCAAACGGGCGGGAATACCCGTTATTGACACCAAGCTAGCTAGAAATAAAAAGGAGGCTATTTCCATAAGCAAGGGAATGGGCTTCCCGGTGGCGTTGAAAATAATTTCCCCTGATGTGGTTCACAAGAGCGATTCTGGCGGCGTTAGATTAGGACTAACCAATGCTACTCAAGTAGGTAAAGCCTATAGCGGAATCATGTCATCTATCAAACAAGAATACCCCCAGTCCATAATTCAGGGTGTATCGGTGCAACCTATGGCTCCACCAGGAGTAGAGGTAATTGTTGGTATGAGCCAAGACCCTCAATTCGGTCCCGTGCTCATGTTTGGGCTTGGTGGTGTGCTGGTAGAGGTGTTAAAAGATGTTTCTTTCAGAATAGTCCCGGTTACCAAAAGAGATGCTAGAGAGATGATCAAGGAAATAAAGGGATATCCCATACTGGAGGGATATAGAGGCCAGGAGCCAGCCAGCATCTCTGCACTGGAAGATCTGATAGTTAAGGTATCTCAGTTTGTAGAGCAAAACCCCCAGATAAAAGAGCTTGACCTCAATCCCACATTTGCCTACAAAGATAAGGCTGTAGCTGTAGATGCCAGGATAATCCTAGAAGGATAACAAGCTAAATGGCCCTTCTTGTGCAAACTGCCAAGTTTGGAAGAAAACCAGTGCTCATCCTCACCTAACCGCTCCATTCAAGGGAGAGGGATATTCTGAGATTTTGTGTGAAACTCAGAATAGTCTGCCAAATGCCCTAAAGCTCTAATAGCCCTATCAGGGCTGGAGAAAACTAGCGTTTTGCCTGTTTCTTCTAATTTATCTTTGGCTTCACGAGCAAGCGGTCCATAAAAATAGAGGACTAGAGGCTTACTTGGATGTGAATCTATGGCTCTTTCTATCGTCTGATTGAGACCCATACCAGTGGGAGACGCAAAAGCGCCAAGTATACATAGAACAGCATCTACTCCAGGGTCATCGAGGAGAGTTTGTGTCGCTATCTCTTGAGCTTCAGACAGCGACGCTTTCTTTGCTACCATTATTGCTGGCCATATATCCAGGGGATTGCCGACATTTTGCCACGAGGGAAGTAAAACACTCAGTCGCTTGGTAGTTGCTGGCGATAGTTTGGCTATCTTTAAATTAAACTTATGGCAAGCGTCTACTCCCATGATGCCAAACCCACCAGAGTGAGTAACGATACCTATTCTTCTGCCTTTCATTGGAGGCAGTATATAGAAAGCCTTTATTGTGTCGCTGAGTTCTTCTATATCATCAACTCTGGTTACTCCAGCCTGCTTGAGAGATGCACTCCAGATTTCATCCTTGCCCACCAAGGAGCCTGTGTGGGACTGAGCTGCTTGGGCAGCTCGCTCGCTCCTCCCTGTCTTGAGAACAACTATTGGCTTCCTACGAGCTACTTGCTTAACTTGTGTTACAAACTGTGAAGCGTCTCTCATGCCTTCAATATGTAACCCCACCACTTTTGTTTCGGTATCTTGTTCGAAGTATTTTAAGCCATCAGCGAAATTAACATCACAACCATTGCCTAAATCAATACCCTTTCCTATCAATTTCAAGTCGGCAAAACTTGTTGAGAAGAAGACTCCGGTCTGACATATAAAACCAATTGGCATTCTCTCCATTTGTATAGCAACAAAGGCGGAGCTAAAATTAATGTAAGCGTTGGCTGTACCAAAAGTATTGGGACCCAATATCCTAGTATCAGTCCCACTGATGGCACTAGCAATCTCCTTTTGTAGCTGTTTCCCCTTGTCATCATCGGCATCAGCGAAGCCCTGCGTTACTATAGTTATAGCTTTGATGCCTTTATTGACGCATTCTTTAACTATCCGGGGAACCATATTCCGGGGCAGGTTTATCACGGCTAAATCGATATTTGCGGGTGCGTCTGCTATGCTTGCGTAGGTTTTCAGTCCTCGAATTTTGGTAGCTTGGGGATGTACGGGGTAAATCTTGCCCTGGTAACCGCAGTTAATCAGATTTGCTAACAGATCAAAAGGTGCTTCGCGTATTGTCATGGCTGAGCGTGATACACCGATGAGAGCCACAGATTTAGGCTCCATAAACTTTTTCATTTGAGCTACTATATCCATGAGTAAATACCCCCAGGGCTATTATTTCAGCTAACCACTGAGCGCTGATTCTTTACAAGAATTATGCATTATTGTTATTGCTAAATCAAGATTGCCACGCCTCGGTTGCGGCGGCTCGCTCGCAACTTTGGCTCACTGCAGTGACGAAAAGGGGGTGACATAAGGAGTGGCTGAACACTTTATAAGTTGGTAAACTATGGGTAAATAAGA
This sequence comes from Dehalococcoidia bacterium, assembly GCA_030611085.1. GTDB lineage: Bacteria > Chloroflexota > Dehalococcoidia > GIF9 > AB-539-J10 > JAUWQI01. The sequence continues at coordinate 49,547 of JAUWQI010000002.1, read as the reverse complement.
GAGCGCTGCGGGGGACAAGTCCCCGCTCTATAGGGCTCGCAGCTAACAGAGGTGCTCGCAATGACAGCTAAGATAATTGATGGCAATAAGCTAGCCCAAGAGATTTACGACGAACTCGATGTTGATATAAGGCAATTAAAGGAAAGAGGGATAAACCCGGGGCTAGGAGTAGTGCTGGTGGGAGAAGACCCAGCCTCTGTTTCCTATGTCAAAGGCAAGGGAAAAGCCTGCGCGCGAATAGGTATTTATGAAGAGACAATACAGTTGCCGTCAGACGCTCCTGAGGAAGAGATTTTACGGATTGTTGATTCACTTAACAGGAACTCGAAATTCCATGGCATTTTGGTGCAGTTGCCCTTGCCTGAGTATGTCTCTGAGGAAAGGGTAACTAATCGAATTTCCCCAGAAAAGGATGTAGATGCCTTTCACCCCGTGAATATGGGCAAAATGCTTAAAGGTGAACCTTATTTGTTACCTTGCACCGCTCATGGCATTCAGCGACTTCTGCTCAAGAGCGGATATGACCCTGAGGGCAAACATGTAGTTATTTGCGGTCGAAGTAACATTGTGGGCAAGCCTTTGGCAGCTATGTTAATGCAAAAGAAGGAAGGAGCTAATGCCACTGTGACTCTTTGCCATACTAAGACAAGGGATTTGACTTCTATCACCAGGCAAGCTGATATTTTAGTGGCATCTATGGGCAGTCCTAGGGCAATAACTGCTGACATGGTTAAGCCAGGAGCAGTGGTTATAGATGTAGGCATTAATCGTGTGACAGACCCTACTGCACCTAAAGGTTACCGATTAGTAGGTGATGTAGATTTTGATGCTGTTAAGGAGAAAGCCGAAGCGATAACACCAGTTCCCGGCGGAGTGGGACCTATGACGGTAGCCATGCTTTTATACAATGTAGTGGCAGCAGCTAAAGAAATTACTTCACTGCAATCCTAGATAACATTTGCAGCGGAATGAGTAACATTAAGATTGCCCCAAAGAACAGACCTTCCGCCCATTCGCGAAGTTGCTAAGGGAGCTTCTATTAAGAAGGAGGTTGAAACTACTGCCTACTCTGGAACATGCTCCTCTATAAACTTCACTATATCCTCCATCCTGGCGCGACTTGAGAATACCTCATCGACTCCTACCTTCTTCAGTTTTGGTATATCTGCAGGAACGATGGGCCCTCCTACTAGTACCAGAAATTTTTTATCACTGCCTACCTTTTCCTTGATGATTTTGTTTATTTTCCTCATAAGCACCTGATGGGCACCGGAATAGATACTACAGCCAATGACATCCACATCCTCCTGAATAGCAGTAGCCACTATCTTCTCCGGAGTTTGGAAAAGGCCGGTATAAATTACTTCCATACCAGCATCCCGCAATCCTCTAGCCACAACGACTGCTCCTATCTCATGACCATCCAGTCCAGGTTTAGTCATAAGCACTCTTATCTTTTTTTCAGACATTGGTTATAACCTCCCTTCACGAAAAAATGAGCTTGTCAGTTATATAATCGGGACAAATGCTGGAGGCTTAAACTCGCCAAAGACTTCCTTCAGCGCTTTAACCATTTCCCCTAAAGTAGCATAAGCTTCAGCACCTTCAATGAGGTAAGGCATTAGATTCTCTTCACCCTTCGCCGCATCCTTCAATCGGGCAAGGCAAGTCTCCACTCGGGAGTTATCCCTTTCCCTCTTTAATCTTTTCACATCCTCTATATATCTTCTTACTGCCGCCTCGTTTGGAGTGTGCAGTGTAAGCATCTCTCTGGGGTCCTGTTCCTGCTTTACTTGATATTTGTTCCGCCGAACGATCACCCGTTCTCCGCTCTCGATATCCCTTATTATTTTAGCGTAATAGTTCATAATCTCCCGCTTGGTATATCCCGACTCCAAAGCGTCAAGGGCACCCCCATGAGCTTCTACCCCATCCATCACCTCGATAATCTTCTTCTCCATCAGGTCAGTTAACCACTCCACATAATAAGAACCCCCCAGGGGGTCCACTGTCTTTGTTATGTTGGTTTCCTCTGCCAGAATCTGCTGTGTTCCCAGGGCTAAATTCTGACTGTGTTCGGTGGGAATAGCAAAAACTTCATCATGACAGGGATGAGGTGTGGCTTGACAACCTCCAAGGGCCTGAGCCAAGCCTTGTATAGTACCTCTTACCAGATTGAGTTCGGGCTCTTCAAACTGGAACCATATAGGGCAAGCAAAGGCGGTAAACTTAAGAGCCATGGCACGAGGGTTTTTAACTCCGTATTTCTCCTTCATTAGCCTTGCCCATAACCTTCTGGAAGCACGATACTTAGCCACCTCTTCAAAGAGATGAGGCGTTGTCCCGAGGAAGAAGGTGATTCCTAGAGCCACATCATCGGGATTCAGGCCTCTTCTTAAGCATTCCTCGATATAACAGCAAGCGTGGGAGAAACTAAAGCCCATCTCTTGAACCATGCTGGCTCCGCCCTCACTCATGTTTATCCCCTTGACATTGGTAGGATAAAAATGGGGCATGTTTTTACAGGCATATTCTATAAGATCGCAAGCAAAGCGAAAGCTATGCCTCACAGGGAAAACCACCGTGCTCTTTGATGCCGCTGTACTTAGAGGGTCATTGGAGATATTGCCAGGCAGGTTAGCCTCAGCGATTCCCCTTTTCTTTGCTGCAGCAATATAGAATGCCACAATTATTGGCGCCATGGTTTCATTGTTTCCAAAGAAAGGGACTTTTCCCATGGGCAAATCTTGGAACACCGTCTCAATATCAGCCGCGCTACAGATTGGGATACCAACTCTGCCTACCTCTCCTTCGCATAAGGGGTCATCAGGGTCTAATCCCATGAGGCTGGGCAGGTCATAGACACAATTGAAGACAGGCTGACCTGCCTCATATAGGAACTTCCACCTTTTATTGGTCTCCGCGGGGGTATCAAACCCAGTAAATACGCTATACCTCCAGGGTCTGTGGCGGGACATCTCAGGGTAAGGACCTCTGGTGAAAGGATATTCCCCGGGAAAGCCAATGTCTTTAAGATAATCCTTGTCCTTAATACTCGCAGGCGTATAAACCGCATCCACCTCTGTATCAAAGTCGGTCTTGACTGGTGGTGACTTGGGTGGCACACCTATCTTATTTCTTTGCTTCCACTTTCTTTCTTCTTCAACAATCTTATCGATATTCTCCATATCAACTCTCCTCTCTTCCTTCCACATCCTCGCTTGAGCTGGAAGGATATCCTACCTTGTTAAAGATATATAGCTGTTTTTACTTTTTGTCAAGGTCGCCAATTAAGTCATCCTGATATGTAACCAAAGAGAGGATTGTTAAATCACATAAAAGTAACCGAAATTGAGCCTGAGAAATCAGGCAACTACTCACCTTTATTGGATTGGAGATTGCTTCGGCTTCACTTCGTCAGCCTCGCAATGACAAGCGAAGAATCTTAGTTGCCGCAATGACATTCCTCATCCTAGTTTCTCTATTACGGCATCAGCTACCTGGCTGGTGCCTACCGCGGTGCTATCATTTCGGTCAAGCTTTAAGTCATAAGTAACATTTTTACCCTCAGCGATGACTTCGGCTATGGCTTTCTCTAGCTTGGTAGCGCTGTCCTGCTCTCCTAGATAGCGAAGCATCATCACACTGGAGAGCATCATTGCCATGGGGTTCACTTTGTTTTGCCCCGCATATTTAGGGGCGCTCCCATGAGTAGGTTCGAAAATGGCTATATTGTCACCTATATTGGCTCCGGGCGCTATTCCTAAACCACCCACTAGTCCGGCACAAAGGTCAGAGATAAAATCCCCATAGAAGTTTGGCAAAACAAGAACATCAAATTGCTCCGGCCTTCTTACTAACTGCATACACAACGCATCCACGACTACATCTGTAAACTCTATATCGGTGTATTCCTTAGCTACCTGGCGAGCGGCGTCCAGGAAAAGCCCATCAGAAAATTTGAGTATATTAGACTTATGAACCGCTGTTACCTTCTTCCTGGCATTTTGCCGTGCGTAGTCAAAGGCAAATTTAACGATTCTCTCACTTGCCGCCTGAGATATCACTTTCAGGCTCACGGCGGAATCCTTCTTCACCTGTTTTCCAGTGGCGGTGAAGACAAAATCAAGCAGCTCTGCTGTCCGTGGATTATCCTTGGCAAATTCAATGCCAGCATACAGGTCCTCGGTATTCTCTCTCACCACAACTATATCCACATCTTTGTATGGTGTATGCACTCCAGGATAAATCTTATAGGGGCGAAGGCAAGTATAAAGGTCCAAGTTTTGCCTCAAAGCTACATTAACGCTTCTAAAACCACTACCCATGGGAGTGGTCACTGGCGCTTTAAGAGCCACCCTGTTTTTCTTTATAGATTCCAAGGCGTGTTCGGGAAGTGGTGTGCCAAACATATCCTGTGCCTTTTCACCTATGATGACCTCATCCCACTGGAATTGGACTCCAGTTGCCTCCAATACCCTCTGGGTTGCACTGGCTATCTCAGGACCTACACCGTCACCGGGGATAAAAGTTACTTTGTGCTGCATTTTAATCTTTTATTTACTGTTGTTTCGCTTCCCCTTCCTCTTCACTGCGTTCAGAGTCAGGGCTTCGGCTCACCGCAATGACGAAATCCTTATACTGTTTTTCACATTCGGTATCTCCTTAGAGCCTCAATAAGCAACTTTCCGTAATTACGCTATCAAGCATCGCACGCCGCTCTTCTTCACGGCTCCCACCACTGCCTGAGTGCGAGCGTTGGCGTTGAGCTTACGGAGGATAGAGGTTACATGATTTTTGATGGTCTGCTCGCTGACGTCTAACGCATCGGCTATCTGTTTATTGAGGTAGCCCCGAGCCATATAATCAAGTATCTCTACTTCTCGGGGGGTGAGTGGTGAAATAAAAGTTGCTGTTTCCTTCCCCCTGGAGAGCTCCTGAAATTGCTGTAATATTTGTTCCGCAATCTGCGGTTGAGAAACAGATTGGGCCGAAGAAAGAATAACATCTCTTTGAACCCCGGCCGCCAATAAGCTAGCAACATACTGATTCAAGCTTACCCCTTCACGCTTAGCAGCACGAACTAGATTGCGGTGAAGGCTTCGTGGAATCCGCACCATAAACTTCCCACTATGCTCTTCCATTTCTCTAGGCAAGGAAATATCTTGAGCCATTTCATAAGTTCCCTTGATCCATACCTGTCGGGCATCCTCAATGGCTCTAAAAGCCTCGTCAAGAGTCTCGGCTTGGGTCATGCACCCAGGCAATTCCTCAATCTCAGCTACATAACCACCCTCAGGGTCAATATGTATAGTAATTGGGTAATGCAAGCTTAAGTAGAATTTTAGGTCTTTACGCTCCATGTCGTTTCTCATACCATTCCTCCAATTCCAAATTATCGATGATCATGCGCACATAGCGTCTTTTTACACGCCGCCCTTTTATTGTCGGAACAGTTTTGCCTCGGTGACCTGGCTTTGCAAAAAATGATGACTACCTCCTCCGGAAGGGCGTTCTTCGTAACCAAATACTTGCAAGACTTTAGCCACATCCTCAAATAAAACCTCCGGCGGCTTTCTTAAGAATTTCTCTATTAGTTTATCAAGTTGGCTCATTTATTACGATACCACATATAGTATAACTTTGTTAATAGGTATAGGGTTCAGAGGAATGTGTGATGACGAAATCCTTGTGCTTTTTTATATAGGGGATGAGCCCACCTTCTTTGAGGATAGAAATGGCTAATGGCGACATCTTGCCACAGTCTATCTTGACGCCGGAAGTCAAGTTAGCAACCACTCCATTAGTTAAATCTATCTCCAAATCGTCATTATCGCTAATTTTATCGGTGTCACATACTAACACCGGCATTCCTTGATTTATGGCATTTCTAAAGAAAATACGAGCTACCGATTTAGCTAAAATAGCGCTTATTCCCGACATCTTGACTACCACGGGAGCATGCTCCCTGCTAGAGCCTAAGCCAAAGTTCTTGCCGGCAACCAGGAAATCACCGGGCTTCACTCTGGAGACGAATGAAGGCATAGCATCCTCTAAGGTGTGCCTGGCAAGCTCAGGTAAGTTGCTCCTTAAATGAGCAAACCTGCCAGAGATAATATCATCCGTGGAAACACCGTCACCTAGCTTAATAGCTTTGCCTTTGAGCACTGAATAAGGCATCTTCATCCCTTTGCGGGAGACGAGCTCCCGCGCTACATTAAGCCTGATAAATCAGGCAACTACTACAGAAAATTAAAAATCAAAATGACAAATCAAAATGTAAACCCTTTTTATTTTTGCCTTCTGCATTTTTACTTTTACATAACTTCCCTGGGGTCAGTAATCTCGCCTTTTATAGCCGAAGCAGCAGCCGTAGCAGGACTGGCCAAGTATATCATAGCTTCAGGATTGCCCATTCTACCCTTAAAGTTGCGGTTGGCAGTGGAAAGGCAGACTTCGCCATCTCCTAATATTCCCTGGTGCAGACCAAGACAGGCAGCACAACCTGGAGGTAGAATAGCTGCCCCTGCTTCAATTAAGCTCTGAATATATCCCAACTCAATGGCTTGCATGAGCACCTGCCGTGAAGCCGGCGCTACAAGCAATCTGACATCAGAATGAACTTTCTTGCCTCGGAGAATGCTGGCAGCCATAGCCAGATCTTCAAGACGACCGTTTGTGCAGGTGCCAATGAATGCTTGCTGGATTTTAACCCCTTTTACTTTTCCCACTGGGAGGACATTATCTACAGTATGAGGAAGGGAGACCATTGGTTCAAGCTGGTTTAAATTCAGAGATATGACTCGTTCGTAATCTGCATCAGCATCAGGATAGATTGGTTTATAACTTTCTTCCCGGCGTTGGGCTGCCAAAAAGTCTTTGGTAACCTCGTCACTGGGGAATAAACCAACTTTAGCTCCAGCCTCCACCGCCATATTGGCTATAGTGAGGCGTTGTGACATAGTTATATGAGCTAAAGCTTCTCCGCTAAATTCTAGAGCCTTGTAAGTAGCGCCATCAGCCCCAAGCTGACCTATGAGGTATAAAATCAAATCTTTACCCGTAACTCCTTTAGGAAAAGTACCCACTAAATTGATAAGAAAGCTCTCAGGTACGCGAAGCCATGTCTTGCCTAAGGCTAAAGCTACTGCGGTATCGCTAGAGCCCATGCCGGTGGCAAAAGCACCTAAAGCTCCAGCAGTAACAGTATGGGAATCTGAGCCAATGATGACATCTCCAGGAGCAGCAAAGCCTTCAGCCACTAACTGATGACATATCCCGTCACCTATTCTAAAAATGGAACTGCCATTCTCCTTGGCAAAGCGACGCAAAAGCATATGGTCATTGGAAAGCTCCCGATTAGGGCTAGGGGCAGCATGGTCGAGAAAGATTATTGCTTTCTGCGGCTTAGCTATAGTATGGAAACCGCTCTCCTTGAATTGCCTTACAACCAAGGGTCCAGTAGTATCCTGGACAAACACCAAGTCCAGGTCGCCAACGATGATGTCACCCGTGTGAGCATCTGGTGATTTATAACCTAAAATCTTCTCAGCTAAAGTCTTGCCCATTTTTTCTGTCTCCTCTCCCTTGAAGGGAGAGGATTAAGGTGAGGGTGAATTTCCACAAATTATTCTAGCGGCGTCAGCGTTAGGAGCTTTCTTGCAATCTGAGGATACTTGGCGATAAAGAGCAGTTCGTCCTCAACGAGCGGTTTTTGTGCCTCAACATTAGCATATCTTTCCAGTTCCAGGACTTCCCGTGCCTCGTCGGCGTCCTTGAAGGATACCTCCATCTGCCCCATTATATGTCTGAAACCAGCTATCCCACTATACTCCCCGGAGCATATTTCTCTGCCGCTCTCAACAGTCTCTGGCTCACCCCTACCTAATTCGTTGAAACCATATAGTTCATAGTTCTCGGGGTCTTTCAATACACCGTCAGCGTGAATGCCAGAGGCGTGAGCAAAGGCATTAGCTCCAACACCGGGATGGTTTATGGGAATAGGAATTCCAAAGGCATAACTGGCAAATTTGCTTATTTTCCATGCCTTTGTCAAGTCAATCGGGGCTCCTAGCTCATATTTTTCGGCAAACCCTTTAGATTTAGTAATGGCCAGGACCGTTGCTACAAGGTCGGCATTGCCCGCTCGCTCCCCAATCCCATTGATTGTGGTATTAATATAAGCATCCTGCCCACCATCTATGGCTCCTTTTGCCGCGGCAACGGAATTAGCAACAGCCATCCCCAGGTCGCCATGACAATGAGGCTCAATAGGAATTCCTACATTCTCCGCCAGGGATTTGACGGTTTCATAGATAGTAAAAGGGTTGTCATAGCCAAGAGTATCACAGTATCTAAACCTCTGGACGCCGTGTTCCTTAGCTGCCGAGGCAAATTTAATTAAGAATTCCAGGCCTGTTCTAGAGGCATCTTCAGCATTTACACCTATGCTTTCAGCCCCATGAGCTCGAGCAGCTTCCACAGCATCAATCATCATTTTTGTTATGTCCTCTCTCCCCTTCTTCAACTTGCTGCTAAGCATCTGGTCCGATGTAGAGATGGATAGATTAAGATGCTTAATATCAGGAACGAGACTGAAAGCTGTTTCCACATCGCCAACAGTTGCCCTTATCCACCCTTCCAAACGAATAGGCTGTAACACCCCCATTTTAGCTAGCTCTAAGTTAGCTTGAAGATAAAGGGATTCGTGCCTTGTCGTAGGGAAACCGAATTCAGACTGAAAGACGCCCATCTCACTGAGATACACATTTATCATAGTCTTTTCCAGTTTAGACAGGCCAAGACGCGCAGTTTGAACGCCGTCGCGATTTGTAACATCTATAAAATAAACCTTGGGCATCTATTTCACCTTTGACAAAAAATAATTGATGAAATATAACACTCTTGGGGGCACTCAAGCAAATTTCTGTAAGGGAGACTGTGTAGCAATCCCTTCGTCATTCTGAGCTCTTCGCTTCCCCTGTCATTCTGAGGGAGCAAAGCGACCGAAGAATCTCATCGCTCAGAGCGACAAAATAAACAATCCCCGGCACCCAGCATATCTTTAAGCCATTTTGGGGAAGCAGTAAGCCCACTCAAATAGATAAGATAGCATTGCTAAGAAAACCCTGCGATAATATAATCCGAAACTAAAATGAACAAGTCTCAGCGATGGCATCACCCCGGCGGTAAGCTCCGAGAACTTGGCGCAGAAACGCTAACCGATGCCGAACTGCTCTCTATTCTCATCGCCCCTGGCATCCCTGGCAAGCCCGCAGAAAAGATTGCCGAGGAGATTTTACAAAAGTTCGGCGGCTTCAAAGGCATGGCAAACCAGCCCCTAGAAAAGCTCTTAGATATAAAAGGCATCGCTGATGTTAAAATCATCCGCATCGCCGCCGCCTTTGAAATCGCCCGGCGGGTTATTCGTGGAGAACTTAAATGAGGAGAAGAGAACCATCTAAAATTCCTGAAAAACCATCACGAACTCCTGATCTCTTTGAAGTCCAAAGGGCTGCGATTTTCAAGGATTATGTTGAAGAAGTTTCTCGCTTGGGCTCGGAATCAGCCAAAACCCAGAGATTCCTCATACTTCTAAAAGATATATTCGGAGATGTGAATACAAGATTTGTTGAGGATTACCTCAGCGGTGTCGAAAAATATGTGAAGAGCAAGCAAAAGGATATCGTGTTGAAAGGAAGGGTGGATAACCTCTATGGAAACATGGTAATCGAATTTGAGAAAGATTTGAATAAGACGCTCTCAGAAGCCAAAGAGCAGCTTCAAAGATATATCGCCTGTCTTTGGTCTGAAGAAGAGGAGAGAAAAATAAACTACCTATGCGTGGCAGCGGATGGGATAAATTTCCAGATATTCTCACCAAGAACCGAAAAGTCTTTAACTGAGCCCTTGCTCCCAGAAGACATTCTTTTGGAGAAGATTGACGAACTTAAGCTATCAACCGCAGAGCCCTATCAAGCATATTTCTGGCTGGATAGGTATTTCTTCAGGGAAAGAATACTCCCACCGCGAACAGAGGAATTTACGCGAGACTTCGGCATGCGAAGTCCTGCTTTCCTCTTTTCCTTCCGATTGTTAAAGGACGCTCTGAAACAAGTGGAAGATAGAAGCGATTTCCAAGTAATCTACGAAAACTGGGAAAGATATCTCCGTGTTACCTATGGAAGCATCATTGGAAGCAAAGACCTATTTCTCAGACATACTTATCTGGCAACGCTGGCCAAGTTGATTGCCTGGGCACGGCTTACTGAGAGAAGTTTAATTCCTTCGAGCGAGGAAATATCTAACATATTGAACGGCGAGTTCTTCCGAGGACAGCGCATCGCTAACTTTCTTGAAGAGGACTTCTTCTCTTGGATTGCCCGAGAGGGAGCAGAGGCTATCGGGCTTGATATTTCTAAAAAGCTCCTCAGTCTGCTTTTAAAATACAACTTGAAGCAGCTTTCCGAGGATGTTTTGAAGGCGCTTTATCAAGAGCTTGTTGACCCTGAAGCACGCCATGATTTGGGAGAATATTACACCCCTGATTGGCTTGCCCAACGCATGGTGGAGAAAGCGCTGGATGAGAATTCCCGATACTCTGTTCTCGACCCCGCCTGTGGCTCGGGAACTTTCCTTTATTTGACCATAAAGCACAAGAGAGATACTTTGGGAAATTCCAAGGAAACACTGGAACATATTCTGGAAAATGTGGTAGGCATAGATATTCATCCCTTAGCAGTAATCATCTCCAAGACCAATTACTTACTCGCACTGGGCGATCTCTTCAAGAAGAGAAGAAAGCCTATCTCGCTTCCCGTTTATCTTGCTGATTCCATAAAACTTCCCCAGATGGAGGGACAAATGGAGATGGGTGCACCGTTGCCAGGTTTCAAGTTGGAAATCGATGGTAAGCGAGTCATAATCCCCGAAATTCTTATCCACGACCCCCAGCTTTACGATGAGGCTATTGAAGCATCAAAGGAATTTGCTCGAAGTTTCGCCGGCAGGGAAGGCGGAGACGAGAAAACATTTCTTAACTTCTTGGGAAAGGCATCCCCTAAAATAGCCTCTGATAAGACTCTTTCCCTCGCCCTTTACAATCTAGCTGAGGCAATGAAAGAACTCATAGAAGAAAAGCGAGATACCATCTGGGCATTCATTCTCAAGAATCTGTATAAACCCTTGTTCCTTAAGGGCAACTTCGATGTAGTTCTGGGCAACCCGCCCTGGCTCTCTTATAGGTATGTGGAGAAGGGTGAATACCAGAAATTTCTCAAGCGGCAAATCGTAGAGGAATATAGACTCCTCACTGGCAAAGCAGAGCTCATAACCCATATGGAACTGGCAACGCTCTTCTTCCTTAGGACTGCCGACCTTTACCTTAAAGCTGGGGGAATTATCGGCTTTGTCCTGCCTAGAAGTGTATTCTCTTCCGACCAGCATTATAATTTCCGCCGCTCCTATTTCTCCCTCAACCTTGGCTTTGAAGAGGTCTGGGATTTGGAAAAGGTAGAGCCACTGTTCAATGTCCCCGCTTGTGTCTTCTTTGGCAAAAGAGGAACTGAAACAGGGCGTTCTATAAAATGCCAGAGCTTCTCCGGAAAATTGGAGCGTAAGAACTCCTCTCTAGACGAGGCAAAACAGGCTCTCACTGTTACTCCGGAGGAACTCTTTGTCACCCAGATGGGAAAGCGAAGCTTTCTTAGCACTTCGAAGATGAAACCTACCACAGGTGCAAGAAGCTTCTACCGGCCTTACTTTAAGCAAGGAGCAACCATTGTCCCTCGCTCTCTCTGGTTTGTGGAGATAAAATCTTACCCTCCATTTGGTTTTGCCCCTTCCTTACCCTATGTTCAGACAGCCGAAAGAGCCCAAAAGGAAGCTAAGCCAGCGTATAAGGGCTTAAGCCTTGAGGGAAACATCGAGAGTGATTTCCTTTACGCCACTTTGCTTTCCACTGATATTGTTCCATTTGGTTACTCGGATTTTAGGCTGGTGGTCTTGCCTATTCTGCCCTCAGGCAAGCATTCCAAAATTCTCAGCGCTGACGAAGCCCGCAACCAGGGCTTTCTAAACCTAGCGAACTGGCTGGAAAAGGCTCAATCTGAGTGGGAGAAGCGAAGAGGAGAGAAAGCTGTGAGAATGGATGTTCAAGAGTGGCTCGATTATAGAAGAAAGTTATCAAGTCAGAAAAGGGCAGAATATAAAGTCCTCTATCCCACCTCCGCTACCTACCTCTGCTCCTGTGTGGTAGAGAACAAACCCATCAGCTTCGAAGTGGAGGGGCAAAGCATTGAAGCTCAAGAGTTTGTGGCTGAATCTAAGGAGTATTATTTTGATACTGACGATAAAGAAGAGGCTTACTATTTAGCCGCCGTTCTCAATTCCCCCACCATAGATGAACTCCTGAAGCCGATGCAGAGCCGAGGATTGTGGGGCCCCAGAGACATTCACAAAAAGGTTTTAGAAATCCCCATCCCTCAATACAATTCATCAGACGAAAATCATAGAGCACTCTCTAAGCTCGGCGAGCAATGCACCCAAAAGGTAGAGCAACTGCTCCCACAACTGCCAAAATCCCGCAGCATCGGTCACACCCGCCACCTAATAAAAGCCGAACTGAAAGGGGAGCTTGAGGAAATAGATAATGTAGTAAAGCAAATTCTAAGTTCATGAGGAAGGAACAAAATTTATAAATCAGGACAAATCCTCGACTCCAGACTCCGCCAGCATCTCCTCCACCAACTCTGGCAAGAAGCTGTGAAATGAGTAACGGACTTGGCACAATTTGGGAAATTCCGCCACATACTAAAGCCAAACACGAGATATTGCGATATTACCTTGGGGCTTGGTTTCCTATCTTAGCATCAATCCACCTCAGATTACTCTATGTTGATGGTTTTGCTGGGCCAGGAGAATATAAAGGTGGAGAGGATGGCTCTCCCATTATTGCCCTTAAGGTAGCACAAGGCCATGCGCTTAAGCATAAGCTTACACGAAAAGGCATGGATTTGGTCTTCTACTTTATCGAGAAAGAGGAGGCAAGGTATCAAAATTTAGAGCGAAAAGTTGCCGAGTTTAAACCTCAACTACCTAGCAATTTTAGAATAGAGCCACGTCATGCTAGTTTCAAGGAGATTTTTGATAGCATCCTATCCCAGATTGAGGAACAAAATAAGCAATTGGCTCCATCCTTTGTGTTTATTGACCCATTCGGCCCCACTGGTTTTCCTATGTCTTTAATCAACCGCCTTGCCCAACAGCCTAGATCAGAGGTCTTGATTACCTTCAATTACCAATCCCTTAATGAATGGTTTCTACAAGACCCTCGCAAGTATAAGTATTTAGATGAGCTTTATGGGAGTGATGTTTGGCGTCGCGCCCTGCAGATTGCTGACCCTGATCAAAAAGAAGAGTATCTGATGAATGCTTATCAGAAGGCGTTAGAAAGCCTCGGGTGGAAAGGCCTTCCCTTTCGTATGGTCAATAAACAAAATCAAACACAGTATTACCTTTTCTTTGCCACGCGAAGCTGGCGGGGTATGTTAGCAATGAAGCAGGCCATGTGGAATGCAGCACCCACGGGGGATTTCCAATATTTCGATTTGATTGATCCACAGCAACAGCACCTATTTGACAAGGAACTTTATGATGAAGAATACTGCAAAGAGCTGGCAAACCAGCTTTATCTATCTTATCGCGGGCAAAATATTGAGAAGCCAGCGCTTATAGAAAATGATGTAGCATGGCATCCAATTTGTATAGGGCGTCATTTAACTAGGGCGTTACGAATCCTTGAATACGAGTCTACTCCGCCAAGGATTACTAATGTAGAGTTGCCAAGCGGCAGAGGGCGGCGCAGGATGACTTATGCTGAAGATTGTATCATTACCTTCGCACCTTGATTGGAGAAATAGAATTAAGTTGGGATAATGGTAAAGCCTAAAGTTACGGTAAAAGAAAAAGAATACGAATTATTGGACGGCTCTAGAGTATCATTAATTCAGCAGGTCGGGGATGGCTCAATTATAAAAAGATTTGATAAAACGCCTCTCCCTATCAAGCCGATAAATGTTATATGTCCTCACTTTCTTGAGTTAAAGTGGGCCTATGGTTGTCCTTTCGATTGCGCTTGGTGTTACCTAAAAGGAACTTTCAGATTCCTACCTACTGGCACAAAGCCCGTAATTAAAGATTATAAGAAGATAGAATTGCATACCAGAAGATTTCTTAGCGGAGTTACAACACCTGAAATACTTAATACAGGTGAGATAGCCGACTCTTTGATGTGGGAGAGCTCAAGCAATCCATTTTCCAAATTTATTATTCCTATGCTTGAAGAACAAAACAGACATAAAGTATTGTTTGTAACCAAGTCCGACAATATAAAGAATTTGTTAGAGATTAATCCTCATAATCAAGTTATCGTTAGTTTCAGTCTTAATGCAGATGAGGTAGCCAAGAGATGGGAAAGAGGCGCCCCTTCAATTGATAGAAGGATTGAGGCTGGACGAAAACTTAGCCAAGCGGGCTATGAAGTGAGGGTAAGGATTGACCCTATGGTGCCTGTTCCAGATTGGGAGACACACTATACAAATCTTATTGACCGGATTTTCGCAAACTTTGCCCCAGCACGAATTACCCTGGGGTCACTACGGGGATTGCAGAGCACAATCAACAGGGCTACAGATAAGAGTTGGCAGGAATATCTAAAGGAGAACTCCAACTGGGGGAAGAAGGTCGAGTTTAATACTCGTTATGAAATGTATGCCACAATCATCAACCAGTTAAAGGAATCCCATAACTACAAAGAGGTTGCCCTTTGTAAGGAAACCGTGGCAATGTGGGCAAAGCTAGGGGTGAATTATAAAAAGATTAAATGTAACTGCGTATGGTAAAAGCACCTTGATAAACCGTGTGATATACTAATTTAAAATAGTAGTCAGAAAGTGATGCATTATGTGGAAAGAGTTTACTGTTATCATTGAGCGCGATGAAGAAGGTTTCTTCGTAGGCACCGTGCCTTCCCTTAAGGGATGCCATACCCAAGCCCATTCCTTAGACGAGCTTATGGAGCGCATAAAAGAGGCTATCCACCTTTGCTTGGAAGTGGGAGGGGAAACAGCTTCCGAGCCATTACAACTGGTAGGTGTCCAAAAGGTAGCTCTATGAGCCGATTACCTCGCCTAATTGGCAGCGAGGTAGTTCGTGCTTTGCAAAAAGCTGATTTTGAAATAGTTCGTCAACGAGGCAGCCATATTTATATGAAGCACTCTGATGGCAGAGCTACTGTAGTGCCAGTGCACAAAGGTGAAGATTTAGGCTCCGGCATTTTGTCTAAGATCTTACGAGATGTACAGTTAACCCGCCATGAATTTCGCGAATTACTGTAAGCGCAACTCAACCCTGGCAATGTGGGCAAAGCTAGGAATGGATTACAAAAAGATTAAGTGTAACTGCGTATGGTAAAGAATCAATTTTTTTGCTTGTAATGCAACCCGTTATTCATTATAATCAATATGAGTATAATGACCATGGGGGGGGGTAAGAATGCTTAAGAAGACATCGGCACAAAAGGCAAGGCAAAAATTTGGCGAGTTGATGGATGAGGTTCGCCTCAAAGGAGACAGGTACATTGTGGAGAGGGGGAACAGACCCATGGTGGCAGTGATACCTGTGGAAGAATATCTTTCTTGGGAGAAGGTTAGAGAAAGGCTTTACGAGAGGATTAAGCAAATAAGAGAAGGAAATCAAAGTGTAGGCTCAGAGGTGCTGGAGAGCGAAATCAAGGAAGCGGTAGAAGCAGCAAGGCAGGTCTAAGCAGGGAATATTTCTTATGCTCAAAGTCGTCCTAGACGCCAATGTATTCGTCAGCGCCTTGATAAATCCCCATGGTAAACCAGCCCAAATCCTGGATTGTGTTTTTGAAAACAGGATTCGCCTTTTTATTTCACCGCCCATTGTTGAAGAACTAGAGCGAGTTCTGAGTTATCCGAAGTTGGTAAATAGGCACAGGTTAGAGGGGGAGGATTTGAAGGAATTCGTCTCCTACCTGTTAAGCATTACAGCTCTGGTTAAGGAAGAGCCGAACATTGAGGTAATATTGGACGACCCTTCAGATAGTAAATACCTATCCTGCGCCATCAACGCAAAGGCAGATTTCATTGTCTCCGGAGATGTACATCTGTTGAACCTAAAAGAATATGAGGGGATTTGGATTATCACACCTGCTCAGCTTCTGGAGGTATTAGAAAGAGAGGAGAGAGCCTAGCGCGCGAGGTAAAATGGGAATGGCTGGCAGCTTCCTGAACAGCCAAAGCTAGAAATGGATTACAAAAAGATTAAATGTAACTGCGTATGGTAAAATTTTATAAAAGTCTTCCAGCAAATAAAGAGGAGGCTAGGCTGTGAGATTTGAGCGTATTACTGTAAATCCAAAAATTTGCACTGGGAAACCTTGTATTCGCGACCTACGATTTCCTGTATCAAGGGTGCTCGGGCTGTTAGCTGCTGGAGAAACTAAAGAGTCCATTCTGAAGGCATATCCTTACCTGGAACCGGAGGACATTGATGAGGCTCTTCGGTATGCGAGTTATCTTGCTGAAGAAGAAACGCTAGAGATTCGCGCATGAAATTCCTCGCAGATGTGTTCATATCACCATTCACTGCATATGTGATATACTGCTCAAGTGGTGGCACCTAGCGAGGAGTAATGTATGAAGGAAGTATTTCTGGAGGTTCACTTGGAGCCCTTACCGGAAGGCGGATTCTTGGCTACCAGTGAAGAGCTTCCAGGCTTGGTGGCTCAGGGGCGGACTGCCGCAGAAACCCTGGAGATTGCACAGGATGTGGCTCGTAAGCTTGTTGAGTCTTATTTGGAGCATGGTGACGAGCTTCCGCCTAAACTACAAGCGGCTGCTCCAACAAGTATCCAAGTTCGCATTCCAGTGAGCATATCCTGATGGGAAGACTGGCTAGCTTCAGTGCGGACGAAGTCATTCGTAAGTTGAGGCAAGCAGGCTTTATCTTTGATCGCCAGGCAAAAGGGAGCCATGAAATTTGGTGGAATCCTAAAACTCGCGCCCGTACTACAGTGCCTCATCACCCCAGAGATTTACCCGAAGGAACGCTGCGAGCTATCTTGCGTCAAGCTGAATTAAGTACAGAAAAGTTTCTAGAGCTTTAAAGTTGATAAATAAGGAGAAACTCTAATGCCCGAAGCGAAAGTAGGCATCATTGGTGGAAGCGGGCTTTATAACATGGAAGGCATGACTGAAGTAGAGGAGGTAAAGATAACCACGCCTTTCGGTGAGCCCAGCGATGTTATCATCCTGGGCAATCTTGAAGGGGTAAAGGTTGCCTTTCTTCCCAGACATGGCAAAGGACATCAAATAAGCCCCACTGCGCTTCCAGTTAAAGCTAATATCTATGCTTTGAAATCCCTTGGGGTGGAAAGGATTATCTCCGTGAGCGCGGTGGGCAGCCTTAAAGAGGAGATAAAACCCCTGGATTTAGTCATTCCTGACCAGCTTATTGACCGCACCATGGGTAGAGATAATACCTTCTTTACCAATGGAATAGTGGCGCACATTGCCTTTGCTGAGCCTTTCTGTCCTGTTTTGAGTCAAATTTTGTTCGAGGCAGCCACTGAGGCAGGGGCAAATATACACAAAGGCGGCACCCATCTGGCTATGGAAGGACCGCAATTCTCTACCAAAGCGGAGTCACAACTCTACCATTCCTGGGGTGCTCATATTATTAGCATGACTGCTCTGCCTGAAGCTAAACTGGCAAGGGAAGCCGAAATATGCTATGCCGTACTTGCCATGGTTACCGACCTTGATTGTTGGTATCCTGGCTATGCGTCGGTGACTACGGAGATGATTTTCTCCAACCTGCAGAAGTGTGTTGAGATTGTTAGGAAAATTTTAAAACTAATGATGCCTCGCATTCCAGAGAAGCGAGATTGTATCTGTGCTACTGCGCTCAAGGATGCTATTGTTACCTCGCCGAAGTATATTCCAGAAAAGATAAAAGAGAATTTAGACTTACTCATTGGAAAATACCTAATGAAACAAGTACCACATATAGACAAATCCTAAGCACGAAATCCGAAATACTAAACAATATAGGAAATTAAAAATCAAAGTTCAAAAGTCAAAATGACAACTCAAAATGCAAAACCTTTTAACTTTTACTCCGTCATTTTACATTTTTATTTTTGCCTTTTGCATTTCAAGAAGATTTGTTTAGAACTTAGAAATTCGAATTTAGGATTTCTCCGTGATAAAGGTCAAGATGCCTGCTAAGTTTGAATTTGGTTGTTTGCCTACGGCTATTGGCAGCATGTCTCACTTTGACCCAGAAGCGGCTTGCTCCTTAATTTTGAAATGTCTTCCCGACATTCCCGCCTGGCCTCAACTACCAAACCGCTCCTCTAAAGAAAGCATGTATATCCAATTCAGTGAGGGCTTTCCTGGGATAGTTACAGGTGGAGACAAAATCCATGTTGAGCCATCGGCAAATTTTGAGACTGCGCTAGGGCAAATCTATATGGATTGTGAAGCCAACGACTTCAGCAAATACGGCGTTTCTGCTGAATATGCTGCGGGACTTCACGCCTTTGTGGCTAAGGCAAAGAAACCCGAAATAGTTAAAGGGCAAATAATAGGTCCTATCACCTGGGGACTCACAGTTACTGACCAGGATGGTCGAGCCCTCCTTTATGATGAGACTTTGGCTGAAGTCATGGCAAAGTTCTTGCGATTAAAAGCCTCGTGGCAAGAAAACGCTCTAAGGGAAATATCATCCAATACCATCACCTTCGTAGATGAGCCGTATTTGACTTCCCTGGGCTCAGCTTTTGTTGCTATTCCTAATGAAAGGGTAACCACCTTATTGGAAGAAGTGTTTAAGGGGATTAAAGGGGTAAAGGGGGTTCACTGCTGTGGCAATACCGATTGGCCGGTTCTTCTAAACACCACAATTGATATACTTAGCTTTGATGCTTATAACTATGCTTCCTCATTCAGCATTTATCCCAACGAAGTAAAATCTTTTCTTGCCCGAGGAGGCACTATTGCCTGGGGAATCGTTCCCAATAGTGAGGAGGCATTAGCCAAAGAATCTTTGTCCAGCCTTTATGACCGCCTGGGAGAGGCTATGGCTCCCTTCACTAGAAATGGTATCAAGTTTAAGCAGATTATACGGCAAGGGTTAATAACCCCTTCATGCGGGCTAGCAAATCTATCACTGGAAGCAGCAAGTCAGGTTCTGGAATTAACGGCTAAATTGTCAGATAGTCTAAGAAGGAAATATACCGTATAATAAGGGCGCAGGAAATGGAATGTCAGATTGAAGTTAACAAAGCCAGGTGTCCTTGCACTTATGAGCCCTGTTCCAGAAAAGGGAAATGCTGTGAATGCATCCGCTACCACTGGGAGCGTGGTGAGCTTCCCGGTTGTTTATTTCCTCCCGAAGTAGAGAAGACTTATGACCGCTCACTAGAAAAATTCATTTCCATCTATAGCAAAAAGGCATGAATAAAGCGAAGAGAATGGCTATCTTGAAACATCGCTGGCGTCAGAAGAAGCTTAAGGGGAAGAGGAAAGCTCAGGCTTCAATACAGGAATAGTGAAAAGGGTTCTCCTTTTAACTGGCAAGCCAGGCACGGGCAAAACTGCCCTCATCAAGGAAGCCATAACCAAGGCAAAGGTTAAAGCTAGCGGCTTTTATACCGAGGAAATACGAAGCGGCGGAGTAAGGCAGGGGTTCAGAATTGTTACCCTCGATGGCAAAGATGCCATACTGGCTCATGTTAATATCCTCAGTCCCTATCAGGTAAGCAAATATAAAGTTGATATTGATAGCCTGAATAGAGTTGGCGTTTCTGCCTTGCGCCAAGCATTAAAGGAAAGCGATTTAATCGTCATTGATGAGCTTGGTAAGATGGAGCTTTTCTCACCGCAGTTTAGAGAGGCTATATCACAAGCGATAGATAGTAGGGAGAAAATCCTGGGCACCGTTATGCTTAAGCCTCACCCTTTCGCCGATGAAATTAAGCGCCATCCCGAAGTTAAGACGCTTGTGGTAACCAGAGCCAACCACGATGTGGTTTTGGGAGAAATCTTAAACTGGCTAGAGGAGGGGATAGATTGAAATCACCGCGTAGTTATGAACGACATCTCTCCAGGACTTGTAAAGCAAGCTCACCAGCTTCCCCCATTGTTTTACCAAGAGAAATAAACCCGTGATTCCGCATTATCAGAAAATATTCATCCTCTAATACTTCTAAAACCCTCTGAGCTAACTCTGGTGTTCCGTAAAGCTCTTCTTTCGCTGTTTGTGGCAAGTTCAATTTATCTGAACTCAATAAAATCTCCTGGGAATGACCGTGAAATATCGCATTGACATCTTCTCTTCGGCGGTAAATCTCAAGATGCAGCATGCTTTCAGAAGAAGGCTCCCTTATTCCATGCACATAAACTATCCTCTTTTCTAAGTCAATTGAGGAAACTGTTACGAAACAATTATCCCTTAACTTATTTTTTAAACCGATTCTCGAGCCTGTGATTATAAACTGACTTTCACCACCTCGTAATCTAAAACTTAAATTCCCGCAAGAACCGCCCTCATAGGGTGGAGCAAGATTATGCTCATGAAATTCTTTACACCAGTATTTCAATTCTTCCATTCTCTGGTCTTTGGGAATTTCTCCGCTCAGGGTTTCTATTTTAAATTTTACACCCTGATAGGTCGGCATTATTGCTGAGTCCTCTGTGAAATTCATTGACTTACATCACAAACCTGTATTGGTGAGGATAACCGGCTTTAGAGCCTTCTAAAGTATTATAACAAAGGGCACTTAGAATGGGTGAAAAAACCGATTTCTGATAAAATTTCAACAATTGATCTTGCCCCAGGAAACTTTAAACAAGGAATAAATGAAAATCACACTTAAACCGGTGGGTGATATAGCCGACGAGATAATGGGCGAGCTTAGGGACAGGGTTAATGGCGTTTTCCATTGCCCTGTGGAAATAGGAGTGGGCTTTAATGACCTGGCTTATGCCTATAATTCCGAAAGGAAACAATATCTCTCCTCAAAATTGATAGCTTCGTTAAAAGCATTAGAAAGGGAAAAGGATGAGAAGGTTGTAGGCATAGCCGATGTTGACCTTTATGCCTCAGGACTTAACTTTGTTTTCGGCGAAGCTGACATCGCCTCTGGGATAGCAATCGTATCCTTATGCCGATTAAGACAGGAATATTATGGCTTACCACCAAACAAAAACTTATTTCTGGAAAGAGCCACCAAAGAAATAGTTCACGAACTGGGACATACTTTTGGATTGGGACATTGCTCTAATGCCAAATGCATCATGCACTTCTCTAATAGCTTAGCAGACACTGATTGGAAGGAGGTGAATTTCTGTAATAAATGTTGCCCGAAATTAGCCTGAGTGATACAATAACAGAGTTTTGGTATTCTGCGGAAGCACTCAAATGTAAAACAGCAATTTAGGAGGTTAAATTATGGTTCAAAAGAAACGGAAATTAGGGCGAGGTGTAGCTGTAGTAGGGGCTGGATTATCGAAATTCGGAGCTTATCCCAAAGGAGTAAGAGGTCACGATTTATTTGTGGAGGCATATAATGAATTGAGAGGCTCGGTAGACAAGGGATTTGCCCCCAAAGATATCGATGCTTTCTATCTAGGAGATATCAGCAGCGACCTTTTTGAACGGCAGGTTCATGTTGCACCGACTGCTGCTGGCCGCATCGGGCTTGTTCCTATCCCAACTGTTAGATTCGAAGATGCTTGTGCTGCCAGTGGAGTTGCTTTTAGAGAAGGAGTTATAGCAATTGCTTCTGGCATCTACGATATTGTTTTGGTCGGCGGCATAGAGAAAATGACCAACTTGGATACTGCTCATGTGACCGAAGTTCTTGCTTCTGCACTGGACCCGGATACCGAAATTCCTAGTGGCGAAACATTTCCTGGAATTTACGCCACTATAGCTACAGCTCATATGGCAAAGTATGGCACCACTGAGGAAGATTTCATGAGGCTTGGGATAAAGAATCATCATAATGGCGGGCTCAATCCGAAAGCACACTTTGATGTTTCCATTCCAGAGTTTATGAAGAGGCGAGCTGCCTCAGCAGCCAAGAAGGGGCTTCCTGAGCCCCACTGGGCGGATGAAATGGATTTCTTGCACGACCCGGCACAGAATCCTATTATAGGTTGGCCTATGAGGTTATTTGACTGCTCTACCATTTGTGATGGAGCATCTGCGGTTCTTCTGGTTGCTGAGGATATCGCCAAAAATTTCACCGACAAACCTATATATGTTATTGGCACGGGGCAGGCAAGCGATTACTTCCTAGCTGAAAGAGAAGATATGACATCGATAAAGGCCGCCAAATTGGCAGCGAAACAGGCTTATGAAATGGCGGGTATTAGTCCTCAAGATATAAAGCTAGCCGAGGTCCATGATTGCTTCACCATAGCTGAGATACTGGCTATGGAGGACCTTGGGCTCTACAAACCGGGTGAGGCAGTCAAGGCAATTAGAGAAGGGGAAAATAGGCTAGATGGGAAATTGCCTATCAATATGGATGGTGGATTGAAATCCAAGGGGCACCCTATAGGAGCATCTGGCGTAGGAATGATAGTAGAGATATTTAAGCAAATGAGGGAGGAGGCTGGGCCAAGACAGGTTAAGAAAAAGGATATTGACTTGGGACTAATGCATAATGTTGGGGCGCATGGTTCTACCGTCGTAGTTAACATTTTCCAAAGGAGGTAATTTTAATGGCTTTAGAAAATAAACTTTCCGAGGTAGCAGGAAATGAATTTTATAGCTTGGCTTATCATCGATTCCTTAGTGAGAAGAAGTTAAAAGGTTCAAAATGTAAGAAATGTGGGCATCTCTGTGTTCCACCAAAACCTACATGCCCTAAATGTCAGGAAAACGAAATGGAGCTAGTGGATATAAAGGGGAAAGGGAAGATTGCTGCTTATACTGTTATATCCGTTGGCGCTCCATTGATGGTTGAGGAGGGATTTGACAGAGAACACCCTTATTGTAGCGGCGTTGTTGAGTTGGAAGAAGGTCCGAGGGTTACAGCTCGTATTTTAGGCGTAGCTGTTACCAAGCCTGAACAAATTAAAATCGGAACACCTGTTACCGTAGATTTTGTTGAGGCGATGCATGAAGGGGAAAAGAAAACCTTTCTAGCTTTTAGGGCTTTATCCTGAGCAATATCTTTGCTCAAGGCATGGATTAGTTATGAACGGAGGTGCAACAATTGACATAGGTAGCAATAATTAGAGACTCTGTAGGATGAGGTGTTGGAGGTTTCCCCTTTTTAAAATCAGGTAATTTTTACTTTAGGAGGTGTGAAATGCAAAAGGGAAAGTTGGGAAGGGGGGTAGCAGTGGTGGGTGCTGGAATGTCGAAGTTTGGCATGTTTAAGGATAAGGATTCGAAATACTTATTTTTTGAAGGTTTTAAGGAATGTCTCGAATCAGTAGACAAGGGCATAGATCCAGCAGATATTCAAGCTATGTGGTTGGGGAACTTTACAAATGATTTTTTTGTACATCAAGGACATTGGGGCCCTATAATTTCCGATTTGATTGGATTAGCACCAAGGCCAGTGACAAGAACAGAAGGCGCATGTGCAGCAAGCACGTTGGCTCTAAAAGATGCTGCTTACTCTATAGCTGCTGGAATGTATGACATTGTCTTAGTTGGAGGAGTCGAGGAGATGTCAAAACGTCCCACCGCAGAAGTCACCGAAGGCCTGGCGTTAGCAGGTTCTCCTTATGAATCAGAAATTGGTTTTACCTTTCCTGGTGTTTTTGCTGCCATATCTACCGCATACTTCAATAAATACGGAGCCACACATGCTGATCTTGAGAACGTTACCATTAAAAGCCATAATAATGGCCGTCTGAATCCCAAGGCGCAATTCAATGTCTCTATTCGCGATATTATGGATAGCAGAATTGAGCGAGCTAAGAAAAAGGGATTGCCGATACCGGCATGGAAAGATGAGAAAGAAGCTCTGCGGGATCCTAAATTTAACCCTCCTGTTGCGTGGCCAATGTATCTTTACGACTGTTGTCCCATAAGTGATGGCGGCTCTTGTGTAATATTGGTCGCTGAAGAGATAGCTAAGAGATTTACCGATAACCCCATTTACATTATAGGAATGGGACAAGGCAGTGGCAGAGCATTACATGATTGCCCCACCCTTACCTCTCTAGAAGCTAACAAGAATGCTGCGAAAGAGGCTTACGGAATGTCAGGGCTTACACCCAAAGATATTCAGTTTTCCGAAGTACACGATTGCTTCAGCATGGCTGAGCTCATCCATATGGAGGACCTCGGCTTTTCCAAGGAAGGAGAAGCATATAAGGATGTTGCGGCGGGAATGACCAAATTGGATGGGCCAATGCCAATCAATACCTCAGGTGGACTCAAGTGTAAGGGGCATCCTGTAGGAGCAACGGGAACAGCGCAAATATATGAGGTGTGGGAACAATTAAGGGGTGAGGCTGGCCCAAGACAGATTCCTAATAAAAATCTTCGTTTTGGCGCTTCTCAAAATCTAGGAGGTACAGGAGGTACCTGCACTTTTACTATTCTGGAAAGGAGGTAAAACGATGGAAGAACGGCTATTTAATGATATTTCGTTTAAACAGTTCCTCAATGAGGAAAAACTCATGGGTTCAAGATGTAAGAAATGTGGAGCGAACTATTTTCCTCCTCGCCCTATTTGTGTAAAATGCTACAGCTCGGAGATGGAATGGGTTGAAATGAGTGGGAAAGGGAAGCTTGCTGCTTATAATTACACATATGTAGGTCCTCCAGCTGTAGTAGCGGAGGGGTATGATAGAGAGCATCCTTATTGCGCCGGTGTTGTAGAAATGGAAAAAGGACTAAGAGCAGTAGCTCGAATAGAAGGGATAGATTTGACTAACCCGGAGAGCCCCAAAATCGGCATGCCTCTCAAGGTAGCATTTCGACATCTCGGCGAAGGAGAAAACGCAAAAACCCTCTTAGCATTTAAACCTGCGTGATTTTGGCACAAATTACTGAATTGGTGCTAAATGAATTGAGGTTGCTTGATAGGTTCGAGGCCTTACTTAAATTTTAAGTTTGAGCCTTGAATCTATCTTCGTAAATCGCGAAATAGAGTTAGTGTCGGCTTGGATATTCTGCGTTTTCCTTATTTGTGGCTATGCCTATAAAGTGAGGAATCTGTGTAAAGGGTCCTGTAAAACCCTATGATATCAAGAAGGAGGTTAAGGTTATGCAAAAAGAAGTTGTTGTTGTAAGTGGTGCCAGAACGGCAATCGGCGCTTTTGGTGGTTCTTTAAAGGATATACCTGCTATTGATTTAGGCGTTGCAGCGATTAAGGAGGCGATTAAGCGAGCCGGGCTAAGGCCAAAGTCTAGCGAAGAGTTACTTGGATACGGTCCTGATATACTTAAGTCCGATGGAATAATAGAGCTAGAGAAAAAGCACTATGACTATGATTCTTCTTTGCGCCCCGTTCAGATTGATGAAGTAATTATGGGAAATGTCCTTCAAGGAGGACAAGGGCAAAACACAGCTCGCCAGGCATGTATCTACGCTGGCATCCCCAAGGAAACTCCTGCCTTTACAGTGAACAAGGTCTGTGCCTCAGGTCTGAAAGCTATTACTTTAGGAGCACAAGATATAATGCTAGGCGAAGCAGATATTGTGGTTGCTGGAGGCATGGAAGCTATGAGTCATTGTCCCTACATTCTCCCTAAAGCTAGGTGGGGCTATAGGATGGATGTCACCTCCAGAGGGGAACTTATAGACCTTATGGTTTTTGATGGGCTGTGGGAAATATTCTATGGCTATCATATGGGAAACACTGCAGAGGAAATCGCTAATAGATTTGGCTTCACTCGTGAACAGCAGGATGAGATAGGCTGCCTTAGCCATGTGCGAGCCCGGAAAGCTATAGTGGATGGCTTATTTAAAGAGGAGATAATTCCTTTTCCCATTCCACAGAGGAAAGGTCCACCTGTTATGTTTGACACTGATGAGCGTCCTATGGATACTTCCATGGAGAAAATGGCTAAGCTTCCTCCAGCATTCCGAAAAGATGGCATGGTTACTGCGGGCAACTCCTCAGGGATTAATGATTGTGGAGCGGCAGTAGTGCTTATGTCGAGAGATAAAGCTAAGGAATTAGGACTTAAACCTATGGCAACTCTTAGAGCCTGGGCTTCAGGTGCAATAGACCCCAATTACATGGGATTAGGCCCTGTTCCTGCAGTAAGAAAGGTTATGAAAAAGACGGGACTTACTAATAAAGATTTTGATGTTATTGAGCTTAATGAAGCTTTTGCTTCTCAGACGCTGGGTTGCATGAAGGAGCTTGATTGGGACTTCGACCACATTAACCCGCATGGCAGTGGCATATCTATGGGTCACCCGATTGGCTGCACTGGTGCAAGAATAGCAGTCACCCTCATCTATGATATGATGCATCGAAACCTGCATCGTGGCTTGGAAACTATGTGTATCGGCGGTGGACAGGGTATGGTAGCCGTATGGGAAAGGCCATAGGTAGTGGCGGGGTTCATCCCTGCCTCAGTTGCTGATTTACCAGACCTAGAGGTTTCGTGTAGTTGCCCGATCTATCAGGCCTTAAGGTAGTTGCCTGATTTATCAAGCCTAGAGTAGTTGCCTGATTTATCAGGCTTGGAAAAGAGAAGCTTGGTGTCAGAATTACCATCTATAGTTAAGGCGCTTCTTAAATCCCAGGCTTATCCCCATTTAGCATTTGAGCCCCAATAACTCGGATAACAACAGCAAATAACGAATAAAAATCCTCTCCCTTGAAGGGAGAGGATTAAGAGCTTGTCCTGAGCTTGTCGAAGGATGAGGGTGAATTTCCCATTTATCCCCCAAAAGTCCCAAAAAAACTTTTTTTCCTAAGATTTAGAGGTAAAGTAAAGATAATGCAATTGACACAAAACTAGGGCATGGTAGAATAGTCCTAGTACTAAAGTTGTAGGAAGAAAACGATAACATGAGGCTGTTTGAAGAGGTAGTGGCAAAGGTCGAGCAAGTTCCACAACTACAGAAATCTGGGGTGAAGGATTTCCCAAACACCCAAATTTGAACAGTCTCACAACTACAAGGAGGTGACTCATGAGCATTATTCGTCATTCCCATCGAGGACATCGTAAGATGTACCACTTGCGCTGGTTTCTGGCTCTTGGTACTGCTGTCATCCTTACAGCCCCTTTGTCCAGCCCGGCGTTTGTCTCCGGCGACTCCATGCCCCCTGTAGAGACGATCTACAATGTTACCTTCCGGACCTCCGGGCAGAGCATGTGGGGGCCGGGGGCTACATCCGGTCCGACTGACACAAGTGTCTCCATCCTCTCCACCTCTTGGGATAAGTCCGGCGGAGTGGAAGATGTGGTAGACGTGGCAGACTACGACTTTGGTGGTGGCATGCACGGGAGCACATCAGGGAACATAGCTGTGGACGGGCGCTTCCGTGATGTCGGACCCGGTTCGGTGAGCGTCACGTACCCGGTGCAGGTGAAGCTGACGACGCCTGGGGCTAACTCTTTCAAACCAGGGGATACCATAACCATAGGCTCTGCTGTTACCCTCATGCCCGACTGGGACCTCACCACTTCTGGCTTCACCGGAAAGGTGGATGTTGACGTGGATTTCGCACTCGCGGCGGCGGCAGGCGGCAAAGTCTGCGCGTTTAGCTGTGCAGATTTTAACTTCTTCCCCGAGTTCGATGCCTCGACCAGTGGCACCCTCATCACCGCCGAAGACACCGAGCCAACGGAGATATCGTCCGCGGAGAAGTATGTTCACGGCATCAGCGGGTTCTACGGTCTTCCCAATGTGCAGACCACCGACTCCCTGTGGGCGGATGGTGTGTCGCTGGAGGCGCGCGGCTCGCACAAGTTTATAGACATAGAAGTTGACTTGGATGCGTGGCTTAAATATATCGGGCTTGTCATACCGTTGGGCGCTCACATTGACATCAGCGGCGCGAAGGCTGGATATGAGACTATTGACGTCGATGTTGATGTGGAGATGACGCAGGCGCAGGAGTTCAAGTTCACGCCTACTGTTGAGGTGTCGCTCCCGCTCCCACGGGCAGTGCAGTACACGGTTAAGAACGAATCAGGTGCTGTGGTAGCTTCTGGTAGCTCGGCGCTGGTGAAGTTCGACGCGGGGCAGAGCGTTGACATCGTGTACCCGGCGACGGCGACAGACATCTTCAACGTCACCCCGACCTTCTCGCTGCGAAACACCTTCTCCAACAACACCGTAACCCAGTTTGCGCAGGGCGCCCACATAGATGTGCTGGAGCTGACCTTGAAGATACCTGGTTTTGAGGTTATTCCCGAGGTGTGCTTTTCCCTGAGGTTTGTGTGTGGACGCCATTCGGTGATGTTTGTACGCCCTCCTACTGCACTCCAGCGGTGAACTCTCCTGAGATTGACTTAGGCACCCTGGGCCCACTGTTCTCCCAAGAAACGGCCCCCTGTATGCCTGGGGACCCGTTCTCTCACTACCAACCAGGTGGGCTTCCGGAGCTCCCCTGCTCGAAAACGGATACATACACGTTTGACCAAGACAGGGGCCCATGGCAGTTAGGTGGTTTCAACACCGAGAGCGGGGATTCGTTTCCGCTCGACCCCCAGTTACCGCCCACCGCGTGCCTTGCCGTGCCAGACCAGGTGGACGAGGGCCAGGTCGCTACTATGGATGGTTCTTGCTCCTTTGACCCCGACGGTGACCCCCTGACCTACTCCTGGACCTTTGGGGATGGCGGCTCTGCTGTCGGCGACGAGGTCACCCACGTCACCGTCACCCACATCTATGGGGACAACGGTAACTACACTGTCACGCTTACGGTCAAGGACATCTGTGACATCTGTGACGGTGAAGACACCGCTACTGCCACCATCACCGTCAACAACGTGGCTCCCACAGCACATATCGATTCAGTCGAGCAACCAAACCCGCATTTCATACTTCCAGTCGTCCACACCCTAACGTTCAATGGAACATTCACGGACCCCGGCTGGTTGGATACCCACACAGCTACTTGGGATTTCGGTGACGGTACAATTGTTATTGGTGAAGTAATCGAAGAAAACGAGAAACCAGACTCGACAGGGAGTTCAACGGCAGCCCATGCATACCTAGACCCCGGGGTTTATAGCGTGACCCTGACAGTGACAGATGATGATGGGGACACCGGCAAAGCCACGACAACGGTAGCAGTTATGAGTGCTGAGGAAGCCAATCACTCTATCAACGACTATATTCAGCGCCTGCCAAGTGATGCCTTTGATGGCCAAGCGACTCAAAGAAAGAATGCCCTGGGCAACAAGTTTGCAGCAGTCGACCACATGCTAGATGCAGGCAACTACAAGGGCGCCATACAGAAGCTGCAGAATGACATTCGGGCTAAAGCGGACGGCGGCGTGGATGGAAAGATAAAGGACGACTGGATAATAGCCCCCGCAGTCCAAAAAGAGATATGCCTGATGATCGATGACTTGATAGCCTATCTTGAAACGCTGCTATAGTCCATGGTGCGAACCGCCAGCATGGTGGCAATAGTGTAACAATGAGAAAGTGAAACAGGCCCCGGCCGGGGCTTGTTTCACTCATAGAGTTAAGAAACGGCTACACCAACTACTAGGCGGCATGTAGTTTATAGTTAACCGCATAATGTCGTATAAAATTCCTCTCCCTTCATTTGTTTTTCTCGTATCGTAGCTGTGGGTCTTTAGACCCACAGGGCGAGGCTTTAGCCTCGCCCCTACGACCAGAAGATTAAGGTGAAGGGAAATTATAAGGAATTTTGCAATTGACTATAATTCGCTGTGAATAAGTTCAGAGATTGCTAAATCGGTAATATTCACGCTCTGTAAATGGCAGTCTATCAACGGCATACATCCACCACCACTCGGCTGGATGATTGAACCTCGTCCCCAATACGGAAGCTCTTCTCTGGTCTTCCCAATTCATTTCGGCTGAATGGCCAGTAATTATTGCCCTCAGTCCTCGTGCCTGTGATTACACTGAGACCAATGGAAGGGAAGAATAGATAACAGCGAGTTAGGAAGGAGGAGTAACAGATCCTCCTTCTTATTAGCGAAAGCACACAAACAGCTTGGTATTAATTATAGCTTTGATTGGGAACGCATGTTACAATTTTGTTAGGGAAATGATAAAATCAGAATTACCATCTATAGTTAAGGCGCTTCTTAAATCCCAGGCTTATCCCCATAAACCACAAAAGATAGAGCTGGTTCAAACTCAGATGTCCTTTGTCTTCCTTACCGGCGACTATGTCTATAAGGTAAAAAAACCGGTCAACTTAGGATATCTTGATTACACTACATTGGAGAAACGGCGTTTCTTTTGCCGCCAAGAGCTTGAGTTAAATAGACGCCTCTGCCCTGAGATTTATTTAGCCGTGGTGCCAATTACCGAGAGCCGTCAGCCGTCAGCCATCAGCTATCAACTTGAGGGCGAAGGCAAACCAATAGAGTATGCTGTCAAAATGAGGCAACTGCCTCAAGACCGCATGCTGGATGTTCTATTGCCCCAGGGTCAAGTAACCCAGGAGATGATAGCTAAAGTGGCTGAAAAGTTGGCGGACTTCCACCAAAAAGCTAAAACAAGCTCCGAGATTGCCGCTTTCGGCAAATTGGATATTATTCGCCAGAATACTGATGAGAACTTCGCTCAAACTGAGAAATACATTGGCGTTTCTATCCCCCGACTATCTTATGACCACATTAAAAGTTATACCAACGATTTTATACTGGGCAATGCCAGCCTGTTTGATAAACGAGTGACTGAAGGCAAAATAAGGGATTGTCACGGTGACCTTCATGCTGCCCATATTTGCTTTACCGACGGTGTCTGCATTTACGACTGTATCGAATTTAATGATAGATTCAGGTATTCTGATGTAGCTTCAGAAATTGCCTTTCTAGCTATGGACTTAGACCGCTACCAGCGGGCTGACCTTTCTCATCACTTAGTAAACACCTATGTGAAGCTATCCCATGATGAGGAGCTATTAAAGCTGCTCAACTTCTACAAATGTTACCGAGCTTATGTTAGGGGCAAAGTGGAAAGTTTTAAGCTCGACGACCCCTATATCTACAAGGAGGAGAAAAAGACAACCATGGCTATCGCCCAGAAATACTTTGACCTGGCTTATTCGTATGCCAAAATAAAACCACTGCTTATTATCACCGCCGGCATGGTAGGCACAGGCAAGACAACGGTGGCTCAAGCCTTGGGGCAGAGGCTAGGCTGTGCTGTTATCTCCTCCGATGTCATCAGAAAAAGCTTAGCCCGTATCCCACCCACGGAGCACCGTTTTGAAGAATTCCAAAGCGGTATCTACGCTGCCGATTTCTCCGCAAAAACATATAATGAAATGTTTAAACAAGCAGGCAAAATTCTATCTCAAGGTCAATCGGTGATACTGGATGCCTCCTTCGGGAGAAAAGAGGATAGGCTACAGGCCAGGAAATTAGCTGAGGAGTGGGAAGCCGATTTCACAATTCTGGAATGCGTATTGAATGAGGAAGAGCTAAAAAAGAGGCTGGGGCAAAGGCTTAAAGGAGTGACAACCTCAGATGGTCGTTGGGAAATATTTGAGATGCAAAAGCAAAGCTTTGAGTCTATAACTGAATTTTCTCCTCAACAACACTTTATTCTTGACACCTCGCAGCCAATGGATAAGATTATGGGGATAATTTGGAACAAGTTGTGAACCAGGTTGGAGATATGTTATAGCGAGACTTTTAGTCTTGATTTTGTTGCTAGCAAAGCATATACTCCTAATGGGAAGGAGGGGACTATGGATTTTCAGACAGTAATCCTGAAGAAAGAAGAGCATATTGCTACTATCATAATGAACCAACCAGACAGGTTAAATGCGGTCAATACTCGTTTGGGTGAGGAACTAATAACGGCGATTGATGATGTGGCTAGGGATGACGAAATGAGGGTGTTGATCCTGACTGGAGCGGGTCGGGCATTTTGTGCTGGAGGAGAGGTGACGGAAGGGGGGGAGATACAGCTTGTCAGCGGAGTTGCGGGAGAGGGATGGCGACAGACAGTTCGTGCAGTTCGGCATGGGATTCAACTGGTAGTTCAAAAACTACAAAGTTTAGACAAGCCAACAATTGCTATGGTGAATGGGCCAGCTGTGGGTGCAGGCTTTGATTTTGCTTTAGCTTGCGATCTAAGGATTGGGTCGGAAAATGCCCAGTTTAGAGTGGGTTATACGCGGGTGGGGCTTCCACCGGGTTGTGGTGGAACTTGGTTGATGCCCCGTGTCATGGGATTGGCTAAAGCAGCCGAATTTCTCTTCACTGGAGATTCTGTGAAGGGAGAGGAAGCAGAAAAGATAGGTCTATTAAATAGGCTTGTTCCTACCCAGGAATTAGAACGAGAGACGAAGGCACTGGCTAGCAAAATAGCGAGGAATGCCCCTATAGCTCTCAGGTTGTCTAAGCTTCAGTTGTATAAGGGACTTCAAATGGATTTAGGAACTGCATTAGAGGTGGCAGCTGCCTGTGAAAGCATAGCTGGCTCTTCAGAGGATCATAAAGAAGGAGTAAAAGCTTTTTTAGAGAAGAGGGAAGCTACCTTCGTAGGAAGGTAATTTGAGCTCATTATTCCAAAGCTCGAGGGCTTTGCTCATTTTTAAACTCCCATTAAATCACAGTTGTGTATTATTTAGTTGTTCTTAAGCCTTTGATAGTCTTTATGAGTGGAGTTACTGATATCTTACACAACGGATAAGATTACCGGGATAATTTGAGGTAAACTTTGAAAGATGAAGAATTATGATATTAAAGACCCCACTCTGGCAGAGGAGGGCAAGCTTCGCATTGAATGGGCTGGCAAGGAAATGCCAGTAATAAGGCTAATACAGCAAAGATTTGCCCGAGAGAAGCCTCTAGCAGGAGTCCGCATTTCTGCTTGCCTCCATGTCACCACGGAAACAGCCAACTTAGCCCTAACTTTGAGGGAAGGCGGCGCCGATTTAGTCCTCTGCGCCTCCAATCCTCTAAGCACCCAGGATGATGTGGCTGCTGCCTTAGTTGATTACGGCATTCCCGTCAACGCCATAAAGGGGGAAAATGATGAAACCTATTATCAACATATCGTCACTGCTTTAGAACACAAGCCACAGCTTACAATGGACGACGGCGCTGACTTAGTTTCCACTCTGCACAAGGAATATGCCGAACTTAGCCACGATGTGATTGGTGGCACTGAGGAAACCACCACAGGGGTTATCAGGCTCAGGAATATGGCAAGAGCGGGGAAGTTGAGTTACCCCATTATCGCCGTGAACGATGCTCAAACCAAGCACTTCTTTGATAACCGTTATGGCACGGGGCAAAGTACCATTGATGGCATCACCAGAGCCACCAATATACTATGGGCGGGGAGAAAAGTAGTTGTCTGCGGCTATGGTTGGTGTAGCAAAGGAATAGCTAAACGGGCTCAAGGGCTGGGAGCACGAGTCATTATCACTGAAGTCAATCCTATCCCCGCGTTAGAGGCAGTTATGGATGGCTATCAGGTTATGCCCTTGAGTGAGGCATGCAAAATAGGGGAGGTCTTCATCACTGCCACTGGAGATGCAAGCGTCATCGATAAAGCTCACTTCATGCAGATGAAAGACGGAGCTATTCTGGCTAATAGCGGCCATTTTAATGTGGAAATAAATATTCCTGCTTTGGAAAATCTGGCTAAGTCAAAAAGGCGAGTGCGCTCCTTCGTTGATGAATATACCTTAAGCGATGGAAGGCATATCTATTTATTGGGCGAAGGCAGGCTTATCAATCTGGCTGCCGCTGAAGGGCACCCCGCCAGCGTTATGGACATGAGCTTCGCCAATCAAGCTTTATGTGTAGAATATCTTGCTAAGATGAAGGGAAAGCTCAAGCCAGATGTTTATCCCGTACCTGAAGACATCGACAAGGAGGTAGGCAAGCTAAAACTTGCTGCTATGAATATCTCCATCGATTCCTTAACCCAGGAGCAAAAAAACTACCTGGAAAGCTGGGAGTCGGGAACATAATATTAAAAATACGAAATCCCAAGCTCTAAATCCTAAAAATTTGGATTGTAACTGTGCAGCCACTCCCTATGTCACCCTGAGCAAAGCGAAGGGTCTCCGAGGTTCTTCGTGGGCGGAGTTTACCCTGAGCCTCTGAGATTCTTCGCTACGCTCAGAATGACACTGGGGGAATAGTTACTTTGAATTTTGAATAATGTCATTGCGAACGAAGTGAAGCAATCTCGTGTCATAGAGTTTAGAGATTCGAAATTAGAATTTCCCAGAAGGGGGTAGAGATGCCAAACAGTTTTAATCGATTAGATTCATATTTAGCCACTTCGGAGTCCGTTACTGAGGGGCATCCTGATAAATTATGCGACCAGATTTCCGACGCCGTCCTCGATGCCATGTTAGAAGAAGACCCTTTTGCCCATGTTGCCTGCGAAGTTTCCGTCGCCATGGGAATGGTGACAGTTCTGGGCGAGATTACCTGTGATTGCTATGTGGAAATCCCTAGCATTGTGCGCCAGGTAATTAAAGATGCCGGTTATACCCATCCTGGATATGGCTTTGATTATCGAACTTGTGGCATTCTTGTCTCTGTAAAGGAGCAATCCAGGGATATTGCCGCTGGGGTCGACCAATCTTTAGAGGTAAGAACAGGAGAGACAAGCAATGATTTAGATAAAACCGGGGCTGGTGACCAGGGAATGATGGCTGGCTTTGCTTGCAAGGAGACGCCTGAGCTTATGCCTTTGCCTATTTCCCTGGCACACAAACTATGCCAGCGTCTAGCTGAAGTAAGAAAAGACAAGACCATATCTTATCTCCGCCCCGATGGTAAATCTCAGGTGACCATTGAGTATAGCCATGGCATACCGAAAAGAGTCGTTTGTGTCGTCCTTGGCGCCCATCATGACCCCGGCGTGGAACGCCAGGATATCGAACGCGACCTCTCAGAACAAGTAATTAAAAAAATTATTCCCGCCAACCTGATGGATAGCGGCACTGAAATTTATATCAATAGCGCTGGGCAATTCGTTATTGGCGGTCCCGTGAGCGATACTGGCTTTACCGGGCGTAAAATCATAGCTGATACCTATGGCAGCGCCTGCCGCCATGGTGGAGGCTGCTTTTCCGGTAAAGACCCCACTAAGGTAGACCGCTCCGCTGCCTACATGGCTAGGTATGCCGCTAAAAATATAGTAGCTGCCGGGCTTGCTGATTACCTCGAACTTCAGGTTGCCTATACCATTGGCAAGGCTCACCCTTTATCATTATCCGTAGAAACATTTGGCACAGGAAAGGTTCCCGATGAAACCATACTGAAGCTCATCAACAAGCATTTCGACTTCCGTCCTGAAGCTATCATGAGAACTCTAGACCTCCGCCGCCCCATTTACCGCCAAACTGCAGTTTATGGACACTTCGGCCGAGATGACCTCGACCTCCCCTGGGAAAAGGCAGATAAAGCTGAAATACTGAGGGCTGAGGCTGGGTTGTAAAATTTGCGTTTTCACAAAAATTTAGAATAATACTCGTTTAATTGAACAAGGCGCTTAACGGTAGGACATTGTGTCTTCTTAATGATATAATTTGTTCAGATGAAATTGACAATTCACCGTGGTACACATGAAATTGGCGGGAACTGTGTTGAGTTATGCCTTAATTCTGGAGAGACACGCATTGTTATTGACGTTGGCATGCCTCTTGTAACATCC
Source organism: Dehalococcoidia bacterium (assembly GCA_030611085.1). GTDB lineage: Bacteria > Chloroflexota > Dehalococcoidia > GIF9 > AB-539-J10 > JAUWQI01. The sequence continues at coordinate 13,672 of JAUWQI010000002.1, read as the reverse complement.
GACGGGTTGCCATTTGAATGGCGTCACTACAAAAACCTCTCCCAAGAACAGCTTCTAGAGCAGAAATTACTTCCTGCAATTGATGGGTTATACAGTTATCAACAACCTTCTATCTCCGCCGTAATACTATCTCATGCTCACCAGGACCACTACGGCTTTTTTCGTTTCATACACCCAGATATCCCGATATACATGAGTCCCGGAACAAAAAGCCTCGTGGAAGTTTCCAATCTCTTCCTCAACACAGAGGTCAACCTTAACCAGACACAAACATTTACGATGCGGCAGCCATTTCAAGTGGGAGAGTTCACCATTACTCCATACTTGATGGATCACTCGGCCCCTGACGCTGCTGCATTTCTCATTGAGGCTGACGGACAGCGTTTGTTCTATACCGGCGACTTTCGTGGTCATGGACGGAAGAAAGTGCTACTGGAGAGACTTTTCAAGGAACCCATTTCTGACATAGACTGCCTGATCATGGAAGGGACATTACTTGGCAGAGGTGAGGGCCAGTACCAAGATGAGAAAGCTGTGGAGCAAGCTATGTGCAATATTATTGCTGGTCAGCAATCGTATACCTTCGTTTTTTGTTCGTCTCAGAACCTTGACAGGTTGGTATCGATCTATCGCGCAATCAAGCGCAGTCACAAGACACTTGTCATTGACCTCTATACTGCCTTCATCATGGATAAGTTAAGCTCCATTTCGCCCCATATTCCACAGTTTAACTGGAAGGAAATCCACGTGCTGTATACATATTCCCATGCCAAGAAGTTGGCGGAATATGACAAGAAGCTGCTTTATAAGTACAAGAAAACCAAAATTGAGTGGGAGGAAATACAGGCAGCTCCAAAAAATATGGTGATTCTTAGCAAAGACAATTCCTACTTTCGCAGAATACTTCTTCCGAAACTGGGCGCAAGCAGCGGAGCCAAGGCGATTTACTCCATGTGGCATGGCTACCTGGAGCGAACAAACCTGGCACAGTTTCTCAAGTCCCATGATATTGAGTTGACAGAAATCCACACCAGCGGACATGCCTACGCCGAAGACCTCAAGAAACTAGCCGATGCCATGAATCCTCGCTGCCTTATACCTATACATACTTTCTACCCAGACCAATATGGGGATATATACAAGGAAATCGTTCAGTTGGATGACGGACAGACTTACTGCCTGTAGAGTAACTTACAAGGAGGAAAGAAATGGATGGACGCCCTATCATCAAACGGTATCTGGATCTAAGTGCTGAAGGGTGGAAGCAATTTGCGAAGAACCTCCGACCTTTGGTGCAACTTATCAATGGGTCTGGTGGAGAATACAATCTGCAACTCCGGGAAAACTACTTCAATATTTACTATCAGGGCAATTCACTCGCTATGGTCAAATCAAACGAGAGTGGACCTTACTTTGTAGATATACACGAAAAGTTTATCGCTGATGATCACAAGTAGCTTCGTCCAGACAGGCAAGACAAGCTGCTCAAGAAATTAGAGAAGTACCATGACTCCGGTGGAAGTAGTAAATATGTTATCTTCAGAATCCCGCCAGAGGACCTTCGTCAGTTCTTTCAAAAGAATAATATCAAGAGCCTAAGCTCTAATATACGGGCGGTAAACAACGGAGAAGAAATAACATTTGAGCAGGCATTAATGACAGACAACCCACCATCAGAGAAGTTCATCATCATTGACCGCCAGGTGGCAAACCATGTCAACAGAGCCCAGATAGACTTACTGGCACTCAGGCGGGACTCGGCAGACAAGCCATTCCACTTTCAAGTGATCGAGATAAAACTGGGAAGAAACCCCGAACTTCGTGAGAAGGTCGGGAGGCAACTAAATGGGTACGTTAACCACATTAGAAAGTACATAAAAGCCTATGTTGACTGCTACAAAGAGAACTATCGGCAGAAGAAGGAACTTGGGCTTTTCGACCCTAGTTTGCCAAACAGAATAGAGATCGATAAGGACGAGAGAACAGTAGAGGGGTTAATTGTTGTTTGCGGTTATTCACAGTTAGCTGAGCAAGCCCTTGAGCATCTCCACCAAAAGATTAAGGAAGAACAGTGGGATATCAAAGTACAGCCGATGCCAAAATTAAATTTGAGTTGAATAATGGGCATTATTGCCAAGGGCAATATATAGAGTGGCTTGTGACATTAGAGCAGTTCAGCATGTGCATAGGTAACAATAAGCCATTTCGTTCACTATCTGACCATTTGCCTATGCCTCCAGATAAATCACATCTTCTAATCCTTTGAAATGAGTGTCAGAGGTTACCACTGGGCAAGTTTCCTTTGTTGCTGTAGCATAGACGATGGCGTCTGCCATAGGTAGAGTGTACTTTAAGCTGATTTCAGCCGCCAAAAGGGCAATTTCCTCGCTCAAAGGCACTATTTTGGTTTTCATTATTTGAGCAACTACTAAGAGTGCCTCTTCTTCCCTGCGCTCCCGCCTCAGCTTTTTGTAGACTTCATACAGAACTATTGTGGGGGTAATGACCTCTGCCAGATTGGTGAGGTATTCTTCATAGCGCTCTGCTAATTGACCCTCCGCCAAATACTCTATCCATCCAAAAGAGTCAACCAGAATCATATTCGCTCTCCCTCTTCCCGAAGCCCCTCAGTCTGCATTCCCTTAAAGAGCCCTCTTAACTCATTAAGGGGGCAATCGGGAACCAAAGTAATAGCTCCCCCTCTCACAATGATTTGAAGCTTTTGCCCACTCTTCAATTTAAGTTGCTTTCGGGCTTCCTTCGGAATCACCACTTGATATTTTGGAGAAAGAGTCACTTCCATCTCACACCTCCATCATCGATGAACATATTGTATAACAATTTCTCCTAAACATCAATTAACCCTTATCCATGAGATTGCTTTTTCTCCTGCCACTCTTTATAATTAAGTTAAACAGTCAGCCCATTTCGGTAGAGAAGACCTCAACCTCCCCTGAGAAAAGACAGACAAGGCAGAGACATTGGGAGATGAGATATTAGGTAAGCGGTGAATGAAGATGCCAGCTAACAGACTCTTTAAGGAGGTGAATGGATGCCATCTATAATGTGCTTGTGGAAATACAATAATTATCTAGAGGACAAGAAAGAAGGGACGCTAGAGAAGCCTCCCTGTTTTAACTCGCGTCAAAGTAGACTGCATTCTGCTACCCAACTAGGCAAAAGAGCTTATCTCGTAACATATACGAACGGACGTTGCTATCTCGTCGGGCGTATTACCATTGCCAAACAGGAGTACAATCCTCCCAACTATAAGTATGGACAATTTAGGATTATAGGTGACCCTAGTGAATCTCAGTACTATGAATATGGGTCAGTAGATATTACAAGAGTCTTGCGGCAACTCCAATTCAAAACTAGAAAACCAATTGGTACTTCACTGTGTCCGCTGAGTCAGCACCTCCAGACCATTCGTGAGCTGACCGAAAATGATGTGGCATTGTTAGAGTCTTGCATCCCTGGACCGAGGCATTAGTCTTATACACACGGTTGGGTTTCTTTTGTGATGGGTGGCTTTTAAGTAGGAACTCACTATCTTCTTGTGGGGAAGGGACGGGGTTGTCCAATAAGAACGTGAAGGGAAGTATGAAAAGGCGGGGTACTTTACAATCTATACCTTCTCCTCTCCTTCACAGTAGAGGAGAGTAGAGGAGGTGAGATTGATAGACAGTCCAATTAAGTTTGGCACGGATGGGTGGAGAGGAATTATCGCTGAGGATTTCACCTTTGATAATGTGCGTATTTGCGCTCAAGGGGTGGCAGATTATCTTAAACAAAGCGGTCTCAGTGAACGCGGCTTAGTTATTGGCTATGATACCCGCTTCGCCTCTGAGGATTTTGCCGTTGCCGCTGCCGAGGTACTTGCGGGCAATGATATTAAAGTCCATTTGTGTCTTAACCCAGCCCCAACACCAGTAATAAGCTATGCTGTACTTGTCACCAAAGCTGCTGGCGCTATCATCATCACAGCCAGCCATAATCCCGGCTCATGGAACGGATTCAAGTATAAATCCCAGGAAGGCACCAGTGCCTCAGATGAGATTACCTCCCAGATAGAAAAAAATATTTATCAACTGACTGCAAAAAAGCGGAGGACTAGCCTCCGCACTACGGACATAGGCAGAGCTTTAAGGAAAGGATTGGTTGATTATTTAGACCCTGCTCCTGCTTACTTCAAACAGCTAAACCAGCTTATCAATCTGGAGGAATTACGGAGTCATAGATTAAATATAATAGTTGACCCTATGTATGGTGCTGGAAGTGGCTACTTTATGAGATTGCTTTGCGGAGCCTGTCCTGAGCGAGATTCTTCGGTCGCTTCTCTCCCTCAGAATGACAGGAAGCGAAGGGCTCACAATGACATTGTAGAGGGAAATATAAAAGTTACTGAAATCAACGCCGAGAGAAATCCCTCATTCCCCGGAATCCAACCAGAGCCGATTGCCAAAAACTTGACTAAGCTCTCCCGATTGGTTGTGGAGCAAAAAGCTGACATCGGTTTAGCCACCGATGGGGATTCCGACCGCATCGGCATTATAGATGAAAAAGGAGAGTTCCTAAATCAGCATCAGGTCTTTGCCTTGCTCTGCCTCTATCTCCTTGAGGTTCGTGGCGAGCGAGGTGCCATAATCAAAACATTAACTTCCACTACTATGCTTTCCCGCTTAGGGGAGATTTTCGATGTTCCGGTATATGAAACGCCAGTGGGCTTCAAATATGTCGCCCCTTTAATGGAACAACATGATGCAATTATCGGCGGTGAGGAAAGTGGTGGCTATGGTTTTCGGGGGCATATTCCTGAAAGGGATGCCATACTTGCCGGACTTTACTTCCTCGACTTTATGACAAAAACTCATAAAACACCGTCCCAGCTTCTGGATTACCTTTATAGCAAAGTTGGACCTCACTACTACGGCCGCACTGATTTTCATATCTCCGCAAGCAAGCGTCAGACAATTATGGACCAACTCAGCTCTAGCTCTCCAGACACTATCGCCAGCATTAAGGTGACCAAGGTAGATGCCACTGATGGCTTCCGCTTCTTCCTTACTGATAAATCCTGGCTGCTCATTCGCTTTTCCGGCACAGAGCCATTGGTTCGCCTTTACGCTGAGGCTGAAAGCCTGGGAAGAGTGACAAAGCTGTTACATGCAGGCAAAAAACTAATAGGCGTTTAGAAGATGATAAGGGAAGCCGAGATTGTTGATGCTCCTGCTATTTACTCTCTTGTTTCACGCAATGGAGCAATAAAAGAATGGACGAGGAAGGAGATAGAAAAAATCATCGGCAACCACCAGGATTATTATGTTTTAGCTGCTAAGCAAAATGAAGAGGTAACAGGCTATGCTTTTGCTAAATGTACCTGGAGAAAGATGTACCTGATGAATATCGCAGTAAAGAGAGAAATGAGAGGGCAAGGAATAGGGAAGGAAATGATGAGATGGCTTATAAATCGTGCCAAGTCACAAAGGCTTTCGAAAGTGTATTTGGAAGTGCGAGCTAGCAATATCCCCGCAGTGAAAATGTATGAAAGCTTTTCTTTTAAGACCAAGTATGTTATGCCCGGGTTATATCAGAATGAGGATGGGTTTATTATGTACCTTTCATTATCCCAGAATCACCCTTCGAGGAGATGAGAAATCTAGGGAATGAGGATAAGGAGATAATAGGCATTTAGAATATGATAGACCTCGACAAACCAGAAATATATAGGCAATACGACCCAAGTGGGATGCTAATCCATCTTCGTAATTTGCCCCAGCAGTGTCGGGAAGCCTGGCAAAAAGTCAATGAGTTCTTCACTACGAGATCCTTCGCTTCGCTCAGGATGACAGCGGGGGGAAGTGACTTTGTAGACATCAACAAAATAGTTATTTGTGGTATGGGTGGCTCAGCCATTGGTGGGGATCTGCTGCGTAGCTTGGCTTCTAATTTAAGCAAACCGATTATTTTCGTCCATCGGGGTTATGATTTGCCCGCTTTTGTAGATTCCAAAACTCTAGTTATCGCCTCAAGCTATTCAGGAAACACGGAAGAAACCCTATCCGCATTTACTCGAGCTTTAGATATAAACTGTAAGAAACTAGTTCTCACCACTGGAGGCAAATTAAAAAATCTGGCACAGGAAAATGGGGTGGCTGTTTTCACTATTGATTACCACGGTCAGCCGCGGGCTGCTTTAGGCTACAGCTTTATTCCTCTCCTTGCTTTGCTTGGCAAACTTGGCTTACTGGAGGACAAATCGGCTGCCCCTACCTTGTCATTGCGAGCAAAGCGAAGCAATCTCACTACACCAGCTTTGCCAACCTTGGTAGAAGGGATGACTCAAACACTAGATGCCCTTCTAGGCGAATTAGCAGAAACCGTATCGACTTCTCTCAATCCAGCTAAACAATTGGCAAGAAAGTTACTGGGCAAGGTAATAATCATTTATGGTGCCGGCGTCCTTTCTCCTGTAGCCCGACGGTGGAAAAGTCAATTCAATGAAAATAGCAAGGCTTGGGCTTTTTATGAAACCTTCTCGGAACTCAACCACAACGCCGTAGTCGGTTATGAATTTCCCAGGGAGATGGCAAATAAGGCATATATAGTTCTGCTTCGCTCACCCTCTCTGCCACCCAGAATCTTGGCTCGATATCAAATAACCAGCGAAATTCTGGAAAAGGCTGGAGTAGGACACGAGATTATCGATAGCCAGGGCGAAAATAGCTTGACTCAGATGATGAGCCTAATCTTCCTTGGTGACTGGGTGAGCTACTACTTAGCCATGCTATATCAGACTGACCCTATGCCGGTAAAGATGATTGATTATTTAAAGGGGCGATTGAGCGAGACTGAACCTTAGGCTCACCATCTTTATAATCCCCTTAAAAATTCGGGGCGAAGCAAAGAAGGGTCTTCCTTCGCCAAGATGTCTTTCAATTCCTTTATCATCCTTTCTTTATCATACGGTAGCCTCCCCCGAACTGAAAAGTAATTCGAGGCGTGCATGGAACTGAAAAAACAGTCAGTAAAATTCGAGTTTTCTATAATCATCTTTAACTCCTCGAGAGACTTAAATGGGGAAATAAGATGGAAATCGCCCCTTTGATATTCTTCATAGAGAGGAGTACTGGGAACTAAAGTTAAAGTTAACGCTCCCGCATAGTCGGGGTCAATATCGCTGAGAATCTTGGCTGTCTCAATCGCGTGCTTCTCGCTTCCCTCAACTCCAGCGAGCCCCAAAATAACTGTGATTGAAGAGGTAATCCCTGCCTCCTTCAGTTTCCTCCCCGCTTCAACCATTTGGTGATAATCTGCTCCTTTGCCGACTTTCCTGAGCACCTCATCATCGCCACTCTCGACACCCATATAAGCAATGCCTAATTTAAGCTCTCTTAAGCTCCTAAGTTCCTCCACGCTTCTTCTCAAAACATCTTGAGCTGTGGCATAAATACCAACTCTTTCCAAGTGCGGGAATTTCTCATTCAAGTACTCCAGAGACTCTTTCAACTTGGGGAAGGGATAAACCAAGGCATCGCCATCCTGGAGGAATACCTTTTCCCCATCCCAGGTTCGTGCTATAGCATATGCTATGCGAGGAATATCTGGCAGGCAAATACCATGTTGAGCATATAAAGCTAAGGCATCAACCTCTTTTTTAACCTCATCAATTTCCCTTACCCTGAGCTTGGAGCCATAATAATCGCAAAAAGTGCAGGTGTTATTGGAGCAGCCGCTTGTCAAAGGGAGATAGTAGCTGTTCCACTCGCTGGGAGGACGAATAATAGCAGGTCTTTCAAAAGGCATATTCAGGTTGCGATGGCGGAGGGAGTGGGATTTGAACCCACGATCCCGATTTCTCAGGATAACCGCTTAGCAGGCGGCCGCACTAGACCACTATGCGATCCCTCCTTTTTATAAGCTTAATTTTGCCATATGTAAACTGAATCGGCAAATGCTACACTCCAGGGCTACTAACTCTTGACTATAGGCTGAGAGTCCTTTGTTTTCCTTGTCGTTGTGGACTCTTCGCTTTGTGTCATTCTGAGGGGGCAAAGCGACCGAAGAATTTCCTCTGTACTGCGGTCAGAGCTTCGGCTCACCAGGATAAACTCTGCGAGGCAATTTCATACCGCTCAGGCTGACAGAGTAAACAGTCTCTTTTGAGGGGAAGATACCCGACAAAACCTTGACACCGGTATGCTTCTAGTTTGATAATATGGTTAATTGCGGGTGTAACTCAGCGGTAGAGTGCTTGCTTCCCAAGTAAGACGTCGTGGGTTCGAATCCCATCACCCGCTTTTCTGTATCAATAGGCCGTTACCACTCTCCAATGGCCAAACGGTGCTTATAGTATCCAGAATAACCGCTGGAAACAAAGCAAACTTCCGGGGGCAAAGCATAGTCCAGTTCTTTCAATTTCTCAAACAGTCCTTCTCTCTCTCCCATTTCCATAGTGCAACTTTACCAAATTGAAGAAGTATCCCGGCTTATTACTTTAGCAAAAAGTTTTGCTTCATTTTGGATACAGAGTAAGAAAACTGACAGTTGACAGTTGCTTTTTTACTACATATTGTGATAAAATTTGCTTGTAGCACAATTCTTGGGGGATTTATGAAGTGTCCTTATTGTGGTGGATTAGAATCAAGGGTGATAGATTCTCGGGGCCTCGATGAGGTAATAAGGCGGAGAAGAAAATGTCTTGCCTGTGGTGCCCGCTTTACTACTTATGAGCGCATACAGCTACACAATATTTTTGTTATTAAAAAGGATGGGCGGCGCGAGGAATTCAACCGAGCTAAACTTTCCCTGGGCATCCGCAAGGCCTGTGAGAAACGTCCTCTTCCTACAGGCGCTATTGACAAGTTTATAGATAACATTGAAGCTGCGCTTTATAAGGAAGGCAGAACGGAAGTTTCTAGCTCTCACATTGGTGATTTGGTTATGGAGGGGTTAAAGGAACTGGACCACATAGCTTATATTCGCTTTGCTAGTGTTTATCGGGAGTTCGCCGATATTGGCGATTTCAAACAAACGGTGGATAACTTGGCAGCGGGTGGAGTGGTGACTCCAGCAAACCAATTACCTTTGTTGTCTTCTGAGTCGGTGAATCCTTTAATCGGTCCTCAAGGAAGGTAAAAATGCCCAAGACTCGTAAAAAAGCCAGTCAAAAATCTATTGGTCGAGATGGAGTAGCTCAAGCCGTTTTCGCCGCTGCCGAATCCATGGGTATAAGCGACAGAAAATTGTTGGAAAAATTCACTGAGCAAGTAAGCCAACGTTTGGAGCTGGTTCAACCCTTGCCCGGTATGGAGGAATTTATTTCGCCACAACCTAGGCTGCCTATATCTCTTTCCCAACTTCAAGCAATGGTTAAAGAAGTTTTAACTGCAGATGAATTTTCTCCCCAAGCTAGTAGCCAAGTTATTTCTGGAATCAAACTTAGCGATAACTCTTCAAGGGTTCTGGAAAGGAGATATTTGGGGAAGGATGGGGAAGGAAAGGTTGTTGAAACGCCACAGGAGCTATTTCGCCGTGTAGCCAGGCATATTGTCTCCGCCGAGTCTCTCTATAGTCAGCAGTCAGCAGTCAGCAGTCAGCAATCGGGACTAGCGACTAACGACTCCGGGCTCTCGGTAGAGGAGGCATTTTATCAGCTAATGGCAAATTTGGAATTTCTACCCAATTCCCCTACATTGATGAATGCCGGTCGCGAGTTGGGGCAATTGTCGGCTTGCTTTGTTATCCCTATTGATGACTCCATGGAATCCATTTTTGATGCTGTCAAATATACTGCCTTAATTCACAAGAGTGGCGGAGGCACTGGTTTTTCTTTTTCCCGACTCAGGCCGGAGAGGGACAGGGTTGGCTCTACAGGCGGCGTCGCTAGCGGCCCTGTCTCCTTTATGCGAACCTTTGATATCACTACTGATGTTATAAAGCAAGGTGGCATGCGCCGTGGAGCTAATATGGCGATACTAGCCATTGACCACCCTGACATCTTAAAATTCATTGAAGCTAAAGGAGACTCGGAGGCTTTAACCAATTTTAATCTCTCAGTAGCTGTGACCGATGACTTTATGAAAGCGGTGGAGAAGGGTGGAGATTATAAGCTGGTGAACCCGCGAACTGGAGAGGTGGAGAGTAAGCTTAATGCCAAGGGGGTATTTGACAAAATAGTTGATATGGCTTGGCACACCGGTGACCCGGGCATTGTCTTTATGGATGAAATAAATCGACACAATCCTACTCCCAAATTGGGCAGAATAGAAAGCACCAATCCTTGTGGTGAACAACCTCTGCTTCCTTTCGAATCTTGTAACTTAGGTTCTATAAATCTAGCTAAGATGATGATTTGCCCTCATAGCGTCGTTGCAGTGAGCCGAAGCCCTGAGTGTAGCGAAGGGGAAGCGAAGCAAGCTCAGATTGACTATGCTAAGCTAGCTCAAACAGTCAAGCTAGCAGTTCGCTTCCTCGATGATGTTATTGATGTTAATCGGTATCCCTTGCCTGAAATAGCTGAAAGAACGAAAGCCACCAGGAAGATAGGGTTGGGAGTGATGGGTTTTGCCGATATGCTTATCCAGCTTGGCATTCCTTACGATAGCGAAGAGGCAATTGGTATTGCTGAAGGAGTTATGAGGTTCATATCTGAGGAGGCGGATAAAGCTTCAGTAGAGTTAGCCAAGGAGAGAGGCGTTTTCCCTGCCTTCGAGGGGAGCATTTATGATGTGCCTGACGGTCCTCGGTTTCGAAATGCCTCTCGAACTACTATTGCTCCCACAGGTAGCTTAAGTATAATTGCCAATTGTTCCAGTGGTATCGAACCAGTATTTGCCTTAAGCTATGTGCGCCATATACTCGAGGGTGAGGAATTCGTAGAGGTAAATCCTTATTTTGAGGAGGCAGCCAAAAGGGGAGGTTTCTATTCTCCTGAGCTAATGAGAGAATTAGCTGGAGGGGGAAAACTTCAGGATATGGAAAATATTCCCGAGGAGATAAAAGAACTCTTTGCTACTGCCCACGACATAACTCCAGAGTGGCATGTTAGGATACAGGCTGCTTTTCAGAGGTTTACTGATAGTGCTGTTAGTAAGACAGTCAATTTCCCCTACGAAGCAACACCAGAAGATGTAAGTAAGGTATATATGCTGGCTTATGAGGAGGGCTTAAAAGGAATAACTATTTACCGGGATAGGAGCCGAGAAAGTCAGGTTCTCACTGTAGGTGGAGGGAAGAAGGCTGAAGGTAAACTGGCTCCAAGAAAAAGACCTAAACTTACCACAGGCGTAACTGAGAGGGTAAGCACTGGATGCGGCTACATCTATGTAACGGTAAATTTTGATGACCAGGGGATATGCGAGGTTTTTTCCACATTGGGTAAAGCCGGCGGCTGCGCTGCAGCGCAGCTCGAGGCTATTAGCCGACTTGTATCTTTGGCTATAAGGTCTGGTATAGACCTAGATTCCATTATAAGGCAGTTGCGTGGCATTCGGTGTCCTTCCATTGCCTGGGAGCAAGGGCATGCCGTTATGTCCTGTGCCGATGCTATTGCTAGTGTGCTTGAGAAATATATTGGAGCAGATCCTAAATCCGAAATTCCAAATCCTAAAAGTGAAGGAGTGTCATTGCAAGCTGAAGCCTTGAGCACAGTGAAGGAGCTGCGAAGCAACCAGGCAGGGCAATGTCCCGAGTGCGGTGGTCCTTTGATTTACCAGGAGGGCTGCAATATCTGTCTCAATTGTGGCTTCACCAAATGTGGATAGAGTAAAAATGGGTGGTTCGAGGGGTAGTTATTATTTAGCTCTTAAACAGATAAACAAACTTGCCAACTCAGCTTTTGGCTTGAGGAAGATTTGTAACTCTATCGCTAAAAGTGCGGCAAAGACTGTTGCAGCAAATGGCTGTCGTATTTTACTCCTCGACACTCAAAAAGAATATTTGATTACTGTAGGTGCTCACGGTTTGAGTGACCTTTATTTAAGAAAAGGTCCTCTTGACGGTCGTAAAAGCCTCCCAGACATTCTTGAGGGGAGAGTGGTATTTATTGCTGATGCCACTAAAGACGAAAGAGTTCAACATCCTGAGGTAGCACAAGCACAGGGAATATCTTCTATACTAGGAGTTCCTATACTTAACAAGGGAGAAGCTAAAGGAGAGATTAGAATTTATACCCGTGAGCCCTGTCAATTTTCTGATGCTGACAAAAGTTTCCTCCTCAGCGTTGCTGATATATGCGCTGTCCTCTTGGAGAGAGCAGAGCTGTATCAATTGGTAGAGAAAGACTATAAAGTAAGCAAAAAGCGAATAAAATCAGCTCAAGCATCTCAATTGCCTACAGCCTCGCTGAGACCAACTAGTTTCGCTCACCCCAGTGAGGAGGAATTTGCCAAGTGGTTGGATTTTTATCGCATGGAATGGCTATATGAGCCTCGTTCCTTTCCTCTTCAATGGAAAGGCGATGAGGTAGCTGAAATGTTTACTCCTGATTTCTATTTACCTGAGTTAGACCTCTATGTTGAGCTTACCACTCTAAAACAAAATCTGATAACTGAAAAGAATCGCAAGATGCGCCAGCTCAAGGAACTCTACCCCGAAATTAATATTAGGCTTCTCAACAAAGGTGATTATCTTCAGCTCCTCGCCAAATATGGTTATGGCCCTTTGGGTGAAGCCAAAGTGAAGGGAGTCGACCAGGTTTTGTATAGCCACACACAAATTCAGCGAAGGGTTAGGGCCCTGGCCAGACGTATCTCTCACGATTACGCCGGTCAGCAGCTAGTATTAGTGGGCATCCTAAAGGGTGTTGTATGCTTTATGGCTGACTTAATGCAGCATCTTTCTCTTCCAGTCACTCTGGATTTTATGGCTATCTCATACTACAGTGGTGATGGACAGGCAGTCAAAATAACCAGAGACCTTGATAGCAGCATAACAGGGCAACATGTATTGATGGTTGAGGATATTGTAGATACTGGCATGACGCTAAATTATGTCCTTAGGCACCTCTCATCTCACAACCCTGCTAGTCTTCGTGTCTGCACCTTGCTCGATAAGAGAGCACGCCGTTTGGTAAATATTCCTCTTGACTACATAGGTTTTGAAATTCCCGACGAGTTTATAGTTGGCTATGGCTTGGATTATAAAGGAGAATACCGTAATCTGCCCTTTATTGGTATCCTCCACCCTGAGTTAATTAGGGAGGGTGGGTTGTGAGAATTTCCTTTACTTGCTATTCCCTGTTTCTCATTGCGGTGAGCCAGAACCCTAGAGTATAGTGAAGGGGATAGGCTAACGTAACCAAAAAACTACAAAGATAGGCAAGCTTTGCGAACAAAAATTGTCCCAAGTAACCTCGCCTCTCCTTGATTTCCTACCACCTTCCTTTCAGCTTCCACTTACCTTGTGCTGGGATTTTTACATCCTCACACTTTTCAGCTTCCACCTACTCAGCACTTAGCTCCCACCAAGTTTCCGCCCGATTACTTGGGACACCTAAAAAGTAGCACAATTACAAAGGTTTGTCAAGGAAGCGAATTGAATCATCTAAAATCAAACCGAAGGGGAGGCTGTTAAATCACATAAAATCGAACCGAAGGTATTTAAGATATGCTCTGGCTACCACTATAAAGGAGGTTAAGCCAGACTATGGAGAGAATGGACATGCACGCGA
>JAUWQI010000012.1 GCA_030611085.1 Dehalococcoidia bacterium | reverse complement strand
CTCGCGTGCATGTCCATTCTCTCCATAGTCTGGCTTAACCTCCTTTATAGTGGTAGCCAGAGCATATCTTAAATACCTTCGGTTCGATTTTATGTGATTTAACAGCCTCCCCTTCGGTTTGATTTTAGATGATTCAATTCGACAGGTTGACGCCAGCTTGATAAAAGGTTAATATTAGGGTGCAATGTATTACAAGCATAATTCTAACGAAATAAAGAGGGAAAATGGAGCATATATATATAATAGTAAGTGTCCTTGCATTTGTTTTGGGCAGTCTTGTTGGGTACTTCGCCAGACAGTTAATAGCCAATCAGCAGGTTCGAGGCGCCAAAAAGGAAGCACAGAGGCTATTAGATGAAGCAACAACCAAGCACAATGAGCTACTCTCCTCAGCTAGAGAAGAAGCTATCAAGGTTAGGAACGCTGCTGAGTCGGAAAATAGGGAGCGTCGCCTTGAATCACAACGGCTAGAGAGGCGGCTTAACCAAAAAGAAGAAGCACTAGAGCGGAAGCTAGACTCCCTAGGACAACATGAGAGGAATTTAGACAACAGAGAAAAGGACATTGAAAGAACAAAAGCTGAGCTCCAAAAGATAAAAGAAAAGGAGCTTGCACGACTGGAGTCCCTTTCCAGTATATCTAGTAGCGAGGCAAAAGACCTTCTATTCCAAGCTGTAAAACAGGAAGTTGAGGAAGATGCCTCACGACAGGTTAGGGTCTGGGAAACACAAATACAGGAGGAGGCTGGTAAGAAAGCCCAATGCATTTTAGCTACAGCTATTCAGAGATGCACTACTGATGTTGTTTCTGAGACTACAGTTTCCACTGTTTCCTTACCTAGTGACGAGATGAAAGGGAGGCTTATTGGGCGTGAAGGACGCAACATTCGAGCCCTAGAGCAAGCCACCGGCGTTAATCTCATTGTTGATGATACCCCAGAGATAGTCACTGTTTCTAGCTTCGACCCAGTAAGACGCGAAATAGCTCGTATCTCCTTAAACACACTTATTTTGGATGGGCGCATTCAGCCAGCTCGAATTGAGGAAGTAGTGGAGAAAACCAAAGCGGAGGTTGAAGCTACTATCCACAGCGAGGGTGAGCAAGCTGCTTATGAAGCTGGAGTGTCAGGATTACATCCTGAACTAATCAAGTTATTGGGCCGGCTCAAATTCCGCACCAGTTACGGTCAAAATGTCTTGCTTCATAGCCTTGAGACTTCCCATCTTGCAGGAATGTTGGCTAGTGAACTGGGAGTTAACGCTAATATGGCTAGGAAAGCTGGCCTGCTTCACGATATCGGGAAGGCAGTAGATCATGAAGTGGAGGGTCCTCATGCCTTGATAGGTGCTGACCTGGTTAAGCAGTGGGACAAATCTGCAGAAGTGGCTCAAGCTATCGCGGAACACCATGGCGAAGCACCAACAACTAGTGTCATGGGTTTTGTTGTCACTACTGCTGATGCTATAAGCGGTTCACGGCCCGGCGCTAGGCGAGAGTCCTTAGAACGATACCTGAAACGCGTCAAAGACTTAGAAGATATAGCAACCAGTTTCTCTGGAGTGGAAAAAGCCTTTGCCATCCAAGCTGGACGTGAGGTGCGCGTCTTAGTAAAGCCTGACAAAGTTGATGACTTAACGGCAATGAGGCTAGCTCGAGATATTTCTAAGAAAATAGAAGATAGCCTCTCCTATCCTGGCCAGATAAAAGTGGTAGTGGTGCGAGAGACCACAGCGATAGATTATGCCAAGTAGAAATTGAAGATATTAGCGATAGGCGATATTATTGGCAAGCCTGGTAGGAAGGCGGTAAGGGAGCTTTTGCCAGGCTTACGTCACGAATATAGAATTGATTTAGTGATCGGCAATGGCGAGAATGCTGCTGGTGGCATCGGGATAACCCCAAGCACAGCACAAGAGCTTCTCGCCTCTGGTATCAACGTAATAACGACAGGCAATCATGTTTGGCGTCATAAAGAAATCCTCCCCTATCTAGATGGCAGCTTTCCTATTATCCGTCCACTAAATTATCCACCCGCGACCCCTGGACGTGGCTATTTATCCCAAGACAAAGTCTTAGTGGTTAATATCATGGGGCGTACTTTCATGGGCAATCTTGATTGTCCCTTTCGAGCCATGGATCGATTGCTAGCTGAGCTTGAGGACAAACCAAATGTCGTCATTGTTGACTTCCATGCTGAGGCAACTTCAGAAAAAGTGGCAATGGGCAGGTATCTCGATGGTCGAGTTAGCGCCGTGCTCGGCACACATACGCATGTAGGCACCATTGACGCTCACATATTACCCAGAGGCACTGCCTATGTTACCGACATAGGCATGGTTGGCCCTGTGGATTCAGTTATTGGTGATGATGCAGATTCTGTAATCAATCGTTTTCTTACCCAGATGCCTAAAAGGTTATCGGTAGGAAAGGGAGCCTCTGGCTTCAACGCCATTTTAGTCGAAGTAAATAAGGAAACTGGTAAAGCGATAGATATTAAACGCATTCAAGAAACAGTAGACTAAGTATGAAGGTCGATCTTCATCTCCACACCACTGCTTCCGACGGGAAGCTTACCCCGCAAGAAATTGTCTATTCAACAGCTAGACTCGGGTTCAGTCTTATCGCTATTACAGACCATGATTCAGTAAACGGTATACCTTTGGCTTTAGCTACAGCCAAAGCTTTCCCAAACCTTACAGTTATCCCTGGCATTGAGATTAATGCTGATATTCCGCCTAACACAATCCACATCTTGGGTTACTTTATTGATTACACTAATCCTAAGTTACGCTCTACTCTGCAATGGCTACACGACCTACGGCAGAAGAGGGCAGAAAGGATGGTTACTAAACTTCGCACTTTAGACATAGCTGTTGCTTGGCATCGTGTGCAGGAATTAGCTCAGGATGCCTCTATAGGGCGTCCTCATATAGCACAAGCTTTGCTTGAACAAGGCTATGTATCTTCTATCAAAGACGCCTTTGATAAATATATAGGTCAAGGTAAACCGGCTTATGTGGAATATACAAGGCTAACACCTGCAGAGGCAGTCAAGCTGATAAAAGAGACTCAAGGCTTACCTGTTCTAGCTCACCCTGCCGGACTTAGCAATTTGAATGAGCTTCTTGATGAGCTTAAAAATGTTGGGCTTATAGGGCTGGAAGTCTTTTATTCCCATTATTCTTCTGCTATAATTAGCAGATTGTTGGTAATAGCTAACAAATATGAACTCATTCCCACTGGCGGCAGCGATTTTCATGGATTAGATGGTGAATCGATGGATATGCTACCAGAGATAGCTTTGCCCCGAGAATCAGTGGAACAGCTATTTACCCTGGCAGGGAAGAGCCTTGAATTGTAAAGGTTTAAGGTGCAAGTTAAATACGCGAGTTAGCTAAAGCAATCCTATGAAAGGAGAGTAAAAGAAGATGGAGTCAATTCGTGAAGTTTTCTGGAATGTCCCTGAGGGCCCCTGGATTGTATATACATTAGCCATTG
This sequence comes from Dehalococcoidia bacterium, assembly GCA_030611085.1. GTDB lineage: Bacteria > Chloroflexota > Dehalococcoidia > GIF9 > AB-539-J10 > JAUWQI01. The sequence continues at coordinate 34,982 of JAUWQI010000012.1, read as the reverse complement.
TTGCAGTTCTCATTTTTGTTTACGCCATTGTTGCTCGCTTCTGGGTTGTCTGGAGACGAGGTAAGCCGGAGGATAGGTTCCATCCCTTCTGGCGGAGGATAGGTGCTTTTATAAAGACCGGCATTGTAGACGGTCTCGCTCATAAGAGAATGCTTAGAGAACCTTACCCCGGGATACCACACCTTCTCATTTTCTGGGGATGTGTGTTTCTTTTGCTTTGTGCTGGAGTGGATTTCCTCAGTCACTATTGGTTTCATTCCTGGACAGGAGGAACTCCTGGTTTAATCCATTCTTTAATTAGCGATATTGGGGGCATACTCATCTTTATAGGAACAATAGTATTTATCGTCCGTAGATATGCGCAAAAACCAGGAGCGTTCCAAGAGAGATTGGACAGGTCTAGCGATGACCTCATCACTGTTATTTTAATCTTGTTGGTAGTTGTCACCGGCTTCTTTGTAGAAGCATTTCGCATTGCGACTATTGGGCCAGGTACTCAAGAAGCCGCCTGGAGCCTTTGGTCACCGGGGGGTTGGATAGTCGGCAAAGCCTTCGCCGATTCATCGCTAGGGACATTACTGACATGGCACAGGATATTATGGTATGTGCATATTCTGATTACCGTAGGTGCCGTGCTCTATATTTCCCTTTTCTATAGCAGGCTAAACCATATCATTACCTCTACGGCAAACGCGTTTTTCCGCAACCGAGAGCCTAAAGGCGCATTAGTGCCCATTAATTTGGAAGAAGCCGAATTCTACGGTGTTGGTGAAATTGGTAATTTTACCTGGAAACAGTTACTGGACTTGGATGCTTGCACTCGCTGTGGCAGATGCCAGGAGAGATGCCCTGCTTACCTCAGCGGTCAGCCTTTATCTCCTAAGAAAATCATTCAGTCATTGAAAGAACACTTGTTGGAAGAATCCCATTATCCCTTCCTAACCAAGGTACCTCAGACATCTTTAATAACAGCGCAGCCTGAAGTAGCAGCGGAGGCAGACCCTCCCCGAGCGCTTATTGGCGAGGTAATACCTGAGGAAGCCATATGGAGTTGCTACACTTGTGGTGCCTGCCAAGAGATATGCCCCATATATGCCGAACATATAAATAAAATTATCGATATGCGTCGCAATCTAGTTTTAGAGCAGGCTAAAGTTCCTGAACTAGCTGAGCCGATACTGAGTTGCATTGAAACTAGGGGGCATAGCTGCAAGGGCACTACGGCTACCAGGACTGATTGGGAGCAAGGACTGGACATAAAGCACCTCTCCGAGGATAGTCAGGTTGATTTGGTATTCTGGGTGGGTTGTCAAGCATCCCTGGAGGACCGTAGCGTGAAAATAGCCCAAGCCTTTGCCAAGATATTGAAAGCAGCAGGGATTAACTTTGCTACACTTGGGACAGAGGAAAGCTGCTGTGGTGACCCGGCTCGGAGGATGGGAAATGAGTACCTATTTCAGATGCAAGCTGTGAAGAATATCGAATTGCTGAAAAACTATAATGTTAAGAAAATAGTTACTACTTGCCCCCATTGTTTCAATACCATTAAAAATGAATATCCCCAGTTCGATGGAGAGTTTGAAGTTATTCATCATTCCCAGCTTATTACTCAGTTAATAAAAGAAGGCAAATTAAAATTAAATTCAGGGATAAACAAGAGGATAACTTATCATGACCCTTGCTATCTAGGCAGGCATAATGATATTTACGAGCCACCGAGAAGAGTCTTAAAAGCGATTCCCCAAATTGACCTGGTAGAGATGCAGCGTTCCTATTGGAATAGCTTCTGTTGTGGTGGTGGCGGCGGACGGTTTTGGATCGAAGAAGCAAGTGGGGAAAGGATAAGCAATTTGCGCCTCGAAGATGTTATAAAAACTAAAGCTGATATTGTAGCTACAGCTTGCCCCTTCTGTCTGCAGATGCTTGAAGATGCCATTAAAGCCAAAGGGCTAGAGGAATCGCTGCAAGACTTAGATATCGCTGAGCTAGTGGAGCTAGCGACACATAGCTCCAGCTAGCTTAGAAACATCTTCTACTTCCTCAACCTTGTTTAGCATTGAGTAGAGGTCCGTTGTCTTTTCTTTACTCAACACTTTTGATGCTAAAGTATTGAATTTGAACTCTATCTCCTCTTTGCTTAATGGATTATACGAGAAACCTTTGCAATTTGTGGTTACCTCATATTCCTTACCATTTTTTAACTTTAATTTTAATGGAGAGCGAAGAATATGTTCTTTTTCAATAACTTCATCCAGGTCTTCTTTAAGCTCTCCTTTAATTCGCTCTGACAGTTCGTAAACCCTGGCAATGTCCGACCTTTCTGGGGATAGTTGCTCCGCAGGGTCCAATAGATGCCCCCCAATTATGGCAGCAGCCAAACAGAAAGGTAGACTCCATTGGGATACAGTTAGATTCGCTGGCCTCACCTTTACCCTTCGAGGTACAGCGAGAAATAAAGTCATGTGAGGAAGAAAACAAGTTATTTCCTCAATGTCCTCAGGCTTTATTTGATTCTGTTTTATCAACTTTAACGCACCATCAATAAACCCATGAATATAATGGCAGCAACCATAATATTTGAAGCCAATATCCCTTAAGTGCCACTCCTGGCCTAAATCTTTTGTTACCTCCGGAGCAGTGTCTATACTATCGGTAATGGCATTGATTACCCCAAACCTGCCCTTCTTATCCCAACCCCCCTCAAAAATGCCAAGCGGTCCAATAAATCCTTTTTGCGCCATCAATGCATTTAGCACTCCATCATGACCTGACTTCCCCGCATTCAGCCGATAGGTCCAATTTCCATCTACAAGATACTCTATCAATCCTGCAGTCATGGAGCAGCTACAAAGTGCTATAGCATTAGCCATCTGCTCCCGATTTAACTTTAGGAGCTTGCCCGCAACAACAGTAGCCCCAAAGGCAGGAATCGCGGCATTGGTTTCCAAACCTTTGACTGACATAGTTCGCTGCGGCGGTTTATTTAGAGCTCGACCTATCCTTTCCGTCACTTCGTATCCTGCTACTATAGAGGTAAGTAAATCCCTGCCTGAAGCTTTCTCTCGCTCTGCTGCAGCTAAAGCAGAAGCAATAATTCCACAGCTTGGATGTAACGCAGTTTCCATAAAAGTATCACTAATATCGTAGCTCAATGTCATTATCCCGTTAACCAGAGCAGCATTAGGCGCAGGAACTTTCATTCCATCACCTAAAATCGAAGCTTCTCCCTTCCCCTTCTCGTCTTTCACTATGCTTGCTATTGCTTGGCTCCATGGTGATGTCAAGCCATAAATGGTTATTCCAGTCCAGTCAGAAAGGCAATGCTTACCTACATCAATAACATCCTGGGGGATGTCATTGAAATCCAGCGAAGTTGCCCATTCTGCTACTTCTTCAGCGTAATAACTCATAACTCCTCCTTTTGCGCTATTTGTGAGATAAAAGACACTGCTTCTTGCGGGGTCGAGCCTGGTCCAAAAACTCCCCTCACCCCCCTTTCCTTCAGTTTCGGTACATCCACATTAGGTATTACCCCACCCATAATAACAGGAATACTCACCTTATTGTTATTAAGCTCTTCCGCCAGCATTGAAGAAACCAATAAATGTTGCCCTAAGGAACTCGTAATTCCAATCAAATTTACATCTTCTTCTATAGCTGACTTTACAATCTCCTTGGGATTGGCAAAATGGATATAGACTATCTCCATGCCTGCATTTTTACAGGCGTCTATGACGGAAATAACTCCTTTATCGTGTCCATCCAGCCCATAACGAGCCAAAAGAATTTTGAGTTTACCTTTGTTCACTTAGCTTTACCTCCTTCCATATTCGCTGGTATAAACTCGTCCACCACCTCCATCAAATATTGCCCCCATCATCTCTCCTAGGGTGCACTTTGCTCTAGCGGCCTCCAGTAAAGTGGGCATAAGTATTCCTGCCTTTTCTATAGAATCATATTTCTCCATAGCTTCCTTGACATCGCCCAGAGCCCTTTCTACCTTTGCATTATCCCTATTAGCTTTCCACTTTTTTATTCGCTCTACAGCTGCCTTCGCACTCTTCTCCGATTCGAGCACAAAAGGCGGCACCTCCTCTTCCTCCTCACCCCTGAATTTATTTAAGCCTACCATTACCCTTTCTCCGCTATCTATCTGCTTCCGCCACTGTAACACCTGACTTTCCAATAAGTGGCGCAGCCAGCCATCTTCTACGCATTTAGCAAAGCCTCCCCGGCTCTCTATCTGATTCATCACATGATAAGCTTCTTCTTCCACTTTATTAGTAAGCCACTCAACATAATATGAGCCGCCTAAAGGGTCAGAGACATTAGGAACCCCTGTCTCGTGCTGAATTACCTGGTTAACTCGTATAGCAGTACGCACAGCATCTTCCGAAGGCAGACCAATGGCTTCATCATAAGAACAAGTATGGAGGGACTGGACTCCTCCCAATACAGAAGCAAGAACATGAAGAGTCGCCCTGGCTATATTATTCAAAGGTTGTTCCATCGTTAGGCTCGACCCTCCAGTGTGGACATGCATTCTATACTGAAGCGACCGGGGCTTTTGGCAATGGAATCTTTCCTTCATGGTTTTTGCCCAAATTCTCCGCCAGGCGCGAAGTTTAGCGATTTCCTCAAAGAAGCTCATGCCCATATGAACCTGAGAACTATATCTACCTACAAAATCATCGGGCTTAAGCCCAGCTTTGATTCCTGCCTCTATGCTTCCAACAGCGTTAGCCATTACTATACCTACCTCTTGTGCCGGGCTAGCACATGTCTCCCCATATAAATAGCCACACAAGTTCATGTGATTCCATCCAGGCATGTTTTCAGTGCAATATTTGATCAGCTCAATATGCAACTTGAATTGCGTTGATGGCGTAGGTCCACCTATATCGGTGGTTATCCACCGAGTCAATGCATCATTCTGGCTTTGACCATTTAACTCATTGGGCTTATAACCTCTTTGCTCACCGTACACTACATACATGGCTAGCATAGGAAGGCAAGTAAACCGAGTATTTGGAGCGAAGCGTGTCTTGCTTAAGTCATGTCCCCCAAGCAAACTATCCAGATCTTCTAATGTGCTCACTGAGGGACCACCAAGTCCTACAGCTCCAAAGGCTCTAGGGTCATCGGGATCAAAACCAACTGTGGTGGGTGGGTCAACCTCTATCAAGATAACAGGCTGTTCTTCCTTGAACCCACGCATGCCTTCTTTAAGTAGGAAATCTGACCTCTTGCGTGTTTCCTCGCTGGTGCCATAGCCATGGAGCATTTGAATCATCCATGGCATATATTGGTAACCCAGAGCACGAATTCCTCGAGTATAGGGATATTGTCCCGGCATCTCCAGCGGCGTGTCCGCTATGTCCTGTGGCTCATAGACATACTTTAATGGTATGCCTGAGTCATCATGATATTGTGGCAAAGTAAATTTTAGTTTCTTTTCATAGGTCTCCTTTATCTCCTTCTCCCACTCTTCACGCAGACTCTTTTCCTGCTCCTTTGCTACCTCAGAGAATATTTCCATATCTAACCTCCTTCTCTAAAATTGCTTGGCTGTTTAATTTTGTTTTTCTACTCGATTTGAACATTTTGAAAAGGCTTCACCTCCAAACTTTCGTAGTTGCCTGATTTATCACTCTCTCATTGCCCAATTCGTTGGGCAACTACATTTTTAAATAGCTTCTAACCGTAGCTACATCTTCCCACTGGAAGATATTCTACTTCTTACTTTTTCCGTCACTTCGGACATTATCTCACCAGCTTTGCCATGAATAACCAATGTAGCATAATGGTCAAGCGGCGTTGATGTCAAGTTAGCGATAACCAGTTTAGCGCCAGCTTCCCTAGCATATGTCGGCATATAGGCAGCGGGGTAAACAACAAGGGTGGAGCCTATAACGATAAAAAGGTCGCAGTCCCGTGAGTGGCGGCTAGCTTCCATTAAAGTTTCCTGTGGCAGTGCCTCACCAAAGAAAACGGCATCTGGCTTCACAATACCATGGCAATAGGGACAATCAGGAACCTCAGTTCCTTCTTCTATCCTCTGTAATATTTCTTTCATGGGAAAATGCCGCTGGCAGCTTAAGCATATAACCCGTTGCATATTTCCGTGGAGTTCAAATACCTTGTCCTCGGGAACACCCGCTTTTTGGTGAAGATTGTCCACATTTTGGGTAATGACACAGTCCAATTTGCCTAAGCGGTGGAGCTCAGCAATGGCATAATGAGCCGGATTTGGTTCAGCTTCTGCGGTCAGTCCACCTTCACCGAGCATCTTCCAATGTATCTTGCGAGCCTCCGGGCTGCTGAGAAACTTTTGATAAGTGAAATCCTCAGGGTCATATTTGCTCCAAATTCCTCCAGGACTGCGAAAATCTGGTATGCCTGACTCAGTGCTTACCCCCGCACCAGTAAAGACCACAACCCTTTTAGCCGCTATAATTAAATCGGAGAATACATCAATGGAATGATTTAATTTCTCCATCACTTACTTCCTCCCTTTGTAATATCGACATATATTACCATAGGGAAGAAAGTTAGGCAATGGCTCGAATTTTAAATTTTTTGATGCACACCCCTTGACTTTTCCTCTACATTTCTTGTTATACTATATAATGTAAGTTAAATCCGCTAATAATAAATGGAAAGGGGTAAGCTCTTGGATAATTCTAACAAGATTAAACTTCATGCCGACGACATAGATCTTACTTTTGGTGGCGTTAGGGCTTTAATGGGAGTGAGTTTAGAAATAAGGGAAGGAGAGATATTAGCCCTCATCGGGCCTAATGGTGCCGGTAAGACCTGCATGATTAACTGCATAGATGGATTCTACCGTCCCCAAAAGGGGAGGATATACTTTGAAGACAAGGAAATCACTCACTTAGCACCTCATAAGATAGCCGAGATGGGTATATCTCGGACATTCCAAAATCTTGCCCTTTACACCGGTATGAGCACTTTAGAGAATTTGATGGCCGCCAGACATGCTAAGCTAAAATACGGCACTTTAAAAGGAGCAATCTACTTTGGCTGGGCCCACAATGAAGAGATTGAGCACCGCAAGAGAGTAGAAGATATCATTGACCTCCTGGATTTAGAGCCAATGAGGAAAAAACCCGTAGGAGCTCTACCTTACGGTCAACGCAAGAAAGTCGAGCTGGGGAGAGCCCTGGCATTAGAACCAAGACTTCTTCTTCTTGACGAGCCTATGGCAGGAATGAATGTAGAGGAGAAGGAGGATATGGCTCGCTATATTCTGGATGTCCACGACATGCAAGGAACCACCATCCTCCTCGTAGAGCATGATATGGGGCTAGTTATGGATATTGCCGAAAGGATAGTTGCGCTGGATTTTGGCCAGAAAATCGCTGAGGGCTCTCCAGCAGAAATCAAGGAGGATGAGAAGGTGCTTGCCGCTTACCTGGGTAAGCCAAAGGAGGGTTAAATGAATACTCTTCAAATATGCCTCTGGGGTTTGCAAATAGGGGCAATATATGGATTGATCGCTCTGGCATTTGTATTGGTTTACAAAGCGACGAAAGTGATTAACTTTGCTCAGGGCAGTATAGTGATGCTGACTATCTATCTTTGCCATGCAGTGATATCCCTTGGAACTTTTCCCATATGGGCAGGTCTTTTGCTCTCTGCAGGAGTAGCCATCGGCCTTGGACTTGCAATTAACCGACTTTTCATGCATCCCCTGGTAGGACAGCCTCTTATCGCCCCAGTTATGGTGACTATTGCCCTTCTGGGTTTAATTCAAGGCTTATGCATAATGGTGTGGGGAGACATAGGAGGATGCAGAAATTTTGACCCTCTAGGTATCAGTGCCGGGGCACTGCATATTGGTCAGATTGTGCTTCTTAAGCCGCATACACTGGGTTTTATAGTAACGCTGGTTTTATTTGGGCTTTGTGCCCTGTTCTTTAAGTATGCCAAATTAGGGCTTGGTATGCGAGCCACCGCTGAGGACCACCAGGTGGCTAAAGTCCTCGGCGTGCCTGTAATGTTTGTCTTTGCTGCCGTTTGGGCTCTTGCCACCTTAATTTCTTTGGTTGCTGGCTTCATCTTAGGGAGCATGAACGGGCTTGAGCTTGGCATCTGGCAAATTGGCATAAAGGCTATAGCTGTTGCTATTATTGGGGGGCTAGACTCCATCCCTGGGGCTCTCATCGCTGGCTTAATGGTGGGAGTGCTGGAGCAACTGGCAGGGGCATACATAGACCCCTACATAGGGGGTGGGCTCATGGATGTGTTCCCTCTCATAATAATGTGTATCATTATTTATTTCCGTCCTTATGGCCTCTTCGGCTTGGAGAGAATAGAACGAGTGTAATAATAATAACAGAAAGGATGTAAGAGCTATGGGATTACCTTGCGGGACTTTTAATGCAGAATATAGAGAGGATATGGCTATACTACGCACCCGCACACATTGGGGGCTGGCGATAGCTGCTATTGTTCTGCTTTTTACCCTTCCTTCCTACCTTTCCAACACCTGGTTAATCGTAGCCAATTTTATTGGAATCTGGATTGTAGCTGCTCTGGGGCTCAGCCTCCTCACGGGATATTGTGGGCAGATATCCCTGGGGCAAGCCGGTTTTATGGCTGCGGGTGCTTTTTCCTGCGCTGCTTTGGTTAATTATGGCGGGTTGTCGTACTGGCCTGCCCTGATTGTCGCAGCTTTCTTCACTGGAGGGATAGGTCTAATTTTTGGCATTCCTTCCCTTAGAGTCAAGGGGTTTTATCTGGCTATAATAACTCTGGCAGCCCACTTTATCATTCTATTTGTCATATTGCATATACCAGCCTTGCAGGGCACTATGGGGCTAAATATAGCTCCTCCCCATATAGGGAGTGTAACTTTTGATTCGCACCACAATTTCTTTTACCTCATCATGGGTGTAGTGATAATCATGACTATTATCACCAAGAATATCGTCAGGACCAAGCCAGGCAGAGCCTTTATAGCTATAAGGGACAACGACCTTGCTGCTGAGATGATGGGGGTGGATGTCTTTCGCTATAAGCTGATTGCTTTCTTCATTTGCGCCGTGTATGCCGGGCTTGCTGGTGGTCTGATGCTTGGTTATATAACACACGCTCACATCGACGAGTATCCCTTTATGGACTCGGTATGGTGCCTGGGTTTCCTGATTGTAGGCGGTCTGGGGAGTGTGGCAGGGACCATTATGGGAGTGGTTTTCTTGAGAGTGTTCTCCCAGTTAACCTATATGTACCTCGCCCCTCTTGCAACTCTGCTAATGCCTGCGGGAATGGGAACAGCTGGCTTTGGGATAGGTCCGTTTACTTATGGCTTAATTATTATTCTCTTCCTCATTTTTGAACCCCGAGGCTTATACCACCGCTGGGAAATTTTTAAATCTTGGTACCGCCTATGGCCCTTTGCCTATTGAGTAAGCTAATGGAATGGAGGTGAGAAATGCTGGCAATAAATAATATCGAGGTCAAATATAGCGATATTATCCTGGTCTTAAGAGGTGTTTCTTTGGAAGTGCCAGATGAAGAAATAGTTTCTCTTATGGGCAACAACGGTGCTGGCAAAACTACCACCCTTAAGGCTATATCGGGAATGCTGGCCACGGAGCTGGGAAAGGTAACCGAGGGCAGCATTATGTTTAACGGAAAAAGAATAGAGAATGGAGATGCAGAGGTAACAGTTGGTCTGGGAATTGCCCAGGTTATGGAAGGGAGGAGGACATTGGAGCACCTTACTGTAGAGGAAAATCTGAGAGTGGGAGGATACAAGGTAAGTGGTGATGCTAAAAAGAACCTGGAAAGGGTCTATGGATACTTCCCCAGACTCAGGGATGTCCGCAATAGCACTGCTGGTTATTGCTCCGGGGGAGAGCAGCAAATGCTGGTTATCGGGAGAGGTTTAATGGCTCGCCCCACTTTGATGCTTTTGGATGAGCCATCCCTGGGCTTAGCCCCTCTGCTGGTGGAGGAAATTTTCGGCATTTTGAAAAGCATCAATCAAGGTGCCAAAACCGCCTTGCTCTTGGTGGAGCAGAACGCCCTGGCTGCCCTCTCTCTAGCTAATTACGGTTATGTAATGGAGAATGGTAGGGTAGTTCTTGATGGTGCAGCAGAGAAGCTCAAGAATAACGAGGATATAAAGGAATTTTACCTTGGCTTGAATGAGGTAGGTAAGAGAAAAAGCTACAGGGAAGTAAAGCATTATAGAAGAAGAAAGAGATGGCTAGGTTGAATGCGCCTCAAAATACAAATCTTTTGTCAATACCGGGGGAATCTATTGACTTTTCCCCCTTGTAAATATAGAATCAATTAAGGGTTAGGGCTCGCAAGTTATTATATGGTGTTATGGCCCAGCAGACAGAAGGATATCTTAATAAGGCCTAAGACCAGGAGCAAAGGAGGTGATGCACTAGAGAAAGAATTGGTCAGTTAAAACTCGGTCTATACTTTCATAGGAGGTGATATAGAATGAGGAAGTTCAGTAAGAGAGGGTTGGCGACGGTTTCTGTTCTGGTTGTATTAGTGGCATCGTTTATTATTGGCTGTGCCCCTAAGGAAGAACCAGGACCGATAACGCCGCCACCGCCACCACCACCAGTAGAAAAAGTATTACATATAGGTCACATGGCTGACCTTACAGGAGCAGCGTCTAGTTCAGGCAGAATAATTGCGGCGGGCGGAATAGGGTATGTTCGCTATGCCAATGACGTTGACTATTTGAAGGGGATTAAGATAGTTGTTGATGTGATTGATTCACACTACGACACCCCCAAGTGTGTAAGTGGTTATGAGGAACTTAAAAGCAAGGGCGCTATATGTATGACAACCGAGATATCCCCTTGCGCCGTGGCTACGACTGAGACGTCAAATAGAGACAAAATGCCCGTCTTCAGTTGTTCCAGTCCGAACTCCGTCTTTTGGCCACCGAAGTATTACTTTATCACGCGACCCACGTACCCAGATGAGTACGCCTTTGGGCTTAAGTTCTTTATGGCCAGGTGGGAAGAGTTCCGGGCAGAAGGCAAGGTGCCCGATAGGGCTCCTCGCTGTTTGTTTATATCTCCTGACCACCCATATGGTCGGGCTAACTTTACTTCTGAAGTCGTTGCCTATGCCGAGAGCATAGGATGGGAATGGGCTCCCCCCAAGAAGCTCTTTGTTCCAATTAGTATGACTACTGCTACCCTCCAGGTTAACCAGGCTAGTGAATGGGGAGTCGATTACGTCTTTTTCCACTTCATTAACCCACTGCCAACAGTTTTTGCCAAGGATGCAACAAGGATGGGAAAAATGTGGAAGGAGAAAGTCTTCCCCAAGCCTGAAGGAACATTTTGGTTTTCTGCTCCGACACCTGATGCTTTCGACCAAGCTACACTTGAGTATGCTGGGGCTGAGACCATGGAGAATTGGTACGGCGGTTTCGGTTTCCGAGAGTGTTCCGACCCCGCAATGGAGTCCATGGGCAAGTACTTTCTACAGAACTATCCTGGTAAATCAACACACATGTGCAATAGCTATGGCATAGGGTGGGTTAAGACGTTTCTAGCTATAGAGGCGATAAAGCTTGCTCTGGAGGATGTGCCCTTTGAGGATCTGACGCCTGAAGATATAGCTGTGCATGGTCTATCCAAGATGGGACCGGATTACCCCTCTCACGGGATGATGGGACCTGTCGATTTTAGCGGCGGCAACCGTGCCGGGGTAAATTCTATGTATATGGTGCGCTATCATGAAGGTAAGGCGGAACCGATGTCTGATTGGGAGGAAGCACCTCATATGCCACCAACAGGTTTCACCTGGCCACCCGCAGGTCCTTATTGATGTTTTCCTTATAAACCAGGGTAAAAAGGAGGGAGACAAATAGTCTCCCTCCTCTCTTTTTTATTCAGGCAAGTCGCCTGGCACACATCAAAACTCAAAACCTAAAAACGTTTTTACCTTTGCTCTGTGTTTTTGCATTTTAATCTTTTATTTACTGTTGCCCTGACATTTTGCATTTTTACTTTTGCTTTTTGATTTCCTTTAGGGTTTCCCTTATCGTAGGGTTGGGGCTTGTCCCCAACTAATTGTATGATGGCGAGACAATCTCGGGATTGCGGAGCCTGTTCCGAGCGTAAGCGAAGAATCCGCTCCGAGTTTGCTTCGGCTACGCCTCGCAACCACCAGCGTTCCTCGCAATGGCAAAAGTAGCTCACAATAATGGCTTGAGAGCAAGACTATCAAGTATCTTTATTACAGCCTCACCTTGATTCAAGGTAAAAAAGTGAAGATACTGTACCCCATTCTTCAATAAGTCGTCACACTGCTTTATAGTAAACTCCATGCCAATTTTTCTAGCATCATCCGTGGAACCTTTCGCCTTTTCCATCTTCTCCACCAGCGTACCGGGCACAGTGGCGCCACATAATTGGCTAAACCTCTCCAACCTATTAATATCGGTAATAGGCATTATGCCTGGAATAATTGGAATCTGTATCCCTGCTTTTTGTGCCCTCTCCATGAAATCATAAAAGAAGTGATTTTGGAAAAACATCTGCGTGATAGCGAAATCAGCCCCATAATCTATCTTCTCTTTGGTATGGAGCATATCCACCTCCAGGCTCGGAGATTCCATATGCCCCTCGGGATAGACTGCCACCCCAATGGAAAAGGCTTTTAATGAGACAGCGAGTTTCACCAAGTCTTTAGCATAGCTGAACCCACCCTCGGGGAATTTTGTTGTTCCCTGCAGTAGATCTCCTCTCAGAGCTAGAATATTTTCAATGCCAAGACCTCTATAATCTTCCAGAGTATGCCTAAGTTCGCTTTTACTCCGGCCAACACAGGCAAGATGAGGCATAATCTCCAGGGAAGTTTCTCCCTTGATGCACTCCACCATGCGTCTAGTATTCTTTAGACCGCTGTCCCCAGCACTTTGCGTCGCTGAGATAAAAGTGGAACTTAATGCCTCCAATCTTCGAATAGTTTCAACTAGTAAGCTTCTCCCTTCTTCACCCTTAGGCATAAAGAATTCAAAGGAGAGGCTTTTCCCTTGCCGCTTAATAATGTCCTTTATCTTCACTTGCTACCACCATAGCTTATTAATTATTTGTAAGCGTTCAGCCCAGCCCATGTCACCCTGAACGAAGCGAAGGGTCTCCGTGATTCTTCGTTGCGCTCAGAATGACCTTGGGGTAAATAGTTACAATTGTTTTATTATAGCCCTAAGTAGAATGCTATACTACCCTATATTATTGACTTTACAAATAAAGCATAGGGTGGAGACATGCTATGAACATAACAAGTATCACAGCCAGGAATATAGAAGACGCCTGGTTTCAATGCCTGGGTAAGGTGCTAACCAGGGGTTATGAATATACGATAGCCAGGGGTAGTTTTGTAGGACACAAAAGGCGGGAACTGGATTACGCCACAATAGAGATAATTAACCCCGGGCAAAGACCATTGGCACCAATAGTGCCAGAAGGAGTGCCCCCTCCTGCTTCCGAGGAATATATAGCCAAATATTTAAGCTACCTGATGACTGCAGAAAAACAGGAAAACGAACAATACACCTATGGTGAAGACTTAGAATCTCAGATGTTCAAGGTAATAGATATGTATAAGCATCACTCTGATACCAATCAAGCCTGTATGACAATCGGTTCCAAGAATTCTATTGATTTAGATGACCCGCCATGCCTCAGAATAGTAGATACCAGATTGAGATACGGGAAGCTTCATTTCATGGTGTATTTTAGGAGCTGGGATTTATGGGCTGCCTTCCCCTCCAATCTGGGAGGATTACAGCTAATGAAGGAATTTATGGCTAGCGAGATTGGCTGTGAAGACGGAGAGCTCATAGCAGCAAGCAAAGGGTTGCACCTTTATGACCACACATGGAGTTTTGCCAAGCAAGTATGTAGATTGAGTGAATGAGATATAAAAAGAGAACGCCCAATAAATTGGGCAACTACACGTAAGACAATTATTCACCCTACTGTCACACTGAGGGACTCTTGAGCATGAGCCAAGAAACTTGACCAAAGAATCTCACAGACCCTTCGCCTCGCTCAATATGACACAAGCAGGCTGAACGCTTACAGCTTAGAATTTAAAATTTAAGTGTAAAGGGGAAGATATGCTTTCTAAAGAATGGTTTATTTATGTTTTCGGGCGATGGATTCTACTATCAGGAATTGCTGGCGCTTTAGTTCAATACCTGTTTGCCGACAAACTTGGTATTCATACTATTCCTGCTTTTCTTTTGAACCAGTTGCTTCTAGCCTGCGTTTTCTGGTATGTAGATAAATATATCTTCCGACGCCATTTCAGCAGAGTAAAAGAGATTTTCAAGTTCCCGCGCATCAAGGGCAGCTTTGACCTCCGTCACCAATTTGACAAGATATCGGTAGAGTTTTCAGAGTACGCCAGCGACTTCAAGAAATCGCCAGAAAATCCTCAAATTTGGCTAAATCGCTTTTTAGACTTAGCCCACGCCATTGAAATGACTGAGCGCGTCTTGAGAGAGAAAGGCGTAGATGTAGACAAAGAATACTATTCCGTCATAAAAGAAAATGAAAGGAAGGGGTTGTATAGCTGAAACGAGGCAGGAATTTTAAGACATTAAATGCTTCGTCGCACATGAGACTTCAATTCTTCAGCGTGCTTCTCTACCTCCTCACCCAGTTCCCTTATTTTTTCATCAGAATAACCCAGAATTTCCCTGAGCACCTCCTCAGTGTGTTCTCCCAGCATGGGTGGAGGCAGAGGCTTGCCTTCAATGCCGCCAGCAATCTTTATAGCACAATCTATGTTCTTAATTTCCCCATATTGGGGATGGTTCAAGGTTATAACTGGCTTATTATGAACTATCTGCGAATCAGCGAGCGCTTTATCTAAGGTATTTATTGGGGCAAATGCAATATCTTCTACCTCAAATATTGCCTCCCAAGTCTCTGTGGTCTCTTTTTCTGTTGCCTCCTCTATCAGCTTCTCCAACTCCTCCTTATTTTCATATCTTTTGGCTGGGGAATTAAATCTGGAGTCATCAATCATCCACTCTCGATTTATAGCGCGGCATATTCGTGGCCAAGATGGACCTACCATTATATAGCCATCTTTGGTCTTGAAAGCCCCCAATAGGGGAATATTTGGGGACTTCGAGCCCTGCGGCTCAGGCACTTTTCCAGTAAGCCAGTATACTTCGATTTGTGTATCTAAAGCTGATAAGCAAGCATCTAATAAATTGACTTCTATCTTCCTCCCCTTTCCAGTGCTTTTTCTTTCATACAAACAAGCTATTATGCCCACTACTGCGTGGAGTCCAGCTACAATATCAGCGGTAGCCACGGCAGACCTTATTGGCGGTCCACCTTTTTCACCACAAAGACTACCCATGCCACTATAAGCCTGGGCAATATCATCGTAGCTTGGCCGATTAACATATGGACCTGAAGAACCAAAGCCCGTGAGGAGACATGAAATGATTCCAGGATTGAGCAGGCTCAAAGTTTCATAATCCGTGCCCATTCTTTTCGCTACCTCAGCTCTCTGCTGACTAAAAACGACATCTGATACCCTAACCAAATCATAGAAAGCCTGCTTTCCTAATTCAGTACCTAGGTCTAGAGCTACGCTCTTTCTATTCCGGAGCATCGCTAAAATAAAAGTGCTAATAAGGTCGCTAGGACTACCTAAAAAGGGGCCAACATTTCTCGTAAAGTCTCCATACTTCGGTGGCTCAACCTTAATTACCTCCGCACCTAAGTCCCCTAAAAGCTTAGCCCCATAGGGACCTGCATGAGCTACAGTAAGGTCTAAAATCCTAACTCCAGTTAAAGGTCCTTTTATCGCCATTCTAGTCTGGATTTAACAGACAACTTCCCCATATCAGAGGATTTTCCAGTTTACCCTTAGCAACCTCTACTCCGTGTGGCAGAGCCTTGCCTTTTTCGAGTGTTACCTCTATTTCCAGTAAGATTAATATTACTATTTTACCACGATTAGCCAGCCCTTAGTTCCATATAACCTTTTTCAATTTCAATATTTAATGTATTATTTAACCCGATGAGCAAAACAAAAAGTTTCATCTTGAGCTCGTCTTGCCTATGTGAATTTAGCTGCTGGCAAAGCATATGCTAGTTTAAACCAAAAAAGGAGGACATTTAATTGGAACTTGTGGAAGCTATAAAGTCAAGAAAAAGCATTAGAGGTTACAAACCAACCCCCATCCCCAAGGAAATTCTCGCCAATGTTTTGAAAACAGCCATCCGCGCACCTTCCGCTATGAATATCCAGCCATGGAAGTTTACTATTTTAGGTGGCAAGGTGCTGGATGAACTGAAGCAAGCTTTACAAGAGAAATTCTTAGCCGGGGTAGAGCCCTACCCTGACTTTGGCCCATACCCCCACTTTACCGGGATTTATAGAAGCCGCCAGGTAGAGCTTGGGAAGAGCTTATTTCAACTCATGGGAATTGCCCGAGAGGACAAAGGAAAGCGAGTAGAGTGGACATTGAAAATGATTCGCTTTTTCGATGCTCCCAACGCCATAATTATTAGCGTAGAGAAGGAAGTTAGCGATTTCCTATCCATATTTAGCCTTGGCATTATAAGCCAAACCATCACCTTAGCAGCAGTAGACTTTGGCCTGGGCACATGCATAGAACAAGACCCTGTATTTTACCCCGAGCCAATAAGACAAATTACTGGCATTCCTGAGTCCCAGAAAATCGCCATTGCAATAGCTATTGGATATCCCGACTGGGATTTCCCGGCAAATAAATTAGAGAGCACTCGAGAACCACTGGACAACATAGCTACCTGGCTTGGAGTGTAGGAAAAAGGCTAGTGCAGCAAGAACAGGCTGAGAGCCATAACCAGCATACCGCTCGCCACCCCTATGAGCACAAGGTGCTCTTTGCCATATCGGTGAGCCAGGGGAAGTATTTCATCCAAGCTTATAAAGACCATTATGCCGGCTACAAACGCCAGCATGCATGACAACAGCGTGGGAGTCAAAAAAGAGAATAGAATCCCATAACCAATAAGAGCTCCCACCGGCTCAGCTACCCCTGACAAGAATGAGTATGTGAAAGCCTTGCGACGGTTGCCTGTAGCATAGAAGATGGGTACCGATACTGCGACGCCCTCAGGAATGTTGTGGATAGCAATAGCTACGGCTATGATTATCCCGAAGGCAACATCCCCAGTAGCAGCGCTACAGAAAGTGACCAACCCCTCAGGAAAGTTATGGATGGCAATGCCAAGTGCGATAAGGACGCCAGACCTCATAAGTGTTGCTTGTGATGGAACTGTAAGCTGCGGTGGCAAGCCCAGCACTTCTCGCTGTCCTTCCTCAGTAGTATTTTGAGGAGCAGTTGCTACACGCTCTTCCTCATACTCATGAGGGACAAGTATGTCTATCAACGCAATGAAACCGATGCCAACAAAAAATGCTATATTGGCTCTAGCAAAACCAACATCCTCAATAGCTGTTCCCAGGAGTTCAGTGAAGGAGATATACACCATCACACCCGCAGAGAAGCCAAGCGCCACAGCTAAATAGGAATACTTGGGAGTCCGTATGAAAAAAGCAATAGTGCTGCCTATCCCGGTGGATAGCCCAGCCAGGGTGGTGAGTAATATGGCAAATGACAGGTTAATTTCCATACTACCGCTTAATCCGTCTTACAAAACGAACTCTTTAGCAAGCGCAACAGCTATGTACACCCCTAGAAATTTACGAGGCCTACTAACACTTTATTAAACCAGAGGGGTACTCGCTAATTTTGCTTTTTCAAAGTTAAGTATATGACCTTTTTGCTCTCTTAGAGAAAATAAACTTGCTGCTTCCATAATTTCCAGGACTCTTTCCTTCTTTATACGAAAGCAAAAACGCGTAGAAAGGTATCCATTTGGTTTCAAAACCCTATGTAATTCTCTTAGTAAGGATTCCTTATTCTCAATTTCAGGCAGCACTCCGTATAGCAAAATCACATCTGCACTTTCGTCAGGCAAGCCAGTATCTCCATCGGATAAGATTGTATCTACATTACGAAATCCTTCCATTCGGGCTTTTCTCTCAACCTTTTTTATAGCTAATGGTTGTTTGTCCACAGCGTAAACTTTTCCTTCCTTACCTACTGACTTGGCAGCGGGGAAAGTAAAAGAACCGATGCCACAGCCATAATCCAATATTCTCTGTCCTTCTTCAATATTTAGTTTTTCTAATTCCTT
The DNA here is from genome assembly GCA_030611085.1 of Dehalococcoidia bacterium. Lineage (GTDB taxonomy): Bacteria > Chloroflexota > Dehalococcoidia > GIF9 > AB-539-J10 > JAUWQI01. Next base: position 16,749 of record JAUWQI010000012.1, on the reverse strand, counting down.
TTCTGGCTTGAAGGGAATACCAAATTTATCCCTTAACCCTAAAAGAAAATATTCTACCCTGGTTTTGGCATTAAGACTCCCTTTACACATAATTATCTTCTTCTCTCTTTACACTTCTTAAATACGGTAAGGCTTGCAATCCCCCTGTCCCCTACTTTATCTTCTAACCGACCCTTAAATTCCGTAACCTGCTGGTAATTTCACCAACAATTCCTGTGCGAATTTTCTTGCTTTCCCTAAATCTTCTTTATTAGGTCTGCCTTTGCTTATCCCGCCAATAAACTTGAATGGCCCATATGTATCAAAACCCCTGCAAGAAAACTCTCCAATCAAATCAAAGTCCTTCTGCAATAACTTCTCTTTCAATAGTTGATTAAAATCGCTACTACCATGAGGCCGCTGTGCTATTCCATTTCTCATTCCGCTTGTGGAAAAGATAAATGTCTTTCTGTTTTCTGCTTCAGGTAATCTATCAATAAGACTTAATAAACTTTTATGGTGTTTGCCAAAATAGACCCCTGAACCAAAGCCGATTAAATCGTATTCTGAGAGATTATCCTCATTTACTTCCCATGGTTTTAGTAGTTTTGCATCAAGCACTTCGGCTATCTCTTTAGCAATTTTCTCAGTATTGCCGTGATGTATTGAAATGTAAATTATTAGAGTCTTCATCTTTCCTCCCTATAGCAGTAATCCAATTCTTATCTTCAAGTGTGTGAATTTTTATTGAAGAGAAACCAGCATCTTTCAGAACTTTTCTAAATTCCTCTGGTGAATGATAATCGAATTCGCCCATTCTTGCCCACTTCGCGTTCCTCTTCTCAAACTTATCATGCCTGTACGCTTCATTGATAAGTGCTATAGTGCCTCCAGACTTCAACACTCGGCGTATTTCTTTAAGGTTATTGATTAAATCTGGAAAGAAATAATAGGCTTCTACAGCCGTTACCAGGTCAAAGAAACCATCAGAGAAAGGTAAGGATTCTACAGAACCGAGAAGAATTTCAACCCGCCCTGCATCGAGGAATCTCTTATTGGTTTTACTTGCCACTGCCACAGAAATTTCTGAGTAATCAATGCCATATGTCTTCCCTTCGGTAGCTGTTTTCGCTAAAGTGTTGACGGTTTTACCTCCGCCACAACCTATATCAAGAATCATATCCTCCTCATTTATTGATACTTGACTTAATCCCCACCGGGTAACTTTACTGTGCCCATAATTCATTGACCTGGCTATGAGCCTGCCGAATCCCCCTGTTGGCTTTCTACATTGTTTTACCATCTTTCCCATCAGCTTTTCTATTGGCCCCATTTTTGTTTCCTCCACATCTAAAGTTGAATTTAAATTATTCAAATAGCTTTTGTCCCTCTAACGGCAGAGTTCGGAATTTCATATAATGTTCCGCGGATAAAGGCAATTTGGGTGCAGTGTAGCAAAGACTTTTATCCGATGTTAGACGATAGAGCGAATGAAGGGACATGATTTAAATATTCCTTCCTACATTTATGCCTTCCGCCCGATGTCTAAGTCCATCGGACCCCAATCCGTGTCCAATGTGCGGCTGCGGACGGACTTGAATCCCACGCGAAGCATAGAATCGGCAATAAAGCCCTGGTCGAAGCACATGTCCTGCCCCATCAGCGCCATAGACATCATGCAGAGCACATGAGCGTCAGGCATGGTTCGTTCGTGAGTCAGACCTTCGTGGAGGACAACGAATACCCCACCAGGACTGAGGGCATCGTAAACTTTCTTCATAAGCGAGTCCATGTCGTGTCTGGCAAAATTGAGTGCGTTGCTGGCCCAGACCATGTCGTACCCCTCACCAATGGAGTCATAGTTATAATCGCCACCCATAACCTCCATCCTATCCTCCATCTCATACTCTTTGATAAAAGTCTCAGCCACTTTGATTATAGCAGGGCGGTCGAAAATGACCCCCTCCATGCTTGGGTGAGCGGACACGATGGCAATTCCGACAAGCCCCGGCCCCCCACCCAAGTCCAGCATTCTCCGAAACGACAGAAACTCCGGCAGTTGAGAGACAATCTCCACCGCCTGCTGTACCAGGCTGGCCCGCTCATGGTCAGCCATAGAGACTGCAAGCTGCATCCACATCTCCTCAGAGCCCATATCCGCTTGTGGCGAAGGCGGTGGAGGGCCTTCCTTGACCAGCCTTGGGCAGATCGTCGAGGGCAGCATACCATGACATTTGCGTCGAGAGAGTGAACAACTGCCCCAGGAATGTCTCCCCTCCTTCCACCAAAAATGCCTGCGTGACGGGTGTGTTCTGGTAGAGACCGTCATTTTTCACCAATAGGTTGCTCGCTGCCAGCCCATCAAGAAAAATCCTGGTGTTCACCGGATGAGTGTCGATGGCCTCCGCCACAGCTTCGGCTGGCCTGGGTTCAGACAAGTGCTTGAATATCCCAAGCTCAATGCCTGTTAACATTAGCTTCGATTTAATCGGCCCAATGAGCATCCGATAAAGCTCCTCGAAACTAACATTTACTTCCGGTAGTTTCTTCATGACTTAACCTCCTTCTTAGAGAATAAAAAATATCTCGGCGTTCTATTCATATATTCACGGTAGGAATCACCATATTTGTGCACTAGAAAAGCCTCCTCAAGCAGAGCGTTCCAGTGATAATAAGGTATGGAAATAATGAATAGAGCAAGGAAAGCGATGCTCCAAATTGAAGTAGACCAGCCCATGAGGCACAATCCTAAAAGAAAGAAAAATCCGCCAACATACATTGGATGTCTCGAGTGGCGATAAATCCCTGTGGCGTTGACTCCACCGGTGAACTGGGCAAATGAATGCATAGAAACCACATTCAGGATTATTCCCACAATAAAAAATGGCAGACCAACCCAGAATAGTAGCCCAAAGTTAACGGGCGTGAACAGACTAATTGAGAAAACTGCTATAAGCCATGTCCAGCCGATAACCACGACTTTCTTGCCGTGAAATTTATAAAGCTCAGGGTCTTCAATAAGTTTTCCTCGTTTCCGATTAGCCCATATCATCGAAGCCCAGATTATCCCGTATCCAAGAACAAAGAAAAGCCACAAATTCCAGAGACCTAACATGATTCACCTTCCCTCTGAGCTAATTTCCTGGAAAGCCCACCTGCCCCACAGCCGATGTCGATTATCCTGTCTTTTTTACCAAGCACAAGGGAAAATACCTCCTTCATAAGCCGTTTATGATAAGGAGGATGGCTATATTTTGAACCAAGCCATATAAATTTTTCGGTCAATTTTTGGGATAAGCTTTTGTTATTAACTTTCATTCTGCATATCTTCACTCATCGTCTTCCGACCTGTTACACATACCGCCTTGGTGTCCTTTCCAATTAGGTTTAATTCTTCAACCATAAAACCTGCCTCTTGAGCAATTTTGGTGACTTCCCCAGGAGCAAAATTTCTGCTATACGGCGCGGGACGACTCCATTTTTTCATATAACGAAATCCCAGAGCCATCTTTGATAAAAAGGGCATCCCACATCCAGTAACATCCACTATTACCACCCTTCCGTCATCCTTTAGAACTCTACGACTTTCTTCCAGAACCGTGACCGGCTCTTTCACAATGTGAAGTAAGTTCACCATTAGAACAGCATCGAAGGTATTATCTTTAAATGAAGTGTTATAGCAATCCTCTTTCTGGACTTCTACATTACCGAACTGACTTAGCTTCCCCTTAGCCTTCCCAACCATTTCTGGAGCCAAATCTGTCGCCGTCAGGTGCTTTACTTTGTCGGCAATCATTTCTGAAAAGCCCCCCGAGCCACAGCCCAATTCTAAAACCATATCAGTAACCTCAAATTGAAGTATGAGCCACTCCTTTATTTCTCGGTTAATTGTAGGTCCGGTTATGTAGAGGTAGTCATTATCGTGTGTGCTGGCACGTTCGCCCCAATACTTATATTCCTTTTCGCTTCCCGGCATTTTTAACCTCCTATATAAAATTTTCGAACGATCATGCTCATTGGCACTTCTTTGTTATTCACTTGGGAGCATTTCCCACCACATCACCACTGCATTGCTTCTCGTTTCATACACACCATTTCGCGACTTCCCTAAGACGCTTTTCCCGATAAGCTCCATCAGGGCAGGAGTAACTTCCGCATGTTTGCTCAGAAGACGTGCTATGAGCCTGACTTCTTGCTCCACTGGTAGTTTCGTGGTGTAATCTATCACTTTGACATTTACCAGTATTTCCCTCTGGCGTAGCATTACAAAAACCAGGTCATCCAGGTCTGGGTCCACTTCTCCTGCGTAATTCTTCCCCATCACCTCAGTCCATAGAGCTTTAACCATTGGGTCTGTCCCACCAGCGGGATGAACTACGTAGCAGTAGCCCCTGGATGCGTGTTCCATCCGCTCAAGTTGCTTATCAACATCCGCGAACTGCCAGAGGAGATGAGAGCAGGCGACAATATCGAACCTTTTCCTGATATCAAAGTCATCGACTTCCTGCCAACTTCTGTTCATTACCTCGATATTTTGGATTCCTTCTTCTCTCGCATTTCTCAACAAATACTTGCGCATGACCGGCGAAGGTTCGATGGCAGTCATTTTCAGCACTGCTTTTGCAAAAGGTATCGCCAGTGTTCCCGGGCCTGCCCCAATATCTAGAGCTTCAAAATCTAGATTTATTATCTCTTTCATTGCCTCTATCGCTTTTCTTCCATATTCATAGTCGTTGGACTTATTCCACTGCGAGTAATCCTCCGCCACTTTGTCCCAATATTCTGAGCCAAGTTCCGTTTTAATGCCCGCACTAGCTCTTTCTTTGTACTTTCTCCCCCATACCTCTCTCCAGTTCATTTTCTAACCTCCCTTATATCTCCACAAAGTAAATGAACATGCCTAAAATAACTAATACTATTCCGGTAACAAGCCTCTCATGCTACTCCAAGAAATGCCATCTTATTCTTTCTACTCCCTTTAGACCTAGATTTACCATGAGAATCATAGTGCCAACAGTCACAATTAGATATGTAGCTGAAACCATAGCGATACCAAACCAGCCAAAGCCGCCTGCTACAAAATAATATGCTCCAATAGCAACGCAAGGTGAAAGGAACAATGCAGTAGCCAAAGGGGCTATGACGGCAAATTTAGACTTTCTCGAAAATTCGCCTATCTTTATAAAGTTGTGCTGGCGTTGGCGTTTAAAATCCAAGAATATATAAATAAGCCCTAAGATACCCAGAATCGAAGGAGCAACAATTCTTCCTACCATTTCATAGGAGGAGGAAATCTTATAGCCGATTAGACCAACGATAATCCCAATCCCAACAGTGCTGATTGTATGAGGGATACCAACGAGGATTGTAGCTAATAAACTTTCCCGGCGAGACCATTTTTCGGTTTTGCTGACTGCAACCAATGGAATCCAGTAGTCTGGCATCACCCCGTGAATCACCGATAGAATCAAAGCTCCAGCTAGAACTTGCATGCTATCCAAATTTGCTCTTTCTCCTTTGAGTTTCTCCTCTAGGTACCAGCTTTCACGCTCCCCACCCAAAGCCACTCCATGCTATGTTTTCTTTTAAGATAGCGCTCACACTGTTTCAATCTGTCATAACCCAACATTATGCCAATGATAAAATCCTCCTCATCGCTTAAATCTGATAATGAGTTAAATCTCATTTCCCTTATGACATCTACACATCTTCTATCACCAAAAAAGATGTTTACTTTGTTTGCATTGACCTCCTGGATAAAATAATCTATGCCTTCCTTCCTTAATCTCTCTTCAATCGCACTCTTATTTGATATCCTTGTGGTAAAGAGAACTAGGTCTCTTAACCTCTTTTTATATTCGTAGATATGCTGCGCAAATAATTGATACTGACAAAAATCAATGATAAATTTTTGGTAGTTCCTCTTCCTCATAGTAAAACTTCCTATATCTCGATTAGAAATTTCTCTAAAGCGCTCTTGCTATGTTTACCGCCCATGTCTTAGCTTCTTCCTTGGCAGCCTCATCCATTTCCTCTCCCATAGGCCTATCAATTTTCAACGCCGCTGTTACCATATCAGCCCCACATTGTTTGAGCCGTTCTTCGAGTATGTCTACGGACTCGCAGAATGTGTCGGGATAGTTCGCACTATCACCCGGACCGAATACTGCTGCCTTCTTCCCTGCCAGGGACAAACCAGCCATTTTTTGGTAGAAATCCTCAAAATCATCGTGTAACCCATCCCAAGTAGAGCTACCAAGCACAACCAAATCATAGCTGGCCAGGTCATCGCCCTTAGCCGTAGCTACATCTTTTATAGTGACTTCCACGCCGCCTTCTTCAAACCCCGAAGCCACGCTCTGAGCCAATGCCTCTGCATTCCCAGTGTTTGAGCCATAAATCACAATAGCTCTTGACATTTTTAAATACCTCTTTTCTTCATATTTCTGCTGTAAGGGCTAGGTTTTGTTAGTCCTAACTAACTTAATTAGCGTAAATTTTTTTATTTCACTATTTCTTTGCTCACTTAAGCTCTTGGCAAAATCAACCAGCCCCCTTCCATACATCCTCAAGCCGGAGTTGCGGAGGAAACAGCAAGGTTTGCCTGTTAACTTACAGGCTCTTTTGATACAGCGGTAGCAACCGTGGCTGTTCATATCTATGGGACAAAACACTATATCGGCACCGCCCACAAGATTTTCCGCCTCTTTCCTCCCTCGGCACCCTTCACGATACTCACAAACGCCGCCCAAGTTTTCTACCATTCGGCGATAATGAGGCACAAGCGATTGTAGTCCTCCCACAAAAGCCACCTTTATACCTTTAAGAGATAGCTGGCCATCTTGCTCTTTATCTATGTCATCCCTGAGCGATAGCAAAGGGTCTCTTGGATTGCTTCGCTCCGCTCGCAATGACAATGGAGGAAGCTCAGAATGACAGGAAACTTCTGTTGCAGACTCATCAATCATGAAGCTTGCTCCATAATATTCCTGGTGGAGCAATTCTTGAGTCAGAGTTTTGATTTCCTGATTCAAAAGCTCTACTTCTTTCTTCAGGCTTTCGATTTGGTCGAAAGCTGACTGCCCACCTAACCTCTCCAAGTCATTCTTTAGCCTCTCATTTAGCTGTTCCTGCTCAGCCAAAGCCAGAGCGACTTGCGATTTATCTTTCTTAATCGCTTCTACTTCCAATTTTAACTGCTCTCTTTTTCGCTCCGACCTTTCACATCTCTTTTGAAGTTCTTCCTTCGATTTCAATGCCCCCCTCAATTCCTCCAGCACATTCTCCACCTTGCCATTAGATAGCTCCCTGGAAAGGGCGTCATAGAACCTTAAAGCTTGGTGTTCCTTGTGGTGAATAATGCAGAAAAGTCTGGCTTCAATTTCATTTATCCTTTCATGCTGCCCTCGCACTGTAAACCAAATTAGGGCAGGAAGAGGGACATTTTTGAGTCCGTTAATTTCCCTTTCGCCTTCGATAAATTGACAAATGTCCTCTGGACCTATTCCGTCAACTAACTTTCGGTATAGCTCAAACTGCCTTTCCAGTATCTTTTCTACATACTTGGAAACCTCATTCTGATTGGCGCAGGTTTCAACCAACACCGCGTGTTCTTCCGGGGATGTCAGCAGTGGTTGGACATCCTTAGGTCTCAGCTTCTTTACAACTTTGTTCAGTTGGTCTTCATCGAAGGTGAGCCCGATGAGACGGCAGACTAGAGGGCCATAAAATTCCCATAGTCTTCTTTTTTGTGAGGACATATCTAACTCCTTACTACTCCACCAAAACCTTTTCCGCCATGCCACGACCAATGGTTATCATTTGCTCCCCTACTTTCGCCAGCACATAGTTGCCTTTTCTTTTGGGTAGCCCTTTACCCTTTTCCCTTCCAAGTAAAGTTACCTCTATCCCTTCCTTAATTCCCGCTTCCTCCATCTCTTGCTTATGCTGGGTACCGCCAGTTACCTTGGTTACTTTAGCTTTCTTGCCTTGCTCCAGGTAATTGATTTGCATAACCTTCCCCTCGACTTCCACCCACACCCTCGACATCTTGCCTGGCCCCATTTTTACCTCCTTCTCAGCTAATTTGAGAACCAATGTCTCATCAGGGATATGCGTTAAAAACTCCACTTCACCACCTTCATTGATGCCCAGCTCGGAAATCCATTCCTTAAAGGCTCCCCCGGCTTCAATAGATTTAACCACTGCCTTATCTCCTTTTTCTAGCCTTAAGAGGGGAAGCAGCATTCCCTCTTTTTCCACAAATATCTTGTCTGCCCACCCCTGGCTCACGATTATCTCCTTACCAGCTACCTTTAAGGAAATAGGCCCTATGTGGGCATGCACCGGTTCTGAAGCAAGCAAAGTAAGCTCCACCCCTTCTTCAATTCCTAGATCACCAAGAGATGTTTTGAGTTCTGAACCTCCTTCAACTTTTTTAACCACCACCTTGGTTTCAGGCTCCACCTGTGTTAACAACTTCATTTCTTGCCCTCCTTTCATCATTTTGACCTTGACTAAGTTTATTTAACAACCCTGCCTGTCATCCTGAGCAAAGTGAAGAATCTAGAGACCCTTCGCTATCGCTCAGGGTGACAACTAAACGGCAGCTTTATTTTGCTTTTCAAAATCCAAATTCGTGTTATACTTACAATGCACTAGGGATGAAAAACCTCCGAAAGCGACCGTCCAAAGTCCAAATTTGGAAAGTGTTAAGCTCCCTGGTGCTTTTAGTTTCTTATATCATGCCGTCACACTCCTTCTTCTGCTGCGAATAAAATAGATTATCGCCAGCGAGAAGGGTAACAAAAAGATTGCCGGCATATATGGCGGAGCATAAGTGGCTATGAAATCCACTGGAGGATTAAACCAAGGACCTTCTTCTCCTCCCGGAATGGAACCGGCTATCATTGCCCAGATTGCCATTCCAGCAACAATCCATATCATTATGCTAGCTGCTACAGATTTTGCTAGCTGGCGAACTTCCCCGAATTTGGACACGCTGGATAGGTACATAGCGCCAGCAGAGATAAGGATAATTGCTTCCCATATCAGGAACATGCCCGACATCTCCAAAGGTCCCCAGGTAACACCTTCCATTCCATACACCCCCATCACTACAAATCCTGCTATGCCGAAGAGCAATACGATGGCGCCAAAGACGCCAAAATATATGCTGCCAAACTTTGCTGCTCTATTACTCATTTTATGTCACCTCCTTTTATTAAGCCTGATAAATCAGGCAACTTCACTTACTCCAGCGGAACCCAAACGCTGCTCCCTATTCCAGACAATCCTATTAGGTGAAGTATTGCCCCATAAACGAATACCATCACTATAAGAGTAGCTAGAGCTCCTAGAGTCTCCTTCCAATTCAATTCTTTTATCATCAGGGCAAATGTGGCTAAGCAAGGGAAGTATATGCTAAGCAGAACCACAGCGGTAAATACTTGAAAAACGGTTATTGTCATCCCCCCTGCCGCCAGCATGCCGATTGTTCCCACAGCCAAATCCTTCCTCAGAAATCCTGCAATCATAGCCGCTGCCGTATCCTGCGGTAGCCCAAACACGCCAGTTATCACCGGGCTTAATCCACTTGCTATGGCATCCATAGCTCCGGTTATATATAAAACAGCCACGATGACGCAGCCAAGCAGGACAAAGGGAACTGCCACTGTGAGGAACTTTGATGTCCTGGTCCAGAGCTTCGCCCATATATTTCTCGCTGTTGGCATTTGATATGGTGGCACGTCCATTAGAATCTCTGGCGATTCGCCGGGCACAATCTTGTTGATTACCCAGCCGACACCAAAATAACCTATAACCAAGGCGAGGAAAACCCAACCTATCAGGCCGGGAATCATTCCTTCCATGATGCCAATCTGAGCACCACAGGGAACGAAAACACTCAACAAAACTATAGCCAAAAACCTTTGCTTTCTCGTTTCCAGGGGTCGCACGGCCGTCACACCAGGAACATTGCATCCCAAGGAAAGAATGGTGGGCACGATAGCATAGCCATGCAAACCTATTTTATGCAGTAGCGTATCCACGAGAACTGCTAGCCTGGGCATGTACCCTACATCTTCTAGAATGGCAAATATGAGATAAAATGCCACTATTGCCGGTAGAACCACACCTATGGCAAGGAAAATCCCGCTACTGAGCACACCAAAGGCTTCAAAGCAATTGTCGGCTAATGGGTCTCCCACAAAAATGTTAAACACCCAGGCGGGCGTTCCGGCAAAGACACCTTGCAACCAGGGCAACCAATGACCATCGAAAATCTTGCAAAAGAAGCCATCGGTAAACAGCGTCCCGGCAAACTCGCAGAAGAATGCCCAGAAACCATAAATAACTGCAATGGCGAATGGTATCCCTGTGGCTGGCCTGACGGTAACATCAGCAAGGGCATCCTTCAAGGAAGGCTCATAGACACCAACTTCTACAGTTTCCTTGGATATTCTCTCTACTAAATCCCATCTCTGGTCAATTGTGAGTTCCACTTTTCACCCCCACATTTTTCATGATTTTTTCTACATCGGCAGGTACTGCGTTCTTCATCCTCAATGCCAATTCCTTCAGCCCCTCTCCTCTCGTGGCTACCGTAGGCACCACGGGTACGCCGAGGATTTGCTCCAATTTCTTGGCATCTACCTTTATATTGCCACCCTTAGCTACATCCCACATATTTAAAGCGATTACCACTGGATAGCCCTTTTCTATGACCTCCAAAGTTAGGTAGAGGCCCCGCTCTATCTTGGAAGAATCGATAACACATACGACTAAAGCACCTTTCTCCTCTTTGAGCATGCTTGCTGCTACCTCTTCTGCTCTATCTTTGGGCTCCAAGGAAAAGGTGCCAGGAACATCTATGATTTCAACATCCTCGTGGTCAAGTCGCATACGCCCTTTGGCGAAATCGACTGTTGTTCCGGAATAATTTGACTCCGTAACATGCGCTCCAGCCAGACGATTAAAAAGCACGGATTTGCCTACATTGGCTTGACCCATCAGCAATACTTTTCTCATCTCTCCACCTCCACGATGATTTTGTCCGCTAGCCCAAGGCCGATAGATGTATTAGACCTATCTACGTTCACCACTACAGGGCCCTTTATTGGCTGCCTGGTCATCATCTCAACATCCTTCCCTTCCCTAATCCCCATACCTGCTACCTGTGCTCTTAGACTCTTATCAATTTTCTTAATCCTGCCTTTCTCTTCATACTTCATCTGGGACAATTTCTTTTCCATAATTAACTCCTCTCCACTACAATTTTTTGTGCCATCCCCCGACCAATAGCAACAACGCTTCTATCAACCTCCACCGTCACCGGCCCATAATTGGATATTACCCTTACCACCTTGCCCTCAAATAGACCTCTCAAATACAACTTCTGCCTTAACCCTCGCCCCCCTTCAACCACTGTAATCCTCGCCATTTCACCAATCCCAACTTGACTTAGCATCATTGCCATTTACCCCCTGCCTAGCTTGTCTTATACAAAGCTTTAATCGGCATATATCACCTCCTTTCTTTCATCAATTTCCCTGCTGAAATAATCATGCTTCCCTTGCCATTCATCTTGTCGGCGAGCATAAAAGTCAGCATCCCTGTCCCACAACCCACATCTAATACCGATTCATCGCCAGTTAAACCCATAAAATCAACGACCATTTCCCTGAAATCACTTTCATGCCCCAACCAAAACATCCTAAAAATCAGGTCATAGAACGAAGCCGAGAAATCAGTAAACTTGGTTAAATGATTCATTTTGCTAGGCATAGGCTTTTCCAATTTTTCTCCTAACTTAATTAAATTTTGTTAGTTTTAGCTAACTTTATGACACTAAATTTTTTTGACTCCTTCACTCTTTCTCCCTCAACCCCCTCTCCAGACACTCTTCAGGAAGTTCCCCATGCTCCAGATAGTATTTATACCTATTTGGGAAATTAGTTTCTCCCAATGGACATGCCTCTATAAACTCTATGAACTTAATCACCCTTTCTAAGCTAAGCGGGCTGATGACATGCTCCATCTTGCAAGCATCTTCCTCTGCCACTTCCTGGTTAATATCCAATGCTTCGGCAAAAAAGCGGCTTAATGCCTTGTGACGGCGAATCACATCCTCGGCAACCCTATCACCTTCAGCGGTAAGCTCCACATAGCCATACCTTTCATGCACCACGAGTCCTTGCTCTGAAAGTTTTTTCACGGCAGAGGTAACGCTGGGCATCTTAACTCTCAACCTTCGGCTGATCTCACTTACTCTCGCTGCCCTCCTCCCCCCACAAAGCATAGCTATCGCCTCGAGATAATCTTCCATACTGGGGCTATACCCTTTTGGCACTTTTTCTTTCATCCTAATACTAATTGTTAGCCATGGCTATAATTGTTAAAAATATCTAACAAAATTATAAACTAATTCCCTTTTTTGTCAAGAGCTTGTGTCGAGAGTGTTGTTGATTTTTAATGATGGAGGATATATATTTCTATAAAGGAGGTGTCTGGAAATGCCTGAAGTGGAAATTGGTAAGGTGACCGACTTTTTTGCTAAGCCCGTGGTAGCCGGCGTGGAACTAAGTGGTGTCTTGAAAATAGGTGATAAAATTCATATTAAGGGCAGCACCACAGATATGGAACTCGCTATAGAATCCATGCAAATTGACCGAGTTGATATTACTGAGGGCAAGTCTGGCGACCTTGTGGGCATAAAAGTTCCTGATAGGATAAGGCGAGGTGACAAGGTTTATAAAGTCACTGAATAACCTTAATTAAGTTTGCCATTTCGATAGCGCTTGTTGCAGCGGCAAAGCCTTTGTTGCCTTCCTTAGTCCCGGCTCTTTGAATAGCCTGCTCCAGGTTATCAGCAGTAATTATACCTTGTATCACCGGTAAGCCAGCATCCAAGCTCACTCTACCAAGCCCTCTATTTACTTCGGAGGACACATATTCGAAATGTGGAGTCCCACCGCGAATCACAGCACCCAGGCATATCACAGCATCATATTTATTACTTTGCACCATTTTTTTGCTTATAAGCGGAATTTCCAAGCAGCCTGGACACCAAGCAATATCAATATCCCCTTCATCAACACCATGACGCAACAAAGCATCTCTTGCTCCCTCAAGCAGCCTCGTAGTTATCAACTCATTAAAGCGGGATATAACTATGCCAAATTTGAGACCTTTTCCTAACAGTAGCCCTTCATAGCGATTAGCCATTAATTTCCTCCTTTATACCTAGAAGATGTCCTAATTTTTTTTGCTTAGTTTCCAAATAACGGACATTGTAAGGGTTGGCTGGAACTATCAATGGCACTGTTTCCACTATCCTAAGCCCATAGCTCTCTAGTCCAACTACCTTTTTGGGATTATTAGTAAGCAGTCGAATATTATGTAAACCTAAATCCGCTAATATCTGGGCACCAATTCCATAATCTCTTAAGTCTGGAGCGAAGCCTAGAGCTATATTCGCCTCTACTGTGTCCATCCCCTGGTCTTGAAGAGCATAGGCACGGAGCTTATTGTGGAACCCAATTCCCCTTCCCTCTTGTCTCATATAAAGAAAAACTCCTCGCCTTCCTTTCTCTATGCTTTGCAACGCCATCCTAATCTGATCACCACAATCACATCTCAGGCTGCCAAAGACATCTCCGGTAAGGCATTCACTGTGGACACGTACCAGCACGGGCTCATCACCTGATATATCACCCTTAACCAAAGCAACATGCTCAGCAGCATCAACAGTGCTTTTATAAGCCATAGCAGTAAATTCGCCGTACTTGGTAGGCAATTTAGCCTCAGTTACTCTTTGCACCAGCTTTTCGTGTCGACGGCGATAAGCAATCAAATCGGCGATGGTTATGATATTTAAATTATGCTTAGAGGCCATGAGTTCAAGCTCGGGTAACCTCGCCATAGTACCATCTTCGTTCATAATTTCACATATGACACCGGCAGGATAGAATGCAGCCAATCTAGCTAAGTCGACAATGGCTTCAGTATGTCCTGCTCTTACTAGTACTCCACCTTCCCTAGCTCGAATGGGAAATACATGTCCCGGCTGAACCAAATGCTCGGGCTTAGTATTGGGGTCTAACACTGTTTTTATGGTTTGCGCTCGGTCAGAAGCAGAAATACCGGTAGTTACTTTATCCTTTGCTTCGATGGATACCGTGAAGGCAGTGGAATGCTGTGAGGTATTATTCTGAACCATCAGCGGTATTCCTAATTCATCAAGCCTTTGTCCAGTAATAGGAAAACAAATCAGCCCACGGCCATACTTAGCCATAAAATTTATGGCCGCTGGAGTGACTTTCCCCGCCGCCATTGCCAAATCTCCTTCATTTTCGCGAGATTCATCGTCAATGATTATGACAAGGTTACCCGCCCTTATATCTTCAATTGCCTCAGAAATAGTAGCTAGCATCTAAAATCTCCCTATACGAATCCGTATTCCTTAAGAGAATCGAGGGTTAAGCCTGATTGCCTCACTTCTCCTTCGCTATGCTCAGGGCTTCGGCTCATCGTAGTGATAGGCAAGAGCCCTTCCACATATTTAGCTATAATATCTACCTCTAAATTAACCGCGCCACCAGGCCTTCTGTTTCCCAAGGTAGTGTGCTCCAGGGTATAGGTTACCAGAGACACAGTAAAGGAAAAACCATCAAGGCCGGCAATGGTAAGGCTAACACCATCAACAGCAATAAAGCCTTTAGCTACTACATAGGGCATTAGTTTAGCCGGTGCCGAAATCCTTACAATACGCGCAGTTTCTTCAGGAGTTACTGTTATCACTTCTCCTATATCATCAACATGACCTAATACTAAATGACCGCCAAGACGCCCTCCTGCTACCAGTGCTCTCTCTAGATTTACTCGGTCACCGTAACGAAGTCCACCAAGATTACTGCTGCGTAATGTCTCAGACATAACCTCAACACCAAAGCTATGGTCACTCAGGAAAGTAACTGTCAGGCAAACACCATTAACAGCTATGCTATCACCCGCTTTCGTTCCTTTGAGCACCTTATGAGCTTCAAAGGTTAGGCAATTCGAGCTTGCTTCCCTAACTACACCAATTTCCTCAATTATGCCGGTAAACATTTATCTTTATTAGCTATCAGTTCTTATCTTAGCCAGATGCTGAGTGCTTATGTTTGTGCTTCCTTCACATATCCGCTAACCAATATATCATCGCCGAAGCTCCTAGTGCCAACTTGATTAAGCTGCAAAGCCTCAGCTACACTATCAACTCCGTTCCCCTCCACCGCAGTCTTACCCTTCTTGCCACCAATGATAATTGGTGAAACAAAAGCTAATACTTTATCTACCAAGTGATGGTCAAAAAGTGAACCAAGAAGCTTGCCCCCTCCTTCCACTAAAATACTGACTACTCCTCGTTTCCCCAACACCTTTAATAACTCCTCAATATCTACCAAGTCTTCCTCACTTGGTAATTCCAACACTTCAGCACCTGCCCGGGTGAATTCTTCCCTTTTTTCTGCATCAAAAGGTGCCGCCACTGCAAGCAAAACCCCCCCAGGTGACTCAAAGATATGAGCATTCAATGGCACTCTCCCTTTACTATCAACAACCAGACGTAGCGGCTGCGTCTTCCTCATACCGCCCCTGCCCCCACAACCTCTGGCAGTGAGGCGAGGGTTATCAACAATGATAGTATTTACCCCCACCATTATGGCATCACTGGTATGGCGCAAGGTATGTACATACTTCCTTGCCTCTTCACTAGTTATCCACTTAGAGTCGCCGGTTTTGGTAGCAATTTTACCGTCAAGGCTCATTGCAAATTTAGCCACAACATAAGGTAAACCCGTAGTAATATGCTTAATATAAGCCTCATTTATTTCGTAAGCTTCTTGCTGATATGCCCCAACATAGGTCTTAATACCAACTTCATTTAGCTTGCTTACCCCGCGCCCTGAAACCAGTGGGTTTGGGTCAAGCAAAGCTATATGAACTTCTGAGATGCCAGCATCAATTATAGCCTGGGTGCAAGGTGGGGTACGCCCATGATAACAACAGGGCTCCAAAGTAACGTACATAGTAGCATCTTGTGCCTTATCCCCAGCCTGACGAAGTGCCATCACTTCAGCATGCTCTGAACCAGCGGGCTGTGTATATCCCGTACCTACAGCGAGTCCATCCTTAACAACTACTGCTCCTACAGCTGGGTTAGGGCTGGTATAACCCATAGCCAATCTGGCTAAGCCGAGCGCGCATTCCATATAATCCGTAGGTGGCATTAACATCTACTTCTCCTTGATAAAATCCTCACAATATATAGTAGCCACAGGTCCACTTTACCCCTGCTATTTACTTCCCAAACCAGTTGAACCATACAGCTTTCCTGCAAGAGAAGTCAAATGCGGGAAAGAAACTTGAATAGAGGCCGGATTCAGAGACTCAATAACTATCCTGCCCTTAGCAATCTCGCCTTTTATCGCCCGAGCGCTAAGCAACATACAGTTAGCATTGTAGCATCAGCTTCAACAAAGTGCAAAATTAAGTTTCAATGAGGAATGTTCAATTGTCACCTTGAACGAAGTGAAGAGTCTCTAGAAGTCGTCTTGAGCACTTCGAGATTCTTCGCTACGCTCAGAATGAGGTCGGATGTCAATAATGGACACGAAACCTTTCATGCTGCCACCAGCCTGGCATAGTATTTCTGGGCATAAGCTACAGGTGATAAGAATCCCAGTTTAGCCTGTAAACGCTGCCGGTTGTAAAATATCTCAATGTATT
>JAUWQI010000017.1 GCA_030611085.1 Dehalococcoidia bacterium | reverse complement strand
TCTTGGGTTACCGTATCTACCACAGGCTCCGCCGCAGGAAATCCAAACTCCTCTCCGCTGGCCAACCTTGCCTCATCTACCGCTAACATCACCTTTCCCCGTAGCTTGTCAAGATGATTAAAACTAACAAACCCCCAACTTCCTTTAACCAAAGCTCGAATATTGCCACCAGAACTACAAGTCCTGCTTATTTCTTCCCAGCTGCCACTTCGGCAAATAATGCGAGTGGTTTCACTCTCTTCAAAGTGAACCTCAACGTAATCAGCATTATGCTCTTTCAAGGCATCGGTAAATTGATTTCGCACAGATTTATCCCCCAGAGTAGCTTAAAGCAAAATTACAGACCAGCAAGCAAGCGAAATAAAGACATAAACTTCCACCAAGACATATTATATACTCTAGCCGTTATTTCCTAAAATTGTCGGGTATGGAGTATACTATTGTATCAACAACTGAGGAGAACATGTGAATGAGATCCAGCATTATTGGGAAGATTGAAAAAGCTAAAAGGTATGCTCAAGAACCAGACCGTGTCACTTTCTCCGGTTTCACGGCTGTTTTTCGTGGAGAGAATGATAGCCATAAGCTAAGTTATGCCAGTGGAAAATGGCATTGTACTTGTTATTTCTTCTCCCAATGGGGAACATGCAGCCACATTATGGCGTTGCAGCAGATACTGGGCGACATGCTGCCCAAGGAAGTCCTTGCTTCACCTATAACCACTCAGGCTTTAGAAAAATAATCTAAAGCCTCAGCTACTAAAAATAAAGAGCCGGTAACGCAGACTACATCCTCTTTATTAGCCACAGGTAAAGTTTGAGATAGAGCCTGAGTCACATTCTCAGTGATTTCGGGCTTAATGTCTTGTTTGGCGAACTCTGCAGCTATAACCGAGGGGGAAGCGGCACGAGGATGTGAAGAGCGTGTCGCTATAACTTGAGGGGAGAGAGAAACTAATTCTTTTACCATTCCTGCTATGTCTTTATCACAGGACGCTCCAATAATGAGGAGATTCTTCGGTCGCGGAACCTGTCCTGAGCGATGAGATTCTTCCCCTTCACGGAGTTTACCCTGAGCGAGATTCTTCAGTCGCTTCGCTCCCTCAGAATGACAAGGAGCGAAGGGTTCAGGGCTCCGGCTCACACACTCAGAACGACATCCTAAATCGAAATATGTTTTGATATTGCTGACCAGCCTTTTCATTGATGCCACATTGTGAGCTCCATCAACCAGCACCACAGGGCGATATCGCAGAATCTGGAATCGCCCCGGCCACTCAACTCGGGCAAGCCCTTGGGCAACATCCTCGGAAGGGATAGCAAAGCCTGAAGGTGCCAGAAGTTCTAAAGCAACTACGGCAGTGGCGGCATTCTCAATCTGGTAATCGCCTAAAAGTGGAATAGCAAGGTGGTAAGTACCCATCTTGCCCTCGACGATGAATGATTGATGATAAAGGTTGCCGGTTATCTTATGCCAGGTAACATCTTTGCCTACTTGAACTAAGCTTGCTCCTCTCTGGCGGCAAACATCGCTAATTACCTGAGATACCTCTTCTCGCTGGGGGGAGAGCACCACCTGGCCACCAGGTTTGATAATTCCCGCTTTCTCATAAGCTATGCTGGTCAGGCTATCACCTAGCATCTCAGTATGGTCCAGGCTAATAGGGGTGATGATACAAACTTCAGGTTTAGCCGCATTGGTAGCATCGAGCCTGCCCCCTAAACCTACCTCAAGCACTTGAAAAGCAACTTGCTTCTTCTTGAAATAGGCAAACGCCAGCACTGTCAAGGCTTCAAAGAAAGTCAGTTGCCGGTAAAGAGGGTCGCGGTTTATTGCCTCAAAATAAGGCTTTACTTCCGCCATGGTAGCAGCGAATTCTCCTTCTGAAATCAAACTTCCGTCCACTCTAATACGCTCCCTTAGAGTATGCAAGTGGGGAGAGGTATACAACCCTGTTTTATATCCTGAGCCCGACAAAACCTGAGCAATCATAGCCGCTACGCTTCCCTTCCCATTAGTGCCCGCTATGTGGATTGTCCTGGCAACCAGGTGAGGCTCGCCCATTCGATGCAGCAGCTCTTCTATATGCCTTAAATCGTAATCGGAGGAAGCGTAAGATATGCCGGGAATTTTTTCATAATCAATAAAACTATGGAGATACTTCCCCGACTGACTATAATTCACTTTATTGCCTTTTGTTTAATTTGTCTGCGTTCTTTGGTATCATCTAGTAGTAGAGATAATGAACTTCACTGATAAGCTGTTTAATACTAGCAGAAAAAATAGGAGCCTGCTTTGTATTGGGCTTGACCCTGACCCAGAGCTTATGCCCAAGGCGAACATCTTAGAGTTCAACAGGGCTATTATCGATGCCACCCATGACCTGGTATGCGCCTATAAACCCAATTTAGCTTTTTACGAAGCCCTTGGAATGGAAGGATTTACTATCTTGGAGAAGACCATTGAATATATACCTGGTGATATTCCTATAATCGGCGATGCTAAGCGTGGTGACATAGGCAATACCGCCAAAGCCTATGCTAAGGCTCTTTTCTCCACTTTTGGCTTTGATGCCGCTACAATTAATCCCTATCTTGGCTTCGATTCCGTAGAACCTTTCATTAGCTACCGCGATAAGGGAATATTCACCTTATGCCGAACATCAAACAAGGGAGCCTCGGATTTTCAAGACCTTCCTTGCCCTTCTGGTTCTCCTCTCTATGAGGTGGTAGCGCAAAAAGCTAAACAATGGAATGTTTATGGGAATATTGGCCTGGTGGTGGGAGCTACCTACCCTGAAGAATTGAAGAAAGTTCGCTCAATTTGCCCTGAAATGCCCTTGCTCATTCCTGGCATTGGCGCTCAGGGTGGGGATTTGGCTTCAGCGGTCAATTATGGAACGGATGCCCAGGGAGAAAAGGCGATTATAGCCATATCAAGGCAGATACTTTATGCCTCAAAGGAAAAAGATTTTGCCCTGGCAGCCAGAAATGTGGCTGAGAAAATCCGAAACCAGATTAACTCATATTTAGCTTCCCGTCAAAGAGCAAAATGAGAACATTTATTTTGTCACCCTGAGCGTTAGCGAAGGGTCTAGATTCTTCGCTTTGCTCAGAATGACAGGAGGAATTGCTAAACGACCTCAAAATGCCTGCGGATATAAAGCTCGGCGACATAGTTCGGCTGCGCAAACCACACCCTTGTGGCAGCTACGAATGGGAAGTGGTAAGAGTGGGCGTCGATGTCGGCCTAAAATGCCTCAAATGCCAGCGAAGGGTGCTTCTTTGTAAAAGCACCCTTGAGAGAAGGCTGAAAGAAATAATCTCCAAAAGCGATTAGCTCCCACAAAGAGCTACAGCTGCCTTCAAAAAGATAATTAACCATTGCTTGCTCCCTATAGCTACTCTATAATTTCATTTGTGGCTCGCTGTATTTTCCATATTGATTTAGATGCCTTCTTCGTTTCTGTGGAGCAAGTATTTGCCCCAGAGTTGAAGGGAAAACCAGTAATTGTGGGTGGAGACCCTGAGCGCCGTGGCGTAGTGGCTTCTGCTTCCTATGAAGCACGCCCTTTCGGCATCCACGCCGGCATGCCTTTATCCAGAGCGCATCGCCTCTGCCCTCAAGCTATCTTTATACAAGCCAATATTCTCCGCTATAAGGATGCTTCAACCAAGTTTATGAGGATTCTGGCTGATTTTTCTCCTTCCATCGAACCTTTGGGACTTGATGAGGCATACCTCGATGTTACCGGCTGTGAAGAGCCTTATGGCTCTCCCCAAAAACTGGCGCTTGCTATAAAAGAAAGAATACATAAAGAGCTTAATCTCACCGCTTCAGTGGGCATCGCTACCTGTAAAGTGGTGGCAAAAATTGCCTCTGCTTTATGTAAGCCTGCTGGTTCACTAGAGATAACACCGGGAGAGGAGCGCAATTTCTTAAATCCCCTTCCTGTAGCTAAATTGCCCGGGGTGGGCGAGAAAACGGAACAGGCATTAAGAGAGATGGGCGTAAGCACTATTGGTGAACTAGCAGCACTGCCTTTGGAGGTAGTTAAAAAA
Source organism: Dehalococcoidia bacterium (assembly GCA_030611085.1). Classification (GTDB taxonomy): domain Bacteria; phylum Chloroflexota; class Dehalococcoidia; order GIF9; family AB-539-J10; genus JAUWQI01. The sequence goes on along the minus strand of JAUWQI010000017.1, from coordinate 27,413 downwards.
CACTTCGGGAAATTTGGGATAGTAATTCATAGCCACGCCAATGGAATAGACGATAGGAGGGTAGAAGCACCAGGTGAACCCAAATCCATTAGCCAGCAAGTCACCTTCGCTAAAGATACCTTAGAGCAGCATTTCCTTGAAGTTAACCTGAAACGACTATGCCAGGAAGTCGGTGAGCGGCTGCGCCGCCAAGATAAAAGGGCAACTTGTGTAACTATAAGGCTGAGATATGCCGATTTCGGGACAATCACCCGCCAAACTACCTTAAGACAAGCTAGCAACACTAATCAGGTCATTTACACCACGGCTCTGCAGTTGTTGAACGAAGCTTTAGCAGAAAAAAGAAAACCATTACGGCTTATCGGCGTCAAAGTATCAAATCTGGCAGGCAAGGAAAAGCAGCTCCGCATGTTTGACCCCAAAAGAGAAAAGGCAGAGAGCCTGGACAAAGCTGTAGACCAAATTCGCAGGAAATATGGCCCCTCAGCAATAAAGACAGGCAAGGGCAAGGTTACCTGAGTTGAGCATCAGTGCATTCCATTGCAAAATTTGTATCGGCTATATATAATTCTAGCTAACTTATCGAATAGGAAGGTGAGTAAATGGGTATACCTAAAATAAAATTTGGGGCAATTTTAACTATGTTAGCTACGGCGATGGTGTTGGGTAGCGCCTGTGGTCCAGGTCAGGACAACCAACCGACACAACCAGGGCCTGGGGGCAACCAAGCGCCAGTAATCTCAAGTCTGACATCCGCGCAAATGCAAGTTTACCCCTTGAGCATCACAGAACTTCGCTGTGATGCCAAAGACCCAGATGGTGATGCTATAAACTACGAGTGGTCATGCACAGGTGGCAAGTTCAGCGGAACGGGAACACCGGTGGTCTCCTGGATAGCTCCAGAGAAGTTAGGAGATTATGACATCAAAGTTACTGTTACAGATGGTAAAGGGGGCATCACACAAGAGACTATGACACTAAGCGTAGTGACTAACTTTGACCCAGAGATAATGAGTCTGGATGCCAGCCCAGATATAGTCCTACCCAACGGCAAATCGACGATTATCTGTGTTGCCAAAGACCCTGATAGTGCTGAGCTCGAATATAGCTGGAGTGCCACTGATGGCAGCATCACCGGGGTGGGCGATACGGTCACCTGGACAGCACCAGATAAAGAAGGAGAGTTTACCATCTCAGTTATAGTTAATGATGGCAAAGGCGGTCAAAATACAGAGAGTGTATCAATTACGGCGCGTCAAGCCATAAAGACCGTGACCCTCAATCTACTGCGCAACGAAACCGGCAATGTATCCTCCACCAAAGATAAAGATACCTCCAAAATGGTGGCTGGAGATGATGACAGGAATGTTGGTTACCGCGCTTTCTTTGGCTTCGATGTCTCTCAGTTAAAGGGTACCGATGTAAAAGACGCCAAACTCACCTTCACTACAGGGGAAGTACCTGGTAAGCCTTTCGACAAGAGTAAAGGACTTGGTGGTCTAAGCTTATACCGCGTTCGCGGTGAACAGGGACGATTACCAGATTATGATACAACACAATATAAGCTAGCAAAGCGAGCCTCGGCTGCAGTTATGAGGGAACCGCCAACGGTCGTAGACGTAACCCGCGAGGTAGAGAGCGCCTTAATCACCTCTGAGTATAGTATCCACTTGCAATTCGAAGCTAGCTTCCGAGATCAAACTAAGGCTGACCATGCGAATGACTACATTCGGTGGACAGTAGTCACGCTTACAGTTACTTATGCGGAAAAGTGAGAAGGAGGGAAAGAAATGCCACCTTATGCCTTTTTCCATAAACAATTCCTGCCGCTATCTGAAGCCAAAATCGGAATTCTAACGCATGCCTTTCACTATGGCACCGCTTGCTTTGAGGGTATTCGGGCTAACTGGGATAGCGAGCAAGAGAGATTTTGCCTTTTCAGACCCGAAGACCATTATAAACGCATGCTTGATGGCTGCCGTATCCTAAAAATACACCTTCCTTACTCCACTGACGAATTGTGCCAACTGACCGTAGAGCTTGTGGGAAAAAGCGGCTATCACGAAGATGTATATATTCGCCCCTTAGCTTACAAAAGTTCTGAAACTGTGGGGGTTCGCCTCCACGATTTGGAGGACGATTTTCTTATCATCGTGACTACGCTCCCCCCTTATCTTGGAGGAGAAGGCGCTCGCTGCTGCACTTCTTCATGGCGCCGTGTCGATGATACCATGATTCCAGCACGAGGCAAGATTTGCGGTATTTATGTAAACAGCGCTCTAGCTAAAACCGAGGCCTGGGAAAATGGCTTTGATGAAGCAATATTGCTAAGCTATGATGGACATGTCTCTGAGGGCAGTGGAGAGAACATCTTTCTCGTTAGCAATGGAAACCTGGTCACACCTTCTCCTTCAGACAATATTCTTCTAGGGATTACCAGAGATACGGTCATAAAATTAGCCAAAAATGAGTTAGGCGTAGATACAATTGAGCGGCAAGTGGATAGAAGCGAGCTTTATCTGGCTGAAGAGTGTTTCTTCACAGGCACCGCAGCCAATATAGCACCTATTGTAGAAGTTGACCACCGCCCGGTAGGCACAGGTGAGGTTGGCAAAATAACCACTGAACTACAAAAACTCTTCACTGAAGTGATGCTGGGAAGAAATCCTAAATACCCCGATTGGTATACCCTATTAGCGAAATCCTAACGCAAAATTAAACATCAACTTCCGCTTCCTTAAGATTGCTCTTCTGCCTCTGCCTCTGCCTCTGCCTCTGCCACTTCCCCTTTACCTTGCTCAGAGTCAGAGCTTTGGCTCACTGCAGTACCGGCACTCAGCTTCTTCATCAATCGTGACTTGAGCCTGGCACCTTTATTTCTATGGAAAACTCCTTTACTTACCGCTTTATCTATCGAGCTGATAGCTGTTAGCTGATAGCTCCCAGCATCTGCCGACTCACTCTTGGAGGTAGCTAGCTTTTCTGCTTTAGCTATACGCGTCTTAACGCCACTCCGCACTGAGCGATTCCTCAATCGTTTTCTCTCCGCTAATCGGGCTGTTTTGCTAACTGACTTACTTCTTGGCATCAGGCTTCTCCTTTCCTTACTACGCTTATTACATTCCACTCTGAATAAATTCTAGACATTATTTTACTTAGTTGAGCTACATCTCTCACTTCCACAGTAAAATACAATAAAGCTATATTATCGCCTTGATTACTCATATTAACCTCGCTGAGGTTTACTCCCTCTTCAGCTATAATAGCACTAATATCCCGCACAAGGCCAACTCTATCCCAGGCATTGACCTGAATAGTTACAGGATAAACTTGCTCCACATTGCCCCACTCCACATTGACCAGTCTTTCCCTTTCCTCTTCATTAATAATGTTAGGGCAATCCCTACGATGCACTGTGACACCTCGACCCTGAGTAATATACCCGATAATCTCATCCCCGGGCAAGGGATGACAACAATCAGCCAAGCGAGTAAGCAAATCACCCACACCCAGCACTTTAACACCTATAGGGCTAAGCTTCCGTGGAGGCAAAATTTCAACTGCTCCTCCGGCTGGCTCCAAGTCCTCACCTAGTTTAATCGCCACTTGGGAAGGGCTTATGCTACCAGAGCCAAGAGCAACAAAAAAATCATCTGGGCTGTGGTAGTCAAGTAGACGTGCTACCTTGTCAACACTGGGTAGACTGAGGCCTAATTTCTTACTCTCCTTATCCCAAAGTTGCTTGCCAGTTTCGCTGCACTGGCTTCGCTCTTGCTTTTTAAACCATTGTCTAATTTTGCCCCGAGCATGAGAAGTCTTAACATAGCCGAGCTCGAGATTAAGCCAATCCAGACTAGGACCTTTGCCACCTTTGCTAGCTATAATCTCCACTACATCACCATTCTTAAGAGCATAGCTGAAAGGTTTCAGCCGTCCATTCACTTTCGCTCCAATACAACGGTAACCCAGGTCTGTGTGAATACGGAAGGCAAAATCCAGGGAGGTGGCACCCTTGGGCAAGTCTTTTATCTCGCCGTTGGGAGTATAAACAAACACTCGGTCCGAAAAGACATCGGTTTTAACAGACTCCAGAAACTCCTCGCTGTCTAACTCCTCATTCCAATCGCCAAGCTGATGTAGCCAAGCTACCATGCTAGCAAAATCAGCATCTTGCTTTTCCCCTTCTTTATAACGCCAATGAGCCGCCACTCCATATTCAGCAATCCGATGCATATCAAGTGTCCGAATTTGTATCTCCAACGGAGTTTTGCCTTGACACATTACTGTAGTATGTAGCGATTGATAACCATTATCCTTGGGATTAGCAATAAAGTCATTGAATTCCTCAGGCATAGGATGCCAAAAATTGTGGATTGCTCCTAATGCTTTATAGCAATCTGTAACTGAGTTCACTAATACACGCAAGGCGAAAAGGTCGTGAATATCGCTAAAATCCTTGCCTTGTGCGGCGTATTTGTCCACCTTTTGACAGATGCTGTAAACATGTTTCGGCCTACCAAAAACCTTAGCCGTTATGTCCACCTTGTCCAATTCATGGCATAGCATCTGGCTAACCTCAGTTATGAAGCTTTCTCGCTCCGCTCGCTTTCCCGCTACCAAATGAGCAACCTGATGATACTGGCGTGGCTCCAGGTAACGAAAGGCTAAATCCTCTAATTGCCATTTCACTCTCCCTATGCCTAAACGGTGGGCTAGAGGAGCATATATCTCTAAGGTCTCCTGCGCAATGGCACGACGCTTCTTCACAGGTAAAGCTCCTAGCGTGCGCATGTTATGCAGCCTGTCAGCCAATTTAATTAACACTACCCGTAAGTCTTCCGCCGTAGCTAGAAGCATCTTGCGTAAGTTTTCAGCCTGAAACTCCGACTTAACATCCCCCTCTTCACTCCGACTTGTAAGCTTGTTCAGCTTAGTAACGCCGTCAACCAATTTGGCTACTTGGGGACCAAAGTCAGCCTCAATTTTATTTAATGCTATACCGCAATCTTCGGGAACATCATGTAACAAGCCAGCAGCTATAGTATCAGCATCAAGTCGAAGCTCAGCCAGAGTCATGGCTACATGTAAAGGGTGCTCTAAATAAGGTTCTCCCGATTTGCGCATTTGCCCTTGGTGCGCTCGCGCGGCAAATTCACAAGCAGCTTTAGTCAGAGCTACGCCCTCATCGGGTAGGTATTCACTAGCCTTTGCTATAAGCGAATTAGCATCCATGTCACTAGTTTCATAATAACGCAGAAGCAAAGGTAAGGCAAATTAACAAAAAGGTTGTTTGTTTTGTCACCCAGAGCCTACAGTCAGGCTGCTAAACGACCTCCTAACAAATGTGGTAAACTAAAAAATAAAAACTACGGAAGGGAGGATCCCCTTGTATAAAGCACCCCGAGGCACATTTGACATTCTGCCACAAGAGCAAGCCTACTGGAAATATGTGGAAGGCAAGGTCGCTTTTTTATGTCAGCTTTATGGCTATCAGCCTCTTAGTACGCCGATATTCGAAGACTCGGAGCTATTCACCCACGCTGTGGCTGGAGGGACAGACCTTGTTGACAAGGAAATGTACACCTTCGAAGATAGAAAGGGGCAAAAACTGGCTCTACGGGCAGAGGGAACAGCACCAGTTTGCCGAGCTTACCTGGAGCACGGACTGTTTAACTTAGCTCAGCCGGTAAAGCTTTATTATATTGGTCCCGCTTTCAGGTACGAACGCCCTCAAGCGGGAAGGTACCGTCAGCATCACCAGTTTGGCTTCGAAGCTATAGGCAGTGCCGACCCCGCTCTCGATGCCGAAGTAATAGAAATGGCACAACGATTTTTCTTCTCCTTAGGTCTTTCTCAGTTCTCCATCAACCTTAATAGCATCGGTTGCAAGCTTTGCCAACCTAAATATGTAGAAGCATTACAAGAGCATTACTCAGATTATACGGAGCAACTTTGTCCCGACTGCAAAGTTAGGTTAGTCAGAAACCCCTTACGCTTGCTTGATTGCAAAAAGGCCTCCTGCCAGAAGATAGCCGAGACGGCACCAAAAACTGTAAATTATCTGTGTCCAGAATGCCAAGCACATTTCCAAAGCGTGCAAAAATACTTAGGAGCACTGGGTATCACCTTCCAATTAAATCATAGATTGGTGCGTGGCTTAGACTACTACACCAGGACTGTATTTGAGATTGAACCTCAAGAGGAGGGAACACAACAGAGCGCACTCGGCGGGGGCGGGCGCTATGACAACCTCATTGAGGAATTAGGAGGAAAGCCTACCCCCGCAGTTGGGTTCGCTGCTGGTATAGAGAGGTTAATACTAAACTTAAAAAGGCAAAAAATAGCCGTTCCCTCTCTCCCTACGCCTGCTGCTTTTATTGCCTGCTTGGGAGAAGAAGCTAAAATTGAAGCAGCAAAGCTTGCCTCTGCCTTACGGAAGAATGGAATCGCTGTCATTGAAGCCACAGGGGATAAAAGCTTGAAGGCACAGCTAAGACAGGCCAATGCATTAGGCGCTATCTACACCATCATTATAGGTAAACAGGAGATGGAAAACCGAACCATAATATTGCGAGATATGAGGAACGGAGAACAGAAAGCCATTCCCCAAACTGAAATAATTACAGCGCTTAAACAGGGTGAAACTGCCTAGAGAAGTGCAAGCAATTTCACCTTCAAGTCATTGCTGCTCTTTCTCTACCCTCTAAATTCCCTATTAAGCACCCACTTAGCTATCTGGGACTTTCCCTGCCAACTCTTAACTATACCTCAGAGCCGCTAAAGTATACTCGCTGGCCACAAATATGCTATTATAATAACTACATATTGCTATGAGCCATAAGGAAGAAACTAAATCTGCGTCTTCCGGGGCAATTTCTAATTATGCCACAAGATGAAATAAACAACAGTTCAGTCCAACCCCAGGGTGATACAGGATTCAATAAGGAGAGCGGATTGAATGAATACACTGCCGAAGATATTCAGATTTTAGATGAAATCCAGGCTGTGCGCTTACGTCCTGGAATGTATATCGGGGATACCGGCCGACAAGGACTGCACCAGCTTCTCTACGAGGTAGTATATAATAGCATAGACGAAGCCATGGCTGGCTTCTGCAATCAAATCAAGGTAACAATCCACCCCGATAACAGCGTCACTGTGGTTGATAATGGACGGGGCATTCCTACCGATACCATCCCGGGACTGGATATCACAGCCTTAGAAGCAGTAATGACCCACCTACACGCAGGAGCTAAGTTCGGTGGCTCTAGTTACACTGTATCTAGCGGTTTGCATGGCGTTGGTGTTTCAGCAGTAAATGCTTTATCCTCATGGCTTAAAGCTGAAGTTAAGCGCCAGGGAAAAATTTACCGTCAAGAATATCAGCAAGGCCTTCCCCAAGGAGAGATAGCGATTATCGGCGATGCCCAAGATACAGGCACTTCAATTACTTTCCTTGCTGACAAAGAAATCTTCCCAGACACTATCTACGATTTCGATATGACTCCTCTGCGGCTAAAGGAACTGGCTTACCTCAATAAAGGAGTGGAAATTACTCTTAAAGATGAGAGAGTCGATCGAGAGAAAACCTTTTACTTTGAAGGGGGCATAGCTAGCTTCATCAGCCGACTAAACAGAAATAGAGCAGTTATCCACCCCGACCCTATTTATCTTTCCTCTATGATAAATAGCACTATGATTGAAGTGGCTCTGCAATATAACGATAGCTTCACAGAATCCACTTTCTCCTTCGCTAACTGTGTCAATACTAGAGATGGGGGCAGCCATCTTACTGGCTTTCGTTCAGCGTTAACTCGCGTTCTTAACGATTATGCCCGGAATAATAAACTCATAAAAGACACTGACCCTAACTTAACCGGTGATGATGTGCGAGAGGGAGCAGTGGCTGTCATCAGCGTAAAACTACCCCAGCCTCAATTTGAAGGGCAAACTAAGGCAAAGCTAGGAAACCCCGAAGTAAAAGGTCAGGTTGAGTCTGCAGTGGCAACCGGAATGTCCCTGTATCTTGAGCAGCACCCAGACACAGCCAAAGCAATTATAGAGAAGTGTCTTATTGCCGCCAAAGCTAGAGAGGCAGCACGCAAGGCTCGTGACCTTGTGTTTAAGAAGACTGGCTTCGAGACATCGCTTCTGCCAGGAAAATTAGCCGATTGCGCTGAGAGAAATCCCACACTATGTGAGATTTATTTAGTTGAAGGTGACTCAGCCGGCGGCTCAGCTAAACAAGGGCGGGACCGCCGCTTCCAAGCTATTCTCCCCCTGAGAGGCAAAATACTTAATGTGGAGAAAGCTACTAAGGACAAGATTATAGGACACGAAGAATTAAGAGCCATCGTCACAGCGCTAAAGGCGAGTAGCGACGAACAATTTGACCTTTCTAAACTTCGCTACCATAAGGTAATTATCATGACCGATGCCGATGTTGATGGCTCACATATTCGCACTTTACTCCTTACCTTCTTTTACCGTCATATGGTAGAGCTAATTGATCAAGGTTGTCTCTTCATCGCTCAACCACCCCTTTACCGCATCAAGGCAGGCAAACAACAATTCTGGATTTACTCCGACCAGGAAAAGGAAGAAAAAATTAAAGAACTAGAAGGAAACAAATTAGAAATTCAGAGGTATAAAGGGCTAGGAGAGATGAGCCCCGAACAGCTATGGGGGACAACCATGAATCCAGCCAGCAGGACCTTGCTTAAAGTAGAAGTAGCAGATGCTATAGCCGCAGACCAAACATTTCATATGCTCATGGGCGATGAAGTCCCACCCCGCAGAAGATTCATCCAGGCCCACGCTCAAACTGTGCGGAACCTGGATATCTAGCCGTTAGCTATTATCTGTCAGATGTCAGATATATCTTTTGCTCTATGATATATTTCTCCACTTCATCAGGCACCAGGTAACGAATGGACAACCCCTGAGCTACACGCTTTCGAATTTCTGAAGAGCTAATCTCGAATACAGGCATATCCAGTTGAATAATGTTATCTCGCACCCCGGGTATGGACTGTTCCAAAGATTTTAAATCCGATAAGCTTGAGCTTAACCTGGGGGCAACCACTAGACGACATATTTGAACCAATTTATTCGGTTCCTTCCACAAAGGCAGGTCAGCCAAAATATCACGACCAAGAATAAAGAAAATACTTGCTTCGGCACCTATCTGCTCCTGAAGTATTGTTATAGTATCTACGGTATAAGAGGGACCAGGGCGCTCTACTTCGAGGGTACAAAGCTTAAAGTAGGGATTAGAAGCTATAGCGCGCCGCACCATCCCTACTCGGTGGGTTGCCGCAGTAATACTTCGGTCTTGTTTAAACCACGGCTGCCCCGCAGGCACAAAGAGAATCTCACTTAGCTCTAGCTTTATTCTTGCTTCCTCAGCTAAAATAAGATGTCCTGTATGAATAGGGTCGAATGTGCCACCAAGAACGCCTATCATATCTCCAAATACCTAAATTTAAATATCAAAACTTTCCTTGTTTTGAATCCTTCACTTCGTTCGAGGATAAGTTTTGGTCATTAGTGCTTCGATATTGTTTAGCATTTCGGATTTCGTGCTTAGGATTTAGCATACCTTTAGGTCTAGGATGAAATACCATAAAGGTAGGGGGGGGGGCAAGCCCCTCCCCTACGCTAACTTCTTCATCTTGGGCTTGCTCAACCATTTCCATAGCTTTGCGGGTTAACTCCATCAGACCCAGTCCACTAACTGCCGAAATGTAGAAAATAGGCACCTCGAGCTTATTAAGAGCTTGCTTGATATCCGACAAGCGAGCTTGAACTTGGGGCAAGTCCACTTTATTTACCGCCACAATTTTCGGCTTTTGAGGCAAACCAGGCTTATATAACTCTAGCTCCTTATCTAGTTTTCTTAAATCATCCGCAATGGTTGGCGAAGTGCCGTCCACTAAATAAATCAGAAGTTTAGTCCTTTCCACATGGCGTAAAAACTCATTCCCTAACCCCTTGCCACTGTGAGCACCTTCAACAATGCCAGGAATTTCAGCAATAACAAAATCTCTTTTGAGGCTTTGGCTCAGAACTCCTAAAATCGGCTGTCGTGTAGTAAAGGGATAATCAGCTATTTGGGGTCTAGCCCGCGATATAGCAGCTAGTGAAGTAGACTTACCTGAATTGGGATATCCAATAATGCAGATATCAGTAATGAGCTTGAATTCAAGAATAATATGCCGCTCCTCACCTGGTTCTCCCTTACTGGCTATTTCAGGAGCTTGATTTACTGCTGTAGCAAAACGAGTATTCCCCAACCCTCCACGGCCACCTTTTGCCACCAAAACCTTTCGCCCTGGGGTAGTTAAATCAGCGAAAGGAACGAAGGGCTCAGAACCTTCAACAAAAATCATAGTCCCCAGCGGCACTAAAATAATTAGAGCCTCCCCTTTCTTGCCATGCTTTTGCCCGCTACCACCCTGATTACCATTTTCAGCTATAAATTCCTTCTTTTGTCTCAGTACACCCAAATCATCCGCCCTGGGCTCAGCCATTATAAACACATCCCCACCTACACCACCATCCCCACCATCCGGACCCCCAAAAGGGATATATTTCTCATGTCGAAAGCTAACGAGGCCATCACCCCCAAACCCTCCCCTCACCATAATTCCCTTGCTACCTATTATCATTAACTATCTAATAACCTCAAAGTTATATAGTATACTTCTAATGATGCTAATGGTAGTGTAAATTTGGTGGATTGAGTAGATAGCTAGATAAAATATAAACACCAGGAGGTGGCATCACGAGTATAGGTGCTCAAATTAACAAGTTATTCACAATAGGTAGCCATCTTACTAGAATTAATTGTCTCTTTAATCTCCGCGATTTGGTCATGTAGCTTGTGGTTGATATTTATTTCACTGGCTATTTTTTCATAGCCATGAATCGCAGTCGCATGATTTCTATTACCTAATTCCTTGCCTATTTGGGCGAAAGAGTAATTATTTTCTTCCCGCATAAGGTACATCGCAATTTGGCGGGCTAAAACAATGTTTCTGTCCCTCTTTCTGCCAGGTAACTCTTCTGTGGGGAGGTCGAAATAGTTAGCCACCGTGTGTATTATTAACTTTGTGTCGTGGTTACCAGTCGTGCCTGTTAATAACCTGTTAACTATTTGCGGCGTGATCTCAACCCCGCTTAATTTAGCCTGGGCTGTTAGATATGCTAAAGCACCTTCCATTTGACGAACATTCCCATGCATTTTCTCCGCTATAATTTGTAGTACCTTCTCTAGTTCTGGTGTGAGCATCGCCTCTGCTTTAGCTCGCAAGATAGACAGGCGTGTCTCGAAATCTGGTGGTTGGACAGGGACAACAAGGCCCCATTCAAGGCGTGATCTTAGCTTATTGCTAAGCATTGTCATGTCTTTAGGAGGCTGGTCAGAGGTGATGACAATTTGGTAGGTATTGCTATATAGCTCATTGAAGGTGTGGAAGAAACATTGCAGGGTCTGTTTTTTGTTGGCTAAGAATTGAATATCGTCAAATAGAAGGATATGAATATTTCTGAATTTCCCGCGAAAATCTTCAACTTGCTTTTGTCTCACGCCTAGAACAAATTCAGTGGTGAATTGTTCTGCACTGGTACAGGCTACTCGGAGTCCATTGCTTATTGCTGTATGCCCAATGGCATGTAGTAAATGAGTTTTACCCTGGCCCGTAGTGCCGTGAATGAAAAGAGGATTATAAGTGTGTCCCGGATTCTCAGCTACTTCTACAGCAGCAGCGTAGGCTAAGCGATTACAATCGCCAACAACGAAATTATCAAATGTATATCTCGGATTAAACTTACCTCGTCTAACTTTGCTGCTCGTCCCTCCATCGGTTTGATTAGCATATGCTAGAGAAGGGGCTTGTAATTGGTCTTGATTATGAACGACAAATTGGACATCGATATTTTTACCTATAATATTGGCTAGAGTATTCCTTACCAGGGAGTAAAGACGCTTAGATAGCCATTCAGCCACAAAAATGTTGGGAACGCTAACCACGAAGATGTTATCTTGATGACTTAAGCCTTGGGTATTGCTAAGCCAAGTGGTATAATTTGCCTTGCTAACCTGAATTTGAAGTTCGCCTAAGGCTCTTTCCCAGATGTCTTGTGTTGCCCCCAATTTACCCCCAAACTAAATTATGTGCTGTGCCAAAAGGATGGCGGAAAGGATTACTGCAGAGAAGTCAAGAATACAAAATCAAGTTATATTCTAACCTATTATTTTGAACCTTCTCTAGGCAATCTTTGACATAATGAAAGGAATTATTAAAAATATTTCTGATATGGTACGCATCGGTTTTATGGGTACTCCCCAATTTGCTGTTCCCGTATTAGACTCTTTGCTCCACAGTCCATATCATGTGGTTGCTGTGTGTACCCAGCCTGATAAACCTGTTGGTAGAGGTCGGCAGATTGTTTGCCCCCCGGTGAAAAGGCTGGCTATGGAGCATAACATCCCAGTTATTCAGCCAAGGACTCTTAAGACAGAGGAAGCAGTGGAGGAATTGGCTAGCTTTAATCCCGAGCTAATTGTAGTGGCTGCTTTCGGTCATATTCTCCCCCAAGAGATATTGTCTTTGCCTAAATTTGGTTGTCTTAATGTTCATCCTTCATTACTGCCTAAGCATCGAGGTCCGTCTCCAGTAGCAGCCTCTCTTCTCTGTGGAGACCAAATTACGGGTGTTACTATTATGGTGATGGATGTGAAGATGGATAGCGGACCGATTCTAGCTCAACGGGAGGTGGGCATTTCCTCTACGGACACTACTGGCTCCCTTACATCCAAACTAGCTAGTATAGGAGCTGAGCTTTTGCTGGAAACTTTGCCTGAATGGCTTGGGGGCAAGCTTGAGCCACAGCTTCAAGACGAGTCACTGGTTACTTATAGTAAGCTAGTAACCAGTGAGGATGGAGAGATAGATTGGCATCTCGCGGCAGTGGAGCTCTGGCAGCAGATAAGAGCCTACAATCCTTGGCCGGGATGCTATACTTGGTGGAAGGGTAAGCGGCTTAAAATTCATGAGGCTACCCCTGTTAGTAGCACAGCAGAAGGAAAGCTAGGGGAGATAATAGCCTTGTCGGAGCCGCCTAAAGTTGGGGTAGTAGCGGGGCAGAGCGTCTTAGGACTTTGTCAAATCCAGCTAGAGGGCAAACGGGAAATGCCTGCAGAGGAGTTTGTTCGGGGGCAGAGGGAGTTTATTGGTTCTATTTTGGGCTAGAATCTTAGTTTGACTACTTGGCCCAAATTAATTATAATTACTCACTAAATTTGAAAGGAGGGAAAATGGCGCTTGCGAATTTGACCGAAGAGTTAATTTATTCTGTTAGGGATGGAGTTGCTACACTAATCTTTAATCGTCCGGATAAAATGAATGCTTGTACTACTACTATGTACGATGGTATATGTCAGGTAGCTGACGAGGTCACAGCCGATGATAATGTCAAAGTTTTAGTTATCACTGGTGCGGGGCGTGCCTTTTGTGCTGGTACGGATGTAGAGAGTCGGTTAGCGACAAGGGTGGGGGGTGGACGATTGGAGAAATCCCGTAGAGAAATGATTCAGCCTGTAGGATATTTTGGTTCCGCTCTTCATCGTTTGGGTAAACCAACGATAGCTGCTATAAACGGTGTTGCTGTTGGAGCGGGGCTTTCTTGGGCGCTGCTTTGCGATATCCGCATTGCTTCGGATAAGGCTAGACTTGGCGCAGTTTGGGTGAACATGGGATTAATACCTGATGTCGGAGGGACTTATTTGTTACCGCGGACAATCGGGCTGGATAAGGCGATTGAGCTTGCCATTACTGGAGACATTATCGATGCCAAGGAGGCTGAGAGAATTGGTTTAGTAACTAAGGTTGTCCCTCACGATGATTTGGTGCAAGTCACTAATGAATTAGCCTCAAGAATAGCTAGAGGACCTTCAGTGGCTATAGAATTAATTAAACGGGGCATATATCGGGCAATAGGCGGAGACTACGATGCCCAGTTGGACTTTGAGAGTTATGCTCAGAATCTCTGCTTTCAGACGGAGGACTGCAAAGAGGCTGTTAACGCTTTTAAAGAGAAAAGACAGCCGCACTTCCAGGGGAAATAGATTAGTTTCCACTCCACTAACGCCAGTAGTCGAGCGGCCACAGGTTACGCAGCCCAGAGTTGGTTTCCGTTAAGGAGTATGATGGGGCTAGTGTGGCCCTCGCAGTGGTAGCTTTATAGTCCCTAGTCAGTTGTTCGATGCCAGCATTGTGGCAAGGAATCCCGCCTTATTTCTCCAATACTAGGACTGCGCCTTGATTGTATTCGAAAAGACTTTGTCGCCGTGTTGCCTACCTCAATCCAGATATCCCTTATTCCCTCCTCGCCTTCTCCCCTCAATTTATGATGAGGGGCTTGCCTGCCACCTCCAGACGCCACGCAGAGGAATGCCTGGCAGAGGCAAATGCCCAGGGGGCTAGGAAGAGTCAGAGTGGGTAATGTTCACCTGTTAGGGGGGTGAGTATTGATCTTGTTGGCTACGAGGCTTGTCCCGAGCCGAAGCGAAGGGGCAGTGAGAGAACTCTACTGCTCTTGTCATTGTGGGCAAATCGAAGCAATCTATTCCATCCTGTTTTGAGGTTGCTTTGCCCCCTTCACTTCGTTCAGGGCTTCGGCTCACACGCTCCTCGCAGTAACATAATGCGTTTAGTTTAGCAAGGATATCATCTGTTTGCTGTTTTAAGCTGGAGATGGTGCTTCTCAGCTCTTTTGGGGAAACTACAACCATTTCCAAAATCGCCCCTTGAGGGCAAGCATCGAGACATTGATAGCATGAGTTACATCTTCTTGGGTCTATTTCCGCCTTGCCCCCAATAATCGTGATTGCTCCTTGAGGGCAAATTCGGGCGCATAAACCACAGCCCAAACAGAGGTTCTTAGCTACTTTTAACATAGTTTTGGCCTTCGCCGTAGAGTCTCGTCTAAATTCAGCGGCGTAACTTCAGGTCTTGGCGCTTCGTAAACTGTCACCACATTCTTCAAGTTATCAAAGTTACCTTTAATGGAAGCCATTTGTGATAGGCTTAATGGCTTAACATCGCAGGGGCGCAAGGGAGTGTTAAGCTGCACTTCGTCAGGTGAAAGAGAACTTGCTACTTTAGCCATTTCTGAGGCAAAATCTTTATTTGCATCAATAAACATTATCTGAAGGCATAGCTTGCCGCTGAATTCCCTGCGAAAAAGCCTGATGCCTTCAACTATATCATCAAACAAAAGACCAACCACTGGTCTGTTTATCTGGGAAAATAGCGCTTGATTATGGGCATCCAGTTTAGCTACTACCACATCTGCCTTAGCAAGGTCGTAACGCACATCTTCTCTAGACATTAGAGAGGAATTAGTCAGAACTGCCACGGGGAGAGGCGAAATTGATTTTGCCAGCTCGATAGCCTGTCCTAGGTTGTTAGCCAGAGTGGGCTCGCCCGTGCCGGAGAAGGTGACATAATCAGCAATGAGAGATTGCTTTGCTTCACCTTCATGGAGTTTATCCTGAGTGAGATTCTTCGGTCGCTTTGCTCCCTCAGAATGACGGGAATCGAAGGGCTCAGGGCTTCGGCTCACCGCAATGGCATTTAGTTCTTCAGCCAATTGAGCCAGGGAAACAAATTCTTTTCGCTCGGTGGTGGAGTTGGTAGTTCTGCCCAGTTGGCAGTAAATGCAATTGAAAGAGCAAGTTTTACCTCCCCCGGGCAAAAGGTCAATTCCTAGGGACCTTCCCAACCTCCATGAAGGTACCGGCCCGTAAATAATGGAGCTCAATGTAGTTTCACCCGCACCTTAATCCTCGCCCTTCGGGGGAGAGGAGATTGCTTTGCTCGCAATGGACGGATTCGCAGGCTGCTAAAATTCCTGCCTTTAATCTATCCGGATTAGCGTCAAAATAGAGATGGCTATTACAGTGGCAATCGCTGGAGCCAAAGCTAGGAATAAATGGGAAGTCCCTGGCTAATTCTTGGGCTAAGAGACACTCCGTCCTTTGCTTGCCAGGACATAAAATTATGTCTATAATCTCACTTTGGTTTAAAAGGTAATCTATATGCCAAAGGGGCTTTTTTCTCTGCTTCAGGTGATGAGCTAATCTTGCTTTGAACCCATTCATAGCTGAGCCGACATAAGCATAAAAGGCTTTGGAAAAGGAAATGCATCCTAACTTGCCTATAGGAATATCTTTGTTGCGGGCGAGTTCAATTAACAATATATAGCTACCTTTCACCTCTTAAATCCTAATATCTAAGCTCTAAACCCTAAACAAACTCCAAATTCAAATACCAAAACCCATTTTGTTTTAAATTTTGGTCATTAGTGCTTCGCTATTGTTTAGTATTTCGAATTTCGTGCTTAGAATTTATCCGTATTTAGTGCTTGTTTCGTATTGGCAAAAATTTCAGACAAGGCATCTGACCTGTATTTCTCGATTTTCCCCTCATCGCACAGCTTAGCTATCTCCGGGTCAATGGGCAAGCGCCCTAATAGGGGAGCCTCAGAGGCTTTAGCCATTTCCTCCCCTTTGCTTTTGCCAAAAAGTTCCATTTTCTTCCCTGTTTCGGGCAGCACAAGATAGCTCATATTCTCTACCACTCCCAACACACGAACATTCATTTTCCGCGCCATTTTTACCGCTTTCCTTACTACCATTGCGGTTAAGTCTTGAGGAGTAAAAACAGTAATCACCCCGGAGAGAGGTACTACTTGCATCACCGTTAGCGGGGCATCTCCGGTGCCCGGTGGCAAGTCTATTATAAGGTAATCAAGCTTGCCCCAGAGCACATCCTCCCAAAACTGCGTGATGGCTTTGGACATGAGAGGTCCCCGCCAGATAACGGTTTCATCCTCGCTGGGCAATAGAAGGTTCATGGACATAACCTCAATCCCTGACCTCGTTAATATAGGCAAAATGCCTGTCTCACTGCCGCTGGGATGAGTATTCAAGCCGAACATTTTAGGAATGCTGGGACCAGTAATGTCGGCATCGAGTATGCCAACAGCCTTGTCTTCCTGAGCAAAAGCAGAGGCTAGTAAGCCAGCTACCAGAGATTTGCCTACCCCGCCCTTGCCGCTCATCACCGCCACTATATTTTGAATCTGGCTAAGCTCTTTGGGTTTGGCTTCCACAAAATCAACGGTGGCTTCTTTTACCCCAGGAAGTTCACGAACCCTTGTGGCAACCTTATCCTTGAGCCAGTCTTGAGTCTCGGAAGGGATAGCAGTGGAAGCTAGAACGATCTTTGCTTTGCCGTCCTTAACCTCGACGCTGCGAAGCAAATTCATCTGCACTACGCTGCGCATTACTCCGGGGACAAGCACTTGTTCCAGTGCATCTCGAATTTTTTCCTCAACTTCAGCACTCATAGTAATCTCCTTTACTACTTAGGCGGCGGCTTAATCTTGACCCCGCGTTTAAATTTTCGTAGTTGCCTGATTCATCAGGCAGAATCGCCCAATAAATTGGGCAACTACATTTTTAAACAGTCTCTATTAATGGTCACACAGATTATCGCCAGTAGCTAATGTTCCTCTTAAGTAGTCCAGAACAGCTTTCTCCGGGTCATCTTCGAGTGTCCCGATGACAACCTCGATGCGATTCTGTCTAAAAAGACCTTGAGCCCGGGAACCCATACCGCCGGCTATAACAATAGAAACTCCTTCCTCAGCAAGCCATGTAGGAAGAACCCCGGGTTCATGTCCTGGCGAAGCTAGAATTTCCTTTTTTATAATTGCATTTCCCGTCTCATCGACATCGAAAAAAGCGAAATGGCTGCAATGGCCAAAATGCTCAGTCAGCTTACCATCAACAATAGGCACTGCATATCTCATTTTTGCTATCTCCTCCTACAAGTGCTATCTAAGCATTTATGTTCATAAATTGGTATTGTTTTTCTCCTTCGCTGGAGTATTATTTTGCCATCGCCTTGACCGCAAGCTCTGCGGCGTTCACCAGTTGATAGACCATTGGCGATGCGGTTAGAGCAGGGTGGGTACCCATTTGGAACAGAGAAACTTCGTAAGCAGTCATCATATGTTGAATGCAAGCACTAATGATATTTGCTAACTCACCTGTGCTCCTGCCTCCGGAAACTTCACCGCCAAGGAGTAAGCCATTATCTCTGGAGAATATCAGCTTTACCTTTGTCAAAGCTGCTCCTGGTATACCCCCGGGATGTCTATCCGGTGCTGTTGCTTCACCAGTTACTACATCGAAGCCTTCTTGCCTCGCCATTCCCTCAGTTAAGCCGGCACAGCCAAATGCCTGTTCGCCAATGATGGTAGAGAAGACGCCAATTTCACCACAATTGCGATAACGGGTATCAAAGAGATTAGCTCCGGCTATACGTCCCTCGGCTCCAGCAATAGAGGCAAGCATGGTGCGGCTCAGCTTCCCGCTAAAGAAGGAATATTTTTCAGCGCAGTCACCGCAAGCAAATACATTGGGGTCGGTGATAGTATGCATAAATCGGTCAACAGCGATGGCTCTTGTTGGTCCTATTTGGAGCCCAGCCTTTTCAGCCAATTCAGTATTCGCTCTGGCACCTACCCCGATGATAACTATGTCAGCCTTTAACTCCTGGCCGTCAGCTAATTTAACAGCGCTAACCTGCTTATTTCCAAGGATAGCTTTCACTCTTTTATTAGTGAGAACCTTGATTCCCCTTTCTATAAGCACTTTCTCAGCCTCAATGCAGAATTCCTCATCGAGGGCTAGCTGCAAGCAATGTGGCAGCATCTCTACAATGGTGACGCTATTATCGCGGTTTTTCTTGCACTCGTCAGCGAATTCTACGCCGATGAAACCACCACCGATTATTACAATGCCCTTAGATTTATTGACCTTGTCCAACATGTTGCTCAGATAGGCGACATCCTTTACTGAGGAGAAGACGTTTTCTTTGTCTACACCAGGGATGGGCAAAATTACAGGTAAAGAACCAGTAGCCAAAACAAGCTTATCATAACTGACTGTTTCTCCACTAGCTATGGAAACCACCTTCTTATCCCTATCTATTTCCTCTACTTCGCCAATAGTAAGCTCGATACCATTGTTCTTAAGCATTGCATCAGGAATCAGGTTTTTCTCAGGACTGCCTACAGTTCCAAAAATATATGGTAAGCCGCATGGAATTAATACCTGCTCCTCTTTGCGAATTAGAAGTACACTCTTTTCTGGATATCGTCGGCGGCAGCTTATCGCTGCTGGTATACCCCCAGCACTGCCTCCAATAACTACTACATCAGCCTTTTTCATTTTACCCTCCTTTTTATTTATTTATTTTATTGACTATATGCACACACCAGTTAACATTATTCTAGTGCGCACGCGATGTATTGCCATAGTGACCGTATCTCCTGAGTAAGCTTGCCTTCAGAATACTCTACCACAGGCAAACCATGAACGATCGCCTCAGTTACCACATTATCGAAGGGAATTTTTGCTGCTACCTCTATCCCTTCCTTGTAACAATAATTTTCAATTTGATGAGTATTCTCTTCATTGATGTCATATTTATTTATGCAAACCAGGGTAGGAATGCCGAAGTGGCGACAAACGGCGATAACCCGCTCAAGGTCGTGAATGCCCGATAGCGTAGGCTCGGTTACCAATAGAGCCAGGCTGGCACCAGATAGAGAGGAGATAACAGGGCAGCCTATGCCTGGTGGGCCATCGCTAATGATATAGTCAAGATTTTGTTTCTCTGCAATAAGCTTGGCATTCTGCCTCACCAGGGCTACTAACTTGCCTGAGTTTTCCTCAGCAATTCCCAGTCTAGCATGAACGAGAGCGCCATAGCTTGTGTCAGAAATAAACCAGTGTCCAACCATGCTTTCTCGCATGGTTATAGCATCAACAGGGCAGACCTGGTAGCAGAAGCTGCAACCTTCACAGGATATTGGGTCAACTACATAATTTTCTATCGCTCCGAAGCGGCATATGTCCTGACAAATCTCGCACTCAATGCATTTTTCTTTATCAATGAAAGCAACTTGCCCACTCCAAAACTCCTTCTCCTCCTGGACTTGTGGTTGGAGGAGAAGATAGAGGTCGGCAGCATCAACATCACAATCAGCTAAAACCTTGCTTTGGGCCAAGGCAGCAAAGGAAGCCACTATGCTTGTCTTTCCTGTTCCTCCTTTACCGCTAAGAACTACAATTTCTTTCATTTGCCTGTCCAAAAAATATCTTCGTAGGGGAGGGGCTTGTCCCCTCCCAATTTACGGGAGCCTCTTGCAGGCTCCCGTACAGAGGTTTTTTGGCATCCTCTCATATATTCACAAATTCCAGATTGTTTAGAAATCCTCTCTGTCATTCTGAACCCTCATTTCCTGTCATTCTGAGCAAAGCGAAGAATCTAGAGACCCTGCGCCTTCACTGCATTTAAGCTCAGGGTGACAGCTAAACACTCTTATTGGCACCTTTCCCGCGTCTCGTGTAGACTCGGTAGATTTTCTCACCGCTTTCTTGAAAACATTTGGTGCATTGCTCAGTTTCCTCTGGTTTAACTTCCTCGAGGCGAACTTCAAAACCAAGCTCTTCATACATCTCCACCATTCTTTTGAGATGCGTTTCACCATCAATGGCAACTTCCCGCCAGCCTGTTTTTACCATCTCTTCGTTCATTTTGCCACCTGACTAGCTGAAACATTTTGCTGAATCTCTTGAAAAAGCTCAAGGAAAGAATTGCGCCACGCGGGTATACCTTCTATTAAGGGAATCCCTTTGGAGTAGAGTTCAGCAATTTCCCTATCCAGAGGGATTTTCAGCAAGATGGGTATGTCTTGCTCATGGCAATATCGCTCAACCTTCTCATCTCCTGCCTCATCCCGATTAATCACCACTCCACATGGGATGCCCAATTTTCTCGTTACCTCTACCGCCAGGGAAAGGTCATTCAAGCCAAAGGGAGTGGGCTCAGTCACGAGAAGACAAAAATCGCTATCCTTAACTGCCTCTACTACAGGACAAGAAGTGCCGGGAGAGACATCGATTATGACCTCACTTGTAGGCTCAATATATCTCTTCACTTTCTTGATTAGATGTGGAGCCGCTATTTCGCCAATGTTAAGTTTTCCTTGAATGAAGTCTATGTTCCCTGAGTTGCCTCTTTCCACTATTCCTATTTCTTTTCCTTCCTCAGTGATAGCAGATTCAGGGCATAAGTAAGAACATGCTCCGCAGCCATGACATAATTCAGGGAAAATAAGCACCTTCTCCTTAACCACAGCAATAGCATTATAGGCGCAGACTTCAGCGCATTTACCACAATAAGTGCATTTTGTCTCGTCTACTTTGGGGATGGGGAGAAATACTGGTTGGCTTTGGTTTATAGTTGAATGAAGGAAAATATGAGCGTTTGGCTCTTCCACATCGCAATCCAATAACTGAACTTTGCTCTTACCACTTAAGGCAAGAGCTAAGCTAGTAGCCACCAGTGTTTTTCCCGTGCCGCCTTTACCGCTGGCAATAGAAATTACCATTTTTACTCTCTGACCATCTTTGCGCCACACTTGGGGCAACTTAAGTTATAGCAGGGGACACCTACTTGGTGAGGAATCTTTGTCCCACAACTAGGGCAGAGGCAATTTCCACTGGGGCCCGCCCCAGGGCGGTTTCCACCCATCCTTCCTCTACCAGTACCACGGCCCACACCCATTCCCCTGCCTGTTCCTGGGCCCTGACCAGAAGGCCCTGTGCCATCTCCTCTAGGCATAATTTACCTCCTTACCGCTTCAAGGTTGTTTAATTTTGTTTCTCCGTTCGATTTTGGGATTTTGGAGGGTCTTCACCCCCAAATTTTTGTAGTTGTCTGATTCATCAGGCAGAAGCGCCCAATAAATTGGGCAGCTACATTTTTAAAAAGCATCGCTTCTCTTTTATTAGAGCACCCAACCTAGATTTAAGCCTTTTTACTCCATCACGGGAGTTTACAAGATGTGAGGCCTCAACCAGGGGAGCTTGTTATCGAAGGCGCAGCCACACTTGAGCCAGAGCTAAAGAATGAGGAAAAGAGCTTTTTAAGATTTTGGGCATGGCATTTGGGACAACTTAGGCCCGAGCTTCCCTCGCCAAAGGCCTGGCGAATTTCAAATCTCTCCCCACACTGAGCGCATTGATACTCATAAATGGGCATTATCCTACTTCTTACCTTTCTCTAATTCTTCGAGGCGGCGTTGAATTTCGCTTAACTGCTGGCTCATCGCCTGAGCCTGACTCTTAAGCATCTCCATCTCTTGCTCCGGGCTCATGGCTTGAGGTGCTGATTGAGGCGTCATTCCTGGGCTCATGCCCATACCTCTACCCATTCCCATGCCACGACCCATGCCCATCCCTCGTCCCATGCCTCCACCCACTCCCATGCCGGGAGTAGCCCCCATGCCATAGTGAGCGGCTACGCTGGGTTGGGCGCTCGTCTGAAGCCTACCTGCTTTGTAAGCTTCTACTGCGTCTCTTATTCTCCCCGTGGCGCCGGTGATGACTTGAAGACCCGCGGCAGATAAGGTCTGGTAGGCATTGGGTCCACAATTGCCGGTGAGCACTACTTGTGCTCCTTTGTTAGCAATCATTTGAGCTGTGCTGATGCCTGCTCCGCCGGCAGCCAGGGCGCTGGTGTTGTCTACAGCCTCAAACTCCATGGTTTGCGGGTCAACAATAACGAAGTATTGACACCTCCCGAATCGGGGGTCCACCTCAGCATCTAAATCAAGCCCTGTTGCTGATATGGCGATTTTCATAATACGCTCCTTTCTTATTCTGGCCCTAGTTCCTTTATTCTAACATCAATCTGCTCCAATTGTCCCTTTATCGCCTCTGCCTGATTTTTCAGAAAAGCAAGCTCCTGCTCCCGAGTCATCTGGGGAGCATAAGGGTCTGCTCCTGGCACTGTTCCCATAGGTGCTCCACCGTAGGGCATAGCTCCACCGTAAGGCATGGCTCCACCGTAGGGCATAGCTCCACCGTAAGGCATGCCCCTTCCAAAGCCATATCCTCGCCCAAAACCATATCCCCTGCCGGAACCATACATTCCCCCTGCACCCCAAGGACTGCAAAAACCCCTTCCTCCTCCTGTCATTGGGCCCATTCCACGTGGTCCCGTTCCATCAAATCCTGGCATAATTCACCTCCTTTTTTATTTACTAAACTCAGCTATCAGTAGGGATACCCTATGCCATAGCCATAACTATATCCTCCATAAGGATATCCGTAAGGCGTTCCATATCCTCCATGGGGATAACCATAAGGCATACCATACCCGGGCCAAGCCTGGACATAGGGATTACCCCAACCAAACCGACCTCTACCAAAGCCTCTACCCCAGCCTTGGCCAAAACCCCGACCAAAGCCTCGGCCCCAACCGCCTCCCCGGCCAAACCAAGCTCTTCCAAACGGCATTTTCATCACCTCCTTTCCTTTTATTTTTTACGCTGTTTAATTTTGCTTTTCCGTTCGATTTTGGGCAACTACATTTTTCAAATAGCCTATTTTTACCATCCCCTTCCACCGCGAAATCTCCTGCCACGCCCTCTGCCCCAACCAAATGGAGGTAGAGGCATTGGCTGGATATTCGCGCTGGCACACATGGGACAAGATAAAGGAATCCTGTTTGCCAAAGTCTCAAAGGGCACATTCCATTCATGCCCATCGTTATTGCATCTAAAACGACTTTGCGGCAAGCCAAAGTTGCCTCCCTCAATTTGAATCGCCTTGCCGTTAATCAAGGCATCAGCTAATTTCTTTCGAGCCGATTCCAATATACGATGAAAAGTCGGTCTGGAAATACGCATCTTTTGGGCACATTCTTCTTGCTCTAGACTTTCCAGATCTTTAAGACGAATAGATTCAATTTCCTCAACTGAAAGGCGAACTTCCTGTAAGGCGTTTGCGGGAATGCCCATTGGTCTGAAGAAACCCGTATTGGGTAACTGAGCAACATAGCGTAATTTCACTGGCCTAGACATCGGAAATCACCTCAATTCTGCTAGTAATTATGAACATATGTCAATAATAACTGTAACAACCATTATCAATCTTGTCAAATTTTGAAAGAGTTTTTGTCACCCTTCGCTCGCAATGACGGAGGGAGCGAAGGGCTGAATGATAGAAAGAGTCAAACAATTTTGAAAATATCACTGGGTAGTGATATAAATTGAAGCATGTGCAGCATAGAGCTTGTTCCCAGCCTTTCCCATTGCATAGAAACCACCGCCAGGGAGGAATATTGGGATTCGGTAAACAAATATATGGAGAGCGGGCAGGAGAATAAAGAGCTGGAGCAGAGGATTGAGCTCCTCAAAGCCTTCCTGGAATCAATGGACTTTAAAAAGCTCCGCAGGGAAAGCGAAAGCTACTTAATCGAAGGAAAGACAGTTAAATTTATAATTTGCTGGAAACAGGATAAGGCAAGTTATGAAATGGTGGTAACCTGAGGGCTTCACATTTATATCAATAGGCTGTAGCCCTAACTGCTCTTGCTCCGTAGGGATGCAAGGGCAGTTGATATCTCCCCTTCTTGCGTCTCTATCAGCGAAAGGAGGTCTTCAGGGGTTCTGGTGTCTTCCTCCTGTTTTCGGTTTGGGTTGACTGCTTTAAGGTCATAATTCTTATCTTTGATTTCTTCTATTGGCACACGCCAAGAATGCTCGCTTGAGGCTCGCTCAGGGAGTAGCCTAAAGAATTCCTCAAGGTGCTCCACTGTGAGCGGCTGTTTCTTGGTGACATTTATATCGGAAAGGTCGTAGTACCACACTTCCTCTGTTGCTTGTCCTTTGGTGAAGAATAGGAGATTGGTTTTGCTCGCCGCTCCAGCATTTATAAATACGCCAGCAGGAAGACTGACAATGCACCACAAGTTACATTCGTTGAGGAGCTTGCGCTTGGTTTGGACAAAGGCATTTTCGGTAGTGCGAAAGAGAGTTCCCTCATCCATCACTATGCCACAACGTCCCCCTTGTTTAAGGCTATCGATGACATGCTGAAGGAAAAGCACTTGCGTTGCCCTGGTCTTATAGGCAAAGTGAGTCTGAGCATCCTTTCCCTCTTTGCCGCCGAAGGGCGGATTGGTTAAAACAACATCAAAAAGAGCGGGTGCGCTGGCAAAGAGCCCGCCGTAGGCCTCCTGCCCAGTGAGGGTATTTCCATGCCAGATATGGGGCTCGTCTATTCCCTGAAGTATAAGGTTGGCTAGCGTGATAGGATAAACTAGGTCTTCCTTCTCGCGCCCATAAAAGGTACCGACCTTGAGGATTTCGATGCCCTCTGCGCTCCCCGCCTGAGCGCGCATATATGAGAATAGGCTTGAGCTAGAAATCCGCCAGTGCCGCAGCAGGGGTCATAAACTGTTTGCCCCAATTTGGGACCTACCGCCTGTACCATTGCTTTGATAATTTGCCTCGGTGTAAAAAACTGACCGCCATCGTTGTTCTTCTCTCCCATCTTCTGAAGCAGTCCCTCATAAACCTGCGAGAGGGTGAACATGTGAGTCTCCTCCACTTGCTCAGTTTTCAGTTGGTGGATTCTATCCAGGATGTCCAGCAGGTTACGCTCGGTATCAATCTTTGTCCTTTCTATGGAGGAAAAGATCTGGCTTATTACTTTCTGACGCACATTAGCTCCTGGATGGTCTTTGAGGCTGCAAAGGCTTGGTATGAGGTCGCCATTAACGAAGCTCATAAATCCACCTAAGGTGCCTATCTGTAACTCCAGCCTCTTTTCTCCTTCGGGTGCTGCCCAATCACGCCAGCGGCAGGGGTAATCTAGAGATGGCTGGAATTCAGCACCCACCGCTCGTGCTGTTTCCATTTCTCTTTCCTCCTTCTCATCCAGGATGCGTAGAAAAAGCATCCAGGTGAGTTCGGGGACATATTGCAAGGCGCCGGCGCAGTTTGAGCGGCGCATAATATCGCAGATGCCCTTAACATAGGCATTCAAACTCTGGGGAGTTGTGATTCTGCGGGCATTATTCTTGTTTCTCGCCATAACTTGTCTCCTATTATAACCTATTATAAAGAGATACCTGATTAAACGTCATATCAAGCCGTTGTTGTATCATCCGGCCTTATTACAGATAATGTCTCGATATTCTTTCCCTATCTTCGCTTTCTTTATCGCCTTTGTAGTAAATTTCAATAAGCTCTACGGTATCGCTGCCCTCAAAATAGGTGTAAATCACCCTTATACCTGATTGCACCCCCTTGCCCTTTAAAGACCTACAGGCGAATTTTCTGGCTTTATGTATCTTAATGTCCTTTACAGGCAAGCCCGGAATCTGGAAAATCCCTTTGTTGTCGATACTTAATTTATGATAAAGAAAGAGCTCTTTTTCAATGAATATTTCCAGGTCATCTTCAATAGTCTTAAATCTCTTAAGAAGCCTCTTCAGATCCTTTTCAAATTCGGGCAGGCGGGAAACCTGGCTGAACTTCCCCATCAATCATATTCCCTCACTGAATATGGGGCAGTGCGGTAAAAGACGGATTCATACTCAATGATTCCCCCATCTTCCGTCGTCAGCCAAGGAACATCGTTGTGAGAATAATCGCTTATCTGACTGGCATTCATATCGGAGAGTTTGTTCAAAACATTATTGATGACCTCGATTTCGCTAGCTTTTAATTTCGTCAGGTCTGGCTTTCTTAAAGGCAAATACTTGGTTTGTGGAAAATTAAAGTAGCTGCTTTTAACTCTAACAATTTCTTTATCTGTCATGTTTCCCACTATCTTTTCGAACTCTACAGGGGTAGGCCCGTAATGGTTCTTGATATAGGTGGCACCTATCAACTGCTCTTCGTATTTTTCGTAGAAGTCAAAATCTATGGAATAAAGAAGTTTGTATATCACGGTCTCACCGATATTTGGTTTGGAACCAACTTTATTCAAGATGTAGAGTAGTACTTCTTTGAATTTTTCCAGGTTATCTTGTGGAACGTTTATCCTGATGTTGGGTTGCAGTTTCTTCTCTACAGTTTTTCCCTTCAAAATCACTTCGGGCTCCTTTTCCTTATTCAGTAAACTATTTACAGAAATGTTAAATATCTTTGCCAGCCGGTCCAATTCATCAGCGGAGACTTTCCGTTCCCTATTTTCTATTTGAGATATAGCAGGACGAGAAACACCCAGAAGCTCAGCTAGCCTCTGCTGGCTGATGCCTCTCTTTGTTCTCAATTCCCTTATATTTTCACCGATTTTAGCCATAGTCTTATCTGCAAGCATAGAATTTTGAGGTCGGATGTCAATAATGGACACGAAACCTTTCATGCTGCCACCAGCCTGGCATAGTATTTCTGGGCATAAGCTACAGGTGATAAGAATCCCAGTTTAGCCTGTAAACGCTGCCGGTTGTAAAATATCTCAATGTATT
>JAUWQI010000030.1 GCA_030611085.1 Dehalococcoidia bacterium | reverse complement strand
GTCTGGAGGCGAGAGTCGGGAGTCTGGAGGCGAGAGTCTGGAGGCGAGAGTCGGGGGGCGGGAGGCGGGGGGCTTCCATGTTATTTTGGTATCAGGACTATTTTCGCATCTATCACAAATCGGATTAAAGTCAGGTGTGTTATGTTTTCTTTACCTCCAAATTCTAAGGGAAAATCCCGTCTCTTTAGAATAACTCTGGTTATTGGCAAGAATTATTGAGCTTCCATTTAGGACTTTTGGGTGATAGACGAGTTTTAGAGTCTATGTTAGATTAAATTATATTCTATGAATACCGCTCCATATGCAAAAAAGAAAACTCCTCACATCAAATTGTTTTGCTGTGGTGCAAGGGTATGTGTGGAATATTACTTATCGGACTAAGGAAGTGAAAGATGATAAATGATAGATGGATACTAACGGATAAGGAAATAAGGGGCATAGTTGGAGAAGACCAGCAGGACTATGCCGCAGGTAGCAAAGAGGTTGAACTGGTAGCGGTGGTGCAAGATGCTAAGACTAAACGAAAGTTAGTGGAGTGGATATCTTCGATGGGCGGCTATGCACCAGATGCAGGTACCTTTAAGATTCCAAAAGGTGATTGGCAAGCTCTACGGGAGGAAGTGGGACTGGAGGAACAGCAGTGCACAGGCTAGGAAGGGGAAAATGCCGCTTAAAAACACTTCTAGTTTATTTTTCCTCTTTCACCCACAGCCTCTCGCCGTCAGTAATGAACTCGATAGTGCCATCTTTATCCGTTCGATAGACCTTGTCCTCGCCCAGTCTTTGCTTTAGTCTTTCCACCACTTCGGGGCTGGGATGACCGAAGCGGTTGTCCGCTCCCACTGAAATCACGGCAATTTCAGGGTCAACGGCAGCTAAAAATTGTGGCATGGTTGATGTTTTGCTGCCATGATGGGCAACTTTCAGCACGGTGCTCCTCAAGCTGGCTCGCTGTCCGACAAGCTCGAATTCTGCTTCTTGCCTGATGTCAGCGGTGAATAAGAAGCTAAGCTCGCCCCAGCTCAGCCTGAGCACCACTCCATTGTTATCGACATCGTCGCTAGTTCCTTCAAAATGTACCACTGGTGGGTTAAGCACCTCCATTTTAATTCCATTGCCGAGGTCAATTTCCTGCCCTGCTTGGGCTATATCATGTTTGATTCCTTTATCTTTAACAAGTTTAAACCATTCACGATAGATAGAGGAATCGTAGGGCACTCCGGACTCAATCACCTGCTTCACCTTGTATCTCTGAAGCACCTCCACCAAGCCCGTGACATGGTCAGCTTGAGGCTGAGTGGATACCATAAGGTCTATCGTTCTATCCCAGAAGGGAAGTTTCTTACCTAATTCCAAATTTATCTTCTGCGGGTCGAGGCCACCATCAATGAGTATGTTCTGGTGGTTGGGCGTTTGAATCAGGATAGCGTCTCCCTGTCCTATGTCAAGAATGCTTACATGAAGCTTATCATCGGGCATGGTGAAAGCCACCGCCCAAACCAGAATAGCTATTATCAAAAGTGGTGGAATGAGCCACTTTTTGGGGAAGCGAAGTTTAGGAATACCTCCTAGCATTTTCTTTACTCCCGAAGTTAACCTGGAGGAGAAACCAGCTAATTGTTTTCTACGGCTAAAGAGCATTATAGCTACTCCAAGCAAGATATAACATCCCCATACTTGCCAACTGGGAATACCACTCACCTGGAAGGAAGAGGAAGGCAAGGCATCAAAACCCTGAACTACCAGGAGCAGGTAGCTGAGGAAAAGCCAGGCTAGCCAGCCAAGAAGTTGAGCTATACATGGAGCAAAGAGTCCGACAAAGGCGACCAACGCTGCGGTGACAATGATTGCGGGCAAGGCAGGCAGGGAGAAAAAGGTTGCTGGCAAGCCAACCAAAGAGACGACGCCAAAGTTGTAAGCTATAAGTGGACAGACTGCTACAATAGCCGCCAGTGTTATGGCGAAGCCATCAGTAACTACACTGCCCGCAGTTGCCATTGCCTCTCTATCCCTAAACAAGGCAGTAGTGCCTTTTCTTCCCCAGGCTTGGAAGTACGGGTAAAGGAAGATGAGCCCTGTCATAGCCAAAAAGCTAAGCTGAAAGGAGACGCTCCACAAAATCTGCGGCTGGATTCCCACCATCACTGCGGCAGCGAAAGCCAGGGCAGTAATGGTGCTTCGCTGCCTTCCTAAATATCCGGCTATTAAAAACAGGCTTCCCATAATTGCTCCTCGGATTACTGGTGGATGCATTCCGGTGAGCAAGGCATAAAGCCAGATGGCTATGAGAGCGAGCCAGATATATATGGAGCGCTGCCGGCCAAAAACCAGGATGGCAAAACTGAGAATCATGCCGATGACGATAGCGATATGTAAGCCAGAAATGGCTAACAGATGTGCCGTGCCTGTCCTGGAGAAAGCTTGACTAAGGGAATCAGGTATATTGCTTCTTATTCCCAGTAAAATACCTTGAGCCAGCGAGCTCTGCGGCTCAGGCAAAGCTCGGGCTAAAGAAGTGGAAAGTCGCCCCCTTAAAGAATAAATCCATTGTAAAGGCTTTAAGCCCTTGCCGCTATCTAAGAGTTCTACCCTGGGGTAGTAAATAACAGAGTAGATTCCTTGCTGAGCCAGATAGCTTTTATAATCGAAATCCTCAAATTGAGGAGGCGTTTGTACTTTCCCAGTTACTTGGAGCACATCCCCATAATGATAGATGGGATACCTGGGCACTCGAACTAGGGCAACTCCTGATACCTCTTTCCTTTCGCCATCTATATCTATTTCGCTAGCGGAAAGTTTTAACAGGCAAGACTTAGCGCTGATGTCGGGCTCCTCTGCTATCATGCCCTGGATTTCCACTATGCCTTCATCGTTATAGAAGCAGAGGGCGTGCTCATCTACTTGAGGCAGGCTTGATGGGAAGCGTAAGCCGCCGCCGAGAAGGGCTAAAAGGCAGAGCCCGACTACTATTAAGGTTTTCTTGCTATTTGGGAAGAAGGGAATGAATAAGAAGGGAAGAAGCCCGAAGGAGAGGGCAACCAGTGGCAAGTCAATGATGGAGCCTAAAAAGATGCCAGCTACCCAGGCACAGCTAATATAGAGCAGCCACATAGAATAGCTCTTAATCTGACACAGTATATCCTGAGCTAGTTTACCAGTTTGCGTTGCATTGAGGGTAGCTATATGATTGGCTTAGTTATGATAAAATGTGGTCAAATTGAAGATTAAGCGGGGGCTTGTAATATTAAGCACTATTGCAAAAGGGGGATAATATGCAGATAGATTGGAGAGATTATATTGTAAGCACACCCGATGTGCTTCGAGGTAAGCCACGAATTAAAGGGACTAGAATTCCGGTTAGCCTCATCCTTGGATATTTGGCTGCGGGTAATACCACCGAGGAAATTATAGTGGAGTTTCCAGACCTTGCAAGGGAACATATTGCTGCTTGTTTGGATTATGCCCGTGAGTTATCGGAATTTGAGGTAGCAGCCGCATGAGTTTGAGATTCTTTGTAGACCACGCGAGGATTTTTCCCTTAGGGAAGCTCCTCTAGGTGAAGCATCTCGGCGGCGAAGTAGCTGCGATGTAAATGAAGCGGCTAATCCTGATTTAGCAAGTGCTATAATTAGGATAGCTGGGCGAACTGCATTTTTGTTTGGTGAATAACACCGGGAAATAGATTCAGAGAGGGTGCAATCTCATGAGTACTTCCAAAATATTTTTGACTGAAGGGGAATTTGGGGAGCTCTTTGGCAGAGAAATTGCCAGAATTACAAGAGTTCTAAGTGAAATTGCTAAAGATAAGTGCTCAGTCTGTAAAGGTAAGTGTTGTAGAGAGATTGACTGTGGATTGTATTCGGAAAAATTTAGTTCTTGCCCAATTTATGAAATAAGACCAAGGGAATGCAGATTTCACTTTTGTCATGAAGTCTTAGATGAAGCGCAACTAAGTCAAGAGGATAAAGAGCTATTAGAGACACCGCTAAAAGATTTACTAAAGGACGAGAAAGAACGGAATTCTGAGCTATTTCCTCTGTTTCCCCAATTTCCTTTGGACTCTGAAGGATTGACTTCATTGGGCATAAAGGAAGAAGCGGAAAGGGTAATAAAGGCTTTTGAAGATGGCGAGCTAGATGAGAACCAGGCTGGTGATTTGTTGAAAAGCTTTTGCCAAAGCACAGGAAAGTAATTATAGTCTTCCGTTTTGTGGCAGTGGCTCAGCCTGCATTGCGGTGATTAAAGCTGAAGGGGAGAGCAGGAGGGAACAAGATGGTCTTAGGGGACATAGTAAAAAGGAATGCTAAAAGATATCCCCAGAAGACAGCGTTGGTCTTCAAGGACAAAAGGTATACCTTTTGGGAGTTCAATAATAGGGTAAATAGCCTGGCAAATGCGCTACTAGATATGGGGGTGAGGAAAGGGGATAGAGTAGCTGTCCTGGCGGATAATTGCCACCAATATGTGGAGCTATATTGTGCGGTACCAAAAGGTGGGATGGTATTAGTGCCACTCAATACTGGGTTAAGTGAACCAGAGCTGACTTACATTATTAACGATGCTGGAGCAAATACATTATTCTTAGGGGAGAACTATTTAGGGAAAGTCGATTCTATACGAGGGAGTCTTAAAGAGGTAAAGCATCTTATCTCGATTGGAGCTCCCTCAGGAGAGATGAGGGGCTATGAAGAGATAGTTTCGCGATACCCCTCAGATGAGCCGAAAGCGGAGGTTAAAGAGGATGATATGGCTTATCTCCTTTATACCAGTGGTACCACGGGTTTGCCCAAGGGGGTACATAGAAGCATAATAGAGGGAGCAATGAACTTTCTGCTTGCCTATCAACTGATATCCAGTGATGTTGCCTTATTAATGGTTCCGCCCCACTGGTCTGCCTTCCTTCTCGTCATCCTCATACCGCATTTCTACCTGGGATGTTCTATCGTGCTCTTGCAGGAACCTGCTCCTGAGCGTGTTTTGGAGACAATTGAGAAGGAGAAAACAACAACTGGGCTTATGATACTACCACATATCTTTTCTCTCCTTGAGTGTCCAGAGAGCAGCAAGCGTGTCAAATCATTTAAGTAGGTAACCCAACTGGGGGTTGTTGCATCATATAATATCTTACCGTATGAGGTACTAACTTTTTGTATGGGTTAACCTGCTGGGTTCCTCTTTTCTCCTCATATGCATTGCACAGCTTGTCTAATTTGGCATCTATATTCCTCTTGAGTTGGGCTGG
>JAUWQI010000016.1 GCA_030611085.1 Dehalococcoidia bacterium | reverse complement strand
CTTATATCCCAGCCAAAAACCCAAGCTGTTGCTGCACAACCATCCATGCCAAGAAGAATTGCGCCAGGTATCAGCCCATAGATACCATACTTTTCCAATCGTCGTGCGCTACCTTTTAACTTGAGCAGGAAATTGACAACTTTTTTGGATTTTTCCCCTATAAGCCGGAATACACCGAGCATGAGAATGAATTCCCCTATACCGACGGAGACTACGGTGAGGAAGACAAATGCCGGTGGCAATTTCAGGGCAACGCCCAGCAGGATGGCAAGATACTCCAAGACAAAAGTGGAGCCAACCAACTCCATAGTCCGTGAGGGAGACACGCCGAATATGGTGGCAAAGAGCAATGGAAGTATAATGATAAGGAAGCAGGATACTGCCACCACCTTCAATATTTGACCCGCTCTTTGCAGCCGGAGTTTCTCCCTAATCAGCCCCTTGCTTCTTTTCACTCCTAACTTGGTTTTCTTCAGCCAATCGAACAACCTAATCTTCTCGTAAGGTTGCTAGTATATAGTAGCACAAGTGCAGCTGACTTTTTAGTTTATAAGCCCACTTGTGGCTAAGCTCTGCTTTGCGAAGATAGCTCCTGCTTTTTCCTTATGAATAAAAGGGGATATACTATATCGCTTGTGCAGCAAGGAATCCAAACGGCGAGGAATAAAAACAATAGGATAACAATAATTTGAATCCAGGTTACCATTTCGCCTAGTGCCATGATGATATGAAACAACGATGCCCATGTGCTTAGTAACACATGTCCATAATGGGGGAATTTGGTTGTTCCTTTCCAATAGCCAATCATAATACCAAGCAAAGCTGCAGGATTCACCAGCCACCATTTCTCAATAAAACCTATGTGGAGCCCTTTATTGGGCAGGTTAAGCAAAGTCTCTCCCAGGTAGGGAATAACTGAATCACTAATTGTTGCTATGCCAATTGAGCCAGTATAACCAATCAAAACTGCTAACCATATGTTCCTCTTCCCATATCTCATATACATCGCAGTGGTTGTAAGTGCGCTCAATACGACATGAGTTGGATGCAAGGTATAAAAAATATTCTGAGAGATTGGGTAAACTTGGGGAAGGAAATTACCGAAAACTATTATGAGAATAATGACAATTCCTGAGAGTGCCCCTGAGGCGGTAAAGGAAGCATGACTTCCCAGTTCCTTTGCTATTCTTCTGAACATTTTTAGCTTGTCTTTTTAAGGGTTATCCCAGTTTTTGCTCTTCAAACTGTTTTCTAAAGCAATCAGCGCAAAGCCCTGAAGACTCAGAAAGATGGTATTTGGTATGGAAGCCAAGATTCCGAGTAAACGCATCTTCCCCTTGGCATAACTCCTTATCGGCAAACTCTTGAATCGCCCCACATTGGTGGCAGACCATAAATCGATGGCAACCTTCTGCAGTGCCTAAGCTACACTTCACAAATCCACCGATTGATAACACTTTGTGAGCTAAATTGAGGCTACAAAACAAGTCAAGTATGCGGTAGATAGTAACATGATTTAGATATTTACCTTTTTGCTTTAGGAAGCTCTGTATATCGTAAGGCGAGAGTGGCTTTTGTGCCCCCTCCAGAACCTCGAGCACCTGCTTCCGAGGCTCGGTTATTTTATACCCCTGAGCCTGCAAAACCCGTATTGCAGCTTGAAGCATAAGTGATATTATACAGGAACAGAAAGCTAGATGCAACAATGTTGCAATCAGCCTCGGTCTTCAGTGAAATAGCTGACATTGAAACCATCACGCCTTCTTTCCACCAGGGAGTATAATCAATTTGCTTGAGCTGAGAATTTGCGTTATAACTAAAATTGTTGGTGGAACTCTGGGAAAAGCAAAATTTAGCCAAGCGCAGTTCTTCCTTGAGCTGATAGCCATCCTGGAGAGCCGAATTATCTACTTTGGCTGACATGCGGCTGGCATAAACTAAAGATGATGGATTTACCTTTAGTAGATGTCCAAAGTTCTCTATCTCCGAAGGGGTTTTCGTGAAGTTCTACCTTTACCGCCAGCAATGAACAAGCCCAAATCCTTTTCTAATCCCCTCATCTCTTCCTTCAAAGCGCCGCAGATGGTAGTGGTAACGCCACTAGAATGCCAGTCATAGCCCAGAACGCAGCCAAAAGCTTGAAACCAGAAAGGGTCAGAAAGGCGGCGAAGCATCTCTTCAGGACCAAATTCCTCGATGGTGACAATAGTAATCTCCCGAGCTAGCTGGCACATCCGCCAGAACAGCCACGGAGACACCTTGCCATAATGCAACGGCAAGTTAGCAATTCCAGTCCTTTGTCCTGAGCTAGGCATCTCTTGTCCCCTAAGGGATATTATACAACAGCACTGCCCGGATGATATTGCCGTTTTTGACGCAGAGGATTGCAAAAGGTGTAACTGACCTTGAAAAGGGTCAGAGAATCTAGTAGCTATGGCGATAAACCACTGAACAAAAACCGAGTTTCGTATATACTAAAGTTAAATGACATCGGTCATTAGGAAAGGGAACTTTATGATAATAAACATCATTGGCAAATCACGGAGGAGGTGAAAATGCAAGACCAGTTAATATCGTTCATTGAGAGTCTTAAAGCAGATAGGAGACTTGTTTCCTTTGATGAAGCAGCGACAAAGCAAGCGATAATCGTAAAACTATTATCTCTCCTTGGCTGGGACATCTTTAATATTGATGAGGTGACACCTGAGTATTCTGTAGGTGGAAGAAGGGTCGACTATTCATTTAAGAATCAGCAATGCTAATAAGGCTTTTATCGAGGTGAAGAAAATAGGAGAAGAATTAGAAAACCATCAGGAACAGTTACTAAACTACTCTTTTCAAGAAGGTGTTAAGCTTGCCACCCTAACTAACGGGGTAACTTGGTGGTTTTATCTCCCTTTGCATGAAGGAAGTTGGGAGCAAAGAAAATTCTACACAATTGATATTCTCGACCAAGAATCAAAAGATATAGTTTCTAAACTTGTTAATTTCCTGTCGAAGGATAATATTACTAGTGGAAAGGCAATTCAAAATGCAGAAGCAATTTACGAAGGGCAACAGAAGTTAAACATATTGAAAGAGACTCTACCAAAAGCTTGGAACAAAATAATTGATGAAGCTGATGATTTGCTTATAGACTTGATAAACGAGACTGCTGAGAAACTTTGTGGATTTAAAGCAGCTACTGAACTGGTCGAGCAGTTCTTATCAAGACACAAAGACCATTTGATAATCTCTGCGACGCCGCCAATGAGAACACCTTCACCTACCCGTCGCTCAGTCACTCATCCAACTCCTACATCAATCCTAGGAAGTTATGCAGGAAAATCTATATCGTCTTTTTCCTTTAGAGGTCCAAACTATCAAGTGCGGTCATGGAAGGAGTTGCTCATAAAATTATGCGACATTCTCAAAATCTCACACGGAAGCGAATTTGATAAAACTTTGAATATAGCAGGGAGAAAGCGCCCATATTTTTCTCGCAATGCTAACGAGCTAAGATCTCCACAGAAACTTAGTAACACAGGTATATTCGTGGAAACTAATTTGAGTGTAAACAATATCGTTAAGATCTGCCTCGATATGTTAGCTATATTTGGATATCCAAGTAATGAGTTAAGAATAGCGGTGCATTGATTTGACAGTGTCGGGGAATCGTCACCTGCATATAAAAAAAGATAAAAGTTCATGCTCAAAGATACTCGCCTAAACTTTATCTAAGAATATAGTATTGCTCTGAGGTGAGAAGTTTTAAAGGGAAGTAAATTCATAGCGAGAGCAAACATAAATTTGAAGGAGACGATGAGTAGAAATACTAAATTGGGTATTGGGTATAGGGATAATAAAAACTTGGAACTCTCCACTGATTCAGATGATTTTCGACAGGGGAAAATGCGAGGATATACGTATTCATGGTGCCCCTAAATACTTACTCCCCCTATCCTAAGCTGCTACAGTATTCCGCCTCTAGTGATAAGTTTACTAGTTCACTTTACCTAACCTATATAATAACAAGGAAAGAATAATATGCTAACCATAGATGGCGGGGTGAGGTCGGGGAGTGGGACTATAGTTCGCTATTCTGTGGCGCTGGCCAGTCTGCTGGGCAAAGAAATTAAGATACAGAATATCAGGGCGAGGAGGGATAAGCCAGGATTAAGGGCACAGCATCTTAAAGTGATACAGGCTTGTCAGGAGATGTGCCACGGGATGGTGGGAGATGCCTCGGTAGGCTCCAAGGAAATTACCTATATTCCCAAACAGAGGTTTAAGGGAGGGGAATATCGCTGGGACATAGGAACAGCAGGCTCAACTACTATGCTGGCTCAAAGTCTTTTGCCTTTAGCTTGCTTTGCGGAAAAGCCCTCCAAACTCAGGCTTGAAGGCGGATTATTCCAGGACTTTGCCCCCTCTGCCTATCATATGAAATTCGTTCTTCTTCCGCTTCTGAAGCAAATGGGCATCCAGGCTAAACTTGACATAAAGCGTCCTGGCTATGTGCCACGGGGTGGAGGGATTATCGAAATTGAGGTTGAGCCAGTAAAGGAGTTAAAACCTTTGAGTCTCACTGAGCAGGGAAAGATTCTCAGCATTAAAGGAATCGCTCTTTCCTCACATCTGAAAGAAAAGAAGGTAAGCCACAGGATGGCGGAGGAATGTCGTAAGGTATTACGCTCTCACGGGTATAAAGCTGAAATCGAGGAAATTTATGACGAAAGCTCGCTCCAGGAAGGTGCTGCCCTGGCAATATATGCCGTGACAAGCTCAGGAAACATAATTGGCTCGGATAGGGCAGGAAGGCCGGGCAGAAGCTCAGAATCCATTGGAAGGTATGTGGCCCAAAGCCTTATAGAGGATATTAAAACTGGTGCTGCTGTCGATAGATATATTGCAGACCATCTCATACTCTATGCCGGCTTAGCTGAAGGGACCACCAGGTACCTGATTCCTAGAGTTACCGAACATGTAGAGACAAACCTATGGCTGATTGAGGAACTTCTCAGTGC
Organism: Dehalococcoidia bacterium; assembly: GCA_030611085.1. GTDB lineage: Bacteria > Chloroflexota > Dehalococcoidia > GIF9 > AB-539-J10 > JAUWQI01. Next base: position 28,471 of record JAUWQI010000016.1, on the reverse strand, counting down.
TAAAACAAAGATTAGTGGCAATCTTGTAGAGATGGAAGGGCTTGGTTTTAAAAGTGGTAAATCCAGCATTTGGGGAAGCGAAGCCTTTTATCCGCTGTTAGACAATAGCGCGAACGAAAAGGCGTATTAGTTACTTTCCCCCGATTTTGGGACTCCTATATATCTTGGCGTTTTATTCATATATTCACGATAGGCATCACCATAATTCTCAAGGCAGAAGCGTTCCTCAGAACTGGCAAAATTAAGCATGGAAATTGAATAAACAACCGAAAACAATAAGAAAATCCATGAAGCCGAGGCTATACCCACACCTATAAACATCAAAAATTCAGTGAGATACTGAGGATTTCGTGAATAACGATACAATCCTTTGGTAACAGGTTCAGCAAGTGGAGTAGTAGCAAAATTCACAGTAACGATCGTGTACATAATCAATCCTATCAGGCAAATAGGAAAACCTATGTAGAACCATATTGTCTCTAATTGTAACGGCAGGAAAACGGAGTATGCCAAGGCGAGGTAATAAATTAGCGCCAAAAAAACCATGAGTATGACTTTCTCCCCGGCCTTTTTATATGGAGCAGCAGCATCGCTTTTCTCCAGTGCTCCTTTATTAATTAGACTCATTAAAGCAATAGGTAATAATTGGTGATAAAACATGAAAATCCAGGCATTCCATAAACCTATTTCAAAGACTGGTGTAATCGACATGCTTTTCCTCCCCCTCTGATAATTTAGTGTAACACCTTAGTTATCATTATCCTTCATTTGTCCGTACTTTTAAAGCTTACTCCCGCATTTACAGCTTGTAATCAGGCAAACGGCTGATTTTGCCAAAGAAAAGAGGCTGACTTTGGAGTCAGCCTCTTGGCCGATGGAAGGTTATACTAAAGTATGACTAAAGCCGGACGATGCCTTTTTTAATGGCTTGAGTTACAACTTCAGTGCGGTCATTTACCCCCAATTTCTGAAAGATACTGGTTGCTGATTCAGGCAATTCCTGTTATATGTAGTCATGATATAGGTTTTCATAAGCTTTCTATGATTTCAACCAGTTGTCCTGGTTTATCTATCAAAAAATCTGGGTTTTGTTTTTCCAATATCTGCTTTGAATTAAATCCCCAACTCACTGCAATTACATTAATATTAGTTTTTTTGGCAGCCTCTATATCTCTTACCTCATCTCCCACATAAATTGCTTCTTCAGGTCTTATCTTCAGGTTCTTTAATAGGACCTTTATTAATTTACTTTTGCCAAAAATACTATTCTCTGAATGGATGAAATCGAAAAAATCCAAATTATTCTTTTTTAGAAATTTACTTACATTGTCTTTCGAATTAGATGTGAGAATTCCCAATGTATACCCAGTTTTCTTTAATTCTAACAAAGCTTCCTCGATGCCTGAAACTGGTTGTACATACTCAATTTTCTTATTTAATTCTGCTTTAATTTTTTTACCAACGGAAGGTAGCTTAATCATTGGAATCCCCAAATCCTTAATGACCTCTTTAGATTCTTTATTCCTTAATCTATCCATGTCTTCCTGTTTTAATTTTTCCCAGCCAAATTCATCTGATAGACAATTTACGATATTCGCAATTGAATCTAGTGTATCGGCGATGGTTCCATCAAAATCAAAGATTATAACTTTTTTAGCCATTCACTTTACTAACTGATGGGCATGCTTACCTCTACCAGCGTTCCTTCCCCTTTCTCGCTCTGTACTGTAAGTGTTCCTCCCAGGAGGCGGGTGCGCTCACGCATACTAATGAGCCCAAATGCACCCTCAATTGGGGTTTCAGCATCAAAGCCGACGCCATTATCTTGGATGCTCAGTTTAACCGCCAATTATGGAACCGTCGAGGCTGGGCTCGAATATCTTCCACCAGGAAGGCAACTTATCTTTCCAATTATGCATGTCAAAATCAACGAGCTGAGGATCAGAGTGGAATCTCATGATTCCAGTTTCCTTTTCATACAGGCAAGTATAACCTGTCTCACCAGCAGGCTTCTCCTAAAACAGTTGGCTTTAGTAAACTTAGCCCGATAGGTAGAGAACGGTCAAGAGGCATGGTGTAAAGCTAGTATAGGGTGGCCTGATATTCATCAATGAAGGCAATAGCATTCTTTTGATGCTTCTATTATAATAGTTCATTATGAAATTAGAAAATATTGCAGTTGAGAAAATGGAAGGGGTGGCAAAGATAACATTAAGACGCCCTGAAGCTAGGAACGCTCTGGATAAAAAGACTTATGATGAATTGTGGTTAGCCACTGAAGATATCAGAGTCGACCCTGAGATACGAGCAGTCATTATAACGGGAACTGACAGGGCGTTCTGTGCCGGTGTGGATCTCAAGTATGCTGAAAAGCTAACCAAATTATCTCCACTGGAATTCAAACAAGGCCTGCGTAAGATACAAGAGGCGCTCAGGTTGGAAAGATTGGAAAAACCGATAATAGCAGCCGTAAATGGTTATGCTTTGGGTAATGGCTGCGACCTCGCTTTAGCCTGTGACTTTCGCATAGCTTCGGAGAGTGCAAGATTTGGGATGACATATACCCGGTTGGGTGTGATGCCTGGAGTTGGCGGAGCTTGGCGGCTAACCAGGCTAGTGGGTATGTCTAAAGCGAAGGAACTTATTTTCACCGGTGATACGATAGATGCTAAAGAGGCGCAGCGGATAGGCATGGTGACTAAGGTGGTGCCTGCTGAGGATTTAGACGCGGCTGCCCTTGACCTGGCAAAGAAATTTGCAAAGGGAGCACCCATGGCTATTGGTTTATCCAAGAGAGCAATACATGCTGCGCTTAATACCGATCTGGAGACAGCCTTAGAATTTGACTTGGATGCAGACAGTATATGCTTTCAATCAGAGGATGTTCGTGAAGGTATAGCGGCTAGAACTCAGAAAAGAGAGCCTATCTTTAAAGGCAGATAAAATATTAGAATCAGTCTCATTTCCTTTTGTCTCTTGCTATCAAGCTCTTAGTGCCATGTGTGTAGGCATTCTCCTTTTACATCACCCGCTTTAGCCTGGGGTTAGGGGTGATGCCGGGCATTCTGCCCCTTTTGGCAATAGGCCTGCCTTCTACCTCGTGCAGGTCGGCAGTGAAGTCAATGGGTTTGGTATCGCTGATATAGCTACCAAGGGCAAAGATATCTATAGGCGCCCCTTCACTGATGAAATACCTGATGCGCTCCGGGTCAAGTCCGCCGCTGACAACAATCTTTACCTCTTTAAATCCCTCAAGGTCAAGCCAGGCTCTTGTTTCTTTGACTAAATCGGTAGTGACTCTGCCTCTTTCTGAGGGAGTATCTAATCTTACACCTTGTAATCTTCCTTGCATTACTTTAGCCACAGTTACACTTTCTCTAACCTCATCCTCGAAGGTATCCACTAAGGCGATGCGTGGCACCTCAGGAGGCATATATTTGTCAAAGCTAATCGTAGCTTGAGCAGTGCTGCCCATAATAATGATGAGAGCATGAGGTATAGTGCCTGTAGGTTTCATGCTGGCAAGGTTAGCGCCAACAGTGCTGGCACAGCCGCTGCAGCCTCCTACAATAGCAGAGTATTCCATAACGCCAACTACCGAAGGGTGAACATGGCGAGCGCCAAAACTAATAACAGGGATGCCCTGAGCAGCATCAACACATTCTCGAGCAGCGCTGGCCCAGCCACTGCAGTGGGAAAGAATACCCAGATAGGTAGTCTCATAGGTTCCATAGCTTTGGTAAGGAGCTTTTATGCGTAGAACCACCTCCTTCCTGTCAAAGGATTCGCCTTCAGATAATGCCCAAACCTCACGATTATCTTCAGGAAGTACTTTTCCCAGCAAAGCTTTAACTTCTTCTATGCCACAGAGCATGCCGGCTCGCCTGGGGAATACCTCCATAGTGGCTACAGGGTTAATGCCCTCCTTCTTGAGTATTTCCACAGTACGGGGAAAGTAAATATCGGCGGTTTCCCCACTTAGCCAGGAATCGGGGGGTTCAAACTTTGTTTTTGGTAAGTTGATGGTAGGTCTAATTAGCTTGGCTCCGAGCACCTTCTCCATATGGTCCAGGGCAAAGCTATGAGCTTTCTCATCAAAGGAGGTAACACAATTTATAGGCACTTCAACTTGGTAACCTCGATTTCTGGCATCGGCTACTGTGTGTACAACGCAAATGTCAGTACATACACCACAGACAACTATGGCTTCGGGATTAAGCTCCCTTAATTTTTCCTCTAAGGGAGTATCGTAAAAGGCACTGTAATGTCTTTTGGGAATTATTTCACCGAAATGTTGGGAAAGTTCGGGAATGAGCTCAGTCTCGGGGCTGCCTTCGATACAGTGAGGAGGAAACAGCTTGAACTCTGGATCATTGGGAGTATGGTAGTCGCATAGATAAAAGATTTTTGCCCCTTGTCTCGATTCTTGCTCTAATAGTTTCTGAATATTGGGAATGATGCCGCGAGCTTTAGCACCACAATAGAGAGGATAGCCTTCCTCCAGGAAGCCACGCACCATATCTATTACCAATATTACTTTAGCCATGGCATCACCAGTGGTCAGGCTCTATTTTGTAGTTTTTCCCTAGAAAGACAACATAATCTTCCAGCAAGGAATTTGCCTTGCCATCGCTGCCCTCTTTCATGGCATTTAGGGTATCTTGAAGCATTTCAATTTCGGTTTCTATTCCCGGCACTAAATTACAGATATTGCCGCAACAAGAACCCCACTCAGCTCGGAGTAGGTGGGATTGCTTTATATCTATCATATTCTCTATGTCGGCAATGCACTCCGCTTTCTTTGCTGGGTTAACTAATTTTTCTTTAGTGCTAATAACGCTTTCTATAACTTCTCTACTTATCATTAGCATTTTCTTTTCTCCCGTTAAAGTTCAGTGTCTGAAATGGCGCACGCCAGTAAATACCATAGCTATATTATATTGATTTGCCATATCAATTACCTCTTTATCTCTTACAGAGCCGCCGGGCTGGATAATGGCGGTAACGCCGTTTTTGATTGCTAATTCAGGGCCGTCAGTGAAGGGGAAGAAGGCGTCTGAGGCAAGGACACTGTCTTTAGCTTCATCTCCAGCTCTTTTCAAAGCTAGCTCTACGCTTACCACGCGAGAGGGCTGTCCTGCCCCCATACCCAATAATGTTTTGTCCTTAACGATAACTATGGCATTGGATTTTATGCCTTTAACTGTCTTCCAGGCGAAGAGTAAGTTTGATAGCTCCGCTTGGGTAGGCTGGCGATTGGTGACTGTGCGAGGAGCAAGCTCCGATTCGGTGAAGAAATCTAATGTTTGTGCTAAGAAGCATCCCTTGACATGGCGGAAGTCGAGGTGGGATTCTTCACCGTGTTCAGAATGACGAGGGAGGGGAACTTCAACCAGGCGTAAACTCTTCTTGCGCTTCAGTAATTCTAGAGCCTCCTTTTCGTATTTTGGGGCAATGATGGCATCATAATGGGTCTTATTTATCTCCTCTGCCGTGGCTAAATCAATAGTCTGGTTGCTGGCAACCACGCCGCCGAAAGAGGCCAGCGGGTCTCCGGTTAGAGCTCTTCGATAAGCTTCGGCTAAACTATCATGGCTGGCAAGCCCGCATGAGTTAGTATGCTTCATTATAGCCACTGTGGGAGCAGTGAAATTACCGAGCATATTTAGAGCGGCATCGAAATCAAGCAGGTTGTTAAAGGAAATCTCAGGACCATTGAGATGCTTAAGCGAAGTTAAGCCATTTTGTGCTTGTTTTACATTTTGTTCAATGTAAAGGGCAGCTTGCTGATGAGGATTCTCTCCATAGCGAAGGCTGTGGCTTTTCTTCAAAGCTATAGTCATTTCTTCGGGAAAGCTTTCTTCGTTAAGATACTGCGCAATGGCGGTATCGTAGATAGCCACATGCTGAAAAGCCTTTTGAGCTAACCTTTTTCTTTCTTTTAGAGCTATGTCACCCTGACGTAGTTGTGACAAAATCAGGTCATAATCCTCAGGGTCGACTATTACCAGGACGGAAGGAAAATTTTTAGCTGCTGAGCGAATCATAGTTGGGCCACCAATGTCGATGTTCTCTAACGCCTTGTCTAAGGAAACATCGCCTCGGGTTACTGTCTCAACGAAGGGATAAAGGTTCACTACAACCATATCAATAGTCTCAATATGATTTTGGGCTAGCTCGGCCAGATGCTGAGGCAAATCTCGTCTCGCCAGAATGCCGCCGTGGACTGCAGGGTGCAGGGTCTTTACTCTGCCATCGAGAATCTCGGGGAAGCCAGTGAGTTCTGAGATGCTACGGACTTTTGCTCCAGCAATCTCTAGCGACTTCTTGGTACCCCCGGTGCTAAATACTTCAATGCCCAGCTCTTGCAAGCCGTGAGCGAAATCAGCTACGCCTGATTTATTTGAAACACTAATTATAGTGCGCATAATTCCCCCTTCAATCTATAGTTACCCTTTCCTTACCTTTTGCCTTGACTATCTCGCCGATGACTTTAGTTTGAGGTAAAGCGGTGGTGAGATTGGTTGCCTCTTGGCTTGAGCAAATAACTGTCATACCTATCCCCATATTGAATACTTGATACATTTCTGCCTCTTCTATAGCGCCTTTTTGCTGGATAAGCTTGAAAATAGGAAGTATATCCCAGGAATCCTTGCGAATATGAGCAGCAAGTCCTTGGGGTAAAATCCGGGGTATATTCCCCATAAACCCACCGCCAGTGATATGGGCTAAGCCTTTAATCAAGGGCAGAACTGGTTTAAGTTCATGATAATAGCAGCGATGAGGAACCAGTAACTCCTCACCTAAGGTTTTCCCTAACTCGGGATAAAACCTATTTAGGCGAGAGGGGTTATCATCTACACCAAAAATTCTTCGCACTAATGAGTAACCATTAGTATGTAAACCAGCGGATGGCAAGCCAAGGATTACATCAGCGGCAGTTATGGAACCGCCATCGATAATATTTCTCTTTTCCACCATCCCGACGATAAAGCCGACTAAGTCATAATTCCCTGGGGAATAGATGCCGGGCATTTCAGCAGTTTCGCCACCGATGAGGGAGCAACTGAGATCCTTACAAGCTTGAGCTATGCCTGTAACAATAGCTTCTACTTGTTGAGGCATAAGCTTTTCCATAGCGATATAGTCGAGGAAAAAGAGTGGTTCAGCGCCACAGCAAAAAATATCGTTAACACAGTGATTGACAATATCAATACCCACAGTATCATTTTTATCTAAGAGCGAAGCTATCTTGAGCTTGGTACCTACACCGTCACAACTGGAAACCAAAACTGGCTCATCGTACCCCTTAAGCTGGAACATGCTGCCGAAGGAGCCAAAATTTAGCACTTGGGGGCAAAAAGTGGACTGGGCTTTTTTTGAGATCGATTTTTTTATGTCGCTGGCTACCTTGATATTAACACCAGCGAGGGCATAAGCTTCCTTAACCTTTGATTGCACTTAACTCCTCCCGTTGAGATGCTTCCAAAGCCAGCTTATCCAGCTCCATTTGTACTGGAATAGGGTACTCTCCAGTGAGGCAAGCAAGGCAGAAAATATCTTTGGGCAGACCCACCGCTTGGATTAAACCATCGAGGCTGAGGTAACCCAACGAATCAGCGCCAAGATAATCCCTGATTTGGGGAACACTTTTCTGGGCAGCGATAAGTTCCCGTTTAGCTGCCATATCCACACCGAAGAAGCAGGGATAACGGATGGGTGGAGCGCAAATACGCAGATGAACCTCTGCAGCGCCAGCCTTTTTGAGCAAGCTAACTACATGAGGAGTAGTGGTACCACGAACAATGCTATCATCAACAACTATTAGGCGTTTACCACTAATTATCCGCGAAAGGGGATTGAACTTTAATTGAACGCCAAGCTCTCTTATCCTCTGGTCAGGTTCAATAAAGGTGCGCCCCACATAGCGATTTTTGAGTAAGCCTTCACAATAGGGGATGCCTGAGGCATGAGAATAGCCGATGCCAGCAGCGGTAGCTGAATCAGGAACACCCATGACTAAATCAGCGTCAACGGGGTATTCTTGGGCTAATAGCTCACCCATAGCTTGTCTCGCTTGATAGAGTAGTCTGCCTTGGATGATGCTATCGGGGCGGGCAAAATAAATATACTCGAAAATGCATAGGGCTTTTTTATTAGCTTCTTCCTTAGAGCTTTTAACTCCATTTCTATCAATGGTTATAATTTCCCCAGGCTCGATTTCCCTTAAGAATTGTGCACCTATATGGTCTAAGGCGCAGCTTTCTGAAGCGAGCGCCCAGCCACTATCAATAACTCCAAGACAAAGAGGGCGAACACCCATAGGGTCACGAACACCGATAAGCTTATCCTGAGTCATGATTGTTAGTGAATAAGCTCCCTGAAGACGATGCATTGCATATCTTATTTTTTCCTCGTAGTTCTTTCCCGGTGAGGATAAAATTAGGTTGGCGATAACTTCAGAATCGACAGATGTATGGAAGCTATAACCTTGCGATTGAAGCTCGTCATAGAGTAGCTTGACATTGACGATGTTACCGTTATGTGCCAGGGCGAGGGTCAGTTCATCCGATTTCACTATAATAGGTTGAATATTGCTTGACCGACTTGAACCTGTAGTAGAGTAGCGGTTGTGCCCTATGCCGATGTTTCCTTTGAGTAGGGCAAGGTCATCTTCTGTGAATGCCTGAGAAACCAGGCCCATATTGCCACGCATCGTTATCCCGTAGCCATTGGTGACAGCGATGCCGGCGCTTTCTTGGCCACGATGTTGTAAGGCAAAGAGGGCAAAGAAAATAAGCTGAGCTAAATTTGCCCCGGGGGCGTAAATTCCAAAAACACCGCAACTTTCATGCATCAAGGATGCCTTCTTAAGAAATTATAGAGTATATTTAACCTTTTGGTCAATTTGTATACAATAGTTTTGCGTCATGGTATTATATGACACTGTTGACTTTGGAGGCATATGTTGCAAAAAGAAAGAAAAAGAGACATCATCGCTCAATTCAAACTTAATGAAAATGATACTGGTTCTACTGAGGTTCAGGTGGCATTACTTACCGAAAGGATAAACCAACTAACCGAGCACCTTAAACTGTATCCCCAGGATCGCCACTCTCGACATGCGCTTCTCAAAGTGATAGGGAAGCAAAGGCGATTTCTGGCTTATCTAAACAAGAGAAAGCCAGGGGGACAGCACCCCCTTGTTGCTAGGTTGGGTTTGAGGAAATAATATGGCTGATGGTTTTGAGCATTCAATAGCTGGTAGGGTGCTTAGTGTTGAGATAGGAAAACTTGCTCAGCAAGCCAATGGTACAGCTATTGTCCATTATGGGGATACAGTGGTTTTAGTTACTGCCTGCGCTAGCCCTGAGCCTCGAGAGGGAATAGATTTCCTGCCTCTAACAGTGGATTATGAAGAGAGGCTCTATGCTGCGGGCAAGATACCGGGCAGCTTCTTTAGACGAGAAGGACGTCCTACCGAAGAAGCAATTCTAACCAGTCGGCTTATTGATCGATCTTTGCGTCCCCTTTTTCCTAAGGGATTTAATCATGATATCCAAGTTATGGCTACAGTGCTCTCTGCCGATCAGGAGAACGACCCCGATATTTGTGCTCTTGTTGGCGCTTCGACGGCTTTAACATTATCGGATATTCCGTTTTTGGGTCCTATATCTGCAGTGCATGTTGGTTACATAAATGATAGTTTCGTTTTGAATCCTATCTTACCTCAAATAGAAAACAGCTTGCTTGATGTAGTTGTTGTTAGCACAAAGCAAGCTATAGTGATGGTAGAAGCGGGTGCCAAAGAAGCTTCTGAGGAACTAATACTAGAAGCGATTAAATTGGGACACGAGGCAAATCAGGAAATTATTATGCTTCAAGAAAGGTTAAGGCAGGATTATGGCAAATCTAAGATGGAAATAGGAACTGGTGGGGTTAATCCTGAACTTTCGGATGTCATTTCCAAAAGCCTGATAAATCAGACATCTGCATTTGTGGATAAACTTGATGAGGCACTAGAGCAGCATGAAAAATCAGAGCGAGAACAAGCACTAGCATCAATCAAGAAAGAAGTAGTGGAAAGGTTAGGTGATGAAGTTCCCGAAGTTGAAATCCGTTCTGTTTTTGAAAGCCAACTTAGAGCGGCCGTGAGGAAAAAGATTTTGCAAAAAAAGCAGCATCTGGACGGTCGCCCAGCTAAAGAAATTCGTCCTATTAGTAGTGAGGTTGGTCTTTTGCCTCACACCCATGGCTCAGGGCTGTTTATTCGAGGGCAAACTCAAGTATTAACTATTGCTACTCTAGGCTCTCTAGGTAAAGAACAGTTACTGGATAGCATAGGGATAGAGGAAACTAAACGCTTTATGCATCATTATAATTTTCCTCCTTTTTCTACTGGGGAGGTGAGGCGGATAGGAACACCAAGAAGGCGAGAAATTGGGCATGGTGCTTTAGCGGAACGAGCTATCGCACCAATATTACCCAAGGAAGAGGACTTTCCTTATACTATTCGCTTAGTCTCTGAGGTCATTAGTTCCAGTGGAAGCACATCTATGGCAAGTGTTTGCGGTTCAACGCTCTCCTTAATGGATGCTGGTGTACCTATTAGGACATCTGTAGCAGGAATAGCTATGGGTTTGGTTACTGGGGAAAATGGGGACTATGTCATCTTAACCGACATCGAGGGTATAGAAGATGCCTATGGTGACATGGATTTCAAGGTTGCTGGCACAGCTCAAGGAATTACCGCTTTACAGATGGACATTAAAATTAAGGGCGTAGATTATAAAATTTTGGGCGAGTCACTAAATCAAGCTCGTCAGGCTCGCTTGGAGATATTGGACAAGATGAGGCAAACTATTAGTGTCAATCGTCCTGAACTTAGTCCCTACGCTCCCAGAATGTATGAGATAACTATTGATACTAGCAAAATTGGTATTGTGATTGGCCCTGGAGGTAGAACTATAAGGTCTATCATAGATGAAACCAAAGCAAGTATAGATATAAAGAATGATGGCACTGTGCTCATTGGCTCTTCAAGTGAAGAAGCAGCCCAAAAAGCAATCAAAATGATAGAGGGCTTGACCGAAGAGGCGAAGTCAGGGGATATTTATACAGGAAAGGTAACTAGGCTGTTAAATTTTGGAGCAATGGTGGAAATCTTGCCGGGGAAGGAAGGCTTAGTTCATATCAGCGAACTGGCTGATTACCATGTGGTCAGGATTGAAGATGTGGTTAAAGTTGGCGACGAGGTAACGGTAAAAGTCATTGGAGTTGACAACATGGGCAGAATAAACTTATCGCGTAAAGCAGTATTCGAAGGACTTTCTCGCCTGCCTGGTGCTAGGGAGAAAGATTCTTTAGGTCCTCCTGATCGCAACGAAGGAACACGGAGGCAAAAATTTACACATCCAGACAGGAGGAATCCTAAGCACTAAACACGGAATGCTAAACATTAGCGAACTAGAATTTCGGATTTGAGGAGAAGATATGGAACCCATAAGGGTAGTGATTAATGGGGCTTTGGGTAGGATGGGGCAGGAGGTGGCTAGTGCCCTAGCTCATGAGCCAGGGCTAAAAATAGTTGGTGCCGCGGAGGAAAAAGTGACTCAGCGATATCTCCCTGTGGTTAATGTTCCAGATCTGGTGTTATTTTCTTCTGATTTAGCCTCACTTTTGAAGAGTTGCAACCCTGATGTAATAGTAGATTTCACCAATGCTGAGGCTTCTATAGCGGCAGCTCGCGTAGCTGCTAAAGAGAAAGTTAATTTGGTTATAGGCACCACGGGTCTTTCTGAGGAGAATCTGGCGGAAATTGGGCAATTGTGTCAAGCCAACGGAATTGGGGCAGTAGTGGCACCTAATTTTTCTCTGGGGGCAGTAATTTTGATAAGACTGGCAGAGATTGCTGCTAGGTTCTTTGACCATGCTGAGATTGTAGAAATGCACCATGATAAAAAGGTTGATGCTCCTTCAGGAACCGCTATAGCTACAGCAAAAGCTATGGCACAAGCACATGGTAAATCGTTTATTTACTCTAAAACTGAAAAGGAAGCCCTTAGTAGCATTAGAGGGGGGCAGATGGACGGCATAGCTATTCATAGCCTGAGGTTGCCGGGATTTATGGCAGGGCAAGAAGTTATATTTAGTGGGAAGGGGGAAACTCTGAATTTACGCTATGAAACTATAAGTCGAGAGTGCTATATGTCTGGTGTCATTCTGGCAATTAAGGAGGTGACAAAACACAAAGGGCTAATTTATGGGTTGGATGCATTACTTAGTTTGCGAGAAGCAACTAAATCCTAAGAAATTAAGATTTTCAATTTAGAGTTTAAGAAAAGATGGAAACTTTCAATGTAGCTATTGTTGGGGCTACTGGGCTTGTAGGGCAGGAATTTGTTAAAGTACTTGAGCAGCGGAATTTCCCCGTAGCTTCGATTCGATTGCTAGCTTCTGAGCGTTCTTCAGGTACCTATCTCTTCTTTAATCACCATAAAATTGAAGTTGAGAAAGCTACGCCAAAGATATTTCGTGATATCGACATCGCTTTTTTCTCTGAAGGTGTTGATATCACTCGGAGGTTATCTCCTCTAGCTACTGAGGCTGGAGCGGTGGTTATTGATAATAGCGCTGCTTTTACAATGGAATCTTCAGTTCCTTTAGTGGTGCCTGAGGTGAATCCCGAGGATATAAGGTGGCATGAGGGGATAATCGCCAACCCAAATTGCTCTACAATTCAGTTAGTGGTGGCTCTTTACCCCTTGCATAAAATTAGTCCCATAAAGCGGGTTGTGGTGAGTACCTATCAAGCGGTATCGGGCAGTGGAGCTGTTGCCTTGAAGGAACTGACAAATCAGGCGCAGTTAATTTTGGAGGGGCATCGTATTTGCCCCCATGTCTATTCTCATCAAATAGCTTTTAATGTACTGCCGGAGATTGATGTCTTTCTGGATGATGGCTATACCAGAGAAGAGCGGAAAATAGTGGAAGAAACGCAAAAAATAATGCATACTGAGGACATAGCCATTTCGGCAACTTGTGTCCGAGTCCCTGTCTATTTCGGACATAGTGAAGCGGTGAATGTGGAATTTACTTCACCTATTACCCCTGAAGAGGCAAGAAAGAGCCTGGCTCAAGCACCTGGGGTTAAGATTTTAGATGATCCTAATGTTAGTTTTTATCCTCAGCCGTGGGCAGCTAGCGGCTCGGATCACATATTTGTAGGCCGAATCAGAAAAGACATTTCTCACCCGAATGGGCTAGTTATGTGGATAGTGGCTGATAATTTGCGCAAAGGAGGAGCGCTAAACGCTGTCCAGATTGTTGAGGAGGGGGTACGGAAAGGTTGGATAAGCTCCAAAAGGAGGTCGGTGGTTTAAAGTGAGCAAACTAGGTCACTTACTAACAGCTATGATTACGCCTTTTGATGCTGATGGTGCGGTTAACCATCAGCAAGCTAAAAAGTTAGCCCAAGCTTTGCTGGATTCGGGCAGCGATGGAATGGTAGTTTCTGGGACCACCGGAGAATCTCCAGCCCTTAGTTTTGAAGAAAAATTGCGACTTTTCGCTGAAATCAAGTCAGCAGTGGCTACTCACGGCGCTGTAGTAGCTGGGACGGGCAATTGTAGCACTAAAGAAAGCCAACAACTAACCAAAGAAGCAGAGAAAATCGGTGTTGATGCTTGCCTCTTAGTAGTTCCTTATTATAATCGACCGACCCAGCAAGGCTTGTGGGAGCATTTTAAAGCCATTGCGCAAAGCACCACTTTGCCTTGCATTCTATATAACGTTCCTTCACGCACAGTTACTAATATCGCTGCTGATACGGTAATCAGTCTAAGCCAAATTGATAACATTGTGGGCATAAAGGAAGCCAGCGGTAATCTCGATCAGATAGCTAAGATTATACAAGGAACTAAGGATGATTTCTTAGTTTATAGCGGAAACGATGGTGATACCCTGCCTATACTTGCTTTGGGAGGTTATGGCGTGATTAGCGTTGCCTCACATTTGGTGGGAATTCAGATAAGGGACATGATGGAGAAATTCGTTAATGGTAAAGCGCAGGAGGCGGCTAGTATTCATCGCCACTTATTACCTTTAATAAACTCCCTTTTTGTTATTTCCAATCCTATGCCTGTCAAATGGGCTCTGAATTACCTGGGCTTTCCTGTGGGCAAACCGCGCCTGCCATTAGTAGAGCCTGACGAAAAGGTAGCCGAGGTTATTCGGACAACATTAAAGGATTATAAGATTGACTTGCCTATAGTAAAATAATAATAGCTGCTTGCATAGCCTCTATGCAGAATAATTAAAATAGGAGGGTTTTATGGAAGTTAAGAAAATTTGTGTACTGGGGGCTGGATTGATGGGAAATGGCATTGCTCAGGTTTTTGCTCAAGCCGGCTACACTGTGATCATGAGGGATATTGAGCCGAGATTCATCGATGGTGGTATGAATAGCATCAAGAAAAACTTGGGGCGTGCTGTAGAGAAGCAGAAGGTGAGTCAAGGGGATATGGATGCCGTTTTGAGTAGAGTTACTCCTATTCTCGACCTGAAGGAGGCAGCTAAAGATGCAGACTTAGTCATCGAGGCTATACCTGAAATCATGGACCTTAAAAAATCTACTTTCAGAGAATTGGACGAAATTTGCCCGCCACATACAATACTCGCCAGCAACACATCAAGCCTCAGTGTTACAGAGATGGCGGCAGTGACTAAAAGGTCTGAAAAGTGCATTGGTATGCACTTTTTTAACCCCGTGCCGGTAATGCGTCTATTGGAGATCATTAGGGGATACGAGACCTCAGATGAGACCTTAAAGGTCGCTGAGGAAGTGGGCAAGAAAGCGGGGAAGGAAACCATAGTAGTCAAAGAGTCTCCCGGGTTCTGTGTTAACAGGATATTAGTGCCCTTGATAAACGAAGCATTCTATGTCCTCGATGAAGGCATAGCCAGCGCTGAGGATATAGATAAAGGAATGGTTCTCGGCTGTAATCACCCTATAGGACCGTTAGCTTTAGCTGACATGTTAGGTCTTGATACTATGGTACATGTTGTGGAAGACTTCCAAAGGGAGTTAGGAGATAAGTACAGGCCGGCTCCGCTTCTGGTGAAATTAGTGAAAGCTGGTCGCTATGGTCGGAAAAGTGGTAAAGGGGTTTACGACTATACCAAGAAATAAATAATTTACTGCGGGCATTCAGTAGGCGGAAATTGGTTCTTCATCTGTAATGACTTTCTTAGTTGTGGCTAGTTGATGGCGAATATGTTTGGGAATGGTAAACATAGCTTGATGGGTGAGTCCATCATAGGATTTCAATTCCTTCGATAATCTGGCTGAGATTCTAGCATCAACTTCCTCAGGCGCTAATTTAGTAGGGGCAAGGCTTTCAGAGGCGGAGACAAATCCCCATAAACCGAGGAAGGATGGTATGTGTGCCTGGTAAGGACGAACCACAGAGAAGACGCTGTTTAGGGTACTGACAATGGCGGTAAAGTTCTGTAACTCAACCCAATCAGCGGATTCAGCCTGCACAGACATAATACCATCAGGCTGCAGCCTTTGCTTAACTATGTCATAAAATTCTTGAGTGTATAGCAAGCGGGCTGGACCTTGAGCCAGAGGGTCAGCCAGGTCAATAATGATAACATCAAACTTTTCGCTGCTTTCCTCCAGGTATTTTCGCGCATCGACGAAATGAAGTTTGGCTCGTGGGTCATCAAAGGAGTTTTGATGAAAGGAAGGCAAAAAGCGGTGACAGACATCTACTACTTCCTTGTCAATATCTACCATGATTGCCTTTTTAACTGAATTGTGCGCTAGAACTTCCCTTAAGGTTGCACCCTCACCTCCACCAGCGATAAATACCTTCTCGGGCTTGGGGTGAGCAAGCATAACTGGATGTACCAGGGCTTCGTGGTAAATAAACTCATCCACTTCGCTGGATTGAATCTTACCATCGAGAACGAGGCAGATACCAAAGCTACCGATGTTGATAATGTCTATGGATTGAAACTTGCTTCGCCCTGAATATATCACTTCTTTAATGCTATGTAACATAGTGAGTCCAGGACTGATATGGTCATGAAACCATCTATGTTTATCAGGATCTTGGTCTTTCATTTTGTGGCACACTCAACTTGGCTATCCTCTACAATGCCTCTTCGCAACTCAATCACAGAGTAACTGGTAGCTTCTAATTTCTTCTTTATCAGGTTGGCGGCCTTTTCCGGTTCTACACTGTCTCCACAGGTGAAAATATCTACAGCAGCGTACTTATACTCTGGCCAAGTATGAATGGAGATATGCGATTCAGCAATATTAACCATCCCGCTTACCCCCTGAGGAGAAAATTGGTAAAAGGATTCACCAACCACAGTAGCATTGCAGCAGATAGCAGCTTCATTAAGACAATCTTTGAGAAAATCTAGGTCATTCAGCACCTCCTTATCACAACCTTTTAATTCTAGTAGCAAATGTCTTCCGAGTGCATACAAATCACCTTCCCTCCTTTAGACTTTTGATTTTATAAGAAAACCGTTTAAAATGGTAAGGCAAATTTTATATGATATTACTCCTTTTTACCAATCCTTATCTATGAGTTTCTGGTAAAATATAGACATGTTCATGCCTGTAAGGGAACAATTAGTTACTGTTTGCATTGCGAGGCAAATGGAAGCGCAAATAATTAAGGGACGGCTGGAGAGTGAAGGTATCCCTGCCCTTTTAAGCTACGAGAGCGCTGGGTTAGTTTATGGACTCACTATTAATGGACTAGGTGAGGTAAAAGTAATGGTGCCTGAGCATTTAGTTGAGGAAGCTAAGGAGATTTTGGGAATTAGTGGGAAAAGCTATGACTTCTAGATTAGAGCGCATAACTCAGCAACGATTGGAGAGCCTGAACAGGATTCGGGCTCGTGGTATAGACCCGTATCCCCATTCCTATCATCCTAGCCAAACCACTCAAGAGGCAATAGCTCTCTTTGAACGACACGAGGAGGATGCTCAAATTATATCTCTTGCTGGTCGTGTTATGGCTAATCGCCCCATGGGCAAAATGGCTTTCCTTAATATTCGCGATGGCTCAGGGAAAATACAGCTTTGTTTTCGCCATGATCTTCTCGGTAGAGAGAAGTATGAATTCCTCCGAGAGATAGACATTGGCGACATTATAGGGGCAGAAGGGAAGCTCTTTCGAACGAAAACAGGGGAGATTACTCTGGAAGTATCTGATTTTACTATGTTATGTAAATCCCTCCGCCCACTACCGGAGAAGTGGCATGGCCTAGTGGATACAGAAAAACGCTATCGGCAGAGGTATCTTGACCTCGTTTCCAGTGAGGAGGTTAAGAACATCTTTATGCTACGCAGTCAAACCATCACCGCCATAAGAAATTTTCTGAATAAGCAGGGCTTTATAGAAGTGGAGACGCCAGTGCTTCAATCACAGGCTGGTGGCGCGTTAGCGCGCCCGTTCATTACCCATCACCGTGCCCTTGACGAAGACCTTTACCTGCGCATTGCTCTGGAACTTCACCTTAAGAGATTGATAGTGGGGGGGGTTGACAAAGTTTATGAGATAGGGCGAGTTTTCCGAAATGAAGGCATTTCTACCAAACATAATCCCGAATTCACCTTACTTGAATGCTATCAAGCCTATAGCGACTATAATGACATGATGAATTTAGTTGAGGAGATGGTTTCTCATATTGCTCAAGAAGTCCTAGGTGATACCAAGATTATTTGCAATGGCGAAGCTATAGACATTAGTTCTCCGTGGCAAAAACTTTATTTGCAACAGGCAATCAAAGATTACTGTGGCATTGACTTTGAGGATTATCCCGATACTGCTTCCTTGCAATCCCGAATGCTAGAAATGGGGATGGAGGTTGACCCGAGCAAAGGGAGGGGAAGGCTTATAGACGAGCTGACTTCCACTTTCGTTGAGCCAAATTTCATCCAGCCAACTTTCCTTCTTGACTACCCTGTAGAAATGTCACCTTTGGCTAAAAGGAAACCAGGCAATGACCGTTTGGTTGAAAGGTTCGAGGCATTCATTAATGGGATAGAGGTTGCTAATGCTTTCACTGAGCTCAACGACCCTATAGACCAAAGGGAGCGTTTTCGTCAACAATTAAGTGAACGAGTTGGGGATGAGGAAGTTGAGATTGCCGATGAAGATTTTCTTCAAGCTTTAGAGTATGGTATGCCTCCTACTGGTGGTTTGGGGATAGGTATTGACCGTTTAATAATGCTGCTCACTGGCCAGCAATCGGTTCGCGAAGTGATACTTTTCCCCCAATTAAAGACAAGAGAGCAAAAGTAAAAATGCAAAAGGCAAATGCTAGATATTAGGCTTATTCGGGAAAACCCTGAGATTGTTCGCCAAGGATTAGAGAGAAGGGGCGATACTTTCGCCTTAGATAGCATTCTCGAAATTGATGCTCACTATCGTGGTTTGCTTCGTCAGGTGGAGGAGTTCCGTAGTCAACATAATAAGATAAGCAAACAACTGGGGAAAACCAAAGAGAAACCACCCCAGCTTATTGCTGAGATGCGCCAACTAGGACAGAAAATATCCTTGTTGCAGCAGGAGACTAGTCAGGCTAAAGCTAACCTTGAATCCTTACTGTTAGAGTTACCCAACATTCCCCATCCCAGCGTGCCTTTAGGAAAAGACGAGAGTGCTAATGTCGTAGTGCGTACTTGGGGTGAGCCGAGGCAATTTTCTTTCACCCCCTTGTCTCACTGGGAGTTAGGGGAAAATTTGGGCATTATAGATTTCCATCGGGGCGTAAAGCTCTCAGGGACCCGCTTCT
Source organism: Dehalococcoidia bacterium (assembly GCA_030611085.1). Lineage (GTDB taxonomy): Bacteria > Chloroflexota > Dehalococcoidia > GIF9 > AB-539-J10 > JAUWQI01. Next base: position 9,643 of record JAUWQI010000016.1, on the reverse strand, counting down.
ATATTCTTAAAGGATTGGGGGCACATCTTCAGCGGGCGTTAATCTCCTTTATGATTGATGTGCATATAAAAGAGCACGGCTATAGTGAAATCTACCCTCCTTTTATGGTGAAGAAAGAATGTATGCTAGGGTCGGGAAATCTCCCCAAGTTTGCAGATAACCTCTATCACGATGACGAGGATGACTTCTGGTTTATACCCACAGCAGAAGTGCCTCTAACTAACCTCCACCGTGATGAGATATTAGATGAGAAAAACTTGTCCCTTTATTATGTTGCCTATTCTGCTTGCTTCCGCCGCGAGAAAATGGCTGCTGGCACGGATACCAGAGGTATTAAGAGGGGACATCAATTTGATAAAGTGGAGCTCTATAAGATAACCAAGCCGGAAAACTCTGAAGAAGAAATGGAAAAACTAGTAGCTGATGCTGAGGATATAGGCCGCAAGTTAGCCATACCTTATCGCGTGGTGCAATTGTGTACTGGTGACCTCGGCTTTGCTGCCTGTAAAACCTATGATATTGAGATGTGGGCTCCTGGTTGTGGTGAGTGGCTTGAGGTCAGCTCCTGCAGCAGTTGCAACGACTTTCAAGCAAGGCGAGCCAATATCCGTTATCGTCCTGAGCCTGGTGCTAAACCAAGCTTTGTTCATACGCTCAATGGTTCGGGACTGGCTCTACCACGTGTTCTTATTGCTGTGCTGGAGAATTATCAGCAAGCCGATGGCACAATATTAATTCCCCAAGCGCTAGAGCCTTATATGTAGTGGGCCAATAAATGGTTACTAATCCCTAGTAACTAACTAGTGCTTGGAACATCTAAAATAACTGGTGAGGAATATAGAGCCACTTGACTTTGACAACTATTGTGGTAAAAGCAACTTGTCGCTAATAGATATACTTGATATTATGAATTTGTTTAGTACTTTGTGGAGGTGAGAAGATGTTTATTGAGAGTCCCAGATATACGGAACGTTTCGGTTCCGTCAGAATGAATCATGTACAGAGGGTGATATCTCTAGATTCAGGAGTAAAGAGCAAGCTGCCTCCTCACGGTGCCATGGGGGTAGTGAAAATAGATGAGGAGACAATCAAGTACTTTGAGGACAGGATGGCGATTGTCATTCCGGTTAAAGATGAGAAGCTCAAGCTTTTTGAAGGAGTGGTTAGTGGCGTGCCGCATGACTGTTTGGTAATCGTGGTTTCCAATAGCCAAAGGGAAAAAGTTGACCGGTTTAGAATGGAGGGAGATGCCTTAGACCAACTTTGCCGTTTTACCTTTCGCCAGGCGTTGATTGCTCACCAGAGAGACCCTGCTATTGCTGAAGCTATGGTGGAGGCTGGTTATGATGACCTCTTAGGCGAAGATGGATTGGTGCGTGATGGTAAGAGCGAAGCCATGGTAATAGGGTTGCTTCTGGCCAAGGCAGCGGGGAAGGAGTATATCGGTTTCGTTGACGCTGATAATTACTTTCCTGGCGCAGTGCTGGAGTATGTGAGGAATTACGCTGCCGGCTTTAGCCTGGCTCAATCTCCTTATAGTATGGTGAGGATACTATGGCATTACAAGCCCAAAATTTCAGGCGGGCTATATTTTAGGAAATGGGGAAGGGTGTCGGAGATCACCAACAAGCACTTGAACAACTTAATATCCTCCAAAACAGGGTTTGAAACCGAAGTTGTAAGAACGGGTAATGCTGGAGAGCATGCCATGAGTATGAAGTTGGCGGAGATTTTACCCTACGCCTCAGGATATGCTGTAGAACCTCAGGAGTTGGTATCTATATTTGAAGATTTTGGTGGCATCTTGCCCACAAAGAATATAAAGGTGATGGAGCAAGGGATAGATATATTCCAAGTTGAGACTAGAAACCCTCACCTGCATGAGGAAAAAGGGGATGAGCACCTTCAGGCCATGTTATTATCAGCACTGGGCACTATTTATCACTCGCGTCTTTGTGGAGAGGAAGCAAAACAAGCAATTTTAGCTGAATTAGTCCATCAAGGGGCTCTCAAAGGAGAAGAGACGCCTCCTCCGATTCACATTAATGCTCCGCCGAAGAAGGTAATTGCCAGCAAGTTTATAACTGCCATACAAAGGGACTTGGATAAATATTACGTGTTACGCTAGATTCCAAGGAGAATGCTTCAGAATGAAACCGCATTGGCCCCGATAGATTTACCTGGCCAAATCCTGATACCTTGAGCTAGTGTATTTCCCTCCTCGATTACAACACCATTGCCTAAAACGCAGTCATCTAAAACTTCGCTTTTCTCAGCAATATAACAATTAGAGGCAACTATGCAGTTTTTAAGCTTAGCTCCTCTACCAACTTTGCTCTTTTGCCACAAGATTGCTCCTTCTATGCTAGCACCTTCTTCTATGCGACATTCTGGACCTAGAGCAGCAGGACCTTTTATCACAACGTTTTTGCCTATAAAGCAATTTTTACCAAATACCGCGGGTCCTTCGATTTGGGCTGAAGGATGAACAGAACTTTCACCCTCGAATTTTATGCTCTTATCAAGACGGTTGAGCAAGTCGTGATGTAATTTTAAGTATAACTCTGGAGTACCTACGTCAGTCCAATAAGCCTCAAATGGATAGCCATAAATAACTTGTCCCTTTCCCATGAAAGCAGGGAAGATATCGCGTTCAAAGGTAAAGAATTTGTTAGAGGGAATGTAGCTTAAGATTTCGGGTTCCAGAATATAAATGCCAGCGTTAATCATATTGGTGGTTATCTCATCCCACCCTGGTTTTTCTTTGAAGCATGTAACCTTGCCTTGACTATCTGTTTCCACCACTCCATAAATAGTGGGATTATCCACGGAGGTCAATGCCATGGTTGCAATGGCGTTTCCGTCGCGGTGCTGAGCCATCATGTCGGTTAAATTAAAGTCTGTAAAAATATCGCCGTTGAGAACAATAAAGGAGTCATTCAAAAGCCCCTCAGCATTTTTAGCCGCTCCTGCAGATCCTAAAGGGAACTCTTCCACGAGGTAAGTTATCTTCACACCAAACTTGCTACCATCACCAAAATAGCTTTGGATTTGCTCTGGCAGATAACCCAGTGTGAGGATAATTTCGCAGATGTTATGTTTTCTGATGTAACAAATAATGTGATCGAGGAAAGGGCGATTTAATAAAGGCACCATTACCTTATTTGTGTTGCAGCTAAGAGGACGTAACCTGGTCCCCTTTCCACCAGCTAGAATAATAGCTTTCATTTCCGATGGTGGCTAAACTAACCTTTCCTTTTGCTAAGTTTGAACCAGGGGTGATAGCTGATTATAGAGTTCTTGTCCAATTCGTCATTGATGAAATAGTCGAAAGTTCTCAAGTAATCGGCCACCCTGTCAGGCATGAGAAAATGTTCCTTGACATAGCTGTGTGCTTTTTCCCCTACTGATTTTGCCATATCTGAGTCTTCCAACAAGCGAATAATCCTTGTTGCTGCTTTTTTGGCGGAGGTGATAAAGAAGCCAGTTTCACCACCCCTAACTTGAATAGGAATTGCCCCTACTTCCCTGGTTATCACCGGCTTACCCTTCCACATAGCTTCGGTAATAACCAATCCAAATCCTTCCTTAATAGAGGGCTGCAGGATTATTCTTGCCGCTCGTTGTAATGCATTGACCTCTAAAGCACTAACTTGCACATCTTCAGGAAGGCTAATAACATGAATATCAGCATCCTCTTTCGTATCCTCAAGAATTCGGTTAAAGATTGCCCCTCCTTCAGGGTCGTCCGAAGCCATGCCACCAGCTATTACCAGTTGACAATTTACCTCTCTCCTGGCAATTCTATATGCCTTGATAGTGGTATCAATTCCCTTCCAGGGGTCAAACCTGCCTATCTGAGCCAATAAAGGGACATTATGGTCTATTCCATACTTGTCTAGTACTTTGGCAATCTCACCAGAGCTTAACTCCTTGTTCTTTGCTGAGAGAGGGTCGATGAAGGGAGGAATGATAAATTTCTGTAAAGGCCATTGCTCTACCACATAATGAGCACCGGAGAAGACGACAGCATCATAAAAATCTGCCCAAAAGGTGATGAATTCCCATAACGCAGGATTGGCTTTCAGGGTGTCTCCCTCTATGTCAATATGGCACCTCCACAGCCATTTCTCATTCGGTCTTTTCAAGTACTGAGCCAGGCCGAGAGGCTGCGGGTCGTGTACAATTTCTATATCTGGCTTATACCTATTGTGATCCTCAAGGTAGATGTCCGCGGTCTCCCTTTGAGTATGATGGTAAACCTCTATCATGTCGGGGGTAAGAGTGCCCTTCTTACCTTGCAACAGGTTGTGAATGGTTTTAGTCACCTGATAAAATGGCTCCGTACCACGTACAACTTTCCACTCATCCTCTAATCCCAACTGGTTTACAAACGGCACCTGGGAATAAAGCATCTCGGCTACACCACCACCCATTGCTGTCGAGTTAACCTCCAGTATTTTTACCCCTTTGAGTTTTGCTGCAAGCTTCCGTAGCTCCTCTATCTTTTCTTCACCCACTATAGGAACATAATCCTCTATAGGAGGTGCGCTAAAGGGTTGAAATCCTTTCCTTCGGCTATATACCGTGCCATCCTCCAGAGGAAAATTCTTCTGGGTCTCACCTTTATCAGCCCGATAAATCGGGCAACTACTTTCACTTTTCATAACTTCGCCTCAGATTATCAATTACCAGTTCGTGGCTTGAGGGTCTCCCGCAGCATATCAAGAAATTGATATGTCTCCTTCGGTGAGTATAGGGAGTATTGAGCTACAGACTCAGTGCTCCCCTCGCCTACGTAAATGGAAATTCCACCACTATCATTGACAAAGTGGAACCCATCATAATCCGTTACATCATCACCAAGAAATATCATTAATGGCTGCTCTTCCCCTTTAAGGTTTTGAGCTATAAGGGCTATGGCTTTACCTTTATCCCAATCTACCGGTGGCTTTACCTCATATACCTTTTTCCCCTTACCGACTTTTATCCTTCCCGAGGTGGCAAGAGGCTTGGTAGCTTCACAGAAAATCCTATTTAGCTCCCTCATTTGTGCTTCATCTACGAGTCGGTAGTGCAAGCTTAGCGTTAAACCCTTATCTTCTATTATAGCTCCTTTGATATCCCCGATATTTTCCTCAATATTCTGACACAAGGAATGCAAGACAGGCTCAGCTTTTTTAGCTGCAGGATTGATATAGGTAATGTCAGGTCCTTTTATCTCCAAACCGTGGTTCCCAGCATAGATAATGCCGTTGATGCCTACCCTTTCTCGCAAATCTTCCATAGCTCGGCCGCTTATAATTCCCAAAGTTATGTGGGGGTTTCCCGCCAGTTCTTGCAAGCACTCCTTTACTTGCGGCGATAAGTTAGCCAGTTCAGGCTTCTCTACAATAGGAGTTAGCGAACCATCATAATCAATCAGCAGCAATATATGTTTGGCTCTTTTAACCCTCACGGCGAGTTCATCCCAACAGGAGAGGAGGTCTTTCATTCGATATTGTTTAGAATTTAGGATTTCGTGCTTAGGATTTATCATAATTTTTGCTTTTCACATTTCATTTTTTGTTAACTCTGCGATTATATCTGCGGCCCATTTATAGATATTATTCTCTTTAACTATGCTTCTTTTCCTTCGCATCCGTTTATATCTCTCTATCCTGGGCATCTCCAGGGCCTTTTCGAAAGAGACTGCGAAGTGGTCAATAGCATGGGGGTTTATCAGCAGGGCATCATTAAGTTCCTTAGCGGCTCCAGCAAAATGGCTTAGGAGTAAAATGCCCTCACTATCACATTGGCTAGCGATAAATTCCTTGGCTACTAGATTCATTCCATTGTGCAAGGAACTTACTATAAATAGGTCTGCCATGTTTCTCAGAGCTGCCAGTGTGGTTGTAGACAAAGGTCCGACCATAGTAATTACGGGCTTCCAATCCCCAGAGCCATGTTTTAGGTTTATATTTTCCGCTAATGTATCTACATCTTCTCTTAACTTTCTATAGCTTGGGATTTGTGTACGGCTGGGTGTTACCACTTGTATAAAGGTCACCCTCCCCTTGTAATCTGGACGCTCCTGGAAAAAGCGGTCTATAGCCAGCAGCTTTTGGGGAATCCCTTTAGTATAATCCAGACGGTCGATACTAAGCCCAACAAATTTATCATTCAGATTTAGCTCCTTTCTCAATCTCTGTGTTTCTTCCTTTACCTCCACACTTTGAGATTCTTCAGAGAGCTGCTCGAAGTCTACGCTTATAGGGAAAGGGTGTATTTTTGTTTTCTTTTCTCCCAGGGTGACCTCAGCTTTCTCATAGTTAACTTTAGATTCAGCGATGGTTCTATTTACAGTGGTGAGAAAGTTGCGGCAGTGACGCACTGTCTGAAAGCCTAAAAGGTCATTTCCTAAGAGACCATCCAATATTTCTTCTCGCCAAGGGCAGGCTTGAAAGACTTTTTGCCTTGGCCAGGGAATATGCCAAAATTGTGCCACAGTAAGCTCTGGATTAGCTTTCTTTATTAAGCGCGGCAGCAAGGCAAGATGATAATCTTGAATGAAGACCAGCGCTTTTCTCTCTCTTACCTCCTCTAAAACACTTTGAGCAAAGATTTCGTTTACCCTTTTGTAAGTATCCCATTGAGATTCGTCAAACACAGGCTCGATGTCAGCAGTATGACATAGAGGCCAAAGAGCCTGATTGGCAAAGCCATGATAATAACCTTCTATCTCCTCCTCGCTTAACCAAATCCGCTTCAAGGTATAAAGTGGCTTTTCTGGTGGTACCAACACTTTGTTCTGGGAATCCACTGTAGCTCTATCAGCATCACCACTACCGTGAGCTATCCACATGCTACCTGTAGCAGACAACACCGGGTCTAGGGCTGTAGTCAAACCTCCAACTGCAACTTCACACTTAATTTCATCGCCCTGGTAGCTATGAATATAAGGCTCGCGATTGGAGACGACTATAAAAAGATAATCAGACAATCTTGCTTTCGCAAATTGGCACAAGCTTCCCTTTCCCCAAACTTGCCTTACTTGCATACGTAGTTATTTATAAAGTACTAAGCTAACCTTATCACAGACCTGAGGAATATCCAAACGAGTTACAAAGCGGCGTGAAGGCTCTCACCTTTTGCAGTGGCGAAGGCGTACACATGAAACTTTTGGCATGAAAATGAAATGTGATGTTGTGTCATTCTGAGCCGAAGGCGAAGAATCGACATATACCTGCGTGAGGAGATTCTTCGTTCGTTTTACTCACTCAGAATGACAACCTATTTTCACAGTTTGGTTGTAGCCTTAGGCCATGATGGTTTCAGTTGTGTGCCTTGCTAAAATGGCCAGATTTGTGGTAATTTCTAGATGCTCTTTTAGAGGCCGTTTAAAAATGTAGTTGCCCAATTTATTGGGCCATAAGAGCCTGATGAATCAGGCAACTACAACAGGAGAGGAAAGGTGGAAACAATTATCAATGGCGCAAAGCTATCCATAATTCAGGAGGATATTACCAGACAAGCTACCGATGCCATAGTCAACGCCGCCAACTCTAGTTTAATGGGAGGTGGTGGAGTAGATGGGGCAATACATCGAGCCGGAGGTTCAGCCATTCTGGAAGAATGTAAGGATATTGTTGCCAAACAAGGGAGATTGCCCACAGGCAAAGCTGTAATCACTACAGGAGGAAAGCTCAAAGCAAAACATGTGATACACACCGTTGGTCCTATCTGGCACGGAGGCAATAGAAATGAAGCCGAACTATTACAGAGCGCCTACTCAGAATGTCTGAAGTTAGCCGCTGAGAATAAATTAGCTAATATCTCCTTTCCCTCCATAAGCACAGGTGCTTACGGCTACCCTGTAAGTGAAGCAGCAAAAATAGCAGAAGGCACAGTGGTTTCATTTCTAAAAGAGACAGCTACTTCTCTTAAAGAGGTGGTGTTTGTTCTTTTCGATTCCAGAACCTATGAAAGCTACTGCTCCGCCTTGCAAGAGATAACAAGCAAGGAAAGTTAGGTTGGCTGCACGGGACTAACAAGTCATTGAGCATTTCGAGGTAGAGGTCGCTGTGAACGTCACAAAACGACAAAAATGTTACCTCTTTGTTATTCGAATAGGAGGGGGTTTATAATTTTGGTCTGGCTTGATAACCAAGCCCAAGGCGATTATGACTTAACTAATTGTCCAAATCTAAAGGAAGGCGTATGCTGAAGGTAACTCAGGGTAGAATTAAGGCCAAGGGCTACCAAGGAGCTTACCAAAGAGAAAATGTATAGCGCTCTTATTCTACACCACAATGGTCAAAGCGGATGGCAATACCCAGAAAGACGCTGGGCATTCTCCAAGGAGTTCTCCATCAGCCTCTATGAGAACTCGCTCAGAGGATTGAATTGTAATACTTGTTACCCTTGCCACTCTGATTTTAGGGTGTGTAATATGGCTTCCGCTATATAATGTTGGCCATATTTTCAACAACTCGAATTTTCCTGCATCACCAACAATCACCATATCTAGTAAGCCGTCGTCAAGCTCAGCATGAGGTGCTATATACATCCCACCCCCAGTGTAGCGTCCATTAGCCACCACTACCGTAAAAGCACACATAGCCTCAATCTTATTTTCCGTACACAGAGCAATACGTTTGTTTCGATAGCTGAATAGAGACCTAAGACCTCTCACCACACAAGCATAATACTTGATGGTAGGACCAAAGTGCTTGGGTAAACGTTTCGAAGCTTCTACCACTGCAGCATCAAAGCCCACACCAGCCTCATTTACAAAAAAGCGCTGTGAAGATTGCCCTTCACTCTTATATTCAACAACGCCAACATCAATTAATAATCTTCCCTGGCCAGTCAAGAGAGAGCAAGCGCCGGTATAATCTTGAGGAATACCTACCGAACGGGCAAAACTACATGCGGTTCCAGCGCTCACTATACCAAGAATTGTGCTACCGGAACCAGTTGAACAAAGTATACCATTGGCTACCTCATTCACCGTTCCATCGCCACCAACAGCAATAAGGTAGCGATAACCGGTGTCAACAGCCATCCTGGCTAGCTCTATGGCGTGACCTACGCGCTCAGTATATTCATAGTCAAATGATAGACCAATATCGCGCAACTGCTTGCTAATCCGTGGCCACTCCCTGTGGATTGAGCAACCTCCCGCCGCTGGATTAACAATTACCTTGGCATACGGTACCGACATTATCTATCCTCACTCATGACAATTCATTCCCAACCCATATAGCTACCACAAGCGTTTTTAGGTACAACTAGAATGATGCGCACCGCGGTTATGGCATTGGGAACATTAAAGCTCAACGCCAATACCTTTTGCTCCTTCGGGTTATTCATCTGTTTCAAACCCATGGCATGAGATACTTCTCCACGTTTTTTTGTAGAGCAAACTAGCACGGCGGGTAGATACCTGTCAATACTACGAATTGAATCATCTAAAATCAAACCGAAGGGGAGGCTGTTAAATCACATAAAATCAAACCGAGGGTATTTAAGATATGCTCTGGCTACCACTATAAAGGAGGTTAAGCCAGACTATGGAGAGAATGGACATGCACGCGAGGGATGAATATCTAAAGGTAATAAGGGAGAGGTACTTTGCTGCCGAGACCAGGAAGGGTAAGTC
>JAUWQI010000020.1 GCA_030611085.1 Dehalococcoidia bacterium | reverse complement strand
AGTGCTTCCAGTGCTACCCTGGCTTTGAATGATGGGCTGTGTTTCCTGCGGTTCTGTTTCATGTTCTGCTCCTCCTATTTTTGTTATTTTAGGGGCAGAACCCGCTCTTAACAACCTGTCCGAAATTTGGGGACCACCTCAGTTAGCAAATGGCGAAATTCTTCTTACAAATGGAACAGCTTCAAGCCGATGTCACATTAAGTATCTAGACAATATAGCTCCAGCGGTATTGACAACGATATGGGACGATATTGGTACTATGAAAGGTGGAGCAATTTATCCTACTCAAAAAACCGAAGCCTTATTGGAACACATAATTCAAGCCTCTTCCAACAAAGGCGACATCGTGGCCGACTTCTTCTGCGGTTCCGGCACCACAGCCGCCGTCGCCGAAAAACTAGGGCGCGAGTGGATTATGGCCGACCTGGGCAAATTCGCCATCCATACCACCCGCAAGCGGATGATTCAGGTTCAGCGGCAATTAAAGCAGGAAAATAAAAGCTGGCGTGCCTTTGAAATCCTTAACCTGGGCAAGTATGAACGCCAGCACTATATCGGCGTCAATCCTTCTTTACGCGAAGAGGAAAAACAGAAACAACTGGAGAAGAAAGAAAAGGCGTTTGTGGATCTCATTCTCCACGCCTACCGCGCCGAACCAGTGAGTCAGTTCAACGCCTTCCACGGCAAAAAGGCCGGGCGCCTGGTTGCGGTAGGTCCCGTGAACCTGCCCGTAACCAGGCTCTTTGTGGAGGAGATTATACTGGAATGCCGCAAACACCATATCACCCGCGTCGATATCCTCGGCTTTGAATTTGAGATGGGGCTGTTTCCCAATATTCTTGACGAAGCAAAGAGCAAAGGCATAGACATGGCGATGAAATACATTCCTGCCGACGTTTTTGATAAGCGAGCGGTGGAGAAGAATCAGGTGGTATTCCACGATGTATCCTATATCGAGATCAAACCGCATACAAACAAGAACGGTGTATCCATGGAACTGACCGACTTCTCCGTGTTCTATTCGCAAGATTCCATCGCTAATGCGGAGGCCAGCCTGAAGGACAAAGGCAGCAAGATCGTGGTAGAGCAGGGGCAAATTATCAAAGTCAGCCGCGACAAGAATGGCGTCGTCTCCCGCGAAGTCCTCACCAGGAACTGGACCGACTGGATTGATTACTGGGCAGTGGATTTCGATTTTGAGAGCAAACGGGAGATTATACGGGTAAGGAATGAAGACAGCGGTGAAACCGAAGAACGCTGGACAGGGGATTTTGTGTTTGAAAATGAATGGCAGTCTTTTCGCACCAGGAAGAATCGGTCGCTGGAATTAAAGAGCGTGTATCATGAATGCGAGCAGGGACGGCGCAAGATTGCCGTAAAAGTAGTGGATATCTTCGGCAATGATACAATGAAGATTATTGAGGTGAGGGTATAAATGTGTGCAGAAAATGTTGATCCTGGTTTCAAATATTTTGTTGGCAGCAAAGGGGGAAACGACAAAAATAGGTTGCGCTTACGAATAAAAAATTATCTAGAACTGGACAATGTGAATATTTTGGCAGGCGCTGGAACCAGTTTTCATCTTGGGGCTCCAACAATAAGACCAATACCGAAGGAAATAAATAACGTTTTGGTAGAGAATAAAGATTTAAAAGGAATCTATGCCACCACAATCGAATCTATTTCAAAAGACGGCAAAGGTTTTGAATCTATATATCTGGAGGATTTTCTTAATTATTTGCAGGCTGAAAGGTTCATTAGGGGAAAAAGAGGAAAAGACATTAAACAACACAATGACTTGATTGAAGAAATTCAGAAACAGCTATTTCTTTTATGCAACACACAATATACAAAAATTCCTGAAGAATATGAAAAAGATAAAGAATTGGGGAGAAATAGATACTATTATCATGAAAAATTAGTAAAAAAATTGCTTCAAAGGCCTGTTAATCTGAGGCGCATTAATCTCTTTACTACGAACTATGACTTATCTTTTGAACATGCTTTTGATAACGCAGGCATCCATTCTATCAACGGCTTTTCTGGCTTTCAGCGCCGCTGCTTCTGCCCGGAAACTTACGATTACGACATTTATTACCCGGGACAAACAACCAGTGGGAAAGTCCATCGTGCGGAAAAAGTGATAAGATATTACAAATTACATGGCTCTCTTTCATGGATATATAAAGAGCCAGGCCCGGATACTGGAAATTTATATGGAATTGAAGAGGTCGTTATTGACAAGGATAAACCAAAAAATGAGCTGGTAATTTACCCCTGCGCTACAAAAAAAGCTTTCACCCTGGATTTGCCTTATTCCGAGCTTTTCCGGCTTTTTTCTTGTGCTATAAAACAAAGCCAATCCGTACTATTTTGTCTTGGCTATTCATTTAACGACGAACACATTAATAATATTATTTACCAAGCGCTTTCTATTCCATCTTTCACATTATTTGTCATTGATTATAAAAGTGCCGAAAGTTCGGAGATAGAAAAACTTCGAACCTTAGGTGATCCTCGCATTATAACAATTGAAGGTGAGTTCGCTAAATTTACAAAATTTGTATCAGGGATTTTACCGGATTTATATGAAGAAGATGATGATATTAAGGTTGCTAAAACAATCAAGGAATTAATAGGGGCTGTGAATAACGCCAACCCGGATGAAAATAGCAAACAGGAGGACTCGAATGTCTGAACGGCAAATAGGGAGAGTTGTTTCTGTAGATAATTTCCGGGTTTTTATTCGGCTTGATGATGAATTAACCAGCATTCATAAAAGCGGTTTAAATGATATTTATGAAGTGGCGCGAATTAATTCTTACCTCATTATCCCTATTGGCTCAGACAGAATTGTCGCTCTGATTACAAGAGTGAAGATGCAGGAAGAAACAGAATTTGATAAAGACAAACAGTCTATTTCTCTGCCATCTTCTTCTCGATATGTTACGGCAACCATGTTAGGCACAATTGAAGGCGGAGAGGTTAAGGAACAATTCATTCTGGGTGTATACAATTTTCCTGTTCTTGATAATCCTGTCTGGTATGTTACTGCTGATGACTTGGATAAGATATTTGATTATAAAGGAAATGGAGAAATCGATTACTCAAAAGATTTTTATCTCCCAATTGGTAAATCTCCAGCTTTTCCTGATTACGATGTCAAGATATGTCCTGACCAACTTTTTGCAAAACATGCAGCAATATTGGGGAATACAGGTTCAGGTAAGTCCTGTACGTTGGCGTCAATACTCCATTCGCTTTTCAGCTATCGATTCAAGGAAAATGACGGCAACTATTTAGAAAACGCTCATTTTATAATATTTGACATCAATGGAGAATATAAGAACGCTCTTATCGCTGATGGAGAGATTTTCAAAAGAATAAATGCCTTCCATATAGATAACGAAGGGCTGAAGGTTCCTTACTGGTTTATGAATTGGGATGACTTTGACTATCTCTTTGAACCGGGAACCGCCACACAGGCACCCATTTTGAAAAGAGCTGTAGGACTAGCAAGAAATAGCAATCAAGCCGAATCCCAAAAATGTTTATCGCCTTTTTTAATGAAGGGCATAAGAACCTTAATTGATACTTCTCCTGAAGATCTAAAGAAACGAACGGGAGAAAATAAGTATGGGAATTGGGTATGGAAAGAAAATAATGATATATTGAACCTGGCGGATGCAATAATCAGTCTAAATGAAGGTAGAATCAATGTTTTAGGATACAAAATAAAGGAGATAGGAGAAAAAGGTAACTTCACTGAAACAGGCAAACAAAGTACAACACTTCGCGAAATCAATAAACTCTATTCTGAATATATTAAAGATTATGGGCAGAATCAAATTACAAACGATAAGAATATCGACCTTCCAACATGGTTCAATTACCAGGAACTTATAACAAAGTTCATTGATGCCGCTATTGAAGAGCAGGAAGGCTCAAGTTCACGTATTTCTGAATATTTGTCTACTTTGCGCTTGCGGCTTGAAAGCTTCCTAAATGACCAGCGCATTGCAGTACCTTTATTATTGAGTACAGAAGAGGAATTTAGTGGTTCTTTAGCAAAATTTCTATCATTTGTTTTAGGTGACTTCTACAGGTTATTCAGGGAAGAAGATAAGGATATTTTCTCAAGCTACTATGTAGGCTATTCTGATGAGTCATTTAACAAGAAGATAGTTAGTCAAATATCCATCCTTGATATGTCTCTCCTTGCCTACGATGTTTTAGAAAGCCTTACAGGACTGATCGGGAGATTAATTATTGAATTTGTATCGCACTTTGCTCCAGAAGATAGAGGGAAATATCCCGTTGTACTGGTGTTAGAAGAAGCACAGAATTACATACCTGAAAGAAGCAGAAAGGACCATGAGTCTATTACCAAGAAAGTTTTTGAGCGAATCGCTCGCGAAGGCCGCAAATATGGAGTGTCATTAATTGTATCCAGTCAAAGGCCGGCGGAATTATCCAAGACAGTCCTATCGCAGTGCAATTCTTTCATCGTACATCGCTTGCAAAATCCGGATGATTTGAAATATGTAAAAGGATTAGTTTCAAGCGCAAACAGTGATATTTTAGACCAATTGCCTATTCTACCTCAGCAACATGCTATTGTTATGGGTGATTGTGTTCGCACGCCTGTTCAGGTTCGAATAAATAGTGTTGACCCGATACCAAATAGTGATAATCCGCGGTTTATAGAAAAATGGCTGGAAAAACAAAGGGATTTCCCAGATTATGTAGAAATTTGTGATAAATGGGAAAGCGGAGAGAGATAACCTTATACATAGGAGTAAAAACCATGTCCCTCACGGAAATTTTGCAGATATTAAAAGCCTTCAAGGAAAAAAACGGCCAACAATACGGCATTCTGACAATAGGACTTTTCGGCTCCGCTGCCAGAGACTCTATGAACGAAGCGAGTGATATAGACGTGGTGGTGGAACTTGAAAGACCGGACCTGTTTAATCTCATCGGTATCAAACAGGATCTTGAAGAGCAATTTGGCATGCCGGTTGACATTGTAAGATATCGTGAGAGAATGAATGATTTTCTTAAAAGAAGAATAGACCAGGAGGCTGTATATGTATGACAGAGGACTGGCCTTAGCGATTTTAACTCAGCTTTATCAGGCAGCAGAAACGATAATGCAGCGCTTTAAGCCCGTAAAGAGTATAAACGATTTTACGGATTCACCTGAAGGCATGGAAAAGCTGGATAGTATCTGTATGCTGCTTATCGCTATCGGTGAGGCATTAAAGAATCTGGACAAGGTTACAAAACAGTCTCTACTGCCGCGATATCCGCAAGTTGACTGGAAAAAGGCCAAAGGTATGCGGGATGTTATCAGCCACCATTATTTCGAGACTGACGCGGAAGCAATCTTCAATGTATGCGAAACAAAAATAGAACCACTTGCCAATGCAATCAGAATAATCATTGAGGATATTAAGAATGGCCATACATCCTGATTTCCCCTCTTCCCCCTATGCTATCCTGGACCCGAATATCCGCTGGTTTCCTGCGGATGAGGCGCTGCGCGAATCGAGTTATGAAAAGCTGCTACCGCCGCTGGTGCATCAGCTTCGCACTCGGGTAAAGGAATGGCGCGACAACGGCTACGAAGGCGCTAGCGCTACCAGTCGTTCTCTGTTGAACTGGTGGTTTAATACCGAACATCTGCTGCCAAAGTCAGACGGCACTATGGCAAAGTTTGAATATTACTTTGCCCAGCGGGAGGCAGTGGAGACCGTCATCTATCTCTACGATGTGGTCAAGGTGAAAGACAAGTACGACCTGCTGCGATTTGACTCATCAGGCGCAGTATCGGCCGGGATGTTCGATGAGACCTGGAGGCGATTTGTAATCAAGATGGCTACCGGCACAGGCAAAACCAAGGTAATAAGCCTCATATTGACATGGTGCTATTTTCACAAGCTGTACGAACCCGAATCCGATCTGGCGCGGAATTTTCTCCTCATTACACCGAACATCATTGTGCTGGACCGCATTCGTGCCGATTTTGACGGGTTGCGCATTTTCTGGAAAGACCCTGTTCTGCCGGATAACGGCTACAATGGTCAAAACTGGCGGGATGACTTTCAGCTAACCCTCCACATTCAGGATGATGTCAACGTCGTTAGAAAGACAGGTAATATCTTCCTCACCAATATCCACCGTGTTTATGCCAGTGATGATATCGAGCCTTCCAAAGATGATGAAAACACGATGGACTATTTTCTTGGCAAACGGCCCACTGGAGAGACTACAGATTCGAAGGCTGATTTAGGCAATATCGTGCGGGATGTCGATGAACTTGTGGTTCTCAATGACGAGGCACATCATATCCCCGATAGCCAGATGGCGTGGTTCAAGTCAATTGAGGACATTCACAACCGGCTGAAGCACAAAGGCGGTTACCTTTCAATCCAGATAGATGACACGGCGACCCCCAGGCACAACAACGGAGCCATTTTTGTGCAAACGGTATCAGACTACCCGCTAGTTGAGGCCATCTCCCAGAATGTGGTCAAACACCCCGTTCTGCCTGATTTGGCCAGCCGGGCCAAACTCGCTGAACGGCAAAGTTCGCGCTACACCGAGAAATACGCTGATTACCTGCATCTGGGTGTGGAGGAATGGCGCAAAGCTTACGCTGAGCATGAGAAACTTGGCAAAAAGGCGATTCTCTTTGTCATGACCGATGACACCAGGAACTGTGAAGCCGTTGCCGACTTCCTGGAACAGACCTACCCGGAGTTTAAAGATGCGGTTCTCACAATTCATACCAAGAACAACGGGGAAATCTCAGAGGCTGCAAGCGGCAAGAAAGAGGAAGAACTCAAGGTTTTACGTAAACAGGCCAATGAAATAGACAGTTGGGAAAGCCAATATAAGGCTATTGTATCAGTGATGATGCTAAAAGAGGGCTGGGATGTCAGGAACGTGGCTACCATCGTGGGTTTGAGACCATATGGCGCACAAAGCAATATACTTCCCGAACAAACTCTGGGGCGCGGCTTACGCAAAATGTACCCCGGAACCGATGCAAAAGAGTATCTCAGCGTTGTAGGTACAGATGCCTTTATGGATTTTGTGGAATCAATCCAGAGCGAAGGTGTTGAGCTTGAACGCAAACCAATGGGTGCCGGGACAGCACCCAAAACCCCCATTATTGTAGAGGTTGATGAAGGAAACACCGGCAAAGACCTGGACAAACTCGATATCCGGATTCCAATCCTGACACCTCGGGTATATCGCGAGTACAAGAGCCTGGCTAACTTAGATCTAAACGCATTTGGCCACAGGAAGGTTGCCTATCAGGAGTTCACTGAAGAACAACAACGTGAAATTGTGTTCAAGGACATTACCACCGGAGAGATCAGCCATACAACTGTTTTGGATTCCAGCGCTGTGACTGACTATCATAGTGTAGTAGGTTACTTCACCCAGGTCATCATGAAGAACCTGAGACTCGTGAGTGGTTATGATGTTCTGTACGGCAAAGTGAAACAGTTCATCCAGGACTTCTTGTTTGACCAAACTGCTGATTTAGAAAACCGCAATACTTTACGCAACCTTTCAGAACTGGAAGCCACCAAAACTCTGATTGAGACATTCAAGAAGCAAATCAATGCCCTGACCGTGCAGGATAAAGGGGACGCCGAAATACGCGATTCCATCAAATTACGCAAAACCCGCCCGTTTGTGGTTAAAGAGCAGGGATATCTCATTCCGAAGAAGAGCATATTCAACAAAATCATTGGTGACAGCCCCCTGGAATTACAATTTGCAGGTTTCCTGGAGCGCTGTGATGATGTCGTCTCTTACGTGAAGAACTACTTCGCTGTCCAATTCAAGATTGATTACGTCAAAGCGAATGGTGACATATCCAACTACTATCCTGATTTCATCGTGAAAGTCTCGGATATAGAGGTTTATATTGTCGAAACAAAGGGTCAGGAAGATTTAGACGTGCCACAGAAGATGGAACGCTTGAAACAATGGTGCAAAGACATTAACAAGGTACAATCTGAAATCACGTACGACTTCGTTTTTGTGGACGAGGAAAGCTTCAACCAATATCAACCCAAGAGTTTCGGCTCGTTGGTAAATTCGTTCCGCCAATACAAAGATTGAAGGTAAGCGTTCAGCCACCCCATGTCACCCTGAATTCAAGCGTCTCACTCCCTCTCATAAATTGTCTGACTTGCTCGATTGTTTGTACATTCCCATCGTTCATAATCAGGCGCATTTTGTATTAGAAATCGATACCCGCTTCAGGCTCATCTTGTATTGGAAGAGACTAGAGCTTTTAATTTGCTTCGTATTGAGTTAAACTTTTGCCGATATGGCTTTGAACTATACTCCTCAGGAAATCGAAAGGAAATGGCAGGGGAAATGGGCAGCAGACCATATTTATGAGGTAAAAGAGGATAGTAGCCGCCCCAAGTTCTATGCTCTAACTATGTTCCCTTACACTTCAGGAGACCTTCACATCGGTCACTGGTATGCCACGGCGCCTTCAGATGTTCATGCTAGATTTAAGCGTATGCAGGGCTACAATGTGCTTCACCCTATGGGCTTCGATGCCTTTGGACTGCCGGCGGAAAATGCCGCCATTAAACATGGGATTCACCCTTATGCGTGGACGATGAGAAATGTAGAGAATATGCGCCGCCAACTCAAGAGCATTGGGGCAATCTACGACTGGAACCGCGAAGTGGTTAGCTGTCTGCCCGAGTATTATAAGTGGACACAGTGGTTTTTCCTGAAACTTTATCACGCTGGTCTGGCTTATCGGGCTAAGGCGCCTGTTAATTGGTGCCCTAAATGTCAGACAGTGCTGGCTAATGAGCAAGTGGTGGGGGAAGGATTATGCGAGAGATGTGGCGCGCCGGTAACTAAGAAAGATTTGGAGCAATGGTTCTTCCGAATTACCAAGTACGCTGAGGAGCTTCTCGACTTTAGCCATACAGACTGGCCAGAGCGCATAAAGATAATGCAAAGAAATTGGATTGGTAAAAGCGAGGGGGCTGAGATTTCCTTTGAATTAGAGCATGAGGGGGTAGAGCAGAAAGAGATAAGAGTGTTTACCACCCGCCCCGATACTATTTTCGGGGTGACCTTCTTTCTTCTCGCTCCAGAGCATCCTTTAGTTTCTCGGTTGACCACTCCAGAGCATAAGAGCGAGGTAGAGAAATATGTTAGCTGGTGCCGTCGCCAGGCTGAGTATGAGCGAACAGCTCTGGGTAAGGAGAAAACGGGAGTCTTTCTGGGAAGTTATGTTATCAATAGATTAAATGGAGAAAAGATTCCCATCTGGATTACTGACTATGTATTGCCCACTTATGGCACTGGGGCAGTAATGGGAGTCCCGGCTCACGATGAGCGAGACCTTGAGTTTGCCCAGAAGTTCAACCTTCCCGTTCGCCCAGTCATTGCCCCTCCAGGCTGGTCAGGCGAGGAGTTAACTCCAGCCTACACCGAGCCGGGCATAATGATAAATTCTGGAGATTTCACTGGCTTATCCAGCGAGGAGGGCGCTAAGGCAATCTGTGCTCTGCTGGAGAAAAAGGGATGGGGTAAACAGACTATTACCTATCGCCTTCGTGACTGGCTCATAAGTAGGCAGAGATATTGGGGAGCACCTATACCTATGGTTTATTGCGATAAATGTGGCATAGTCCCTATACCCGAAGAGGATTTACCCGTTTTGCTTCCTCCCGATGCCGAGTTTAAGCCTACGGGAGAATCTCCACTCAAATATTGCTCAAGTTTCGTTAATACTACTTGCCCTAAATGTGGTGAGCCGGCACAACGGGAAGTTGACACTATGGATACTTTCATGTGTTCTAACTGGTATTTCTTGAGGTACGCCAGTCCCAAAAGCGATAATGCTCCCTTTGATGCTGAAAAGGTAAGGTACTGGTTGCCTGTGGATTTATATACCGGCGGCGCCGAGCATGCTGTCATGCATCTCTTTTATGCCCGTTTTTTCATTAAAGCATTAAGGGGCATGGGCTTGGTTGATTTTAATGAGCCTTTTACACGCTTGTTCAATCAAGGCAGCATAATTTATCATGGTGGAAAGATGAGTAAATCTAAAGGCAATGTGATTGCCCCAGATGAATATGTGGCTGAATTAGGAGCTGATGCCATTCGTGCTTACCTTATGTTCATTGGACCCTGGGAACAAGGTGGGGAGTGGAGCGATAGTGGCATTATAGGTATAAGCAGGTGGCTAAACAGAATATGGAACTTGGTAGAGGCAGGCTACACTAGCCAGGCTATCACGCCTGAGGCAGAGAAGGAACTCCGCCATATCACCCACAGGACGATTAAAAATGTAGGCGAAGATTTAGAGAGGTTTCGCTTTAACACCATGCTGGCTAAGCTCATGGAGTTTACCAATTACCTATCTAAGGTCAAGGAGCTAAGAGCAATCTCAGATTCCTTGTGGCAAGAGGCTATTAGCTATCTTCTGCTTCTTCTTGCCCCTACTGCTCCTCATCTCACTGAGGAGTTATGGGCCAGGACCGGACACCCTTACAGCATTCACAATCAATTCTGGCCAAAGTTTGATGCCGAGCTGGCCAAAGAAGAGGAAATTACTCTGGTAATCCAGATAAATGGTAAACTGCGGGATAAGTTAATTGTGCCTGCTTCTATAACTGAGAGCGAAGCTAAGGAGTTGGCGTTGGCGCGGGAACGGGTAAAAGCCTATACCAGCAATAGAAAAATTTCCAACATTATTTATGTTCCTAAGCGTCTGGTAAATATTGTAATGAAGTGAGGAGGGAGAATGCGGATAACTTTTATTGGCGGCGGGACTATGGGGGAGGCAATGATTAAATGTCTTTTGACCCAAGGGGTAGCTGCACCACAGGATATCGTGGTTAGCGATATTAGCCCGCTACGGCGCGAGTTGCTAAGCAAGGAATACGGAGTTAGCACTTTGACTGATAATGGGAAGGCGACAGAAGCTGCTGATTTGGTTATTCTGGCGGTAAAGCCCCAGAATCTATCTCAGGCCACGGAGGAGATGCTGAAGGCTGACAGTCTGCCGCCAGTAGCCATGGTGTTATCCATAGTAGCTGGTGCCAATTTAGATAGCTTATGCCGCGGCTTAAAGCACCCCTCCGTAGTTCGAGCTATGCCCAATATGCCAGCTCAAATCGGCCAGGGAATGACCGTATGGACAGCAACTGCTGAAGTCAGCCAAAAACAGAGGGAGCGCGTCCAAACTATACTAGGTGCTTTAGGCGAGGAAATTTATGTTGAAAACGAGAAATATTTGGACATGGCTACAGCCTTAAGTGGCAGTGGCCCGGCTTATGTGTTTCTTTTTATTGAGGCATTCATCGATGCCGGAGTGCATATTGGCTTGCCTCGTGATATAGCTCAAAAATTGGTCCTGCAAACTGTGCTCGGCTCTACCCACGCCGTTCAAGAAACAGGCAAACACCCTGCTGAGCTAAGAAATATGGTTACTTCGCCAGGGGGTACCACTGCTGAGGCACTTCTTCGATTGGAAAGAGGAGGTTTACGCTCTCTCTTGCTCGAAGCTGTTACTGCTGCCCATGACAAAGCTAAGCATCTTTAGGTAAGTTGCAAGATACAATGGATTCGCTTTTTGAATATCGCAATTGCCCTAATTGTGGAAAAGATGATTTCACTGTGCTCCTCGAGTCTAATATGAAGGAAGACGATTTCCAGGAAGATATCGCGACTGTATATATGCTGCCAGGTGATAAATACGGGAGGCATGTCAAATGTCGAAATTGTCAGCTCATATATGTAAATCCCATTGAAAAAGCAGGTAAAATCAACCAGAATTACTCTGAAAGGAAAAACGTCGATGCCTCTATTATTCAGGAAAGTCGTTTACATGCAGCTAAATCACAAGTAGGATTAATTAAGAAGTATAAGAATAGCACGAGCCTTTTAGATATAGGTTGTGGAGAAGGTTTTTTCCTGTCTAATGCCTCCAAAACTGGATATACCACTAAAGGAATTGAATTATCACAAGATGCCGCAACATATGCCAAAAGGGAATTCGGCTTAGATATAGAAGTAAGACACTTCGAAGGATCGCAATTTCCAGAAAATTGTTTCGATGTAGTCACCCTGTGGCAAGTTCTTGAGCATCTGCCGTACCCACTTACAACTCTTAAACAAGTTTACAGGATACTCAAGCCTGGGGGATTAGTAATAGTATCAACCCCAGATATCAGGAGCACAACGGCAAGAATTTTCCGAAAAAGGTGGTGGAATATAACGAGACTTCATATCAACCAATTTACTACAAACACGCTTAAGGATATTCTTGAGAATGCCGGGTTTAAGAGCATGTCTTCTGTCTGTTACAGGGAATCCGTAAGTTTACTTATGCTGCTTATTCCAGTGCTAAGATACCTAAAGGTATATAAATCGCCAGAAAATTCGCTCTACGGGAAAACCATGAACAAACTAATTATGCCATACCCTTCAAAAATTATCAGCTGCACGGTACTAGGTTCTAAATAGAACGAGTATCACATCGCTAGTAGAAGAGACTCCGCCATATACCAGGCGCCTTTTTAGTTAAGCAGCGATTGGCGTCTCGCCTGGGTGGAGCTTACGCCACTTTTCTAGCAATTGCTCCCGAGTTTCTTCATGCCCCGGGTCGGGGATACACGCATCCACAGGGCAAATCTCAGCACATTTGGATGACTCAACCCAGCCAATGCATTCAGTGCATTTATCAGGGTCAATAATATAAACTTCCTCCCCCTCACTTATCGCCTCATTCTTACATTCTGATTCGCAAGCACCACAGCTAATGCACTCATCAGTAATTTTATATGCCATTCTAATACCTCCTTAAATTTTGTACAGTCTTGATTTCAATATTTAGCCTTCTACTCTGAAACATTGGGAAGCTTAGCAGCTGCTTTCTTCCTCAGTGCAACAGCAACAGGCTCAGGAACCATACCTTCAAGACGACCTCCTAGCACGGCTACTTCCTTAATCAAGCTAGAGCTAAGGAATTGATGTTGAGAGCTTGCCATCAAGCACATTAGCTCGATATCGGGGGCCAGCTTTTTGTTCATCAGCGCCATTTCAAACTCCCGTTCGAAATCGGAATTTGCCCTTAACCCTCGAATCATAACTTTCGCCCCCACCTGATGCAGGAAATCCACAGTAAGCACCTTAAAAGGCGTAACGCGAATATTAGGCAAATCGGCTACTGCTTTCTCTACCAGCTCTACCCTCTGCTCCAGAGAAAAAAGTGGATGTTTAGCAAGATTCTCATAAATAGCAATAATCAACTCGTCGAACAAGACTGCTGCCCGCTCGATGATATCCATATGCCCGTAGGTAAAAGGATCAAAGGTGCCAGGATAAACTGCTATTGTCATAGTTAACCTCCTTTTTGGTATATGGAAATAAAAGTATCACCATAGCGACGTTGTTTAGCCAGGCATAATCCATCATAGTTGGGATTTAAAGGAAAGCGATTTGCGTGACAAACTACAATGGTAGAACTTCCCCCTACTAATTCTGAGTTAGCTAAATTTACTAACAAATCATTAGTGGAATCGGAATAAGGCGGATCTATAAAGACAATATCATAATTATTACTAAGGAAGGAAATAGCTTTGTTTACGCTGCAGCAGTAGATATGAGCCTTGTGTAAGCCTCCTGTTTTCTCCAAGTTGTATTTGATAATGTCACAGCATTTTCTTCTGTGGTCAACAAAATCAACCCACTCTGCCTTGCGGCTTAGAGCTTCAACACCCAGCGCACCACTGCCAGCATATAAGTCAAGAACCCGACACCAACCCTCAGCAGTGCTCTCCAAAAGGGAGAAAATAGCTCCTCTTACCACGCTAGTTGTAGGCCGAATCGAATGCCCTGGCAAAACTTTCAACTGAGTTCCTTTTGCTTCGCCTCCAGTAACTCGCATTTCCACTCAGCCTTTAATAATTTCTGCTATTATACTATGGTTCACCATTCGTTTCAAGCAACAGGCTTGTTGACTGCGGGAATAGCATCCTCTATACTTATAACTGCAAACAAGGAATAACATGAGTACTGGATTTGAGAGATTCTCTGAGGGAGCACGCAGAGCGCTAACACGGGCTCAAGGGGAAGCACGGCGTTTAGGCCACAGTTATATTGATACCGAGCACATATTGCTAGGGCTAGCGGGAGAGACAGGGACAGCAGCTAAAGTTTTGAATGACTTAGGTATCTCTGCGAGTAAGATACAGGCTGCCATAGAATTCGTAATTGGAAAAGGGGAGAGCCGGGCTGTTAGTGGGGAGCTTGACCTTGCTCCTCGGGCGAAGAGAGTCATTGAGTTCGCCGTTGATGAGGCGCGACACCTTAATTCTAACTATATTGGTAGCGAGCACCTTTTACTCGGGTTACTGCGTGAAAGGGAAGGTGTAGCTTGTAGTGTCCTAGAGAGTTTTGGTATCACTTTGGAGCGAACACGCGATGAAATCAGTCGGATTGTCAAGCAAGGAGCTACGCGAGCTCGCACCGCAGGTCGTACTGCCACGCGCACACCGACTTTGGACCAGCTAGGAACAGACCTGTCTGCTTTAGCCCGGGCGGATAAGCTTGACCCCGTTATTGGACGGGACAAGGAAATTGAGCGGGTAACTCAGATATTAAGTCGCCGCACTAAGAACAATCCCGCACTCATAGGTGAAGCAGGCGTGGGGAAAACAGCTATTGTTGAAGGATTAGCTCAGCGCATAGCAGTGGGGGAGGTTCCTGAGGTATTACAAGGCAAAAGGATAATCGTCCTGGACATAGGCGCTCTGGTAGCGGGAACAAAATATCGTGGTGAATTTGAGGAGAGGCTAAAGAGGATTATTGAGGAGGAAAAAAACGCCGGCAATTGCATTTTATTTATTGATGAGATGCATACTATCATTGGTGCCGGGGCGGCTGAGGGCGCTGTTGATGCCTCCAATATCCTGAAGCCTTCACTATCACGCGGTGAGATACAATGTATTGGCGCCACTACTTTGGATGATTACCGCAAATATGTGGAGAGGGACCCCGCTTTGGAACGGCGTTTCCAACCCGTCTTGGTAGCCGAACCTACGGTGGAAGAAACTCTAGATATCGTACGGGGCATTAAACATAGGTACGAAGAGTTTCACCACTTGAATATAAGTGATGAAGCCCTGCAAGCGGCTGCTTCTCTAGCTAGTAGATATATAGCGGATCGTTTCTTGCCTGACAAAGCCATTGATTTGATAGATGAGGCTAGCTCCCGGGTGCGCATTAAACGTGGTAGTGCCCCTATGAGCTTAACTGAAGCAAAGCGAGCTTTAGAAAGTGTGCGCAAGGAAAAGGAGACAGCTATAGCAGCTCAGCAATATACATATTCCGCTGAACTGCGTGACCGTGAGATTCAGCTAGTGGAGAAACTTGGGGAGATGGAGAAAGAATGGCATGCTAAGCAGGAGGAGGGCAAACCCACGGTTACCGAGGAGGATGTTGCTGAAGTGGTTAGTATGTGGACCGGTATACCTGTAGTGAGGTTGACTACTGATGAAACAAGTCGTCTTCTGCGAATAGAAGAGTCGTTACATCATCGTATCATTGGGCAAGATGAGGCTATAAACACTGTAGCTAAAGCAGTGCGAAGGGCTCGAGCCGGCTTGAAAGACCCCCGGCATCCCATTGGTGCCTTTATATTTCTAGGACCTACCGGGGTAGGTAAAACCGAGTTAGCCCGAGCTTTAGCTGAATTTATGTTTGGTAGTGAAGATACTCTAGTCCGCCTCGATATGTCGGAGTTTATGGAGCGTCATACCGTAGCTCGCTTGGTTGGAGCGCCTCCAGGCTATGTTGGTTATGAGGAAGGGGGTCAATTAACTGAGGCAGTGAGACGCAAATCCTACTGCTGTATTCTTCTGGATGAAATCGAAAAGGCGCATTATGATATATTCAATATCTTGCTCCAAATTTTCGATGATGGCCATTTAACCGATGCCAAAGGCCGTCGCGTTGATTTTCGCAATAGCATCATAATCATGACTAGCAATGTTGGTGCCGAGCTTATTAAGCGTGAGATGAGCATCGGTTTCCATACTGATAGCAAGGGAGACCGACAGGTAGAATATGAGAAGATGAAGGAGAAGGTACTCGGGGAAATGAAGAAGAGATTCCGCCCCGAATTTCTTAACCGCATTGACGCCACAGTAGTATTTCACGCTTTAACTAAAGAGCATATCCGCCAAATTGTTGACCTAATGCTCAGCCAGGTTATGACTTCGCTCAAGGAAAAGGATATCACATTGGAAGTTACTGCTGAGGCTAAGGATTTTTTGGGCAACAAAGGTTACGACCCAGTCTTCGGGGCACGCCCTTTACGCCGTGTAATCCAGAATTTAATTGAAGACCAACTCTCCGAAGCTCTGCTGCGTGGGGAATTTTTGCCCGGAGATACCGTAGAAGCAGAGTGTGAGCAAGATAGTATTGTAATACATAGGGCATTGGATTATTACGAACTGCTGGGGGTGACTAGAGAGGCTGGTTACGAAGAGATTAAGGAAGCACACCGTATAAAAGCTTTAGAGCATCATCCTGATCAAAATCCTGATAGGAAAGAGTGGGCAGAAAGAAAAATGAAGCACCTTAACAAAGCTTATGAGGTTCTCTCTGACCCTGAGAAGCGGGCTATTTACGATCGCTCACTCCGAGAGATTGTTTTGCCCAAGTGATTTATTAAGGAGGCTATGTAAACATGGCACAAGAAATAATTGAGGCACCGTTACCCGGGAAAGTATTACAAGTTAATGTAACTGTAGGCAATACAGTTGAGGAAGGCGGTGTAATCTGCACCATAGAAGCTATGAAGATGGAAAATCCCATACTATCTCCAGCAAAAGCCTCGGTTGTAGAAGTGGCAGTTTCGCCAGGGCAAACAGTTAAGACTGGGGAAAAGCTGGCTGTTATCGAGTACTAGGAGCTTGTCACCTAACAGCAAATTAAAACGCAGAAATATAGAGCAAAAGTAAAGAGGTTTTGCACTTTGGTTTGTCATTTTGATTTTCTATCTTTAATTTTTGATTTTATGCTGTAATTGCCCAATTTTTGGGTTTAGTAAACCCAAGTAGTTGCCCAATTTATTGGGCTTATAAAGGTGAGAAAGTTAAAACCGTTTTCATTTGTCAGCAATGTGGCAAGGAAAGTCCCAAGTGGTTAGGGCACTGTCCCGATTGTGAAGCATGGAATAGCTTTGTAGAAACCGCAATCAGCCCGTCTCGCACCTCTCTCCGTCAATCTTACTCAACGGGAAACAAGCCTCAGGAGCTTTCTCAGGTAGAGAAAGGTGCTTTCCCTCGCATTCATCTTGGTTTCGGTGAAGTGAATCGCGTTTTGGGAGGGGGGCTAGTTCCCGGCTCTTTAGTGCTTGTTGGTGGCGAGCCAGGAATAGGTAAGTCTACCCTTTTACTCCAGACTTCAGCCAAGGCGGCTGAGGATAACAAAACTGTAGCTTATATTTCCGGGGAAGAAGCCATTAATCAAGTTAAACTTAGAGCTGAGCGCTTGAATATAAGCGGCAAAGGCATATATTTCCTCTCTGAGTCCAATTTAGCTGCGATATTAGAATCTTTGGAGTCATTGCGAGCACAGCAAAGCAATCTCCTGGTGGTCATCGACTCCATCCAGACTATGTGCCTGGAGGATGTAACTGGGGCGACAGGGAGCATTTCTCAGGTACGGGAATGCACAATGAGGTTAGAGCGGTGGGCGAAGCAAAACAATGTGCCCATTTTTATCACGGGGCATGTGACTAAAGAAGGAGCTATCGCAGGTCCCGGAACACTGGAACATATCGTTGATGTGGTGCTTTACTTTGAGGGTGAGCCCTTTAGTAGTTACCGCGTGCTACGCGGTGTAAAGAACCGTTTTGGCTCCACCAACGAAGTAGGGATATTCGAGATGACCAATGTCGGTCTAAGTGAAGTGGATAATCCCTCCCAGGTTTTTTTATCCTCATTCAGAGATGGAATTACCGGCTCAGTAGTGGTGCCAGCTCTTGAGGGAAGTCGCCCTTTGCTGGTGGAAATCCAGGCCCTGACCACTTCTAACAGTTTTAGTCCCCCGAGGCGTATTGCTAATGGCGTCGATTTTAATCGGCTATTGTTAATAGCTGCTGTGCTCACCAAGCGCGCCGGACTAAAGCTTTTTAACCAGGATATCATAGTTAATGTTACTGGCGGCTTGAAACTCAATGAGCCTGCAATCGACCTGGGGATTGCCTTGGCTATAGCCTCCAGCTTTCGGGATAGCAAACCGATTCCAAACCTGGCTGTTCTGGGAGAACTAGGCCTGAATGGCGAGCTTAGAGGGGTGCCGCAGATAGAGAGAAGGATTGGCGAGGCTGCTAGATTGGGTTTTAAATCCTGCCTCACGCCTAAACTTACCCCTGCCATTGCGAGCACAGTGAAGCAATCTCTTAACGATGCCAGCATTCAATTAATCGAGGCTAGCTCTGTGGCTGAAGCCTTGCATTTGGGGCTTAGTAAGAGTAAGTAAAATGTTAACTGCGGGGGCACTGTTCCTCTCCCTTGAAGGGAGAGGACTATTCATCCTATTTCTCCCCTCCCTCGAAGGGAGCGGATTAAAGTGAGGCATCTATCGAAAGGCTTTTACATAAGTTCAATCGGAGGCGCTGGTATTTTAGGCACAATAATTTCTTACATTCCTAGCATAATGCTTACAGGCGCTTGTATCCCAGGCTCAATACCTACAGATGCTCGCATTTTGGATGTAATATTTATTGCAGTGCTCGGGATAATCCTGCTGCTCTACGCGGGAGTGGTAGCCTTAGTGTGGTGCTATAAAATATGGAATACCATCCAGGATGATTATGTCAGAACTACACCCGGTAAGGCTATCGGCTTCCTGTTCATACCTTTTTTCAATCTTTATTGGGCTTTTCAAGCAACCTGGGGATTTGCTAAGGATTACAACTCCTACCTAAGCCGACATGGGCTCTCAGCTTCCAAGCTCCCCGAAAAGCTATTCCTGGCTTATTGTATTCTGGCACTAATCACAACCTTAGCGGCAGGAGTATTAAGCCTGGCAACTACTACAGGTTTAGTATACGCTGGTTTAGCATGTTATATTATTAACTTTATCGTTTTCACTATAATTGCCAGTAAAGTCTGCGATGCGATAAACAGCTTGCCGCAAGCTACTGAATCTTAGCATTCTAGCCAACCGCCTCTCGCTAACACTAGGGGCGTACACCTCAGCTTTTGTGATATTATGATAAGTGGTATACATCTGAAGCCTTGAAGCTAGGACTCACGGGAAGAAATGCTAAAAGGCAAATAAAAGATTAAAATGCAAAGTGCAAAAATACAGAGCAAAAGTCAAAAAGTAATGTCATTGCGAGTGAAGCGAAGCAATCTCCATTTTGACTTTCGACCTTTGATTTTTAATTTTCAGGTTTAGGATTTAGATATTCGAATTTAGAGTTTAGATGTCAACAGCTGTAGTGGCGGGGTTTATCCCCGCCTTAGTAAAGTGAATGTGATGAATAAAGGTGGTGAGGTCGGAGCTATCATAGTTGCCGCTGGCAGTGGTCAGCGGATGGGCAAAGCAAATAAAATCTTTGCTCCTCTGGGAGGCAATCCTTTACTAGCCTGGCCGATGGATACTTGCCAGAGATGTAGCTTGATTAAGCAAATAGTGCTTGTTTTGAATGATGAAGATTTGGAGCTGGGGCAAAAGTTAAAGGAAGAAAGAGGCTGGGCTAAGGTCACTTTATGTCCTGGTGGGGCACGGCGGCAGGATTCCGTGAAGGAGGGGCTGCATAAGCTAAAAGCTTGCCACTGGGTTATGATACACGATGGGGCTCGCCCCTTCTTGACTTTGGATTTGATTGAGAATGGCTTAAAGACAGCCATGGAAACCGGGGCTGCTGTAGCCGCAGTGCCAGTTACGGACACTATAAAGTTTGCTAATAGCAATGGGGTGATTAGGGAAACACTTCAGCGTGACAAATTATGGGCAGCGCAAACTCCACAAATTTTCACCTTCGATATAATCGCTAGAGCATATAAAGAACTCACCACCGAGGTTACCGATGATGCTGCTGCGGTGGAGCGCTTAGGATACGAGGTGAAGCTTTACCTGGGGGCTTATAATAATATAAAGGTAACCACACCAGAGGATTTGGCATTAGCAGAAATCATCGCCCAAAATATGCTCTGAACCTTCGCTCATGGCATTAAAAAGCAGAATTCAACAAACTAGATATAATATTTCGGTAGGAGATGTGAGGAAATGCAGATGAAACTAAGTTGGGCACTCCTTTGGGCATTAGTAGCGGTCTTTGTCATAATAGCAATTGTAGTGTCTATTCCCCCAGTCAGAGAGTCAATAATGAGTTTTCATTTTCTCATCATTTCTGGGACTATATTCTCTTTGCTAGGCGGGGCATTGATATTCTGGACTGCGAAGGAGAGAATGGATGGACTACAGGGAAAGTTCTTGATATTGACCGGGGCTTCCGCTGTAGGAATCTTTGTTAGTATACTTTTGCACAATGTCATTTATGGTCTGTTCATTTACTGGTTTGGCGCAGGCTTTTGGGATAGGATTGGTCTAGCAGACGAGCCTTTCTTCTTCTTCATGGCGATTATTATTTGCCCAGCAGCCTTTCTGATTGGCACTGTGGGTACCATGGTTCTTGCTATTAAACGAACCAAATGATTGACTTGAGATTGTTTAGCAACCCATTTTGTCATTCTGAGCCCTACGGGCGAAGAATCTTCTTTAGACTCTTCGCTTCGTTCAGAGTGGCATTTTTTACTAGTTAATAAACGCTCTCTGACTTCAGTTTTGCTAGAATAAAGGAGGGACGAAAATGAAATCAAAGCTAACCTTAGTATTGATTATTACTGCCATCTCAACATTGCTGTTTTCTTGTTCCCCAACCCCAAAGCAAGTATCTGTAGAAGTTTCCTGTGACGACTTCGGGGAACAGCAGCATATTAGCAAGCAAGCAGAAGTTGCTGTTGGTGACTCGTTCACAGTAATTTTGTGCTCCAACCCGTCAACAGGCTTCCAATGGACAGAGTCAGCACAAATTAGTGACCAAACTGTGCTAGAACAGACAGCCCACAAAGTCGTGGCTCCTGAAGCGAAAGGCGATGAACCTCCTGCTCCCGGGACGCCTGGACAAGAAGTATGGACCTTCAAGGCTCTCAAGAAAGGCACGAGCAGCGTATCCATGGAGTATAGCCGACCTTGGGAAGGCGGTGAGAAGGGAGCCTGGACATTCAACCTATCCGTAGTTGTTAAATAGAGTGACACGGAGATAACAGAATATATCCGCCTACCCAAGCTTGCTAATGGCGATAGGTTGATTAAAGAAACGCTTCGGTGTGCTACACTTATTCGTTAAGGATTCAGCAAGTTGGAGGCCTATCCTGAAAATAACTAGGTTTTATTTGCCAACAAAAATTATCTTTGGCTCCGGTAGTCTTGCTCAACTGGGCTCGGAGGCCGGAAAGATAGGGCAGAGAGCACTTCTGGTTATCGGCTCCAGTAGCATGCGCAAGGCAGGTGTGCTTGAGAGGGTAACTAAGGACCTGAAGACTAACGGTGTTGCTGTTTCAGTTTTCGATAAAGTTGAGCCTAATCCACGTGCTTCCACGGTAGACGAGGGCAGCGAAATAGCACGCCGGGAGAAGGCAGACCTGATTATAGGTTTGGGGGGCGGCAGCGTCATGGACACAGCTAAAGGAATCACTTTAGCCAGCAGCGGCACCGAATCGATCTGGCGCTATGTCGAGGCGAAAGTCGAAGCGAAAGAACCTGTGCCATCGCTGATTCTAGTCCCAACTGTAGCCGCTAGTGGCTCTGAGGCTAACAACGGAGCTGTGATTACGAATTGGGATACCCATGAGAAGATGGTATTAAACAGCCCTTACTTCTTTGCCAAGGTTTCTATTGTCGACCCCGACCTGACGCTCACCCTGCCTGAAAAGCCGACAGCGCAAGGGGGAGTGGATATCTTCTGTCATCTCGCAGAATGTTATCTCACCGCTGCGGAACCCTCTCCGTTAACTGACGGCATAATGGAGACGACAATGAGAATGGTGGTGGAGTCCCTGCCTCAAGTGTTAGCCAGCCCGAATGATATCAAGGCACGGACCAGTCTTTCTTGGGCAAGTACCATCGCCTGCTCCCAATTTGCAATACTGGGAGGAGGAGCTGGCACTATGACCCTTCACGGAATTGAACATCCTCTAAGCGGGTACTACGACATTGCTCACGGCGATGGTCTGGCCGCCCTTCTCTCTGCATGGATGCGGTATACATTTCCGGTAAGAAGTGAAAGGTTCTACCGACTCGGCGAGAAAGTCTTCGACGAAGTGGATGGAATTCTAGCTACCGAAAAGTGGCTAGAAAGGGTGGGCATGAGGCTGCGTCTGGGTTCGCTCGGCATCGAATTAGAACGCATTGAGGAGCTGGCAACTTGTGCAGAGAGAACTGCCCACTGGCTCAAGTATCACCCGCTGCTACTGGATGCAGCAACCATTAAACAGCTCTACAAAAATTCCTACTAACGAGCCAGCAGGACTGAAATCTGCTTTGTCAACGGCCTAAGGTGACTTGTCTAGCTCAGTTCCAAATCCGCCGACATTGTCTAAGGGTAGTGCCACCAGAATACATTCCCTCACACATCCAACATTTGGGCGTTTCGTTTAACCTTGAGACGGTGGATATAATAGGAGCAGAAATGAGCAATTCTGTACTTTGTTCGCCCTCTTAGCCAGTATTAATAATGTCTCACTATGTGAGCGTTCTAGAGACAGATTGATAATAAGGTTGTCTTGAGCTATCATCTAGCTAACTGACAATTAAAAGTCGGCTTGGTATAAATGTTGTTTGCCTTACCACCACGGGCAGAGCGGGAGCAGTTGGTGGTGGAGAGGAGAAGGCTGGATGTTGAATGCTGAAATCTATCGTAAAATCTATAGGAACTGGTAATTACCTGGTGACAAGGCATGCCAAGGAGGAGACGATAGTAGATAATTTGACACTGGCGGATATACTCACTTCAGTAAACAGAGGCAGAATAATCGAGGACTATCCTGAGGATTTCCCCTTCCCTAGTTGTCTGCTCTTTGGGGAAAACGATAAAGGCGAACCTATACATACTGTCTGGGGATATGATAGGGAAAGACAACTGGCTATCCTTATTACTCCCTACAGGCCTGCTCCTGAGCGCTGGATTGCTTTTAAGAAACGGAGGTGGAATCTATGAAATTGCCCAGCAAGTGCCCTATCTGCGGGGGTGAATTGGTAGAGAAGAAGGTAGAGGAGGTAGTTCGAGGAGGCAACAACACCGCCTTTCTTCAGGTTGATGCCGGCGTTTGCCTCAAATGTGGCGAGCGCCTCTATGAACCCCATACTATTAGGCTCTTTGAAGAAACCCGAAAAAAGTTGGAACAGAATCTTGAACAAGGAATGCACCCTGTCGGCAAGACATATGCCATTTCCAGCCACTGAACCTTTCTCTTCTTGCTTTGGTGCGTAATACAGCTTAAGAAACGCGCTTTTATCAGTGCCGTAACAATGGGGTAGTTAAAACCCGAATTTTCTAGTCAGCCAATGTCTTAGAGCGTGACAAATTATGGGCAGCGCAAACTCCACAAATTTTCACCTTCGCTATAATCGCTAGAGCATATAAAGAACTCACCACAGAGGTTACCGATGATGCTGCTGCGGTGGAGCACTTAGAATGCAAGGTGAAGCTTTACCTGGGGGCTTATAATAATATAAAGGTAACCACACCAGAGGATTTGGCATTAGCAGAAATCATCGCCCAAAATATGCTCTGACCCTTTGCCATGCTGGCATCAAAAAGAAGAATTCAACAAAATCGCGAGTTGTCTCCTCTCAACAGTTGATTACAACTCGCTCATTCATCTATTTGCCTCTCTTGCATAGTGTCTTACAGCTACTACCCTATCTCGCACTATCACAACCATTCCTCTCCATTCTGCTTCGGGGAAATGACTTATAGCCCACATTACTCGTTCATGGATTCTGTGGCGATTTGGCTGGCGGAGGCGAATAATCAACACCCCATAATGGTCAATACTCTGATATTGGGCAAAACCTTTGTCAGTTGTTATTAACAGACGACCCCCTTCTCGAGCTCTTGCCCAAACCTCTGCATCAAGTAAACCCTTCTGTCCTGCTTTATGGATATCCCACACATCATATCTTTGTCTCTGCAATTCATGGATTGTCACAAGGGGAATGTTTTCATCAGCTAGAATTCTCATACCTTAATCTCATCAATGGGAGATACATATTCCTCCACCAACGATGCCGAGTAATCAAGGCAAGCTAAAATATCCTCCCGCTCAAGTGAAGGGTATTCCTCGAGAAGCTCATCTATCGTGTCCCCGTTAGCCAACATCTGAACAATTTGATAAACAGGGATACGCGTCCCTTTAATACAAGCTTGCCCGTGACAAATGCCAGGGTCTATGGAAATTCGCTCACGCATAATTAACCCTCCTTGTAAATTTATTCATTTCCCCTCCCTCTAACTATCATCCAATAGATGCCAAATATGGATTCATGTTTGCTTAACCCCATCCTTTGTCCACCATATTATTATACTACAAATTCATTGCACCGAATCCCAGCCTATCAAGGGCTTCAGACTGCTCCTTGTTCTCAATCCTGATATATCTCTCGCAGCGCATCCATAGAGTATAGCCGTACTTGGGAAGGCGGTGAGAAGGGAGCCTGGACATTCAACCTGACCGTAGTTGTTAAATAGAGCACCACAGAGATAGCAGAATGTGTCCGCCTACTCAAGCTTGCTGATAGCAATGGGGTGGTCAGCAAAACGCTTCAGCGTGACAAATTATGGGCAGCGCAAACTCCGCAGATATTCCAAACCTACGCTATAATCGCTAACGCATATAAGGAGCTTCAGACAGAGGTTACCGACGATGCTGCCGCTGTGGAGCAGATAGGATATGAAGTGAAGCTTCACCTGGGCGACTATAACAATATAAAGGTAACTACACCAGAGGATTTGGCATTAGCGCAAATCATCGCCCAAAACATGCTCTGAACCTTCGCTCATGGCATTAAAAAGCAGAATTCAACAAAATGACGGATTGTATGCCTCGAGGCGGCCATTGAGACAAAACTATCAAACACAACCTTATTTTCATAAAGTTTACTATGTGTCTACATATGGGATATACTATCTATGAGTGCTAGCAAGGTTTTCTTAAGAACACTAGATAGCGAGCGGAAAAGGCAAGTTATTGTTGAAGGGGGGTATCTTAATGCAAGGGCAGATTTTGAAGTTAGCCCAAGAGGTAACAGGGTCACAGAATGTGGATAAGGCTGTAACCATAGCTCTGGAGAGCTATCTGGAGCAGAAGATTGCTGAATATAAACAAGTGGCAAAAAGCTTAACTGAGAAATACGGCGTAGGCTTTAGCGAATTCAAGGAAATGCTTGGGACGCAACTCGCCTTAACCTGGGAACATGAGAAGGATTATATGGACTGGGAAGAGGCTGTGACCAATCTTGAGTATTTTGAGTCAACTCTGGAAAGGTTAAAGGCATATGCCTGAAAGTTTCATTAGAGAGACTTTAGAGGTAAGCCGTTCATTTGCTTGGATCAAGAGGATTGATTCGAAAACAATTGGTAAAGTTGCCAAGGCGAGGCTGTGGCTAAATGATGAGTTTGTGGAGGTCTACTATAACGCTCAGACAAATTCGATTTCCTTTGCTTACATAAAGGAAGAAGAAAGAGTGTTTGGAGCAAATAATATGCGTATAGGCTGGCATGTGCATCCCTTCGGGCAAGCAAGTTTTCATGAGCCTTCATTGCCCCTCTCAATCGCCGAATTCCTTCAAGCCCTGGAAAAGGAGTTGCGCCAAAAAGGGAAACTCCCCTAAAGACAGAGGGAACTAAAATCACTCAGCATAGTCCTGTTTTTTATCTATTGTTCCAGTATCATGCCACAAATTCATTGCACCGAATTCCAGTCTACCAAGGGTTTCAGACTGCTCCTTATTCTCGATTTTGATATATCTCGCAGCGTATCCCTGGAGTATAGCCGACCTTGGGAAGGCGGTTAGAAGGGAGTCTGGACATTCAACCTGACCGTAATTGTTAAATAGAGCACCACAGAGATAACAGAGCGTATCGCCTACTCAAGCTCGCTGGTAGCAATGGATTGATTAGCAAGACGCTTCAGCGTGACAAATTATGGGCAGCGCAAACTCCGCAGATATTCCACCTACGCTATAATCGCTAACGCATATAAGGAACTTACCGCAGAGGTTACCGATGACGCTGCTGCGGTGGAGCGATTAGGATACGAAGTAAAGCTTTACCGGGGCGATTATAATAATATAAAGGTAACTACGCCAGAGGACTTGGCATTAGCAGAAATTATCGCCGCAGATATCTAAATCTCGCCTGTGGTGTTAAAAGCAGAATTCAACAAAAGGGCGTTTCGTGTAATGCGCGCAATGGTAATCTTGGGCTTTCCTATCTCCGTCATTTGGTGGCTCTAAAATATAACTGAGTTATATAGATACTTTGGAAGGTGTTATAATTTGCCATGGGTGGGAGAGAAAATGGCTTCTAACCTGTTTGAGGTAGGATGGGTTTAATGGACACCAAAGTCAGGTAAAATACAAAGACGGAGGTGTCAAAATGAAAAGGCTCCCACAAGGAAGATACACGAAGGAGTTTCGGGAAGAAGCAGTGAAACTGGTAACGGAAGAGAGCAT
>JAUWQI010000007.1 GCA_030611085.1 Dehalococcoidia bacterium | reverse complement strand
CATCAGCTCCACTTAACCATTCTTGCAATTCATCTCTATCAGTCTGGATACCTGTGCCCTGGAGTATCCCATAACCTTCTGTGTATACCGCCATATCACGCCTTTCTCATCCGTATTTGTTCCGCGTTTGTGGTCAGGCGCATGTCCCAATCATAAACGAGTTGCCCTAACTTCTCAGGCTCATCTTGCGTTAGAAATCAATACCCCCTTCAGGCTCATCTTGTATTGGAAGAGACTCTCGCTTGACAAAATTTGGCATTAGCGTTATAATTTCTGTTTTGCATAATGTTTACTAATTTCCCCCTACTTTTAGCAGTTCTGAATTTCCCCTAGTTGAATGTTTTAAAGGCATTATTTTATTTTAGTTCTTGTTTTAAGGAGAAAGAATTATGGCTATTTCTTCGATGCTTAAGCGCGAGGCGAAATCTTTTGCTAAATTGCCCGAGGCTGTAGAAATTCCCGACCTTATTCAAGTTCAGTTTGATTCATTTCGCTGGTTTCAAGAAGAAGGCTTGAAGGAACTGTTTGCGGAAATTTCCCCGATTCAGGATTATACCAACACTAAGCTAGAATTGCGTTTTGGTGATTATGAGTTTCGGGAGCCCCAGCACTCTATTGCTGACTGCATTGAGAAAGGCATGACTTATTCTTCTCCCCTTTATGTCACCGTTCAACTATTGGTTAAGGAGACAGGGGAGATCAAGCAACAAGAATTATCCCTTGGCGATTTTCCTTTAATGACGGATAAAGGTACTTTTACTATCTCTGGGATAGAGCGGGTAGTAGTTAGCCAGATAACTCGCTTTCCCGGTGTTTATTTTACTTTGGAGAGAGACCCTGCAAGTGGGCGGGAATTAGGCCTTGCTAAACTTGTTGCTGAACATGGAGCATGGCTTAATTTTGATACCTCTGGCCGGGATGTAATTTCAATCAAGGTGAGTGGCAAGCGGAAGATTCCAGTTACTACCTTGTTGCGCGCTATAGGCTTTGGTAGCGATGATACATTATTTTCCCTTTTCCAAGATGTGGATGACTCCCCTGGTCATGCCTTTATTCGCTCCACAATAGAGCGGGACCCTCTAATCAGGGGCAAAGCTGAGGCTCTAGTCGATATTTATAGAAAATTATCCTCTGGCGAGACTCCTAGCCTTGCTAGTGCCCGAGCACTGCTGGATAACCTGCTGTTCAACCCTCGACGCTACAGCTTAGGCAAAGTTGGTCGGTATAAACTCAACAAAAAGCTAGGGCTTGATATTCCTGAAGACCATACCAGTCTAACTGCCGAAGACCTGGTGCAGATAGTCCGCCGCATTATTCTAATCAACAACGGCAGGGAAGCTCCTGATGACATTGACCACCTGGGTAATCGGCGAGCACAGGCAGTAGGTTTTCTAATACAAAAGCAATTTCGCATTGGCTTGTTAAGGTTGGAGAGAGCTATTAAGGAGAGAATGAGCATTCTTGGCCCCGAGGTGGCAACTCCTTCGGCCTTAGTCAACGTACGCCCGGTAGTGGCTGCTATAAGAGAATTCTTTGGCAGGTCTCAGCTATCGCAGTTTATGGACCAGACTAACCCCTTAGCCGAACTAACTCATAAACGCCGCCTCTCTGCTATGGGTCCAGGAGGACTCTCTAGAAAAAGGGCGGGCATTGAAGTTCGAGATGTCCACTATTCCCACTACGGTAGGATTTGTCCCATAGAGACACCCGAAGGCCCAAACATTGGCCTGATTGGCTCCTTAGCCACCTATGCCACGGTTAACGAGTATGGCTTCATAGAAACCCCGTATCGCAAAGTCATCCATGAAATTCCCAATACCATAGAAGAACTGCTAGGAAAAACAACTCGACAGGACATAACAGATAGCAAAGGTAAGCTTATAGCTAAATCTGAAACACTAATCACAAAGCAAATTGCGCAAAAACTATCATCCCTTCCCGGTCAAAGCATCAAGGTAGCCCCTTTTATTTCTAACCAGCTCTGCTACCTGGCTGCTGACGAAGAGGGTCAATATGCCAGCGCCCAGGCTAATGCTCCAGCCAATGAAAGAAACGAGCTTACCTGTGACAAAGTTGAGGTTAAGCAAGGGGGCAAGTACTTTAAGGAATCAATAGACAAAGTGGACTTTATCGACGTCTCGTCAAAGCAACTATTTAGCATAGCCGCCTGCCTCATTCCATTTCTTGAGCATGATGATGCCAACCGCGCCTTAATGGGTTGCAATATGCAGCGTCAAGCAGTGCCATTACTGCATCCTGAGGCTCCCTTAGTAGCTACAGGCATGGAGAAGGAGGTAGCCAAACATAGCGGGCAAGTGATATTTGCTCCTGCCGATGGCATAGTAACCTCAGCAACCAGCTCGCAAATTATAATTCGGGATGAACAAGGCAAAGAACACCCGTTCAAGCTAAGCAAATTCATTAGAACCAACCAGGGGACATGCACTAACCAGCACCCCATCGTAAATAAAAATGATAGAGTTAAAAAAGGTCAAGTGCTGGTAGATAGCTCCTCGATAGAGAGTGGCGAGCTTGCCTTAGGGCAAAACGTCATTTGTGCCTTTATGAGTTGGGAAGGATATAACTTTGAGGACGCCATCATCATCAGCAGAAGACTGGTTAAGAATGATGACTACACCTCTATTCATATCGAGAAATATGAGATAGAGGAGCGCGATACAAAGCTTGGGCCGGAGGAAATCACCAGGGACATACCCAACCTGAGTGAAGAAAGCCTCGCCAGCCTTGATGGAATAGGCATAATACACATTGGAGCCGAAGTAAAGCCTGGCGATGTTCTGGTAGGGAAAATCACCCCTAAAGGGGAAACCGAACCCTCAGCGGAAGAAAAACTATTGCGAGCCATCTTCGGCGAAAAAACAACACGGGAAGTGAAAGATAGCTCCCTTAGAATGCCATCCGGAGTGTGGGGAAGGGTGATTAGAATGAGAATTTTCTCCCGCGACAGCCATGATGAACTACCTGCTGGAACCAATAGGCTTGTGCGGGTGTGGGTTGCCCAGAAGCGCAAAATCTCAGTAGGGGACAAAATGTCAGGGAGGCATGGCAATAAAGGAGTTGTTTCTGTTATAGTGCCTGAGGAAGACATGCCATTTCTACCTGATGGCACGCCGGTAGATATTATCCTCAATCCCCTTGGCGTTCCCTCTCGTATGAATATTGGGCAGGTCTTGGAGGCTCATTTGGGTTGGGCCGCGTGTGTGCTCGGCTTCAAGGCAATTAACCCAATTTTTGATGGAGCTGATGCTACAGATATTGAGGATGCGTTAGCTAGGACCTGGATGGCATGGGAGGCGGGTGCTGTTAACCTTGACCTGAGAAACTCGACCAATATGGTTGCTGATTCGGAGAAGATCGAGGAGTGGCTTTCCCACCATGGCTTTGATGCCGCAGAAATAATGGATGAGAGGTGTAAAGGTGTGGCTAGAAGAGCCGCTCTCTGTTTGTGGCTTGAGGAACAGGGCATAAATGCTCGAAATCTAAGTGATGGGGATTTAGACCAGAGGGCACAAAAAGTTCACAAAGAGCAAAGGTTTTATCCCCCTACCTTTGGCAAAATAGAACTCCGAGATGGGAAAACTGGCAAGCCTTTTGACCAGCCAATAACTGTGGGCAGTATCTACATGATGAAGCTAAATCACCTTGTGGCTGACAAGGTGCATGCTCGTTCCACTGGTCCGTATTCACTTATCACGCAACAACCCCTAGGAGGAAAAGCTCAATTTGGTGGTCAAAGATTTGGTGAGATGGAAGTATGGGCACTGGAAGGTTATGGTGCAGCGCACATGCTTCAGGAAATGCTTACAATAAAGTCGGACGATGTAGCAGGGCGGGCCAAGGCTTATGAGGCTCTTGTTAAAGGCGAAGATATTCAGCAGCTTGGTATTCCAGAGGCGACTAAGGTTTTGTTTATGGAGCTGCGTAGTTTAGGTTTTGCTGTGGAGTTGCTCACTGAAGGAGAAAGAGATGTCTCAATTTGACGATGTTAATGCTCTTGGAATAAGCCTTGCTTCACCGGAGCAAATCAGGAGTTGGTCTCATGGTGAGGTAACTAAAGCTGAAACGATAAATTATCGCACTTTGAAGCCAGAAAGAGACGGCCTCTTCTGTGAAAGAATCTTTGGCCCTGTCAAGGACTATGAGTGCCACTGTGGCAAATATAAAAAGGCAAGATATAAGGGTGTTATTTGTGATAAATGTGGAGTTGAGGTAGCTCATTCCAGTGTACGTCGGGAACGCATGGGGCATATAGGATTGGCAGCACCAGTTACACATATATGGTTTGTTAAATTGATTCCCAGCCGAATTGGGCTCCTCCTTGGTATGTCTCCACGAAACTTGGAGGGAGTTATCTATTTTGCTCGGTATATCATTATCTCCGTTGATGAGGAGGCGAAGAAGAAGAGAATTCATCAACTCGAGGAAGAAATAGCTCAAAAAATTGCTGAGCAAGAGGAGTATGTCGACAAAGAAATAGAACAGCTCAAAGCTAAAGCTCTGTCTCCCCTTCTGAGTCGAAGCTCCGACTTGGAACTTTCCGCCTCCTCTATCTCTGCGACTCGGAACGAAACGGAGAGGAGGCAACCAGGTAACGCTTTGGGCAAGCTTTGTGAAGAGGAAGAGTCGGGGGAAAATTTTAGGAAAGAGCTTGTGATAAAAGAAGTAAACCAGCTTCGTGCCAGGCTTGTTGAGAAGAGAGTAGGACTTGAAGAAGAACTGAAAGTGAGGAAGTCGGAAATAGAAAATATTCAGCCATTAAAGCTGCTTAACGAGGATGAATACAGGAAGCTTAAGGATAAATATGGCGATATTTTTGAAGCAGGCATGGGGGCTGAAGCCATGCTAGAGATATTGAAGAAAATTGATATAGACAAGTTGCATCAAGAACTTTTGGAGCAAATACGTAGCATTTCAGGAGAGCACCGTAGGAAAGTCAGCCAACGGTTACAATTAATCGAATCTCTTAAGCTCAGCGGGAATAAGCCCGAGTGGATGGTTTTAACTGTGCTTCCTGTATTGCCCCCAGCACTTCGTCCCATAGTTCAGCTAGGTGGTGGACGCTTCGTTATCTCGGACCTTAATGACCTCTATCGGCGTGTTATTAACCGTAATAATCGTCTACGTCGTCTTATGAGGTTAGGTGCGCCAGAAGTTATTATCCGAAATGAGAAGCGCATGTTGCAAGAAGCTGTTGATGCTCTTATTGATAATGGGCGGCGGGGGCGTGTAGTTACTACTGGTAATAATCATGCCTTGAAATCTCTTGCATCCATATTAAAGGGTAAACAAGGCCGGTTTCGCCAAAATCTTTTAGGTAAGCGCGTGGATTACAGCGGTCGCTCGGTTATCGTTGTTGGCCCTAAGCTCAAGCTTCACCAATGTGGCTTGCCACGCCATGTTGCCCTAGAGCTATTCAAGCCTTCTGTTATGCGGAAGCTCATAGAGAATGGTTATGCCAATAATCTAAAGAGTGCTCGGCACCAGGTGGAAAGAGCTAGCATGGAGGTTTGGGATGCACTAAATGAGGTAGTTAAAGAGCGACCTGTATTGCTTAATCGTGCTCCTACATTGCATCGCCTGAGTATTCAAGCCTTTGAACCTGTGTTAATTGACGGGGATGCTTTTCAGCTCCACCCCTTAGTTTGCACTGCTTTTAATGCTGACTTTGATGGTGATCAGATGGCGGTCCATGTACCATTGTCAAGGGCTGCAGTAAAAGAGGCTAGAGAATATATGCTCAGTCCTTACAATATGCTGCTACCAAGTTGTGGTGAACCTGTGGTAACGCCTACCTTGGATATAGTTCTGGGTTGTTATTATCTTACCACCATTAAGCCTGGAGCCAAAGGCGAGGGAAAGGTCTTTTCTAATTTTGATGAGGCCAAGTTGGCTTACGAACTTGGCTTAAT
Organism: Dehalococcoidia bacterium; assembly: GCA_030611085.1. Lineage (GTDB taxonomy): Bacteria > Chloroflexota > Dehalococcoidia > GIF9 > AB-539-J10 > JAUWQI01. The sequence continues at coordinate 45,555 of JAUWQI010000007.1, read as the reverse complement.
CGAGTTTGGTGCCGGAATTATTGTGCGGACACAGCAAGGAGAGAGGATAAGTACTACTGTAGGGCGGATTTTATTCAACGATACTCTACCTCCGCAACTCCGTTTTTACGATAGAGCCGTAGACAAAGCTGCCTTAAGGACATTAGTGTCTGATTGTATTCGGTTATTGGGTAATGAGACTACTGCTGCTGTCCTTGATAAACTTAAGCAATTGGGGTTTGACTACGTTACAAAGTCAGGGATTTCTATTGCTATGGATGATATTGAGCAGCCTCCGTCTAAATCTAAACTCCTTAAGGAGGCTGAAGAGCAGGTTAATCTTATTGAGGATCAATTTAACCGTGGCTTGATCACTGAGGATGAGAAGTACGAAAGCACAGTTCAAGAGTGGATGGCGACTACAGATAAAATTACTGAGGATATATCCCAATCTCTAGACCCTCATGGTGGAATCTACATGATGGCTACATCAGGGGCAAAGGGGAATATCTCTCAAATCAGGCAGATGGCGGGGATGCGTGGGCTAATGACTGACCCTTCTGGAAGGATAATAGATTTTCCTATTAAGTCGAGTTTTCGCGATGGATTGTCGGCCATGGAGTATTTCATTTCCACTCATGGTGGACGTAAAGGATTAGCTGATACTGCTTTGAGGACATCGGGTAGCGGCTATCTTACTAGACGCCTTGTAGATGTGGCCCAAGATATTATCGTAACTGAAACAGATTGTGGTACCACTGAAGGAATTTGGATATCACAGGAATCTATAGATAGCTCCTTGCCTCCTTTTGAGGAGCGGATTATTGGCTACTTAGCAGCAAGTAAGATTGTCGATCCACGTACCCAAGCAATAATTGTCGCTCGCAATGAGGAAATCAATGAGGGGAAGGTGAAGCAAGTTATCAATGCTGGTATTACTCAAGTGTATGTCAGGTCGCCTCTTACTTGTCGCTCTCGATTTGGTGTTTGCCAGTATTGCTATGGGAGAGATCTGGGGAAAAAACAGCTAGTAAAGCTTGGCACCGCAGTAGGAGTTGTTGCTGCTCAAAGCATTGGTGAACCAGGAACTCAGCTTACTTTACGCACTTTTCATACAGGAGGTGTGGTGGGTGCTGATATTACCACTGGATTACCTCGCGTAGAAGAACTTTTTGAAGCTAGAACACCGAAGGGTAGTGCTATTATTTCTGAGATTGATGGCGTTATTGAGGTAACTAGCGCTGATGGGGGGAGCATAGTTAAGACCACTAATTCTGAATTTTATTTGGATGAATATCCAACTCCGCCAGGGGAGGAAGTGGTTGTAGCTAACGGGCAATTAGTTGGTGTTGGCACTGTTCTGTTTTCTCCCCAAGAGGAGACTGAGGAACATTTGCCCGCAATAGTTGAAAAGCAACCTGTAGTAGCTAGAGTTGCTGGTCAGGTTACCGTTGAAGATAGCCATGTTTATATTAAGTATGAGGAAAGGGAGGAGAGGGAATATAATGTTCCGCATGGTGCGCATTTGCTTGTTCAATCGGGGGATAAGGTAAAAGCAGGTGGGAGAATTACTGAAGGCGCTATCAATCTCCATGATCTTTTGCATATTTTGGGAAAGGAGGCGGTACAGCAATATCTAGTTGATGAAGTACAAAAGGTATATCGCTCTCAGGGCGTAAATATACATGATAAGCATATTGTTACTATTATTCGTCAGATGCTAAGTAAAGTGAAAATTACTTCCTCGGGTGATACAGAGCTCTTACCTGATGAGTTAGTGGATCAATTTAGCTATGAAGATGTGAATGCTAGGGTACTGGCTGAAGGAGGTGAACCGGCAACGGCTCAAGCTGTTCTTCTGGGGATAACTAGAGCCAGCTTAAGTAAGGATAGCTGGCTAGCTGCTGCTTCTTTCCAAGAAACAGGTCGTGTTCTTGTTGATGCTGCAGTTAAAGGTAAGGTGGATAGACTTCGTGGGCTTAAAGGAAATGTTATTCTCGGCAGGCTTATTCCCTCACAGGTGTTGGATGATGAAGAAGCTGAGGCAGTGAGCTTACAACTAGAGTAGCGGTTTTTCATCACCGGGGGCAAGGGAAATGCGCATTGTTTCGGGCAAGCCGGCTTTGAATGATAGCGAAGAATTTCTTGTTGACTCCGATCTTCGTCCTAAACATCTTGCTGAATTTATAGGGCAAGAAAAAGTTAAGGATAATCTAAAAATAGGCATTGCTGCTGCCCAAAAAAGACATGACCCAGTGGATCATATTATCCTTTACGGGCCCCCTGGCTTGGGAAAGACTACCCTTGCTTATATCATCGCTGCTGAGATGGGGGTTAGCATTAAAGTTAGTTCAGGGCCGGCGATAGAACGGCCTGGAGATCTAGCAGCTATTCTTACTAATCTGCATGAGGGTGATGTCCTTTTTATAGATGAGATCCACCGGCTTAGTCATACAGTGGAAGAAAAACTCTATCCTGCGATAGAAGATTTTGTTTTTGATATCTTTTTGGGTAAGGGTCCAGGCGCCAGAAGCTTACGGTTAAATTTACCCCGCTTTACCTTAATTGGGGCTACCACTCGACTTGCCTTGCTGAGCCCTCCGCTTCGTGATAGATTTGGGGCAACCTATCATCTTGATTTCTATGACAAATCTGCAATACAAGCGATTTTGGAGAGGTCGTCAGCTATCCTCAAGGTGGTAGTGGAGAAAGAGGGGCTTATCCAAATAGCAGAGCGTGCTAGAGGCACTCCCCGAGTAGCTAATCGCCTTCTAAAGAGAGTGCGAGATTATGCTCAAGTTATGGCGAATGGAGTGGTCACTAAGGAAATAGCTCTGGAGGGGCTTTCGAAGCTGGAGATAGATTCTGTGGGCTTGGATAGTGTGGACCATAGAGTGCTACACACGATAATTGATAAATTTGATGGTGGCCCCGTGGGGTTAGATACTATCGCTGCTTCTATTGGCGAGGATGCTGATACTATTATGGATGTTTACGAGCCCTATCTTCTCCAGTTAAGCTTCCTAGAGCGCACACCTCGCGGCAGAGTTGCTACCAAGCTTGCTTATGAACACCTAGAGTTACCCTACGAGAAAGAAGTTCAGCCAGGCTTGTGGAATCGAAGGCAAGATTAATCTCTAGCGCCTCACACTCTATGCATTATTCCTAGCTTGGTCCAAATTGGGCTAGTGAAAGCGAGTAAAGCAAAGAGTAATGTCAACCACCCCCAGAAACCGATGTTTTCTGCGTCAACCAAAGCCACTGAAACTAAAATTACAACTGGTAGGGCTAACAAGGTGGTAGCTTTATAGCAGCGCTGCCTCACACGAATGAATATTACAGTTGCTGCAGCTAGAGCCAAAAAGCTAGTGATTATAAAAGGCACATCCGCTTGAAGTTGGGCTAGTTGTAAATTGCCTGGCATGAATCCATCTTTAGGGCTTAACACCAATAGCCAATTGAATATTACAAAAAGTGGGGCGAGCATTAGCGATACATAGAGCCAATCCCGATTCGCTGTTTGCTTCACTATATAAACAAGCACAAATAAAGCTAGCAGAATATAAATAAGTGCCCCCAGCCAAATCCAACCTCGGGATAGGGAGACTAATAAAACTCCTGTTGCTATCACTGGCAGCAAATAATACCCTAACCAGGGGAAAAGCCATATTGGTTTACCCTGATGCCAGCCATAAATTGTTATGCCAACAGTCGCTGCCAATACGATTGATAAGCACAGGATGTTTTGCAAGTAATATGAAGCGAAAAGCAAAGTGACCAGTAAGTGAGGCGAGGCAGCAAAAAATGCCTCTTGCCAACTACCTTGACTATGCACCTCATAAGTTTGCTGAGCAATTAAGTTTGGAGAGCCGAGCGCCTGAATAGCAACCTTATCTGCTTCTTCTTCGCTAAGCCCCTCTTTCTTTAGCTCTTCGCTCTTATCCTCGAGGTGTGTGTGGAGTTCTCTAGCTACATTTTCCTTAACAACCGAGTCAATCTCAAGGCTAGCCTTAAAGCTATCTAGATAGCGGTTTAAGTTATCTGCCATTGCAGTATCAAGTTGCTTCTGGTTGTATAATTGCTTTAATTGCTGTGGAAAAGTCTTGCCATGCAGTTAATCTTCTAGTTAAGGCTTGCTGTCCCTTTTTAGTTATGAAATAATATCGCCTTTGTTGCCCATTAGGCAGCATTTGCCATTTACCTTTGATGAGTTTGTCTTTCTCCAAGCGGTGGAGCGCAGGATAAAGAGTTCCTTCCTTAAACTGGAAATACCCATTGCTCCTTTTCTCTAGTTCTTTTATAATCTGGTAACCATATGTAGGTTGGCAACTAATTAAGTAAAGCAGCAGAGAGTCCGTATTTCCCTTGAGTAACTCACGTCCATAATTCATTTCTTATACCTCGGCTGACATACTATATGTTAATTTAATATAACATAACATAAGCTAATTTTGCCTGTCAATGTGCGAGGAGGTTCTTGTCAAAACTCTTTAGAAATGTCCTTTAGTGACTTCATACAGGTAATGCTTGGCTGGTGCGTTGAGATTGGAGGCTGTATCCCCTCCAGGGATGATCTGGAGGAGGGACATATTTCCTCTTTGGTTGAGAGTTTTGTTGAGCCCAGCAGCTCCGACTGAGGTTGCCTTAAATAGGCCTGCAAGCCACAAATATGGTTTGTGGATGGTTGAGCGATTTGGATTCGTTTGGGGGGGGGGTAATACCAGAAGCTTAAGGTTGTAAATGCGCCAGTTGCTGGAGTAGCCAATCACCGCCATAGACTATGGCGAAGCCGATAGCAATGCAAATCAAGACTATGATTGGGCCTCTAAGAAGAAATTTCTTTATTATATTGCCGTTTAGCTTCACTTCGGCTGTTTGTGAGCTTCTGTGCTCTTGGCTCTCTTAGATATGGCGTCCTTATATATTCTTGCCAAACCCATGCCATGTTGGGGCATCTTGGCTTTTTCCCTCAGCCGCCGCTTCTCTCTTCGCTCTTGCCGGGTTTCTTTCTTAGGATGGTTCTGCTCTGAGAATTGCTTGCTTACCACTTGAGTTCATATGAGCTGAGAATAAAGTCTAAGTCTTCTTGGAGGGTGGAGATTTTTTCTTGGCCAAGGAGCTTTTCGTCTAAGTCAAGAATCATTTTTGTTTCGCCTTTAGGTGAACCTACGATATGTGCGCTACCACATTCTTTCTGGTCTTCTGTTTGGAATATCATGGTGACGCGGGATTGTGTGGCACCACTGGGAAGGGGATATGTCTGTAACTTTGCCTCGCCGGCTATAATTCCTTGTTTTTGCGCCAAACCCCGTATTTCATCACAAAGCATCTCGGGATTTACATCCCTATAAGTTTTCCTAATCTGAACGGTCATTTTGACTCCTTGTGAAATATTATATCACCTTCTTCTTTTTTAGTCTTACTTTGACGCTTATATGCTATAATCTGTGATTAAGATGAAAAGGGAATTGATGCAAATTTTGGCCTGTCCTGTGTGTAAAGGAGAATTACAGCTTAATGTGGACAAAGAGGAGGGGGAGGAAATTATCACAGGCTCTTTATATTGTCCCAAGTGTCAATACTCTTACCCCATCGTAGACACAATTCCCAATTTACTGCCGCCAAGCGAACAAAGTTAGTCTAAGGACTATAGGCCACTCCGCTCGTGGGAGATTCCCACACCTCTACGCAGGCTAATTTCACAGGTGACTGGGAAAAGTAAGGCTGAAGCGCATCGTATATAGTGGTGGCGAGGTTCTCACAGGAAGGTTCAATTTTATCAAAAGGTGGCACATCATTAAGACAAGCGTGGTCAAATTGAGCTAAAGCGTTCCTCAAGTGCTGCTTAACTTTGGCGAAATCATAGGCTAAGCCATTCTCATCAAGCTTTGCTGCTTCGAGGCGAGCTACCACCTTGAAACGGTGACCATGTAGATTTTCACACTTGCCGTGATAGCTTCGCAGATAGTGCGCCGCATCAAAGTGTTCTTCCACAAATAATTGGTACATGAAAGCCTCCTAGTTTCACCCTCGCCTTAATCCTCTCCCTTCAAGGGAGAGGAAATTGCTATTTGATTCATTTTTCGCACTCCATTATATCCCTTCGCGCTGCCAGCTAATTCAGCGATGCTCTTGCCCAGCTCGGGATGAACTAGTGCTGGGGCAATTTCGGTCAATGGTATAAGAACAAAAGCTCGCTCTGCTAAACGGGGATGTGGAATGGTTAAGTTTTGAGTCTGGATAATCTGATTTTCGTAGAAAAGGATGTCTATATCAATAGGGCGAGGTGAGTTAGGGAAGTTGGGTATCCGGCCCATTGCATTTTCAATTTCTTTAGCTATGTGGAGGAGTTCCTCAGCATTTAATTCGGTGGTAATTTGACACACCAAATTAAGAAAAAATGGCTGTTCTTTATAGCCCACTGGCTCGGTTTCATAGATGGATGAAACTTTGTCGAGGTTTGCCTTTTGAGAAAGCAATGTTAGAGCCTGAGTCAGGTTTTTCTCCCGCTCTCCCAGGTTTGAGCCAATGCAAAGATAAGCAGTAGGCAATTTATCGCCAACCTCTGATAATAGCGTCGCTCATCTTACACACGCGTGCCATCTCTTTGACATCATGCACTCGAACGATATCAATGCCTTTGGCGATGCCGATAGCCAAAGTGGCTGCTGTTCCTTCCAATCTGTGGTCAGAGGGTGGGATGAATGCCGTTCCCTCCGACCTCTGCTCCGGGCTTAAATCAAGCACCCAGCCTATTACTGACTTACGCGAACTTCCCAGAAGGATGGGCCTATTTAGCGTTTGAAGCTCTTCCACCCTCCGCAAGATTTCTAGATTTTGGTCTTGCGTCTTACCGAAGCCGATGCCGGGGTCGATAATGATATTTTCCCGGGGCATACCCAGGGTTAAAGCCTGGTTTATGGCTCTTTGCAAGTCGGGGATAATTGTGGACATAATATCGTGACAGGGTGGGGAATCCCGCTGATTGCTCATTAAGATAATTGGCAACTCTCTTTGCGCTGCTAGCTCAGCCAACTTGGGCTCCCGCTTCAATCCCCAGATATCGTTTATCATACTGGCGCCAGCATCCAGAGCATGGCGAGCCACTTCTAGCTTATAAGTATCTATGCTCAATGGCAACGATATCTCGTTGCTTAGCCTTTCTAAAACGGGAATTACCCGATGTAGTTCCTCGGCACTCGAAATTGGGGATGAGACGGGGCGAGTAGATTCGCCGCCGACATCAATTATATCTGCTCCTTCCGCAGCTAATCGCTTTGCCCTGACTACGGCAGTCTCAATGTCTCTCAACCCATCACCAGAGAAGGAATCTGGGGAGAGGTTAATAACCCCCATAATATAGGTTCGCTTGCCCCAATGGAAAATGGTTTCGCCGCATTTAGTAAAGCCAAGCACACCTTTTTGGGGTCTAGCCATAATTCAATTTCTACCTAATTGCATTGATGCCAAGAACATCACGCCCAATGGTTAATCTATGCATCTCATTAGTGCCGCCAAAAATAGTTGGAGCCATAACATCACGGAAGCTGCGCTCTACTGGAAATTCATCGCAATAACCATAGGCGCCATGTATTTTTATTGCGTTAGCGGAAGCTCGCAAAGCGGCTTCTGTAGCAAATATTTTAGCTATTGAAGTCTCACGATTGAATGGAAGCCCCTTATCTTTTAGGTAGCCTACATGAAGGTAGAGGAAGCGCGATGCCTCAGCATCTATTATCATATCGGCAATCTTCTCCTGCGTTAATTGAAAGCCACCGATGGGTTTGTCAAACTGGTTTCTCTCTTGGGCATATTTGACACAAGCGTCAATGCAAGATTGAATCATCCCAGTGCACCCTGCTGCCAGGCTATATCTGACATTGTTGATTCCCGCCATAGCATTCTGAAATCCTCTTCCCACTTCCCCAAGAAGATTCTCCTTAGGGACACGACAATCAGCAAACCTTAATTCTGAGGTGGGTGTAGAGTAAACTCCTGTCTTATGCGTGATATCTGTAGCTGAGAAGCCCGGTGTCCCTTTTTCCACAAAAAGAAGAGCAAGTCCCCTTATAGCTTTGCTTTTATCTGTCTGAACAAGCACTATACTTGTATCAGCAACACTTCCATTAGTAATCCAGGTTTTGAAACCATTGATTACCCAGTACTCGCCATCCAGCGTAGCTCTACATTCAACTGCAGTGCCATCACTGCCTACATTGGGTTCCACAGCAGCTAAACAACCAATTTTTTCCGCCTTGCTCAAAAGGGGAAGATATTTTTGTTTTTGCTCTTCAGTGCCAAATTTTACTATAGGATATTCAACCAAGCTAGTCTGCACAAGCTGAATAGCAAGGCATAATGCAAACCAAGCGCCTCCTATCTCTTCACTAATTAGACCGTGTGATATCCAATCTGCCCCCAATCCTCCGTATTCTTGGGGCACTATGTCGCCTGTTAAGCCGAGAGAGGCCATCTTCTTGATAATTTCATCAGGGAAACGATGCTGCCGCTCATATTCTTTGATTACCTCTGGAGTCAGCTCTCGCTTGACAAATTCGCGAGTCATATCACGAAACATCCTTTGTTCATCATTAAGCTCAAAATCTATCATCTTGATTCCTCCTCTGAGTATTTTATTCTTTGGGGTATTATAATCAACTTGAAGGGAAAATTCATCTAGTATCTGAAATGGTGACGAGGAATTAAGGGGGTGGTATACTTTAAGCTTGAATGGAACCGACCAAATTTGATGCCGTTGTTGCTGGTGCGGGTCCAGCTGGCTGTGCTGCTGCTTATGCACTAGCAAAAGCTGGATTAGAGGTCTTGGTAATTGAGCGCGGCAAATTCCCCGGAGCCAAGAATATGTTTGGCGGCATGCTCTGTGGCAGTGTTCTAGCACAACTAATTCCTAATTTTTGGGAAGAAGCTCCATTAGAGAGATATATCACTCGACATGTGATTACCTTCCTTTCTAGAGAAGATTCATTCTCCATTGATTTCCAATCGCCAAGTTTTGGCAAGCCACCTTATAATGGGTATTCAGTTTTGCGAGCCAAATTTGATAAGTGGTTAGCTGGGAAGGTTGAGGAGGCTGGAGCAATTATAGTTCCAGGCCTTTTGGTTGAAGACCTTCTTTGGGATGGGAATCAGGTTGTAGGAGTGAAGGCAGGGGGTGAGGATTTCCCAGCCAGTGTAGTTATCGCTGCTGATGGAGTAAATTCCCTTCTAGCACAGAAAGCAGGGCTGGCAGAAGAGCTTTCTACAGAATATGTCAGCCTGGGAGTTAAGGAGTTAATCCAGTTGCCTTCTGAGATTATCCAAGAACGATTCAATTTGGAGGATGATGAAGGTGTTACCCAGTTATTCGATGGCTTCTGTACCAGGGGGATGCATGGTGGTGGCTTTCTTTATACTAATAAAGAGAGCCTTTCTTTGGGGATTGTAATTCAGCTAAGTGCTCTCCGCAGAATGGGAGTTAAACCAGCCGACCTTCTTGAAGAGTTTAAGAGCCATCCTGGGGTTAGGAATTTAATCAAGGGAGGGACGGTGGAGGAATACTCAGCCCATCTCGTTCCCAATGCAGGGATTAACAAGGTGCCCATGCTATACAAAGATGGCTTCCTGGTTGTAGGTGATGCAGCAGGCCTGGTCCTTACCACAGGGATTACCCTGGATGGCGCTAGCTTCGCCTTTGCCTCGGGTATGGCAGCAGCAGAGACAGTTAAACTAGCTAAGCAAAATGGTGACCCTTCCCGAAAGACACTTTGCAACTATGAGAAACTTCTTAAAGAAAGCTTTGTGCTCCGGGACCTGGAAACATTTAAACATAGCCAGTTTTTTCTTGACAATCCACGCCTTTACACAACCTATCCTGAGCTAATATGTAACCTGTCTAGAGGGCTTTTCACTAACGATGGGAAGCCAAGGAAAAGGCTTTGGCAATTAGCCCGAACTGAGATGGGAAGGCAAAAACTCTCCATCCTGCATGTAGCCGTGGATGGTTTTTTGGGAAGAAGAGCAATATGAACTCAATGAGCCTGGAAGATAAGTTAGCACTTAATAAGTATGATATCGATGAGGAACTGCATATTAGCGTAAATGAGGATATTTGCAGAACTTGCCGCAATCGGGTCTGCCTTCATATATGTCCTGCAGAGTGTTTTAAATTGCTTGGGGAGAAGATTACCTATTCCTACGAAGGTTGTTTAGAATGTGGAAGTTGCCGCCTTGCTTGCAGTAAAGGAGCTATAAACTGGACATATCCGAGAGGTGGTTTCGGGATAGCCTACCAATACGGATAGGGAGGAGAGTAATATGATAAACATCATCGTTTGCGTAAAGCAAATCCTGGACCCGGAGATGCCGCCAGGTAAATTTAAGATTGACCCAGAAAGCAACAAAGTTATTCCACCGGAGGGAATTCCACTTGTTGTCAGTCCCTTCGATGAGCAGGCTGTAGAGGCAGCATTACGCATCAAAGAGCAATGTGGTGCTAAAATCACCGTGGTAACCGTGGGGGAAAGCTCAGCAGTAAACGCGGTGAAACACAGCCTTGCAATGGGAGCTGATGAAGGAATCGTTGTCGAACATATTATAGAAGGCTATGACAGCCTCCTGACCGCCTATATCTTAACAAAAGCCATAGAGGAAATTGTTGCTTATGATTTAATTATTTGTGGCAGGGAAGCTGCGGATTGGGGCTCTGGTCAAGTTGGCTCTATTATTGCTGAGAGCCTGGGGATACCCGTAGTTGCCAGAACCAGAAAAATCGAAGTTATGGATAGCAGACTGAAAGTGGAACATATAATAGAAGATGGCGATGAAAGCTTAGAGCTTCCTATGCCCGCAGTAATAACAGTTAGCTACGAGATTGGCCAGGCGCGTATTCCTACAGGCTGGGGGGTTATATCTGCAGCCAGGAAGAAGATACCCTCCTGGAGCCTCGAGGATATCGGAGTAGACCTATCTCAAATAGGCGATACCAGCTCACGCATCAAACTACTAAAACTCTTTACCCCGACTAGAGAAAGGGGATGCCAGATCATAGAAGGCAAAACAGCGGCGGAAGCAGCAGCTAATTTAGCCCTGAGATTAAGAGAGGCGAAAGTAATATAGCTGGCGTGTAGCGTCTACCCGCTATGCCCTACGCGCTAGTTAAATGGAGGTGCCTGAGATGGCCGAATACAAGGGAGTCTTGATTTGTGGTGAACTAATTGAAGGAAGATTAACAGGGATTAGCAAAGAGCTGCTTGGCATAGGGAGAAAGCTTGCCGACGATTTGGGAGAGGAGCTAAGCATCTTGCTCATGGGGAGTGATCTTAGCAATGCTGCCAGGGAGGCTATTGCCTGTGGCGCTAATAAGGTTTATATAGCTGCTCAGCCATTGCTTGATAACTATCATTGCGACGCCTGCACCGAAGTAGCAACTAACCTGTGCAGGGAAATAGCCCCTTCTGTTTTTCTGCTAGGGCAAACCGATATGGGTCGTGATATTGCGCCACGGATAGCAGCCAGGCTAAAGGTTGCACTAGCTGTAGACTGTGTAGAACTCCGAATCGAGCCTGATACCAAGTTGCTAATCCAAACAAGGCCGGTATATGGAGGAAATGCTTTAGCAGAGGTAGTCTCGGTAACTCACCCTCAGATGGCAACAGTGAGAGCTAAATCAATGTCACCACTGGAGCCTGATGAATCAAGGCAGGGCGAGTCTATTCCAGTGAAGGTAGAGGTGGATATCGAGACAATGAAAATCAAATTGGTGGAGAGGATAAAGCAACCTATTGAGGGGGTAAAACTTGAGGACGCGGATGCTGTTGTTGCTGGCGGTGCTGGTATTGGTAGTGCTGGAAATTTCGCTATGCTTGAAGAGCTAGCTAAGCTTTTGAAAGGTGCAGTTGGTGCCTCTAGAGTTCCTTGTCAGGAAGGTTGGGTATCCCAAAGCATAGAAATTGGGCAAACAGGCAAAATAGTAACCCCTAATATTTATATTGCTATAGGCATATCAGGGGCAGTTCAACATATTGCTGGTTGTCTGGGCTCGAAGTGCATCGTAGCTGTGAATAAGGACCCTGATGCAAATATATTTAAGGTAGCTGATTTTGGTATCGTGGCAGATTATAAAGAGGCATTGCCAGCATTTACTGAAAAATGTAAGGAGATCATTGGTTGATGAAAATAGAAGAAAGGATAGCCCAATTAAATAAACTCAGGGAGGATGCCAAAGCAGGTGGCGGGTCTGAGCGCATTAAGGCACAACATGCCAAGGGGAAACTAACTGCCAGAGAGCGACTTGACCTCCTCTTCGACTCAGGGAGTTTTGAAGAGATAGACCCTTTTGTAACTCATCGCTGCACCGATTTTGACATGGCAGATGCCCGCTTTCTTGGCGATTCAGTAGTTGGTGGCTTTGGCAAAGTGAATAATAGGCTCGTTTTCGCCTTTTCTCAAGATTTTACTGTTTTTGGCGGCACAATATCAGAAGCAGCGTCCGCTAAAATTTGCAAGGTAATGGACTTAGCGTTTAACAGCCGCGCTCCGCTTGTCTGCATACTTGATTCAGGTGGAGCACGCATCCAGGAGGGTGCTGATAGTCTCATGGCTTGTGGGAATATTTTCACTCGAAACACTTTATATTCAGGAATTATTCCTCAAATTTCAGTGGTGGCAGGTCCTATCGCTGGAAGTGTTGCTTACTCCACAGCCATTACTGATTTTGTCTTTATGGTCAAGCGAATCGGACAAATGTGCATCACTGGCCCTAATGTTATTAAGGAGGTGACAGGGGAGAGTGTTACATTGGAGGAATTAGGCGGCGCGATGGTAAATGCGACACAAAGTGGCAATTGCCACTTTGTGTGTGAAACTGAAGAGGAATGTTTTCAACAGGTGCGTAAACTATTAAGCTTCCTTCCTCAAAACTACAAAGAACCTCCTCAAGTTATAGACAGCAGTGATGACCCTAATCGGACTGACGAGGAATTGCTTCGTATTATCCCCACAACTCCCACTAGACCATATGATATGAGGAAGGTTATTACAAAGGTAGTGGATAACGGTGACTTTATGGAAGTTCATCAAGAGTTTGCTCGCAATTTTGTTGTAGGTTTCGCTCGAATGGGTGGACAAAGCGTGGGAATTTTAGCTCACCAACCTTCTCATTTAGCTGGAGTTCTGGATATCAATGCTTCAGATAAGGGGGCCAGGTTTGCTCGTTTCTGCGATTGCTTCAATATACCAATGGTCACCTTTGTTGACATTCCAGGGTATATGCCTGGAGCTGACCAAGAGCATAAGGGCATTGTCAGGCACGGGGCTAAGCTTCTTTTTGCTTATGCTGAAGCTACTGTCCCCAAGGTGAGCGTAATTATCCGCAAAGCATATGGCGGAGCTTATATTGCCATGGGTAGTAAGAGCTTGCGGGGGGACATTTGTTATGCTTGGCCAACAGCGGAGATTGCTGTTATGGGTCCTGGAGGGGCAGTTAATATTGTCTTTCATGACGACATAAACAAATCAGAAAATCCTGAGGAGAGGAAGCAACAATTAATTCAAGAATACCTGGATAAATTTACCAATCCCTATGTCGCGGCTAGCAGGGGCCACATTGATGATGTCATTGACCCCAGGGAAACACGCCCTAAGATAATAAAAGCCCTAGAGATGCTCAGGGATAAAGAAGTTGTGAATCCACCTAAGAAGCATAGCAACATTCCGCTCTAAGCTTAATAAGCAGAACGTAGGTTAAGAAGGCCCTAAGACATGAAGTAGTAAGCGCCTTGTCGAACTGCCTGCCTCCCGAGTTATGAATGAAAATTAACTTGATTCAGATTCCCCTTTGCTGGAATCCTTCAAAACAACCTCAAGTGCTTCATCAATATTCTCTACAAATATGAATTGAAGCTCTTCTTTAACTTGCTGGGGGACTTCCTCTAAATCCTTCTCATTTTCCTTGGGTAAAATCACTTTCTTGAGACCAGCACGGTGAGCTGCCAACACCTTATCCCTAACGCCACCCACAGGGAGGACTTTGCCCCTCAATGTGATTTCACCAGTCATGCTGGTATCTTTGCTTACCGGACGCCCAGTCAAAGCCGAAACCAAGGCTACAGTCATGGTGATGCCAGCAGAGGGTCCATCTTTGGGGATAGCTCCGGCAGGAACATGAATGTGAACATCGTTATGCTCATAGAAGTTATCGGGTATGTTTAATGTATATTTATTCATAGTGGGGCGAGTAAATAAAGAGCGGACATAAGTAAGAGCTGCTCGTGCCGATTCCTGCATGACATCGCCCAGCTTGCCAGTAAGGGTAAGATTGCCTTTCCCTGGAACCAGGGAGGCTTCGACAAAGATGATGTCACCGCCAGCAGGTGTCCATGCCAACCCAGTAGCTACACCTACCTCATCAGCCTCCTCAGCTACTTCATAGTGGAATCTCTCGGCACCAAGGTAATCGTGCAGCTTATCCGGGGTAACTATGGTTAGCTTCTCTTTGCCTTCAGCTATCTGGCGGGCAACCTTGCGACAAATAGTGCCAATCTCCCGCTCCAAATTTCTCAGCCCAGCTTCTCTGGTGTAACTCCAAATGATGCCAAGCACGGCTTCATCCTTAATTTCGAGTTGCTGTAGAGATAGCCCATTTTCATTAAGTTGCTTAGGAATGAGGAATTTCTTAGCAATGTGAAGCTTCTCATTCTCAGTGTAGCCTGGCAATTCTATTGTTTCCATCCTATCTCGCAGCGCTGGAGGGATGGGGTCAATGATATTGGCTGTGGTAATAAACATCACACGGGACAAGTCGAAAGGCACATCGAGGTAATGGTCAACGAAAGAGAAGTTTTGCTCCGGGTCAAGAACCTCAAGTAAAGCAGCGGCTGGGTCGCCCCTGAAATCGGCGCCTAATTTATCGATTTCATCGAGCATGAATAGAGGATTGTTAGATTGAGCGTGACGCAACCCCTGAATAATCCTGCCAGGCAAGGCGCCTACATAGGTACGGCGATGCCCTCGGATATCGGCTTCATCTCTGGTGCCGCCCAGAGACATACGGACAAACTTCCTTCCTAAAGCACGGGCAATAGATTGCCCTACGGAAGTTTTGCCAGTACCCGGTGGCCCAACGAAACACAAAATGGGTCCTTTTATATCTGATTTGAGCTTTCGCACCGCCAGATAATCCAGAACTCTCTCTTTCACTTTGTCCAAATCGTAGTGATCCTCATTAAGGATATTGGCTGCCTGAGTAACATCTAAATTATCCTCAGTGCTTTTCGACCAGGGAAGGTTAATCAGCCAGTCGAGGTAGCTACGCGATACAGTATACTCAGCGGCTGCTGGCGGCATCTTAGCCAGGCGGTCAAGCTCCCGTGCGGCTTCCTTATTTGCCTCAGGAGACAGCTTTGCCTCAGCGATTTTCTCTTTGAGTTCGCCTATCTCTGCTGTCCGCTCATCAGCTTCTCCTAGTTCCTTCTGTATAGCTTTTAACTGCTCTCGGAGGTAAAATTCCCGCTGTGCTTTGGTCATCTCTTCTTTAGCTTCAGATTGAATTTTACTTCCGAGCTCTAGAACTTGTAGCTCACGATTGACAAATGTGGTCAGCTTCTTAATCCGCTTGGTGACATCAATGGATTCCAGAATTTCCTGCCCCTCCTCAAGGTTGAGGTTAATCTGGGCAGCGATGAAATCAGCTAAGGTTCCGGGATCGGGAATGTTTAGCACGGCGATGCTAAGTTCACTGGGCAAATTGGGAGCCAATTCAATCATCTTTTGGGAAAGGCCAGTTAGATTCTTGGTAAGAGCCTCAAGCTCGGTAGTCTTCTCTACCTTGTCCTCAATAACTTCGACCTTAGCCTTGATATAAGGGTCGGTCTGGGTAATCCCCTTTAACCCAATTCTGGAGAGGCCTTGAAAGAAGACGCGAATCGAGCCATCAGGTAACTTGAACATGCGAACAATGAGAGCGGCGATACCTATAGAGTAAAGGTCAGTAGCCTCCTTTGAATCTGGTCTCTGAGCGAAGAAACCAACAAGCTTATTGCCAGCAGCGGCTTCGTCTATAAGCTTGACTACCTTTTCGTCCGATGTGCTTAGAGGGACAATAAGGGAGGGGTAGCCCACCACTTCACTCTGAGGAAGAATGAGCAGTTCCTCAGGAATGCGAAACTTCTCCTCAGCTTGCTCTCTCTTTTCTCCAGTGATAACCATTCTCGATTTCCTTTACTACTCTACTTTTATGTCTACATGGTGTGTTTTCTCTTCGTTTAGTTTAGGTAATATCACTTCTAAAAAACCATGCTGGTAAAAAGCTTTGATTCGTTCCACATTCACACTTGCAGGTAAAGTGATATCTCGCTCAAAGGGTCCCCACAGAATCTCCATTTGGGAATAAGTCCGCTTAATTCCTTGCTTGATATCCTTCCGTTCACCTCTAATAATAAGGATGTTATTATGAACAATCACTTCGACCTCATCCTCTTTAATGCCAGCCAACTCAACGAGAACCACTACATCTTTATCAGTTTCATAAACATCGATAGCCGGTTCCCAAGTTCGGGGAGAAAAACGCACCATAGGCGGTTTGCGGCTGACAACATCATCCATTAACCACTTCACCTGCCTTTGCATGCCAATAACTATTTCAGACCAATCTTTTTGCAACTCTATCACTTATCTGCCTCCTCACATGGGCTAGAGCCCTTGTTTTATGTTTTATGATACCCCAATTTTTAGTTAGGGGTCAAAACTACCCCAAAATTGCCAAAACTCCCGCGCGAATCATTTTTACAGCAATGGCAGCTAAAAGAAGCATAACTATTTTAGATATGGCCCTCACGCCGGTGTTGCCTAAAAAACCTACGATTCGATTGGCCTGCCTGAGAAGAAGCCACTGTATCACCAGGTTAAGGATGAATGAGACTATCAGAATGACAACGGAATAATGTTGGTCGAGGAGTATTAACAGGGTGGTGAGCACTGCTGGTCCCACAATCAGTGGGGTACCTAAGGGGACAACTCCCGCCATCTTGGGAGCTAATGAATCCTGAGCTTCTATCATCTTGCCGGTGATTAGGTCCTTAATGGCTAAAGCTAGCAAGATGATGCCCCCAGCTACTAAGAAATCGGCCACTTCAATGCCTAAAAGCAGAAATATGGCTTTGCCGATAGCAACGAATCCCAGACCCAAGCCTAGAGCGGTGAAAATTGCTAACCTTGCTGCATGCCTACTTTCCGAGGCTTCTACATCCTTGGTTAGAGAAAGGAAAATAGGTAGATTCCCCACTGAGTCCATAGCTACAAAGAGAGGGACAAAGGTCAGGCCTAACTCTCGAAGAAGATTTAGCATTGGGTAGTCCTAGGGTTTTATTTTGCGGGGAGTTCCAGAGTGGTGAAGGAAACTACGCTATCACCTTCACTCAATCTCATTAGATGCACTCCTTGGCTATTCCTGCCCTGAATTGAAACCTGTTCCATAGGAATGTATACGATGATGCCCTTGGCTGATAATATCGCCAAGGTTCCTTGCGGGGAGACAAGTTTAGACATAGCTACTTTATCTGTTTTCGAATTAACTCTATAAGCTCGCATTCCCTTACCACCCCTCTGATGGATAGGGTAGTTCCTTACCGGAGTTAACTTGCCAAAACCATTCCGGGTCACTGCGAGCACATAAGCATCGGGAAAGATAACATCCATGCCGATAACACAATCATCAATAAGTCGAATACCACGAACACCGCCACTGGTCCGAGATGCGGTCCTTAAGTCCTTAACCCTAAATCTAGTGGCCAACCCATTTTGACTCACTAAAATGACCTCATTCTCGTCAGTAACCATTCTGGTTGACACTAGTTCATCTTCATTTCTGAGCCCCATAGCAATAAGGCCATTTCTCTTAATCGAAGCAAATTTATCTAAAGAGGTCTTTTTTATTCCGCCAGCTTTAGTAGCCATTAGTAAGAACATATTCGAAGGAAAGTTTGCACTAGCTAATAGTGCAGTTACTTCATCTTTCAAACTTATAGGTAACAAATTGACCAGGGCTGTGCCCTTAGCAGTGCGGGATGAATCTTCGGGAATCTCATAGCATTTAAGGGTATAAACCTTACCCGAGCCGGTGAAGAAAAGCAGGTTATCATGCGTGTCGGCTATTAAGATGTGGTTTACCGTATCGCTTTCACGGGTCACCATTCCCATAACGCCTTTCCCCCCACGATGCTGTAGCCGATAGGAGGTAATGGGAATTCTCTTTATGAATCCCCGACTAGTCAAGGTGGCTACCATTTCCCCGTGAGGAACAAGGTCTTCTTTACGAAATTCCGTGATTTCCTCCTGGCGAATTTCGGTTCGACGGGAGTCGCCATACTTGGATTTAAGTTCCTTAACATCCTGCGTAATGAGCGATAATACCTTCCTGGGGTTAGCAAGTAAGTCCTCCAGATAAGAAATGTTTTTGATTACATTAGTATACTCTTCAGCTATTTTTTCTCGTTCCAGCCTGGCTAAACGGCGAAGGGGCATATCAAGAATAGCTTGAGCTTGAACCTGCGATAGAGTGAAAGCTGCCATCAAATTGGTGCGAGCGGAGTCAACAGTCTCAGACTGTCTAATAACCTTAATTATCTGTTCCAGATTGTCCAGAGCAATCCTGAAGCCTTCAAGGAGGTGGGCTCTATTTCTCGCCTTGTCAAGTTCGAATTTCGACCGTCTGGTAATAACTTCAGAACGAAAGTCAATGTAGCAAATTAACGCTTCTTTGAGATTAATTACTTTAGGCTGGCCATCAACTAATGCAACCATATTGATGTAAAAGGCAGACTGCATTGGAGTATAGTTATAGAGATTATTAAGTACCTGCTGAGCTTGTGTCTCCTTCCTAAGTTCGATAACAAGGCGCATACCCTCTCTATCCGACTCATCACGCACTTCAGCTATTCCAGTAATTTTTTTCTGTTTGGCTAATTCGGCTATCCGCTCCACCAGAGCTGATTTATTTACCTGGTAGGGAAGCTCGGTAACGATTATTTGTTTCCTTTCCCCCGTAGACCTTAGCTCACTGGTCTTAGCCCGAACTACGACTTTCCCCCGCCCCGTGGCATAAGCGCTCTTTATACCCTCTTTGCCTAAAATTACCCCTGCTGTAGGAAAATCAGGGCCGTTAACAAACTCCATCAATTCCTCCGTAGTGGCTTGGGGATTATCAATTAAATAGGCAGTGGCATCGCATATCTCTCCCAGGTTGTGGGGAGGGATATTAGTTGCCGTCCCCACAGCTATGCCAGAAGAGCCATTAACCAGTAGATTAGGTACCCTAGCAGGCAAGACAGAAGGCTCTTGGAGGGAATCATCAAAATTAGGAACGAAGTTGACAGTATTTTTATCAATGTCAACCAGCATTTCCTCAGCAACTTCAGCAAGCCGAGCCTCGGTATACCTCATTGCCGCCGGAGGGTCATTATCAACGCTGCCAAAGTTACCCTGCCCATCAACCAATGTATATCTCAGAGAAAAATCCTGGGCCATACGCACCATAGCCTCATATACAGGAGCATCCCCATGGGGGTGGTATTTTCCCAGAACTTCACCAATAATACGGGCACTTTTTTTATGCGGTGTGTTGTGGTGTAGTCCCAGACCATCCATAGCGTATAAGATGCGTCGCTGCACTGGCTTTAGGCCATCACGCACATCGGGTAATGCGCGGGAGACAATAACACTCATAGCATAGTCGATATAGGAGCTTTTCATCTCCTCTTCTATATCAATAGGCTTTACTACTCCAGTTTCCATCATGGTTCAAATCCCTCCTTCTGTCCATCCTCATCAACGACAAAGAAACCTTCGAGCAAAGGTTCCTCAGATTCCCCCTCCCGTTCCTCCTCGGGATACGCAATCTCTTCTACTGCTTCATTTTCCTCAGTAACGGCTCTGCGTCTAAGGAAGCTCTCTCTAACACGAGGACGGAGGCGGCCTGCACCTTTAATGGGAAAGGAAGGGTGCCCTACTTGGCTAGGATGTTGGTACACTTCTCTAATAAGCACCTGCACTTTATTCTCTTTTATAGCTAAGAAAGCTGCAGCATATCTATTTCCCTCCTCTATTAGCTTGATGAGGCGTAATCCTTGTTTTGGTTCCACTTCCCCCAAGTATTCTCCATCCTCTTTTTCCACAACTAGGTGCTGTCCTTTTACTTTCAAGTATATCTGGATACCAAACCCCATTTTAGCTAACACCTCGCTTGAAGCCATATTGCAGAGATTTACCACCCTAGCTTTGCCCATTTCGGCAGTAAATAACTCGGGGGCAACCCTTCGGAAATGCTCCCGTGGAGCTTTATGCGGCCTAGCATCTGAGGTAGCTACGGATTCAGGCAGGCTAGCTAAACGGGCCAGGTTCTTCTTAGCAATAGCGTTGCCGGGGGCAAGCTCCAAAGCTTGAAGGTAGGCTTCCTTAGCTTGAGCAAAATCTCCTAACTCCGTCAAAGCTCTGCCAAGTCGATTATAAGATTCGACATCAGTGGGAAACCTTCCAATCATATCTCTATTTACCGTCTCTGCCTCTTCCCACCTGCCTTGAATAGCCAAGCCCACAGCTTCCTTGCTCAGGCGCTGTCTTAATCTTGTTTTCTCCTCTTCCTGGTAAGGCGCCATATCCATCACCGAAAATTGAAAATCAAAGGGTAAAAGTCAAAATGACAACTCAACTAAAATCAAAATTCAAGAGTCAAAACTCAAAAATTTCTATCCTTGCTTTGTATCTTTTCATTTTGCATTTCATATGTCAAGCGACATCCTCCAGTTCAAAACTTTTATGTAACGCCTGAACGGCATCCTTAACCCTATCCTCAGAAATAATGCAAGTTATTCTTATCTCTGAAGTGGTAATTAGTTGGATGTTAATGCCCTTTTCATAAAGCGTGCGAAACATTAGGGCAGCATAGCCTGGCATATTTTGCATGCCAGTTCCTACTATGCTGACTTTAGCCAATTTTGCATTGGTAACACATCGCTTAGCCCCTACAGATTGAGCCGCAGGTTCTACAAGGGACATCGCCTTAATTAAATCGTTTCGAGCCACAGTAAAGGTAAGGTCGGTAATATTCTCAATGCTGGCATTCTGGACAATGGTATCCACACTTATATTTGCCTTAGTCAGAGGCTCAAAGATAGCCATAGCAATGCCGGGGCGGTCGGGAACGCCAATAACTGTAACCTTAGCCACATTGGTATCATGAGCCACACCCCTGACCTTGTTTCTTAGTTCCATAGATGCCTCCTTACAAATGACAGTTCCCATGCTGTTGCTGAAACTAGAAGCCACTAAGATAGGCATATTATATAACTTACCCAGTTCCACCGCTCTAGGATGTATTACCTTAGCCCCGTAACTAGCTAGCTCCAGCATTTCCTCGTAGCCAATCTCCTCTAATTTACTCGCTTCGGGCACAAGATGCGGGTCAGCAGTATAAACCCCCTCAACATCGGTGTAAATCTGACATATCTCAGCACTCAGGCTGGCAGCCAGAGCCACTGCTGTAGTATCAGAGCCACCTCGCCCCAGGGTGGTGATATCCATATCGGGAGTAACGCCTTGAAATCCAGCTACAATAACAATATTTCCCTTTTCTAATTCGTTAATAATTCGTTTAGGGTCAACGCGAAGAATTCGAGCTTGACTATGGCTAGAATCGGTCTGGATGCCTGCCTGAGCACCGGTAAGGCTAACTGCCTTGTATCCTAAACTCTCCAGTGCCATGGCTAAAAGTGTGCTGGAAATTGTCTCACCAGTGGACAAAAGGACATCTAGTTCCCTTTCCTTGGGCTGCTCAGTAACTTGATGAGCTAACTTAATTAGCTCATCAGTAGTATCCCCCATTGCTGAGACAACCACTACCACCTGATTTCCTTCGTCCTTAGCTTCGGCTACACGACGAGCCACACTCTTAATTAGCTCACCATTAGCCACCGAGCTACCGCCATATTTTTGCACTATTAAAGCCATGCTGAAACTCCTGCTCACTTTATCAGCCTGCCCATAATATTATACCCCTCCTCAATGAAAACGCCTGTGCCTTGCGCCTCTGCCTCAGTAAATCTCTTCGCTCCATTAGCCGCAAATCTTTGCCCCCACAACACAAATGGAACTGGTTCCGCAGTATGAGTCTGAATTTTAATCGGCGTGGGGTGGTCGGGCATAATTAACACCCGAAGAGAATCTTTATCCCAACTACGGATTTGACTCACAATCTCTTTATCCACTTTCTGGATAGCCTCTATTTTGTCATCAATGGAGCCAGCATGAGCAGCTTCATCTGATGCTTCTACATGGATAACCGCCATATCACATTTCTCAAGCGCTTCCAATGCTCCAGTTGCTTGTGCCGCATAATCGTTGTCCAGCCCATCAGTCACACCGGGAATATTTAATACTTCCATCCCTAGCATCTGGGCTAAGCCTCGCAGAAGGTCAACCCCAGAGGTCAGGGCAGCATTGATGCCATAAGTCCGCTTGAAGGCTGGCATATCAGGTATTTTACCACTGCCCCAGAAGAGCCAAATCGTCGTAGCCGGGATATCGTCGCGTGACTTCCGTGCTACATTTATAGGATGGTCCCGAAGCACGACTTCGGAGCGTGCCATAAGCTCTCTCAATAACTCGCTCCCGGGCCCATAGGGCAAAAATTCCTTGATAGCCTTACCAGGAATATCATGTGGCGGAGTGCAAGTAGCCAAAAGTATATCTTCGTGCCCTTTTATCTTACATATATGTCTGTAGCTCACGCCAGGATAAAAATGCACTTTATCATTACCAATGCTCTCATTTAAAGCAGCAATAAGAGCCTGAGCTTCTTCGGTGCTGATATGACTGGAGCTGTAGCTCCACATTTTCCCATCACGCACAGCCACCAAGTTGCAACGAAAAACAACCTCTCCTTCGTTAATAGGGATGCTCATACTCTTAGCTTCGATGGCGCTCCTGCCCCGATAATAAACTTTGGGGTCATAACCCAGCACGGACATGCAAGCACAGGCACTGCTAGGCTCCATCCCCGATGGCACAGTGCGAACGAGCCCGACAACACCTTCCTTGGCTATGGCATCCAAGCTTGGAGTGTGCGCCAATTCGAGGCAAGTCTTCCCACCACGGTCAGGCAACGGCCAACCCGCGGCTCCATCGATAATCAGAACGCAATATTTCATGTGAGCGCCCCCGCTGTCACCCTGAGCGAAGCGAAGGGTCTAGAGATTCTTCGCTATGCTCAGAATGACACAAGACTAAACGGATATTATTTCATCTTGCTTTGGTTATTAAAGCATCTTATAATAGCAAAGACAAACGGGGCGTGGCGCAGTGTGGTAGCGCGCAGCGTTCGGGACGCTGAGGTCGGAGGTTCAAATCCTCTCGCCCCGATTTTGCTTTGCTCTTAGGCGGAAATGCTTTATAATCAAAGTGGTGAAAATAAACAAGTTGCATCGGTGGGATGTGAGCCTGGAGCAAGCCAGGGAGATACAATTGAGTCTGGCTGGAAGGGTGGTGACCCAAAATGAGAGAATTAACCCACATCTTATTGCCGGTGTTGATATATCCGCTCCCAACTCTCAAGGTGTAGCTCGGGGGGCAGTGGTGGTTCTCAGCTATCCTGAACTCGATGTCGAAGAGGTTAAAACTGCAGAAAGCCAAGTTAGCCTCCCTTACATTCCAGGTTTATTGTCCTTTCGAGAATGCCCTTTAATTCTGGATGCTTGTGAGAAACTGTGTAATACTCCCGACCTTGTTCTGGTTGATGGTCAAGGAATTGCCCATCCCAGGAGGTTAGGGCTTGCTTCACATCTGGGACTTTTTCTCGATGTGCCTACGATAGGCTGTGCTAAATCTATCCTTTGTGGCAAGCACGAGCCTTTGGGGGAAGAGCTTGGCTCTCATGCCGAACTGGTTGATAATGGAGATGTTATTGGAGCAGCTTTAAGGACTAAGGTTAGAGTGAAGCCAATATATGTTTCCATAGGTCATAAGATTGACCTTGCTTTGGCTCTATACTGGGTAACAAATTGTTGTCGCGGCTATCGTCTTCCCGAGCCCACTCGCATGGCTCATCTTGCCGCTGGGGGCAATTTAGTTTTTGAGCCGAGTCACCAAGGAAAGTTGTTTACATAAGGAGCACAAATGCAGGAAGAAAAGGAAAATCTAGAAGCTTTACTACGCCGAATCTCAGATACAATGGTGCATCTTTGACATCCCTGGCAAAGAGAAGGGAATCACCCTCATAGAGTCAAAATCAGCTAGCCCTGATTTCTGGCACGACCCTGCCCAAGCTCAAGCCCTTATGCGTCAGCTTGGAGCCAAGAAAAATTTAGTTAATACCTGGCGTGAGCTGGAGAGCAAAACCGCCGAACTTCATGATATGGCTACCTTGGCTATGGAAGCGGGCGATTATTCCCTTAAGGAAGAGATACAGCGAGGCTTGCAAGAACTAAGTTCTCAGTTCGAGCGTCTGGAAAGCCAGCTAACTCTTAGTGGCACTTATGATAGTCGAAATGCTATGCTTGCCCTTCATGCTGGTGCCGGTGGCACAGAATCGCAGGATTGGGCTAATATATTGCTCCGAATGTACTTGAGGTGGGCAGAGAGACATAATTATGACGCTGAGGTATTAGATGCTTCTCCTGGAGAGGAAGCTGGCATAAAAAGTGCTATTGTGGAAATTAAAGGAGATTATGCCTATGGCTATCTCAGGAGTGAGCATGGAGTCCACAGGTTAGTGCGACTTTCCCCCTTTGATGCCGACCATGCTCGGCATACCTCCTTTGTCCTTGTAGAGATTCTCCCCGAAGCGGAGGAGACTGTAGATATTAAAATAAACTCCGAGGACTTGAGGATAGATACCTTCAGGTCCAGTGGTCCTGGCGGGCAACATATGCAAAAGACGAGCAGCGCAGTTAGGGTAACTCACTTACCCACGGGGTTAATAGCTACTTGTCAGGGCCAGAGGTCTCAATACCAAAATAAGGAGACTGCCCTGAAAATCCTTTACGCCCGCCTGCTTGAGCTGGAGCGCGTTAAGAAAGAAAAGGAGAAAACCAAGCTCAAAGGGGAGCGTATTGAAGCTGGTTGGGGGAATCAAATTCGAAGCTATGTTCTTCATCCCTATAAAATGGTAAAAGACCATCGCACTGGTTATGAAGTAAACAATGCCGAGGCTGTATTGGATGGAGACCTGGACGGATTTATCACCGCATACCTTCGATCTAAAGTAGGGGAATGATTAAACGCATCGGCTTAGTAATCTTAACGCTTCTGCTGCTGATTCCTTCCGTTGTCAATGCTGGCAACGATGTCTCAATAATAGATAGCAGCGTAGAAATAAATTTTCCCACTGCGCTTACTTTTAATCTTGAAGCTGAAAGCTCTGTCACCATTGTTGATGCTCGCCTTCATTATCAAGTGGATAAAATGAATTATGCTCAAGTTACCAGTGAAGGCTGGCCTGATTTCACTCCAGCAAGCAGGGTGAAAACCAGTTGGACATGGGATATGAGGAAGGCAAGCTTACCTCCGGGGACAGCTATAACATATTGGTGGACAGTTGAGGATAAGGCTGGGAACAAAGTTGAAACTCCCTCTACTACGGCGCTTTTCGAAGATAGCCGCTATGATTGGCGAAGTTTGACCGAGGGCAAACTAACCCTTTTTTGGTATGAAGGTGATGATTCCTTCGCTCGCGAATTAATGAATGCTTGCGAGGCAGGGCTTGCTAGATTGACTCAAAATATTGGCACCTATCCAGAGAGACCAATCAAAATATATATTTATACTTCGTCCAGGGACCTGCAAGGAGCCATGATTTTTCCTATGGAATGGACTGGGGGTGTTGCCTTCACTGAGTTTGGCATAATTGCCATTGGCGTTTCACCAGACAGGCTTGACTGGGGCAAGAGGGCTTTGGTTCACGAGCTAACGCATCTGGTTGTTCATCAGGCGACTTTCAGCCCCTATGGCAGACTTCCCGTCTGGCTTGATGAAGGCTTAGCTATGTACAATGAAGGCGAACTTGAGCCGTTTCTGCAATCCTGGTTAGCGAAGGCTATTTCTGAAAATAAGCTTATTTCAGTGCGCAGCTTATGCAGCCCCTTTTCTGCCGAACCGGAAAAGGCTTATCTTTCCTATGCCGAGAGTTATAGCTTGGTGGAATACCTCCTCAATAATTACAGTCAAGATAAGATGCTCCATTTGCTAACCTTGTTAAAACAAGGCAACACCTACGACGAAGCCTTAACCCAGGTTTATGGCTTTGATATAGATGGGCTTGATAGCCGCTGGCAAGAAACGCTGTTAGCCCCTGCAGTCATTACGGTGAGCCGAAGCAGTGTCATTGCGAGTAAAGCGTGGCAATCTTACCCCGCCCTAATCGCTGTATTATCGGCATTAGCTACAGCACTGGCTTTATGGGGTGCCTTGGCTTTAGAGGAGTGGGATTGGCGGAGGTCATGTAGAAGAAAAAGTTAGTTAAAGGGAATAAGCTATGAAAGATTCCTTTACCGTTCATGACCTGCCTCTTAGCGAGCGTCCTAGAGAGAGGCTGCTTAAGCTGGGCAGCGAAGCTCTTTCTGCCCAAGAGATTTTGGCCTTAATCTTGGGGCGAGGAATTAGGGGTGAATCAGTCATGGTAACTGCCCAGAGGTTATTGAGCCGATTTGGCAATCTTAAAGGGATTACCAATGCCTCTATAGAGGAGTTGACCCAGGTAAATGGCATTGGGCCAGCCAAGGCAGCCCAGATTAAAGCAGCCTTCGAATTAAGCAAGAGGCTGGAAAGCGCTACTGATGAAAGCCAGAAGCCAGCAATCAAATCCCCCGAGAAAGTGGCTAGCATAGTGAGGAGCCAATTAAAAGGCAAGAAGAAAGAACATTTTCTGGTTCTTTGTTTGGATACTAGAAACAGGCTGATAAACTACAAGCCAGTTTCTGTGGGCAGCCTTGATACTAGCATTGTCCATCCCCGTGAGGTTTTTAAGGAGGCTATTTCCTCCAACGCTGCCTCGGTTATCTTCGTTCACAATCACCCCTCAGGTGACCCAGCGCCGTCAAAAGAGGATATTGAATTAACTAAAAGATTAGCCAAGGCGGGCGAAATCATAGGCATTGAAGTCCTAGACCATATCATCGTCTGCGATAAAAGTTACTTAAGCCTGAAAGCCAAGAATTTATTCTAGGCAGAGGAGGCAGTGATGAAAAGATGGATAGCTATCGGAATCTTGGCAGTTTTGTGCCTTGGGCTATTTTCCATCTTGGGAAACACCAGCGATAGGTTAGAGTTAACAAGGGTGGAGCTAGCTTCAGCACAAGCTGAGCTTGCCTCAGCACAGACAGAATTAGGCTCAACGCAAACTGAGGTAGAGACAATAAAAGAGGAGCTTGCTGATTTGCAGGCAAGCTATGATGAATTAGCGAGTGGGCGTGGCTATACTATCGAGGACCCCACATACAGACAAATGATGAACTTTATCAGGGAAGATAAAACAGACGAAAGGGATTATGCTGAGGATGAATATGTATGTCAGAATTTTGCTATGGATGTATGCAATAATGCTGAAGAAGAGGGCATTCGTTGTGCTTATGTAATCATTAACTATCCTGATGGTGGGCACACTATTGTGGCTTTCAATACCATTGATGAAGGCTTAGTTTATATCGAGCCGCAACACGATGATATTGTTAATCCTGTAATAGGTAAACATTATTACAAATGTGTGGTACCTGAACCTGGACATTATTATAAAAGGCCAAACTATGATGATACCATAGGGGGAATTCTTATTATTTGGTGAATAGTTGGTCTGGGCAGCAGGGCATACCAGTTATGTGAAGTTGAGTGATATGGAAGATATTGAGCTCGCCTGTTCTTTTTTGCAGAGTGAAAAGCTGAATCTGGTTATAGTGAAGGAAGGGCAGGTTCTCCTCAACTCAAAGGAGGGAGGATTACACCCCTTCTTTCAAGCTATAGTGAGCTTGGGTGATGACCTACGTGGCGCGGCAATAGCCGATAAAATAGTGGGCTCGGCTGCAGCTATGCTTTGCCTTTATGCTCAGATAGCCTCAGCATACGCTCTCGTAGCAAGCACAAGAGCATTGACTATGCTCAGGGAAAAAGGTGTGACTATTACTAGTAAGAACGAGGTTCCTCATATCTTTAACTACGACGGCACCGACTTATGTCCTTTTGAGAAGCTTGCCTTGAGTGCAAGCAACCCATCTCAGTTATTTTCAACTTTAGAGTCTTTTTTTGCTGAAGGAAGCCAATGAAGAGAATTGGGCAGTCTGTATTATTATCTCTCCTCATTTGTGCTTTATTGCTTCTACCTTCAACTGGTTGCCAGCTTGAAGTTAAGGTATTGCCTTCCAGCCAAGGTATTCTTAACCTCTGGGATATTGGCCCTATAACCCTTGACCCTGCCATTTCCAGCGAGATGACTTCTCATACTTATGTTATGCACATCTTCAGCGGATTGGTTCGCCTTGATAGCGGATTAAAGGTGGTGCCTGATATTGCCGAGAGGTGGGAGAAAAGCCAGGATGGCAAAACATATGTCTTTTACTTGCGACACGAGGTGAAATTTCATAACGGCAGAGAGGTCAATGCTGCTGATTTTAAATATTCCTGGGAGCGAGCTTGCGACCTCAATACCGGCTCTCAGACGGCAGCTACTTACTTAGGCGATATTATTGGTGCTAAAGACATGCTGGCGGGCAAGACGAAGGAAATCTCCGGAGTTAGAGTTATTGATGATTACACTCTTGAGGTTACCATTGATGTCCCTAAGGCTTATTTCCTGTCCAAGTTAACTTATCCCACCGCCTTCGTCGTCGACCAGGCTAATGTGGAATCGGGAAAGAACTGGTGGCATCAGCCAATCGGAACAGGTCCATTTAAGTTGAAGGAGTGGAGGCAAGGCAGCATTTTGATTTTGGAGCAGAACGAGCTTTATTATGGAGGGATAGCTAAAGTAAAGCAAGTTGTCTTTCATCTTCTCGCCGGCATGCCTATGGCTATGTATGAAAAAGGGGAGATTGATATCACTCCAGTTTATATGAGTTATATTGACCAAGCTGAGGATGAGGCCAGCCCCTTTCATCAAGAACTAGCCATAACACCTGAACTCAGCCTCTCTTATATTGGTTTCAATACTACTAAAGCGCCTTTTGATGATGTTAATATCCGCCGTGCTTTTTGCTATTCCGTGGACAAGGAGCGCATCATTAAATCAACATTGAGAGGTATGGTAACGAAAGCTCAGGGCGTTTTGCCTCCGGGCATGCCTGGTTGTAACGAAGGTTTGAAAGGGCTGGACTATGATGTAGAGAAGGCGAGGGAGTTTATCGCTACCTCAAAGTATGAGGATGCCTCGAATTTGCCGCCTATTACCTTCACTGTTTCAGGCTATGGCAACAGCATTTCCGACAGCTTGGGTGCCATTATTCAGGAATGGCAGCAGAATCTCGGTGTTGAGGTAGCAGTAAGACAACTGGAGCCGGAGGATTTCATGTATAATTTGAAGCAAGAGAGGGACGAGATGTTTATGCTGGGTTGGGTGGCTGACTATCCTGACCCGCATAATTTCCTCGATAACCTCTTCTATACCGGGAGCGAGAACAATATTTTTGGCTATAGCAATCCTGAGCTGGATGCTTTGCTTGACCAGGCAGCTATAGAACAAGATAGCGCTACCCGCTTGGCGATGTATCAGCAAGCTGAGCAAATGGTAGTTGATGAGGCTCCTTGCCTCCCCTTATGCTTTGGCGCCAACTATATCCTGGTTAAGCCCTATGTCAAGGATTATGAGCCTAATCCTTTAGGCATCCCTGACTTAAGCCAGGTGTATCTACAGCAACATTGAGCTCGCCAGCAAGCTTATAGCTAGACCAATGCTGAATCTGTGGTAATAAATAATAGTCTAGCGCCAACTAGTAGAAGAGGATGTCCTTATTTTTTGACACCTCGATGATTATCGACTTAGGACTTCGGACTCAGGACTAATATGAGGGTAGCTTTTTACACGCTGGGGTGTAAGCTCAATCAAGCGGAAACAGAATATCTGGCTAGCCAGTTTAGCCAAGCGGGATATCAGCTTGTAGCTCCTAATAGTGTAGCCGATATCTACATCGCTAATACTTGCACCGTCACTCATGTAGCTGACCGTAAGTCACGCCATTGGCTCAGACTGGCAAGACGGAGAAATCCTGAGGCTTTCACCATTGCCACTGGGTGCTATGCTCAGAGAGTTCCTCGCGAGTTGGCTCAGCTTGCCGACCTTGTCCTTGACAACGAGGAGAAAAAACATCTACTCGAGATTGTAAAAGGCTTGTTAGCTACAAAGCCTGAGTCTTTCTCTTCCTGTCATTCTGAGGAAGAGAAGCAACCGAAGAATCTCGCTCAGGGTAAACTTCCCGAAGGAGTATCGCAGCAGCCTCACGCCCCTCTTAACCCCAGAGTTCGCTCCCTGGTGAAGATTCAAGATGGCTGTCATAGCCCGTGCGCTTACTGTATTGTGCCCAAGGTAAGACCACATGAATATTCCTTGCCCGCTTCCCAAATAATTGGAGAGATTAAGCAAAAGGTGGCTATGGGTTATAAGGAAGTTGTTCTCACCGGGACTAAAATCGGCTGCTATAAAGACTCCCTGAGATCCTTCACTTCCAGGGTGACAAAGGAAGGTTGTCATTCTGAGGGAGAGGAGCGCCCGAAGAATCTCACTCAGGATAAACTCTGCGAAGAATTTCCCACTGAAGCCGCCCTTAGGGATTTGATAGAAAATATCCTTTGCAACACAACTATTGAGAGGCTCCGTCTCTCTTCTCTGCAGCCTCAAGAAGTCTCTCCCGAATTGCTTGCCCTGTGGCAAGACAAAAGGCTTTGTCGCCATTTCCACTTAGCCCTTCAAAGCGGAAGCGGTGCTGTGCTTCAAAGGATGAGGCGACGCTACTCATTGGATGATTATCAAAGAGCAATAAGTTCAATTAGGGAGGCGATACCCCAAGTGGCTATTACCACTGATGTTATGGTGGGCTTCCCTGGGGAAAGCAGTGAAGAGTTTGAGCAAAGCTATCATTTTTGCCAGCAGGCTGACTTTGCCAACATCCATGTTTTCCCTTTTTCGCTTCGGCCGGGAACGGAGGCAGCCGAAATGCCTCACCAAGTTAGGGATGAAATAAAGAAAGAGCGTACCCAGCGAATGTTACAGCTAGCTAAAGACTGTCGGCGTAGCTTCTGGCAACAATTTATAGGGCAAACCATATCTGTTTTGTGGGAAAAGGAAATAAATCCAGGTAGAGGTATATACTCTGGGTTAACTGGTAACTATATCAGGGTATTTACCCAAAGCCAGGAACCACTGACCAATAAAATAGCAGCGGTTAAACTCATGGGATTTTGCAACCGAGGAATGTGGGGAGAATTGGAAAGCAAGGTGGAGACTTTCTAAGCTCTGTTTTACTCCCTTGAAATGGGGCTAAGCTTACATTATGCCGCAGTAGCAGAACCTTGTTCGAGAAGTAGGAGTCCTCGGTAAATGTGAAGTTAAATCAATGCAGCTTAGAGCAGATACCGTTACGAGGTGCTAAAGGAGTAAAACGATTGTTTGAGGAAAGGCTTAAAGAATTTGAACCTATTTTTTATCCCAAATCTATTGCTGTTGTTGGTGTATCGGCCAATGAGGCAAAGCCAGGCTCTCAGTGGGTGAAAGCTCTGATTTCCGCTGGCTTCGCCGGACATATTTATCCCATTGGCTCTGGCGGAGGCATTATTTCAGGCTTGAAGATTTTCCCTAACTTAAGGCTGGTTCCGGGTGAAGTGGATTATGTCATTGTATCCATTCCTCGACAATCTGTCCTGAAACTTCTTGATGATTGCGCTGCTAAGAAGGTTAAAACTATTCATTTCTTTACCGCTGGGTTCAGCGAGACGGGTAAACCTGAGTGGTGTGGGTTGGAGGATCAAATGGTGAGAAAGGCAAGACAAAACGGCATCCGCATCATTGGTCCTAACTGCCTCGGTGTCTGTTGCCCTGAAAGCCGAATACCTTTCGGTATGACACCTTTGGGGAAAATTGGCATAGGCGGTTCTGTAGGCTTTATCTCTCAAAGCGGCGGCATTGCTGACAGATTGATAGAAATCGGGGTAATTCGGCATATTAATTATAGCGAGGGAGTTAGTTTTGGTAACGGTATTGATTTAGATGCTAGCGATTTCTTTCAATATTTGGCTGCTGACCCTAAAACTACAGTTATTGGTGCTTACCTTGAGGGGACGAGGAGAGGACATCGTCTTTTTGACACGATGAAGGAGGTGGTTAAGGCTAAGCCATTAGTCGTTTGGAAAGGGGGTAGGACTGAAGCTGGAGCTCAAGCAGCTATATCTCATACTGGCTCTTTAACTAGCTCGACAGCCGTTTGGTCGGCGATGTTGAAGCAAGCTGGTGCTATCGAAGTACACAGTTTAGAGGAATTAACTGATACTTTGCTCATCTTCCAACAACTTGGGCATTGGAAAGGCAATAATATAGCAGTTATCGGAGGGTTAGGAGGAGGTGGTGGTGGCATCTCAGTATCAGCTAGCGATGCTTGTATAGAGAGTGGGCTTGAACTACCATCCCTCTCTAGCAAGACAAAGGAAGAATTGGTTAGCCTTTTGGGCGAAGTAGGTAGCATTTTGCACAACCCTATTGATGTAAGCCAAGCACAACTCCGCGGCGGCTCAACTTTATTCCAAGCTATAAAATTAGTAGTAAATGACCCCGCTGTTGAACTCCTCTTGATTCAGGAAGATATGGGTATTCTCCTGTCATTTCTGTCCTGGGGAAGAGTGGAGAGAATAAACGATTTCTTTATAGACCTGAGAAGGAGGCAAAATAAACCCTTAATAGTTGTCTTGCCATCGGGTTCTGCTGAGCCAGAACGCTTGGATATAGAGCAAAGGCTGCTAAGAGCTTCAATCCCTGTTTTCCCCACCATGGAGCGTGCTGCCAATGCTATTGTCGCAATCAATAAATACTTTAGTTCTAGGCTAACTTCACCAAACAACAACCTGAGTTTGGGGTAAGCAGGGCAAAAGCCTACCTTAGCACATAATTGAGCATCGTGCCCTGTTTGGCAGCTAGTTCTATGTTGAAGGAATAGCGGTTAGGGTGAGACCGAAAAGTGAATCGATCGATAGTGCCATGTGATTTCATGTCGATAGTGCCATTTAGTTGGAATACAGGGTTGCCTTTTTTGGTAGCTAGTTGTGTCCTGCCAAATGTAATTGTAGATTCAGGATATTTCATAAGCAGGAAAGTTTTAGCTTTTTGCTGAATATCAGCTTCAGGTAGTAGGCTTTCGTTGTCTATCATTTATGTGTTTTAATTATATAGCGTCTGCGATACCTTAGCGAGCTTTGGATGTGTAACCTTTGCAATATGCGCTAACTAAAGCTATAATGCACGCCAATGTCCTTCCCCGAAATAAGTAATTTAATTACCGTCTTAAATAAGTTATACGAATTGCTATCTCAAGGAAGCCATCCTGGCTATATCGTTGGTGGCTTCATTCGCGATTGGCTCTTGGGCAGACAAACCAATGATGTCGATATCGCCGTGGATGGAAACGCCCTAAGCATAGCTAGAGGCGTGGCTAGAGAGTTTGGAGGCAAATTCGTGCTGCTTGATGAGGCAAACGGCATAGCTAGGGTGGTAATAATGGAGGGGGAGAAGGAATGGTATTTTGATTTTTCCTCATTCAGTGAAGACATTGAATCTGACCTTGCCCGCCGTGACTTCACCATAAATGCTATGGCTATGGAGCTTGGCCAATTTGTTAGCTACGAGCCTGAAGTGAAGCAATCTCAAACATTGCTTATTGACCCCTTTTCTGGGAAGGAGGATTTGGGAAATAGGACCGTGCGAGCAGTGAGTGACCAGATATTTGAAGCTGATGCCGCCAGATTATTGCGGGCAGTGAGGTTGGCTGCTGAGCTCGATTTTGCCATAGAGCCAGAGACAGAAAGTTTAATTCGTCGCTATTCTCAATCCACTGGTAAAATTCCTGGGGAGAGAGTTAGGGAGGAATTGCTCCGATTGCTCAGTTTGCCCCGAGCATACTATCATCTGAGATATTTAGACCAGCTCGGCTTGCTTCTAGTCCTAATCCCCGAACTAGGGGAGAGCAAAGCGGTAGAGCAACCAACAGTACACTTCTGGGATGTCTTTGAGCATTCCTTGCAAACGGTGGCTACGGTAGAATTCTTAATTAGAGAAAGCGACTGGGAATATGGCAATGAAGATATACTAAGTACTGCTCTATGGTCTGATATGATAGAGGAGCATTTGTCCCAAGAGATTTCCCACGGGAGTAATCGCAAAGTTTTGCTTAAGCTAGGTGGGTTACTCCACGATGTTGCCAAACCCAGAACAAAGTCTCTTGATGATACGGGTAGAGCGAGGTTCTTAGGGCATACTAAGCAAGGGGCAGCAATGACTGCGAGCATTCTAGAGAAGTTGCGATTTAGCAACCGGGAAATAAATTTAGTGGAAAACCTAGTGTATTATCACCTTCGCCCCGCCCAGATGGCAAACGGGGAATTGCCTACTCAGCGGGCAATCTATCGCTACTTCCGCGATACTGGTGACGCTGGCATTGATATTCTGCTTTTAGCTTTGGCTGATTATCTGGCGAGCCGTGGCCCCCTTGTAGATATGGAGGAGTGGAGAAGGCAGTGTCGGGTGGCAAGCTATATATTGAGCGAGCATGACAAGCAGCAAGTCAAAATCTTGCCGATGAAGCTTGTCGATGGCCATGATTTGATAAATATCGTTGGCTTAACTCCAGGACCATTGATTGGTGAGCTTTTAGCCGTAGTTCATGAAGCCCAAGCTAGCGGCGAGTTAACTAATAGGGAAGAGGCTCTGGCCTTAGTACGGAAGGAATTGTCATTGCGAGCGCAGCGAAGCAATCTCACAAAACAGAAATAGGCTAGAAAGATTGTAGTTGCCCAATTTATTGGGCTTATAAAGATAAAGACGATATGAGAATATGAGAAGAAGAGGCATTTATTTACTAATCTTTATTCTGGCGCTCCTTGGCCTTTCTCTTTGGTCAATATTGCCCGTGCATACAAATTTACTTGGCGAGCACGGACTGAAACTTGGCCTTGACCTCAAAGGCGGTAGTTACCTGGTTTACCAGGCTGACCTCAGCGAGCTTGGTCCCGATGAAAACCCATCGGAAGTCATGAAGGGAATAAAGAAG
The DNA here is from genome assembly GCA_030611085.1 of Dehalococcoidia bacterium. Classification (GTDB taxonomy): domain Bacteria; phylum Chloroflexota; class Dehalococcoidia; order GIF9; family AB-539-J10; genus JAUWQI01. The sequence continues at coordinate 10,306 of JAUWQI010000007.1, read as the reverse complement.
GCGATTGAGAGACGTATCGGTCGTCTTGGTCTCAGTCAGCCCATCGTTCAGGCGCAGAAGCAAGGCGGGGAGCATAGCATTGCTATCCAGTTGCCCGGCGCCACTGAAAGTGAAGTTACGGAAGTTAAGAAGAAGATGGTCGCACTAATCACTTTCAAAGAGCAGGACGAAGAGGGAAACTGGGTTCCTGCCAAAGGGACAGCCAACGGTGAGGAGCTAACCCTCACTAGTAGATATTTTGAGGAGAACACCGAGGTTAGATTGGACCAGCTTAACACCCCGCTAGTGGTATTCCATTGGGATGAAACTGGGCGGGAGCTCTCAGAGCAGATAACTAGCCGCCTCATAGACAAGCAGCTAGCTATCTATCTTGGCAACAAACCGCTTCTGGGCAAAGATGGTCATCCCATTGCTCCTGTGGTTCGGGGGATAATAAGAGAGAATGGTCAAATTGAGGGGCTAAGTTTGGACGATGCCCAGGAATTGTGTGATTTGCTCAATGCTGGTCGGATTCCTGTCCCCCTAGGTACTTGGGAGGGCGAAGGTGAATCGCGAGTATTTAAGCCCAATGTTCCTTTTTACGAAAGAAGCGTAGACCCTACTTTAGGAGCCGATTCTATTAAGAAGAGTATGCTGGCAATAGAGATTGGAGTAGCCTTATTGTTGCTATTCATGATTCTTTACTATCGCCTGCCCGGTTTTATAGCTTGCCTCAGTCTCGGGATTTACGGTGTCATTCTTTTGGCCATTTTTGACCTGTTTGATATAACCCTTAATCTGCCTGGCGTCGCTGGTTTTATCTTATCTTTAGGCATGGCAGTAGATGCCAATATCCTCATCTTCGAGCGGGCTAAAGAGGAGTTGCGAGCTGGACGCACTTTGGCTGCTGCGGCAGGGGCTGGGTTTAATCGCGCCTGGACAGCTATCAGAGATAGCAATATCACCACCTTTATTGCCTGTGCTGTCCTTCTTTGGTTTGGCACCAAATTGGGCGCCTTTATGGTCAGTGGATTTGCCATAACCTTATTTATTGGCGTAGCTCTATCCATGTTCACTGCCATTGTCATTACACGGACTCTCCTGCGCCTTATTATGGGCAGTGGGGTAGTTACCGACCTCGCAGCTTATGGAGTTAAGAAGTGATAGATTTTGTTGGTAAGAAAAGCTGGTTCTTCCTCGCTTCGGGGATAATTATAGTTGTCGGGATAATTTCCTTAGCCGTTTTTGGCTTGCGACCCGGGGTTGATTTTGTTGGTGGTACCTCTATGACCCTGCAGTTCATCTCTCCCAGCTCTCCAGTGGAGCAGAGCCAGTTGCGGCAGGAGATAGCTGACTTGGGATACGGTAAAGCGAGCATTCGAAATGCTGAGGGTGATTTCATCGTTCATCTCAAGGGAATAGTATCAGCAGAGGAAGGGAAAAAGTTAGCACAAGAACTGGGAGAAAAATTGGGCTGTGAAGTTAAGATGACCAACCCTTATTCAGCCTCGCCTGCAGTGGGTGCAGAAACAGCACGTAGTGCTGGCATCGCTGTAGTAATAGCTGCTGTGGCTATGTTGCTTTACATCGCCTGGGCATTTCGCCGTATGCCCAAGCCATTCCGCTGGGGCATTTGTGCCATCATTGCCCTTATCCACGATGTGTTTATAATAGTAGGCATTTTTTCCATCTTGGGTTGGCTTGCGGGAGTGGAGGTTGATGCCATGTTTATCACTGGATTGCTGGCGGTCGTGGGCTATAGCATCAATAATACTGTAGTCATCTTTGACCGCATTCGGGAAAATGTATCTAGACACATTAACCCCGATTTCTCGGTGACGGTAAACTCTAGCATCGTAGAGACACTGGGGCGTTCCTTAAATACTGCTCTAACTACCCTTTTTGTTATTCTGGCGCTGTTCCTTTTTGGCGGAGCTTCCATTCACTACTTTGTTTTGGTGCTGTTCCTCGGCGTTATCATTGGCACCTATAGCTCACTTTGTATCTCCAGCCAGCTTCTGGTAGTGTGGGAGAAAGGTGAGTGGGACACGCTCCTGCCCTTTGCTAAGAAACCTGCATGACAAGCAAGCAGTTATTAGCTGAGAGCTATCTACTAATGTTATGGCGAACGCTTCGCCTCTTGTCATTCTGAGGGAGCGAAGCGACCGAAGAATCTCACTCAGGATAAACTCTGCGAAGAATCACATGGCCCTCAGGACAGGACCCACGAAGTAATCTATCCTTGTTTTGAATCTGAGAGATGTATTCTGGAGCATGCACCATCTCTAACTCTTCTATCCCAAAATCATAGCAAAGCTAGCTGGGCAAAACACTAGGAGTGTCAATACCCAAACGCAACATACCTCGCTCAAGTTCGGTTGTATATTAAGTGGATTTAAATTGTTTTGTTGATAGTCCTCCCAGAATTGTGATAGTATCTTGATTATTGAAGCCTGCTGAATAGGTGAGACAGTAGAGGAGGCAAAGATGGATTTTGCATTTACCCCAGAAGAGGAAGCTTTCCGGAAAGAAGTTCGGGAATTCGTAGATAGAGAATTCCCCCCGAAGTGGAGAGAGCATGCTTTGGATTTCTTTTCAAACGCCGGTGGTCCTTATGATGAACAATGGAGCTTACATCGAGCAATGGCTAAGAAACTTGGGGCTAAAGGTTGGCTATCTTTAGCTTGGCCCAAGGAATATGGGGGGCGAAATTCAATGCTTCTTCAGCATATTCTCGCCGAGGAATTGTCATATTACAGGTTCCCAGGGCTGGACCCCTTTGGAGTTGGCATGCTAGCTCCAATGCTTCTTAAATCTGGCAATGAAGAGCAGAAAAAAAGGCATCTTCCTGGAATTGCTAAAGGGGAGACGATGTGGTGTGAATTTCTAAGCGAACGTGATGCTGGCTCAGACTTAGCTTCATTACAAACTAGAGCAGTTGAGGATGGCGATTATTTCGTCATCAATGGGCAGAAATGTTGGACTACTGCAGCACATCGAGCAGATTGGGGCTTTATCATAGCCAGAACAGATCCTGAAGCAGTTCCAAATTATAGAGGATTGAGCTTTTTCCTTCTGGATATGAAAACTCCCGGCATTAGCATTATCCCTATAGCGAATATGGCTGGTGAATCTGAATTTAATGAAGTTTTCTTTGATAACGTTCGTGTTCCTAAAGAGAACTTAGTAGGAGGTAAAAATCGAGGGTGGTTTGTAGTTATGGGGGTGCTTGATTTTGAGCGTTCTTGCATTCCAGCCTACGGTATAGCCCGTCGAAATCTTGATGACGCACTGGAATATGCTCGGAAAACAAAACCTATTGCTTCTGCGTTGAGGAACCGCCTTGCGGAATTGATTGTGGAGTGTGAGATAACGCGATTAGTTCATTACCGGGCAATTTGGATGCTAGATAAAGGACTTATACCTAATTATGAAGCGGCAATGACTAAAGTATATGGCTTGGAGGTAAATCAAAGGGTAACTGCTACAGTTTGTCAAGTTTTAGGCCATTATGGTGTATTGACCGAGGGTTCCAAGTGGGCTCCTTTAGATGGACAAGCACCCTCTCGTTATCTTCGCTCCATAGGTAATACATTGGAGGCAGGAAGTTCCGAGGTAGACCGAATTGTCATTGCTCAGAGAGGTCTCGGCTTACCCCGGTAATAGGATTTTCAAAGCGACTAAGGAGGCAGCAATGGATTTTAGTTTAACGGAAGAGCAAGAAATGTTACGAAAAGCGGCTCGAGATTTCTTGGCTACTGAATGTCCTAAAAAATTAGTTCGAGAAATGGCTAAAGATGAAAGAGGTTATCCCCTTGAATTATGGCAGAAGCTAAGCGAAGTAGGATGGTTAGGCTTAATTATTCCCGAAGAGTATGGCGGTAGTGGGGCAAGCTTTTTTGATTTAGTGGTGCTCCTTGAGGAGATGGGACGAGCTTGCCTGCCCGGTCCTTTCTTTTCCACCGTGGTCCTTGGAGGGGTAACTATTCTTGAAACTGGAAGCGATGAGCAGAAACAGGAACTTTTGCCTAAGCTAGCTCAAGGAAAGCTACTCTTAACCTTAGCCCTAACTGAGCCAAGTGCTAGATATAGCGCTGATGGAATTCAAACCAAGGCTGTGCAGGAAAACGGGAGCTTTTTAATTCAAGGAACAAAACTCTTTGTCCCTGACGCCCATGTGAGCGATTATCTTATCTGCGCTGCCAGAACTAAGGAAACAGGGATACCTGAGGAGGGGGTTACATTATTTTTGGTTGATGCTAAAAGCCCGGGGATAAATTGCACCTTGCTTGAGACTGTTGTCGGGGATAAGCAGTGCGAAGTCACCTTTGATAATGTAAAGGTACCAAGACAAAACATCTTGGGCAAGCTCAATGAGGGCTGGTCTGTTTTGGAAAAGGTGCTGGAGAAAGCTACAGTAGCGCAATGTGCGGAGATGGTTGGCGGCGCCAAACAAGTTCTGGAAATGACGGTAGACTACGCTAAGCAAAGGGTGGTATTTGGTCATCCTATCGGTAGCTTCGAAGCAATACAATTTAATTGTGCCGATATGCTAATCGATATTGATGGGTGCTCTTTTATTACTTACGAGGCTGCTTGGCGGCTTAGCGAAGGTCTCCCTGCAACCCAAGAGGTAGCCATGGCTAAAGCCTGGGCTAGCGAGAAGTTCAGAAGGGTTGCTACTATATCCCATCAGATTCACGGAGCTATCGGTTTTTGTGAAGATCATGACCTGCCACTTTATTTTAAGCGAGCTAAAACCTGGGAGGTTAACTTTGGTGATGCCAATTTCCACCTAGATAAGATAGCTACCATGGCAGGAATTTAAAGCCAAAGACAACTCCCACTTGGCCTCTCCTTTAAGGGAAGTGGAATAGGGTGAGGGTGGCAAAATAACAAACAAGTTTCTCCTTCCTGCGAGTTTAGCTTTTTGCCCTTCGCCGTCGTCTGCGCCAGATTACTAAGGGTGGAATCCAGAGCCAGCAGAAAACGCCGAGCCACATTAGCACGGTTGCCAGAACTCTTCCAAATGTAGTTAGCCCGTGTACTGCTCCTCTGAAGGCATTGGAGGCGTTCCAGTACTCAGCCAAAGGCTTAGTTTCCTTTAGGCCTACCTCGATAAGTGACATATCTGAGGTTCGCTCCAGGTATTTTATACGCCCTTCAATCTGCTCAATTTGCCCGCGCACATTGGAAAGCGCCTGCTGCACTTTTAACATTTCCTCCACCGTTTCCGCTTTCTCCAGCAATGCCAGGTACTGGGTTTCGGTAGCTTCAAGGTTATGTAGTCGCGCTTGCAGGTCAATATATTCTTCAGTTACATCCTTCGCCTCGGTGCTTTCATCGGGCACACTTACTGCCAACTGGCGAAGTCTATTGAAGGCTTCATCAAATATATCAGCGGGAACTCGAATGGTGATATAGCCCGAAGTTCTCTTTTCACCTTCGCTTTTATGAGAGGAAACCACATAGCCACCTAGTTCATCGGCTACCTCAGCAACCTTATCTATAGCCTCAGCTATAGCCTCTACTTCTAAAGTTATGTGGCCAGTCTTTATGATTTTACGCTCTGTGTTTATCGCCTCAGGTGCGAATCCACCTGCATTTGGATAGCCTTTATCAGTAAATTCCTCTGGTGGTGGCGGCGACATTGGTGTTGGCTCTGGCGGGTAATAACCTGCTCGTGCACAGCCACTAGTTAGCACTAATCCCATAATTAGCAATAGTGGGATTGAAAATTTGAGCCACTTATTCATTTATTTGCCTCCTTCTATTCCAGTTTAACATTATAAACGAGAAAAGCCTTCAAAGGTTTACCTTTTGGGCCGAGATTTTCTCAATGATGTTTCCCTCCCCTTGAATACTTTAGGAAAGAACATGCCAGTAGTGGCACGGTAGTTCTCATATTCCTCGCCGAAAGCCTCAATGAGCGATTTTCCCTCCGACTTCGCCTCGAGATAAACTGCCGGCACCAGGACGAAGAGAATCAAGAAAAGGAAACTTTTAAAGAATAGGAGACTTCCAGCACACCAGAAGATAAGCGATGAGTATAATGGATGCCTCACCCAATGATAAACACCGGTCTTGATTACTCGGTGCCCTTTCTTTAACCGAAGGTCTCCGGCAAATTCACCCAAGGAAAAGGCTCCCCAAATAGCAAGGGACAACGATGCGCATATCAATGCGACCCCGACAAGCTGCAAAGACAAATCTATAGGCGTGGAGAAGATAAATGGCATATCAGGATACATATCTCGAAAGAGAAGGATTGTGTGCGCTATAACCAGGAAAACGAATGTTAAACTCATTATTGCGAAGAACGAAGCTACAGGCTTAGAGGATATTTGACTGGTGGCTTCCTTTTCTCTATGGCGTATTATGTATTGAGGCACAAAAGCAGCCGAGATCAGGGTAATTACCGCAAAAACTTTCATAAAAAGAAGATTTAACATTTTGTTGTTATGCCACTCCACCTAGAGGATTTTATAGTCAATTGCAAAATTCATTATAATTCTCCTTCCTCTAGCGGGAGGGGTGAGGCTATTTAACAGTGTAGTTGCCCAATTTATTGGGCTAAGCCTGATGAATCAGGCAACTACAATCCTCCCCCTTCAAGGGACAGGAATTTTATACGAGATTATGCGGTTAACTATAGTTAATATCTTATATCTTACAGCGAACATTTTACGTGCTTGTAACCATTCATCACTATAATGAAGGTTTCCTATATGTTTTCGACATCGGGAGATTTGAGCTTAACGGAGAGCGCAATTAGCCCTATGCCGACAACCAGAAATGCCACGCTATATATCAGTAAGGGAGAGGTGGTATCGCTGATTAACTGGGGCAACTTTGCACCAATCTCAGGAGGGATATCAAGCTGGATTGCTTGGAAGTCAAAGTGTCTGGCAGCTATAGTGCTCACGAGACTGAGAACACCAGCTACGGTAAATGATATGCTGATATAACGGGTAATAGGCTTGGCACGCCACCATTGTATCAAAGCTATAATTAATATCAGCAGAGTGGCTAGCCCAATCAAGGCTTTATAGCCAAACTCAATGTAACCAATAATTTCCTTTGCTTTCTGAAGTTGCGTTACTATTTCTGGTCCCAGAAAGGCTTCATTAATCTCGATTTGCTGTGGGACATGGCTATCTATCTCGGCACATGCTTGGGATATGAAGGCCTCTATCTGCTCCGGCGGAAGTCCTTCTAACTCAGGTGGGGGAGATTCGCGCATAGCTTCCGCCAAATTTTCCTTAAGGCTAGCTCTTACTTGCCCTAATGGAATAACTATATTGAGCTCTTCCTCTCCCTTAAGATAAGCATAGCCACTGGGAACGATAGTGGTAACCTGCTCTTTCATCCATGGTTCGAGTTCAGCGAGGGTTTCATCTGCAATTTGAGCTATGTATGGTTCTTCTTCGGGCAATTGGTTTTTCACCTGGTCAGTAATGATTGGGTAGGCATCTAATTTATCGAGTTCGGAGATGACAAAATTTGGATTGAGGATGGTAAGGTTTATAGTGGTAACAATGCCTAGAACGACCAGAACAACAACCAACACAAAGCTAAAGATACCCGAGAAAATCCCTCTAACAATACGCATATACTAGCTTTCCTGTCATTTGGTAAATAGGTGCTGCCTTAAATCAAATATCTTCCTAACACTTTCAACTGTAAGAATTAAGATACTAGCTACGCGAGTGGATGTCAATAGAGGTAACAAGCGAGTGTTTATTAACTAGTTGAATAAATGTCACTCTGAGCCCTTCGCCTCTTGTCATTCTGAAGGAGAGGAGCGACTGAAGAATCTCACTCAGGATAAACTCCGCGAAGAGTCTAAAGAGATTCTTCGCCCATAGAGCTCAGAATGACAAATAGGGTTGCTAAACACCCCTGTAACAAGCCATTTTAACTTTAGTATTAGGAAGATTAAGACTATACATTTGGAGGGTATTTAACTAGGAGCTTCCTTTTCCTATAGCGCATTACATGATGAGCCATAAAAGGAGCGGCGGCTCATTTTATATTTTGTCCAGAAGATTCCGATACTTCTCCATCCTCACCATTTTCCCCTCGGGTTGAATGAGCCATGTCATCCAGCATATCTCGATAGGTCTGTAACCCGAGAGTTCTGACAATCGCTCAATTGTCCTGACTAAATCTAAATCCCCTTTGGTTGGCATATCAAACTCAGCTTCATCGAGGATTTGCTTAACTACTCTCCTTACTATCTTATCAGGCATTGCTGTATCTATACCTCCCATCATCCTCAGATATTGAAATGTAGTAATGCCAACTCCACTGATTTTGCCTATGGGGTCTTCCCTCCAGCCTTCGAGCTGCGAATTAGCGGCCCAAAAGCGAAAGGCTCTTCGCTCATCCAGTCCTTCCGCTTTTCCCAGTTCACAAAGATAAGAAGCAATAGATTTTGCTGCTTGCCATGACCTCCTATTTCTCCAGATGCTTTCCGCCTTCTCTTCTGGAAGATTGCTCAGGCCTTCAAGTCCCGTAACCTCGCCACAATCAACTAGTTCCTCCTTAAACTTCATCACCTTGGGGACTACGGCGGTAAAGTAATTAAGGCCAATAGAAGTAAACGCGGCGTCAACAATCATCAATACTACACTTCCACCCCACCGTTCAGTTCGCAAGCATCGAGCGCAATGTTCCCTAAGCCCAGTCGTTCTGGACATATATGCATTTACAACTTTGGGCAAATCTTTCACAGGGCTCCTCGATGCTAAATCCAATTGCAAGATTCCTTATAATTCTCCCTCCCCCAGCGGGAGAGCGTAAGGCTATTTAACAACAATGTAGTTGCCCAATTTATTGGGCTAAGCCTGATGAATCAGGCAACTACAATCCTCTCCCTTCAAGGGAGAGGAACTTTATACGACATTACGCGGGAGGCTATAAATTCCTTCTTAATTCCGCAGCCTTTCTTGAACTGCTTTACTGGTTAACTCCCGAATTGCGTCGGAGGCAACCCATCTAGCGCTCCTTGAATCTATTTCCTGAATCTCTTTAGCGGTTTCAGCCGCCTTCTTGTTCAAATTGAGATTCCTTTTCCCAATTTGTCTTAATGCCCAATTAACTGCCTTTCTAACAAAGTTTCTACTATCGGATGCCTCTCTATTTATGATTCCGAGAAATTCCTCAAATTGCCCATCCTCCACTCCCTTATCTTTGAAAGCTAATCGAGCCATCAATACAAACCCTGCCCTCTTGATAAACTCTTCATCGTTCGAACTCCATTCAACCGCTTTTTGATAGGCAAATCTAGTTTTCTCAAAGAGATTCTGACAGCATTGGTCGCAAATCTCCCAGTAATCAAAGTCTTTTACCCAACTTTCCATTTGTTCCTCAGTTACTATCTCTGGAGCATCAATCATGCTCGCAAGTATCCGGGTTTCACGGATACCTGATGCCCAAAGCTGCTGAGCCAGCTCGTGGTCTATTCCTATTTCCTTAGCAATCCTTCTCAGGTTTGGGATTGACACCCCGTAGGTTTTCTCTGGCGTAATTCCATACTTTGCCATCCCCTCTATTGCTTTGGGATTAGATAAGGATTTCAGTTGCTTAAGGATATCGCTGTATTGCATTTTTGGCCTCATAATGGGTAACACATGCCTTTGTTTAACGTTTTTGCGTGTTTGCAAAGCCCCGCCAAAGGTGGGTTTGGGTGAGCGGAGCACACTGCATACACTGTGTTGTCCGAGTCCGATAGGACCAAAATTCCGAAGGAATTTTAAGTTGGCGTCGGACATAATTATCACATATCATCTTTTATGCTTATGATTGCAAGGGTCGTAAATTAAACTTCCAAGAGTAAAGGTAAACTTTAATTTTGCCCTCTGCTACCTTCTTCAAAAAGAAGTCTTCAAAGATGGGTAATACATCCCTGCAAACTATAACACCCCTAACCTTACATTTGGATTCGCTTTTAACTTCTTTAAGGTATTTCGTAATCTGATTAAACGCTTCTCTACCTATCGCTCCCTTCTTCATTTCAACAACCACGAGACCTTCTTTATCTTTAAGAAGCAAATCTATCCTTTCACCTGATTTGAGCACATATTGGCGTTTGAATGTTCTCAGATTTTTATCAAGTGCCTGGGGATTGCCCTCTATGAACATTTCTATATCTTCTTCTAGTAATTGTTCAACTTCGGTACTTTGAGGTGGTCCCCAAATTTCGGACAGGTTGTTAAGAGCGGGTTCTGCCCCTAAAATAACAAAAATAGGAGGAGCAGAACATGAAACAGAACCGCAGGAAACACAGCCCATCATTCAAAGCCAGGGTAGCACTGGAAGCACT
>JAUWQI010000019.1 GCA_030611085.1 Dehalococcoidia bacterium | reverse complement strand
TATGAGGCGGGGATGAACCCCGCCACTGCGAAGTGTATTGAAATGGTGGAAGGTTAATGTTTAAATGTGTAGTTGCCCAATTTATTGGGCGAGGTTCGGCCTGATGAATCAGGCAACTACAAGGGGCCGGGGCCCCCGACCGAGGCGGGGATGAACCCCGCCACTACGAAGGGTATTGAAATGGTGGAAGGCTAATGCTTAAATGTGTAGTTGCCCAATTTATTGGGCGAAGTTCGGCTTGATGAATCAGGCAACTACAAAGGGGATAGCCACGCCTCGCTTATAGCTGGTAGAATAGGAGGCGGTTTAAAAATATAGTTGCCCAATTCAAAGGAGATTGAGATTAAGACTAAGTCTGAACCTGAATTTGAATAAATTGAATGAGAGAGCAAAATTAAACAGTCACAATAGAAAAATGGAGGTTGATTAAATGAAAGTATTATCTCGATTGTTCATCGCCCTGGCTATATGCCTTATCGCCATTCCCGTGATGGCTACTTCAGTCCAAGCTGGTGGGACACCGGACCCTCATATCAGGGTCACCCCCAGCTCGGGGCATCCCGGAGATACGGTCACCGTTAAGGGATATGAATTTGACGAGGATGAGGATGTCGATATTTACTATTATATTACGGGCAGCACCAAGGAGGAAGTAGCCACAGACGAGGCTGATGATGAGGGAGAGTTCACGGTCACTTTCACCGTTCCTGATAGCTGCAGTGGCAAGCATAAAGTGCGAGCCGATGGGCAGTATAATGATGAACATGACGACTTCACTGTGAAGCCAGGGTTAGAGCTAGACCCCGAAGACGGTTCCGTGGGCACCGAGGTTACTCTGAAAGGCGTGGGATTTGATTATAAAGAGGAAGACATCGAGGTAAGGTATTATCTCGATAGCAGCAACTACAAGAAGGTAAAATCGGGCATCACTGCTAACAAGTATGGCACCTGGACAACAACCTTCGAAATCCCCGCCTCTGACAAGGGAAGCCACAAGATAGATGCTGAAGGCGATGACAGCAGTCTGGGCGATGTTGAGGATGTTAGTTTCGAGGTGGAGCCAGGCATAAGCTTGAGCCCTGATGAGGGTTATGTCGGCGATACCATAACTGTGACCGGCGGTGGATTCAAAGATAAAGAAAGCGGCATCACAGTGACTTACGATAAGGAGCAAATGGGTTCATCTACCTCCGCCGATGGAAATGGCGCCTGGACGATTTCCTTCGAAATCCCCGCCAGCATCAAGGGGACCCATAAAATCGATGCCTCCGGCAACTCCACCACAGCTTCAGATATCAGGGATAAGAATTTTACCGTATTGCCCAAAGTAACATTGAGCCCGGAAACGACCGCTGATAGTCCCGGCTCTGTAGGCACAAGCTTGACAGTCACAGGCAGCGGCTTCCCCAAGAGTAAAGCGATAACCGTCACCTATGACGGAGCGGAAAAAGGCACAGCCACCACCACCGCTACCGGCAGCTTCTCCGGCATTAGCTTCGAAGCCACTCATACACAGGCCGCTCACACGGTAGAACATCCAGTAGAAGTCACTTATGATTCCACCTCAATTAGCACAAACTTCTTTGTGGAATCAACTGCACCACCCCTGCCAACGCTCATCTCCCCAATCGAGGGCAGCAAAGCTGGCTTTATAGGTTGGAAGTTCAAACCTACATTTGAGTGGGCAGCAGTGATAGATGAAAGCGGGATTAGCCATTACGCCCTGGAAATAGCCGATAACGAGGAGTTCACCGACGCTATATTAGTTTCCGCAGCCGGGGCGGATTTGACCGTCGACACGGAATCAGATACGGTTAGTTATAAGCTACCCAAGGATAAGGCTTTGCCCTACGGCGACTATTACTGGAAGGTGAAGGCAGTGGATGGCGCCCAAAACGAGAGCGAATGGTCTGCCACTCAATCCTTTAAGGCTGGCTTCTTGCCTTTATGGGCCTCTATTGTTATTATTATTTTAATAGTAGTGCTTATTGGCGCCGTGGTTTACTTCTTCACCCGGAGAAAAGGATACTATGATTGAGTGTGGGGTGGTTACTAAATAATTAAGGGAGGGTTAAAAGAATGAAGCTAACAGTTATCGGATTGGGGCAATGTGGCTGTCGAATTGCTGACCACTTTGCCAGGATAAATCTTAAGGCACGCAGCGAGCGTAAGGCGACTATAGCCCCGATTGTCCTCGCCGTGAATACCGACCAAGCGGATTTGACCGGGCTAAAATACATTAAAAACGATTATCTGCATCGAGTGCTCATCGGCTTGCGCCAGACATTGGGACATGGTGTGGGCAAGATAAATGAGTTAGGGGCTCAGCTAGCTAAAGAAGATGGAGATAAGGTGCTGGATGCCGTGAAAACCGAGCCAAGATTTTACGAGACGCACGCTTTTCTGCTCATCGCTGGCGCTGCTGGCGGCACGGGCTCGGGAGCCATACCAATAATGGCTAAGATGCTTAAGGAGAGGTATATCAGCAAGCCAATTTACGCCCTTATTGCCCTGCCTTTCGAGCATGAACAGGATACCGAATCCAGAAGCGTATATAATACCGCTACCTGCCTTAAATCTATTTATGACACGGTGGATGCCGTTTTCCTCGCCGATAATCAGAGGTATGTGAGGAAAGATGCCAGCCTGGTTAACAACATGGAGAGGATAAATCGGCAGATTGTCGAGCCTTTCTATAACTTGATGTGTGCTGGCGAGGTAACCAAGGGTAAGCATGTGGGCTCAAGAACCGTAGATGCGGGAGATTTGGCAGCCAGCTTAGAAGGCTGGACAGCTATTGGCATAGGCAGAACTGCACTACCCCCATTTCGCTTCCCCTGGGAGATAAGGAAAAAGCATTTTCGTGATAAGGCACTGGAAAGCTTCAGAGGAACACAAGCTCTGGACGCCACTCTGAGCGACCTTTCTGTCACCTGCAATCCTAAGGATGCCGCTAAAGCTATGTATGTCCTATCTGGCCCACCTAAAGAGCTGAATATGGATATGGTCAAGAGCGTTAGCGATTATATCAAGGAGCTGGCGCCTACCACTGTACTCCGGGGCGGAGATTTCCCCGCAGAGAAACATTTTATTGATGTTACCTTGATATTATCCCAGTTGTCTTTTGTGCCCAAGATAAAAGAGTATTACGAGCAAGCCACGCAATACGCTCAGGAGCATGTGGGACAGCTAGAGGAAACTCGTAAGAGGATTGATGCCCTGGCTGACCTGAGCAAGGAACTGCCTAACTTGTCCTGAGCAAACCCCTAGCTTATTCGTTTTGTCACCCTGAGTGCAACGAAGGGTCTTCTTCGGTCGCTTCTCTCCCTCAGAATGACAGCGCGCGCAGTGGCGGGGTTCATCCCCACCAAAGCGTAAATCCTAAGTTGCCCAATTTATTGGGCTGGTCAGCCTGATGAATCAGGCAACTACAAAGGGTATTGAAGCGGTGGAAGGCTAATGTTTAAATGTGTAGTTGCCCAATTTATTGGGCGAGGCTCGGCTTGATAAATCAAGCAACTACAAAGGGTATTGAAGCGGTGGAAGGCTAGAGTTCAGAGTGTAGTTGCCCAATTTATTGGGCGAGGGTTCGGCTTGATAAATCAAGCAACTACAAATCGTTCGCAATGACATAAGCCATCCCCACCATGAGCTATTGTAGTGGCGGGGTTTATCCCCGCCTCATACCCCCCTCTGTCACCATCTCAACCCTCTGTCACCCTGAGCCCTTCGCTTCGCTCGAGGGTAAACTCCGTGAAGGGTCTCGGAGATTCTTCGGTCGTTTCTCTCCCTCAGAATGACAGCGCGCGCAGTGGTGGGGTTTATCCCCGCCTCAAAAGGCGAGCTTTAAGATAGATGCAACAAGCCAGCCAAGGATGCCGCAGATAGGAAAGGTCAAAATCCAGGTCAATACGATATTTCTGGCTATTCCCCACCTTACTGCGGAGAGGCGTCTTGTAGCCCCCACCCCCATAATTGCAGTGCTCACGCAGTGTGTGGTGCTTACGGGAATACCAAGATGTGAGGCAATCTCGATAACCGTAGCCGCTGAGATATTGGCAGCGAATCCGTTGACGGGACGCAAGGTAGTCACCTTCAACCCCAGCGTTTCGATAACTCGCCGTCCCCCAATAAGGGTACCAAAACTAATTGAGGCTGCGGAAGCTGCAATAGCCCAAAAGGGGATATGGAACTCGCCATATCCATGATATGCCATTAAAGCCATAGCGATTAAGCCGATAGGCATCTGGCCATCGTTCTTGCCATGGCTATAAGCGAGAAAGGCTGCCGAGGCAATTTGCAGCTTGCTGAAGATACCCCTCGCTCTCTCCGGCGCAATCCCTCGGAACCCCCATAATATGGCTACCATTACCAAAAAACCACCGACAAGGCCCAGGAGAGGGGCAATAGGAACTGCAGAAATCACCTTTGTTAGAACCCCCCAAACGATAACTTTACTGCCCGAAGTAGCAATGCCAGCCCCCACCAAGCCCACTACCAATCCATGGGTTATGCTTATAGGCATACCAAAGCGTGTAGCTATAGTAGTCCAAATAATAACTGCCACAACCCCGGAAAATATGATGCTCATAGTCAAGGCTTCAGCAGCAACAATCCCCTTCCCAATGGTTATAGCTACGGCAGTGCCTGTAGCTGCCCCGAGGAAATTAAAAAAGGCTGCCATTGGTACGGCAGCCCGAGGAGAAAGAGTACGAGTACCAATTACTGTGGCAATGGCATTGGCGGCGTCGTTGAATCCATTGGCAACGCCAAAGCCTATAGCCGCTACAATTACCCCAATTAGCAGAGCAAGGGGCTCAAGCATGCTTCAATACTATACCTTCAAGGACATTAGCTACATCCTCCCCCCGGTCAGTGGCATTTTCCATGTGCTGATAGACTTCACGCCATTTGATTATCTCACATGGGTCGGTGCAATCACCAAACAGCTCAGCTTGGGCGGCATGATGCACATCATCCGCCTCGTTTTCCAGGCTATTAATCTCCACACATTGCTCCAGAATCCGTTCGAACTGGTTACGGTGACGCAAACGAGGTAACACTTCATTTAATTGATAGGCGACCTTACGCACAATTGAAGCTAGCTGCCGAGCCCTTTCCGTAGATTGGGTGATGTGGTAAAGAAAGGCTGTCCTGCCGGCAGCCTCGATGAAATCCATTACATCATCCAGTGAGCTAGCAAGGAGAGTGATATCCTCTCTATCAATGGGAGTTACAAAAGTGCAGTGTACGCGCTTAATTATCTCGTGAGTAATAACATCACCTTGCTTTTCCAAATCCTTGAGTTGCTTTGCCTTTGCCTCGACATCTTCGTAATTGTCAAAAAGAGCCACCAGCTTTTCTGCAGCAATGACTAAATTAGCAGTGTCTTGTTCAAATAAGTCATAAAACTTCGTGTCTCTGGGAGTTATTAAGAACTTAGGCAAATGCACCTCCTAAATATTGTTGTGACCGCTTAATTTTGACTTCTCGTTCAAATTATTCAGATTCAGATTCAGATTCTGAGTCTCAGTCTTGACCTTAATCTTAATCTTAGTCTTAGTCTCAATCTCCTTTAAATTGGGCAACTACATTGTTAAAACGGCCTTGCCGTTTATGCTTGTGGAATAACATATACAAAAATATTGGGATTTGTCAAATTATCATCATCTTTCACCAACCATTCCAGCTACAGGGTCACCCTCAGCAATGAAAGTTAGTGCAATAGCAACAATAGATTTATCACAAAAACTACTACTTAAACCTTCTCACTCGGAAGCGATAGAGCTTAATCGGTTCGACGGCTGATATCCCCGCCTTGAGACGGCAGATGCTAATTTGCTCCTCAACGCTGTCCACACCCTCCAGGTCAGGCAATAGAAGCCCACGGCGGAAACCACTCTCCACAATAACCCCATATTCTCCAGGGTCGAGCTGACTGGTATCTTCGACAGGTTCAGGCGGGCTAAGGATATCCACATTGTATTCTAAATCATCCAGCTCAGCTACAGTCACCGGCGGGAAACGCGGGTCTCCGGTAGATGAACTAATAGCATTAGCTACAATCTCTTCAGCCACATTGCTTTTAGTAGGCTCAAAGGTGCCAATGCATCCTCTTAGCTCGCCATGCTTGTGGATGGAAACGAAAACGCCCGCTCGTTCCTTCATTTCAGGTGTAAGCTCTTCTGGCTGGAGCGCTTTGCCCTGACGGATGTAGCTTTCCACCGTCTTCCTGGCTAACTTTACTATGGGATGAAGTTCCTTTGCCATACACACCTCCCATTCACTTTGTAGTTGCCTGATTTATCAAGCCGAACCCTGCCCAATAAATTGGGCAACTACACATTTAAACATTAGCCTTCCACCATTTCAATACACTTTGTAGTTCTCGGTCGGGGACTCGCTCTGACCCTTTGTAGTTGCCTGATTTATCAGGCCGAACCCTGCCCAATAAATTGGGCAACTACATTTTCAG
Organism: Dehalococcoidia bacterium; assembly: GCA_030611085.1. Lineage (GTDB taxonomy): Bacteria > Chloroflexota > Dehalococcoidia > GIF9 > AB-539-J10 > JAUWQI01. Next base: position 22,883 of record JAUWQI010000019.1, on the reverse strand, counting down.
CTTTGTCGTGAAATTAAGCTCGCTGCCACAAAACTTGCACTTAGAATCATCGAGGCCTACTACCTGGGTATCATAGCCAACCCTGCGAACATTCAGCTTGCCGCAGGAATAACAAGTGGTATTTTCATACTCGTGTCCCGGAACATTGCCCAGATAGACAAATTTCAGTCCTGCCTTCTTCCCAATTTGGTAAGCCTTTTCCAAAGTGGATACCGGGGTAGCTGGCAGATAATCCAAATCGTGCATGGGATAAAAGCGGGTTACATGCCAGGGAGTAAGCTCACCCAGTTCATCTCTAATCCAGGCAGCAATGCCGTTAAGCTGCTCCTCATCGTCGTTCATTGTGGGAATGTCATTGGTCACCACCTCAACATGCATACCCCATTTCTCCTTAGCCCGCTTAGCCACATCTAGAATTCCTCGCCAATGAGGGACTTTAGCTAACTCACGGTAAAAACCATCAGAAAAGCCCTTGATATCCACCCTCCAGGCATCAAGCCAGGGACCTATAGTATCCAGAGCCTCGGGGCTGAGGTAACCATTGGTAACATAAGCAGTATACAAACCGTTTTCCTTAGCCAGCTTGGCTGAATCCAGAGTATATTCAAACCAAACCGAGGGCTCGTTATAAGTCCAGGCAATACCAGCGCAATTATACTTCTTAGCCAGCTCTATCTCCCTTTCAGGAGATAGATATTGAGAGCTAGCTGGAATACCAACACAAGAGATTTCCCAGTTTTGGCAATGCTTACAGTGGAAGTTACATCCCCAGGTGCCCAAAGAAAAGGCAAAAGTGCCAGGGAAGAAATGAAATAAGGGCTTCTTCTCAATATGGTCAGCGGTTGCTGAAGATACCTCGCCATAATTCATAGTATATAGACTACCATCTCGGTTAATACGCATGCGGCAAACGCCCATCTTGCCCGGGTTGATAAGGCATCTCCACTGGCAAATATGACATCTTACCCTGCCTCCGGAGAGCTTCTCATAGAGCACCGCTTCCTTTTCCATAAACTAGCCCTGAACTATTATACCAGCATAGTTTTTGCTAACATAATTAGGATATAATTCCAACAAATGCTTGTCATTGGGGTAACTGGTAACATTGGCAGTGGCAAAAGCACAGTGTGCCAGATTCTAGCCAAGCTCGGTGCCGCTGTCATAGACGCCGACAAACTGGGACACGAAACCTACAAGCCACACAACCCGGCATGGCAAGAGATAGTGGCCGCTTTCGGTAAAGATATAGTCAAATCGGATGATGAAGTTGACCGTGAAAAGCTGGGGCAAATAGCTTTCTCCCACCCCGATGCCTTAGCTCGTCTCAACCAGATAGTGCACCCCAAGGCACATCGCCTGGCAGAGGAGAGAATCGAAGCTTGCCGACATCAAGGAGCTAAAGCTGTCGCTCTAGAAGCTACCCTGCTTATTGAAGCTCGCTGGACAGATTTGGTAAACAAAATCTGGTTAGTGGCAGCCCCTGAGAGTATAGTAGTTCAGAGGCTTGCCTTAAGCGAAATGAGAAGCGAGTCCCAGATTTTGGCTCGCCTAAAGTCGCAGATGCCAGCAGAGGGAAAAATGAAATACGCCGATGAACTGATTCATAATGATGGCGATATAAACCAGCTTGAGGCCAGGACTACTGAGCTCTGGCACAAGCTCCATCTAGCTTTTTAGCATCCACCAATAAACCTTTTTCTCTCCTTTTTCGTTTTACAGTATAATAGGCATCGGGTTGATGTCTATTGAAGAATATGTAGTTTCCCAAGCTATAAAAGGAGACGGGCAAGCCTTTGGCCAGCTTTATGAGGAGCATTTTGATAAGATTTATCGCTATATTTATCTCAGGTTGGGAAATCAAGCTGAAGCTGAGGATTTAACCCAGGAGGTATTTGTTAAAGCTCTGGAGGCAATCGGCTCTTACAAGTGGCGAAACTTGCCTTTCGCTTCCTGGCTATTTCGCATCGCACATAACCAGATAATTGATTATTTGAGAAAGCAGGGCAAAGTGGAAAAGGTAGATTGGGATGATAACATAGCTCATATTGATGGGCCTAACCCGGCATTTATCGCCGAACAGAAACTTGAAGTTGAAAAGCTAGCCGATAAGATAGAGAAGCTATCCCCGGCTCAGCGCGAGGTGATTTCACTTCGTTTTGGTGCCGAGCTTTCCACTGCGGAGGCGGCTAAAGCTTTGGGCAAAAGCCCGGGCACCGTGAAGGCTTTACAATATAATGGCATAGCGGCATTAAGGAAAATGATGTTAGGTGATAGGTAAAAATGGCAATGTTCATCTGTCACCCTGACCCTGAGCGAAGCGAAGGGGAAGGGTCTCTGAGATTCTTCGGTCACTGCGCTCCCTCAGAATGACAAGAGGTGCAGGGCTCAGAATGACAGTTAGGGTTGCTAAGCTGTATGCAGAAAAATGAGTCAGAAGATAGAAGACATTTTTAACGAATGCCTGGAGTGTCTGCTTAAGGGCGAAAGCATTGAGGATTGCCTTAAGGCCTACCCCGAGCAAGCGCCTGAACTAGAACCATTGCTTAAAACTAGCTCTGCTTTAATCCAGAAATCTGCCGCTATCCAGGCAACTCCCGAGTTTAAGGCAAGAGCTCATTCCCAGCTTCAGAAAATGCTTTACGCCAAGCGTGAGAAAGCGGAAAGGAAAGCAAGGATTCTTATCTGGCACAGGAAGTGGGCTGTGGCTATGACTTCTGTTTTACTTATCTTGTTTGTCGGCATAGGAACGGTCACTGTTTCAGCGAACGCTTTGCCTGATGAGCCCCTCTATCCCGTAAAGTTGGCTGTAGAACAAGCGAGAGTAACATTAGCTTTTTCGGATACAGGAAAGGCGAAGCTTCATACTCAGTTTGCTGAGCGGAGAGCAGGGGAAATGACCGAAATGGCTCGTCAGGGTAAAATCGACAAAATTTCCATATTAACTGAAGAGATTGCCAAGCATTTGGACAAAGTCTGTGTGGTTGAGGCAACAGAAAAAATCGCGAAAGTACCATCAAAAGCACCGACTCTCACCCCATCTCCACCACCGACTCCAGCCCTAACCCCATCCAGTAGAGCAGAAACTTATGATGGCGAAAAAGGTGCCGAAAAATTGAAGATAACGCTAAGCCAAAGCAAGGCAGAGACTTTAGATACATTAAGAAATGCGTTAGACAAAGCCCCCGAGGAGCTCAAACCCCGCCTAAAACAAGCCATTGCGCAGGTGGCAAAGGATTATGACGAGACAATTTCTATTATAGAAAGTGGCTCAAGTCCATAATTTAAGCAAAAATCCCCTTTAGGAATTGGATGGCGGGGAGTATAATATTAGCACATGGGCTCTGAGGTTCTTTATCGGAAGTGGCGTCCACAAACCCTGGCTGAAGTAGTAGGGCAAGAGCCGATAACCCAAACGCTGCTCCATGCTGTGGAGAAGAGGGAAATAGCCCATGCCTATCTTTTCTGTGGTCCGCGAGGTACAGGCAAAACCAGCACAGCACGCATCCTGGCTAAAGCGGTTAATTGTCCTAACCAGGTGGATGGTGAACCATGCAATAAATGTGAAATATGTCACTCAATTACCACTGGCAAAGCTTTAGATATAATAGAGATAGACGCTGCTAGCAATCGCGGCATTGATGAAATCCGCAGCCTCAGAGAAAGAGTCAACTATGCTCCCAACCTTACCCGATACAAGGTTTACATTATAGACGAAGTCCACATGCTCACTGAGGCAGCTTCTAATGCTTTGCTCAAAACTTTAGAGGAGCCACCTCCCAATGTGATTTTTGTCTTAGCCACCACGGAACCACATAAAGTGATATCCACCATTGTGTCGAGATGTCAGAGGTTTAATTTTCATCGCCTGTCTCAGGGAGCGATAATTGATAAACTGAAACTAATATGTCACAAAGAGGATGTCCACATTGAACTTGATTCTCTAAAGCTTATTGCCCGCGCTGCTACCGGGAGCCTTCGAGATGCGGAAAACATATTGCAACAGCTAATTGCCTACCACGGCAATCAAATTGATTTTGCTCAGGCTCAGGCATCGCTTGGCGGTAGCAGCGGTCCACGAATTAGGCAATTAGCCCAGTGTGTCATCAACAAAGATATTCCCGCTGGCCTGCAAGTTATAACTAATATCAACAACGATGGCGTTGACCTGCGCCAACTTAATCTGGAGCTAGTAGAATATCTTCGAGGATTGCTGTTAGTTAAATCGGGTTGTGAAGAGGCTCTAGATGTTACCGATGAAGATTTGGCTGAAATGCGAGGCCTTGTGGCTACCGCCACGCCTGATTATTTGCTCAAGGCAGTTAAGCTTTTCTCCAGTATAGATTTTCGCAGCGATAATTACTCCACTCTGCCTTTAGAATTAGCCCTGGTGGATTGTGCTTTGTCCCCGGTGGCGAAACAGGAGCAAGTAGCTGTAGTTAAACCTTTGGAGGCAAAGAAACCTGCTGAAATAACAAAGTCTCCTCAGTCCATTCGGGAAGTCGAGGTCCCTGAGGAAACGAATGATGTTGAGCCATCAAGCACAGAGCTTTCTCAAGATATTGACTATATACGTGGTCATTGGAAGGAGTTCATTCAGTCCTTGAAAGGGGAAGGTTCCAGTGGCAACCTGGACGCCCTTTTGCGCAGTGCCTGTGAGCCGATGGCACTTGAGGATAATACTCTGGTGCTGGGCTTTTATTATTCCTTCCACAAGGAAAAGATGGATGATCCCAAGTATCAACATCTGGTGGAGAGGAAACTCAAGGAAGTTTTTGGTCAGCCGTATAAAATACGGTTTACTTTAATTGGGCATAAAAGGGAGATTTCATCCTCTGCGAAAACAGAAAATCCCTTAATTAAAGCTGCTTTGGAAATGGGAGCTGAGATAAGAAATGGATAAATCAATATTACGTCAGGCACAACAACTTCAGGCAAAGCTAGCTAAAGCCCAGGAGGAACTAGGTAACCTTACCGTGGAGGCCTCCAGTGGAGGAGGTGCCATCAAAGTGGTGGTGGATGGACATCAGAAGGTTCGTACTGTGGAGATATCGCCAGAGGTTATCGATGCTGAAGATGTCGAGATGCTGCAAGATTTAGTCATGACTGCTGTTAATGAAGCCATTAACAAGTCGCAAGAACTTGCTAACAAGCGCCTTGGCAGCTTAGCTGGCGGGCTTAATATACCGGGACTGTTCTAGGATGGCATCAAGATTTTCTGCGTCTCTTGCTGAGCCTGTAGCCAGGTTAGTGGAGGAATTTAATAAATTACCCGGAATCGGACCCAAAAATGCTCAGCGGCTGACCTACCATCTATTGCGTAGTCCAAATGAAGAAGCCAAAGCTTTAGCTGAGGCTATCCTGGCCTTAAAGGAAAAGATAAGGCTTTGTTCGATTTGTTTTAATATCACTGACCGCGATACTTGCTCCATCTGCCAAGATGAAGAGCGCGACCACTCTAAAATTTGTGTTGTAGAGAAGCCCTCAGATATCCTCCCTTTAGAGCGAACAGGGAAGTATGATGGCGTTTACCACGTGCTCCATGGAACCATCAACCCAACGCAAGGGATAACAATATCAGAGTTAAAGATAAAGGAGCTTTTATCTCGCCTCCAAGATAGTTCGGTAACCGAAGTGATTGTAGCAACAAATCCTACTCTCGAGGGTGAAACTACAGTCATGTATCTGCAGCACATCATTACACCCCTGGGGATTCGTGTTAGCCGTTTAGCTCGTGGCTTGCCATTTGGTGCTGATTTGGAATATGCTGATGATATGACTCTGGGGCAAGCACTCGACCACAGGCAAGAGTTCTAATCTAACAAAAATGAGTCCCACCCGAAATTATCAAACTCAAGCTATCGTTATCAAACAAAGCAAGCTTGGCGAATTTGATAAAATTATTACCTCTTACACCCCCGAATTCGGCAAGCTAAAGGCGGTAGCTAAAGGGGCCTGCCGTCCCGGAAGCAAATTAGGTGGCAACGTAGAACCCTTGACTCACAGCTTGTTGCTACTGGCCAAAGGACGCAACCTCGATATTATCACTCAAAGCCAAACCATCGATGGTTTCCTGGCTTTGAAAAGCGACCTGTGGCGCATCTCTTGCGGTCTTTACATTTCAGAGCTTATCGACTCCTTCACTATGGAAAATAGTGAGAATCGTCCTCTATTTGATTTACTGCTTGATGCTTTGCACCAATTGTGCCAAACTGACGGCAGTGAGATTGTGTTACGCTATTTTGAGCTTCATCTTCTTCACCATCTTGGCTATCGTCCCCAATTACACCGTTGTGTCACATGCGATTCACCTGTCAAGCCAGTAGTCAACTTCTTCAGTTTTAGCCAGGGTGGAATCCTATGTCCCCATTGTAACTCTGAAGAAAATCATCATTGCGAGCCTTTTGCACTTTATCATTCTGCGGGAGAGAAGCAGCCGAAAAATCTCACTCAGGACAGATTCCCTGGAGCAATTTCGGCAAAATCCTCCTTTCCGCTTTCAGTCGATGCTTTGAAAGTTCTACGATTATGGCAGGACTGCGACTATGCCACTGCAAAGCGAGTGAAAATAAAATCGAATTTGTCTTCAGAATTGGAGCAGGTGCTGCAGTGTTATATAATATATCTTTTGCAACGGGAGGTTAAATCAGTGGCTTGGCTTGAGGAGCTAAAAAGCCACCTTGACAATCACAGAGAAGAGAATTAAAATCGCTCCGCAAGCAAAAAATAATGCAGGTAGAGTAAGGAAAAGGTAAAACAATGTATGTCGTAATAACGGGCTTAAGTAGCATAGGGAAAAATCTAGCAGAACTCCTTTCCAAAGAGGGGCATGGAGTGGCAGTTATAGACTCGGATACAGCGAAATGCGCTGAAATGGCAGCATCTTCTGATATGATGGTGATAACCGGGGATGCCACCCAAAGGTCCACCCTGGAAGACGCGAAGGCCAAGAATGCCAATGCCTTAGTGGCTGTTACAGGCGATGACTCAGATAACTTAATGACTTGTATGTTAGCTAAGGAGATGGGAGTAAAGAAAGTTATTTCTATATTAAATGATGTCGTGCATGCTGACGCCTTTAAGAGTGCGGGGATTGATGTTCAAATCAAGCCAAGCGCTGTAGTAGCAAAACATATCCACCGCATGATTTCACAACCCTATGTGAGAGATTTTCTCTCTTTTGAAAGGGCAGAGCTATTCGAGATAGAAGTTGAGGAAGGCATGAAATGCGTCAATAGGAAAGCTTCCGAGATGGGAACTCCAAATGGCACGAGAATTCTTGTGGTAGAACGGGGAGGAAAATATTTGAATGAGGATGCTCAGATAGAGCCTGGGGATTGGCTGACTCTCATTGTAAATCATGAATCCTCTAAAAAGGGAGTCGCGTTTATGAATAAATGGTTCACCAAAGGGTAAGATTAACCCTCCACATTATCGGTTCATTTCTAAAATACCTCGCTTTAATCTATATTCTGCCCTTAGCAGCCGCTCTTTATTATGGCGAGAATTGGCGGGTTTTTTTATACTCGCTGCTGCTCACTTTAGCTATCGGGCTATTCCTTGAATTTGGGCTTAAAACTACAAAGGAAATAGAGCGTGCCGACGGGTTTACCATAGTCTCTTTCAGCTGGCTTCTCATTCCTCTCCTTGGCACCGCCCCTTATATATTCTTGGGATGGAATTTCCTCGATGCCTTTTTTGAGGCCATGTCTGGCTTCACTACCACTGGCGCTACTATATTGGAGAATGTAGAGGTCCAATATAAAAGTGCCCTCTTATGGCGTAGCCTTACCCAATGGCTGGGTGGAATGGGCGTGATAGCGTTATTCATTGCTATCCTGCCAAAGCTAGGAGTAGGAGGTTCTCAGCTCTTTGAACGGGAATTCCCCGGCCCTATGCCAGAAAGACTCCGCCCTCGAATTAGGGCGACAGCCAGAATTCTTTGGGGCATTTATGTAGCTTTCACTGTGGTTGAACTACTACTCCTTTATTTCTTAGCCAAGCTTCCCCTCTTCGATTCAACTTGCCTCTCTCTCTGTACTCTCCCTACCGGCGGATTTACCCCTACTACAGCAAGCATCGGAGCCTATGCTAACCCCTTAGCTGAATATATAATCATGGTCTTTATGTTTCTGGCAGGAACAAACTTCATAATTCACTATCAAGTCTTAAAAAGAAACTTCAAAATAATTAAGGATGAGGAATTCAGGCTTTACCTCCTTCTTTTAGTGGCCGCTACCTCCCTACTAATCCTTTCACAGGGTCTTGGCTCATGGAGATATGGACTCTTTCAGGCGCTCTCGATGATGACTACTACAGGCTTTACCACTTGCGATTTTGGCTCCTGGCATTCTGGCGCCAGGATGGTGCTTCTAGCTTTGATGTTCATTGGAGGCTGTGGTGGCTCTACCGGGGGAGCGATAAAAGTGGTGCGGACTTTAACCCTGCTGAAACATAGCATGGTGATGATGCGCAGGGCTATTTCTCCCAAAGCTGTGATTCCCGTGAAATATAATCGAAAACCACTCCCATGCGGAATAATTCGAGATATAACCTCTTTTCTCTTTCTCTATATCCTCGTCGCCATCGTCGCTTCCACAATGCTCAGTTTTTTAGGACTTGATTTGGAAACATCAATCTCCGCAGTAGTTGCTTCTTTAGGGAATGTGGGACCGGGACTGGGCGGAGTAGGTCCCGCTTCAAATTACGCCTGGCTCCCCGCAGCGGGGAAGGTTATTTTAATTATCTGTATGTGGTTAGGCAGGTTGGAGTTATTTACAGTTTTTATGATATTTTTGCCTCGCTTTTGGAAAAGCTAAACTTTAATGTTCAGCCACTCCCTATGTCACCCTGAGTGAAACAAAGGGGCTCTGAGATTCTTCGCTACGCTCAGAATGACAGGGAAAATTTGTGCAATGTTTTATGCCAAACTATAATTCACAATGGAACTATAGAGGCAGTTTAGTCTATACTTTTGGGCAGTTAGATTTTAAGAGAGTACAGCCATGCCTAAGATTGCTTTTCAGGGAGAAAGAGGCGCTTTTAGCGAAGATGCCGCAATAAAGCTGTTTGGTGGAGGTATCGACTTTTTGCCCTGTGCCCGGCTTGGAGATGTTTTCCAAGCTGTGTTACAGGATAAAGTTAGTTTTGCTGTAGTCCCTGTAGAGAACTCTCAAGCTGGCAGCATCAATGAAACCTACGATTTGTTATTGACACACCCTCTTAATATATTTGCTGAGGTTATTCTGAGGATAAACCATTGTTTAATGGCTCTGCCTGGAGAAAAACTAGCAGACATAAGAACAATTTACTCCCATCCTCAAGCACTGGCTCAATGTGAGAAATTTTTAAGCAAGTTGGAAGCTGAAATCACACCTGCCTATGACACGGCGGGCAGCGCCAAAATGATAAAGGAGAGAGGGTTAAAGAGATGTGCTGCCATAGCTAGCAGAAGAGCTGCTGATATCTACGGTTTGGAGGTTTTGGCACCAGAAATTGAAACCAATGTTAACAACTACACCAAATTTTTTGCTATTTCTAAACAAAAAGCTCAGCCAGCCGAGAGAAATAAGACCTCGCTTGTATTTGCCGCTAAACATGTGCCCGGTGCGCTATATTCTATTCTGGGTATCTTCGCTACTAGAAATATAAATCTGACAAAATTAGAGTCCAGACCAAGTAAGAGCAAGCCCTGGGAATATGTATTTTATGTTGATTTTGAAGGCTCCATAGCTGGCGGAGTCTACCAAGAAGCTATAAAGGAATTACAAAAAGAGGCTACTTTTGTCAAGATACTCGGCTCCTACCCTCAAGCTGATAATTACTGAGTTAGACTGGCCTTCAATTTCCTATATGTGGCAGTTAAAGCTTCCGATATCACCCTGGTATCGGATAATACTGGCATGAAATTAGCATCACCTTGCCATCGGGGCACTATATGAGTATGGAGATGACCTTCTATTCCAGCCCCAGCAACTTTGCCTATATTCAAGCCGATATTAAAGCCCGCCGGCTTCAAAGTCTCTTCTAAAAGCTCTAGACTTTTTTTGACAAGGTCAAAGTGCTCTCTTGCTTCTTCGTCTGCTAAGTCCGGTAAATTCGCTATATGCCGGTAAGGAGCTACCATTAAATGTCCTGGATTATAAGGGAAAGCGTTCAGAATCACGAAGTTGCTTTGCCCACGGAAAAGGATAAGGTTCGCCTCATCGTTATTTTCTTTAGGCTTTTGACATAGGATGCAGTCAGCTTTCTTCGGCTTCTCTATATATTCCATTCTCCATGGCGCCCAAAGCTGTTCCATCTGCCTTGATAATACCCTGTCTTCAAAGCAATTGCAATAGGATTTACAAAGTTGACCAGGGGGCTCAGTCAGAAGTAAAATGCTGAGGTAGTTATGCTAGAGATTCTGACTCAAAAACTAGGCAGGGTATTTGATAGGCTTGCTGGTAAAGGCAAGCTTAGCGAAGGAGATATCGATGAAGCTTTACGCCAGGTACGGCTAGCGCTTCTGGAAGCAGATGTAAATTTTAAGGTAGTTAAGGAATTTTTATCGAAGGCAAAGGAGCGTGCCCTGGGAAGTGAACTATTGCACAGTCTAATGCCAGGTCAACAGGTTATTAAGATTGTTAATGAAGAATTAATCGCTATCCTGGGTAAGGAGCCTAGCCATTTAGCTTCGGTTCCCCACCCGCCTTCAGTTGCTTTGCTTGTGGGATTGCAGGGCTCGGGTAAAACTACCACGGCAGTTAAGTTAGCAGTCCAGCTTAAACAGGCAGGGCAGCATCCTTTATTGGTAGCTGCTGATACTCGCCGCCCCGCTGCCATCGAGCAACTCAAATTACTGGCTAAGCAGCAAGATATCCCTGTATATAGTGAAGCTGGTAAAGTAACTCCAACAACAATTTGCGAGCATGCCCTAAAAGAGGCTAAAGAAAGGGCATCAACCTGGGTCATAGTGGATACTCAAGGACGCCTACATGTTGATGAAGCCATGATGGCAGAGTTGGCTGATGCTAAATCCGCTTTACAGCCCTCAGAGGTGTTGCTTACAGTGGATGCCATGACAGGGCAAGATGCCGTAAGAGTAGCTCAAGAATTCCACAGCCGAATTGGGCTTACCGGGCTTATCCTGACGAAAATGGATGGCGATGCCCGGGGGGGAGCTGCACTTTCTATTAGATTTATCACCGGGGTGCCCATAAAATTTATGGGCACTGGTGAGAAAATAGACGCTTTAGAGCCCTTCTATCCCGACCGTTTGGCATCTCGTATTTTGGGCATGGGGGATATGCTCACTTTCATTGAGCAAGCAGAGAAGACTTTTGACCAGCAACAAGCTAAGAATTTGGAAAAGAAAATACGCAACAAGGGTTTTGACCTTGAAGACCTCCTCAGCCAAATGCGGCAAATTCGTAAGATGGGCCCTCTAGAGCAACTAGTTAAGATGATGCCGGGCTTTTCCAAGCTCACCCCTCGACTTTCCGATAACGAAGGAGAGAAACACCTAGAAAAGATAGAAGCCATTATTTTGTCTATGACCTATGAGGAGCGGCATAATCCTACTATCCTCGATGGAAGTCGGCGTCGCCGTATCGCTCGAGGTAGTGGCACTACGCCAAAAGATGTTAACCAAGTCCTTGATTATTTTTACCAAGTGCGAAAACTGACCCAATCACTAACACGAGGCAAGTTACCTAGGAACATTCCTATCCTGCAAAACCGAAATACCAAGCAGTAAACAAACTCTAAAACCCAAAATCTAAAATCTGTTCGGCCTTTTGAGGCTTGAATTTGTTTTGGATTTAGAGATTAGGATTTAGAAATTTATTCGGTTGCAGCTAATGCGAAATTTTTGCCAGATATTTGAACTCAGTCTAGATAGCCTTTGAGTTTCCGACTGCGGGCGGGGTGGCGTAGCTTGCGCAAAGCCTTACCTTCAATCTGCCGTATTCTTTCCCGAGTTACACTAAATTCTTTGCCTACTTCCTCCAAGGTTCGGGCACGTCCATCTTTAAGGCCAAATCTAAGCTGTAGCACCCTTTTCTCCCGCTCGGTAAGCTCATCGAGCACCGTATCTATTTGCTCCTTCAGCTGCTGCTGTGAAGTGGCCTCAGTGGGAGCTAAGCTGCTTTGATCTTCAACAAAGTCGCCCAAGCGGCTATCCTCGTCCTCGCCAACTGGCGTATCTAGCGATATTGGCTCATGAAAAAACAAATCCATAACTTCCTCTACCCTCTCTGCGCTCATATCCAAGCGGTGACCGATTTGCTCATAGCTGGGTTCGTGTCCCAGTTCTTGAGTTAACTGCCGTGCCATTCGCAGTAACTTGTTAATTGTTTCCACCATATGTACTGGAATTCGAATGGTGCGGGATTGGTCAGCTATAGACCGGGTGATGCCCTGCCTGATCCACCAAGTAGCATAAGTGCTAAATTTGTAACCTTTTCTATACTGAAACTTGTCCACAGCTCGGATGAGGCCGATATTCCCTTCCTGAATAAGGTCAAGAAGGGACATGCCGTGTCCGATATACTTCTTGGCTATGCTAACCACTAAGCGTAGGTTTGCCTCTGTAAGGTGCTCCTCTGCCTCTTTTGCCTCAGCTCTCACTTTCTCGAAATGAGCCTTAAACTGGTCGCTATGGGAGCTAAGTTGAGACAAGAACTCTTCATTAGCCAGGAGAGCCTTCAACCCTTGCCACTTAGTTTTATCTCCAATGAGAGCTAATGACTGCGGAGGTAAAAGGTGACTTTTTATGGAAAGACTTACTATGGCTCCTTCCGCCGCTATAGCTCCTCTGTCTATTCTCCAGGAGGTCGTAGTTATCAATGATGGGTCTATAACATCGTCAATAGCAGCTTGAAATTTGGCACCCCTGATCGTCTCCAAAAAGCTGCAAGAGGTATCAATACCACAACGTTCTTCTATGACCTGAACAACAGGATAAGCCTTAAATAGCTGAGAGATTAAGTGGATAACTATATCAACTCTTAGTGGGAATTCCTTATATTTCCTGAAGTGTGTATCTTCGATTTTTTCTAGGTATCTACCCTGCTCTATTTTACTGGATAAGGTCTTCTCTTCGACTCTTTTGAGAAGCGACACCCTGCCAATTTCCTGAAGATACATGCGAGCTGAATCATCAATTATCTCATGCTCATCGATTGCTACTCGAGGTTTAACTTCACCAGGAAGGAATTCCCCAGTATCTTCCTCTGTTTTCTCCTCGGCTTCAGCCTCATCAGTGTGGTTATCTTCCGCTAGTTCCCCACTATTATTGTCCCGGCCAAAGTTTCCTTTTTCAATTAAATCCATTGTCTAATTCCTTTTTTAACGAAAACCTCTCGAAGCTGCTGGCCAGAATTTATTCCTTGCTCCTCCAGTTTAGATAACTCCGAGCTTGTACCACCTCTTTCCCTCTCGACTTCAAGCATTACTCCCTTCTCAGCCTCCAATCGCCGGGATAGCTTCTCCTGCAGGCGAAGGATACAATTAGCTAAGTCAAGTTGCCGTGCTCTATCACTTTCCCGTATGTCCGGCGGGAAAGTTTTATTTAATAAGTAGTATAAATGTTCTAGTAAACTGGCGTCAAACTTGCTTTGAAGGTCAGCGATATCTGAAGAATGCTGCCACTGGACAAAGATTTCGCGATTCTCTGTATGGTCAAAATGATTTGGAGAGAGCTCTTGCGATTGATGGCAAAGCTCAGGATATTGGAGTAGTAAGGCTAAACAGTATTCTTCAACAGGGCTAGAAGAAATTTGGCGAGCTAAGCGGGATTGCCCCGTACGCCCCATTGGTTGCCGCCTCCTATTAGCTCGCGACTTTCGCAGAATGGACATTAGCTCAGGTTCGCTAATCTTTAATAGACTCGCCAGTTTTTGCACATATTGGGCTTGCCGCAAAGTGTCCTTTGTTTCCTCAATTAAAGGCAAGAGCTTTTCTATAGCTAAAGATTTATCCTTAGCTTTACTTATGTCAACTTCCCTCATTACAACATCAAAGGCAAAATCCAGCATAGGAAGAGCTTGCTCGACCAAATTTTGCCACAGGATGGGGTTCTCTCTTACCACTTCATCAGGGTCTTTGCCCGGAGGTAAAACAATGACTTTTATCTCAGCATCAAGGATATCTTCACATTGGGCTAATCCAGATAACACCCAGGATGGCGCAGCTACTAATTTTTTATCACTATCTCCAGAACGAACTAATACATCAAGATGAGCTAATGGTTCTCCATCTCGCAAAGTAGCTTCTTTCCCAGCAGCATCACCATCAAGAGCTACGAATATATTTTTAGTCAACCTTTTAATAACGCTTGCTTGCTTTTCAGTAATAGCAGTCCCCATTGAGGCAACTACATTTTGCCAGCCACATTGATGAGGGAGAAGAACATCCATATAGCCTTCCACGACTATGACTAAATTTTTCTTTCTAATGGCGGATATAGCCTTGTCAATGCCGTATAAGCTACTACTCTTATCAAAAATGGATGTTTGGGGCGAGTTAACATATTTGGGTAGAGAGTCATCTAGTGCTCTAGCTCCAAAGCCAGTAACTCGACCTTGAGCATCGCATATAGGAAATACCAGCCGATTGCGAAATCGGTCATAACTATTTCCACCCTCCTTTTCTATTATCAGCCCAGCTCCTGCAAGCTCCTTTCCCTCATATCCTTTGTTCATTAAATATTTCTTAACTGTGTCCCAACTATCGGGGCTGAAGCCCAGACGGAATTCCTTGATAGTCTCAATGCTAACTTTTCTTTCGACAAGATAGCTTCTAGCTGCCTCGCCTGCCGTAGTGGTTAAAAGCAAGTGGTGATAGTATTCAGCCGCCGCCTCATTAACCTGGAATAACTTCTCCTTTTCTTTATCTTCAGTCTTAGCTGGCATTCCCGGTGGGCTTAAAGCTATGCCTGCTCTTTGGGCTAAGAGGCGCAGAGCTTGGCCAAAGTCAATCCCTTCCTTTTTCATAATGAAGGCAAAAACATCACCACCGGTGCCGCAGGCACCGAAGCAATGCCAGGTCTGTTGCTCGGGAAAGACAAAAAAGGAAGGGTGTGCCTCACTATGGAAGGGACATAAAGCTTTAAAATTACGCCCTGCTTTTTGCAAAGGAACATATTCGGAGATAAGCTCTACGATATCCGTTCTTTGCTTTACTTCGTTAATTGTGCTCATTTTCCTTTGTCATTGCGAGCGAAGCGTGGCAATCTCATCCGCTAGTCGTAATGCATATTGGTCCGTCATACCAGCAATGTAATCCACAATTTTGCGTTCTTTACTATCAGGTAAAGAGGTAAATTCTTGAGGTAATTCATCCTCCTGCCTTAAAAAATGAGAATATAACAGACGCAACACTTTCTTCGCCTTAACCGATTCTTCTCTTTCTAAACTGGGATTATACACCTTATCAAATAGAAACTGACGAAGGCTATTAGCTGCCTTGAGGACTTCAGAGCTCATCTCAATAGTTGGCTTTGTTACATTAGCCTGACCATTAGCTAGCTGGGAGTATTCCGCGATATCACAAACCAAAGTATTAATTCGTTGCGCGTGTGTATGTCCCAAGGTCGCTATTACTAGCTCGGGTAAGTCATTCTGGGTAATAACACCGGCTCTTATAGCATCTTCAACATCGTGGTTAATGTAAGCTACAATATCTGCTATCTTGCATACCTGGCCCTCTAAAGTGCCCACATCTCCCCATCCTTCTCCTAATATCTCAGCTTGCCCCTTGGAATGCTTGAGCATGCCATCTCTCACCTCCCAGGTAAGATTTAATCCTTGCCCATCTTTCTCCAATAAATCGACCACTCGCAAGCTTTGTTCATTATGCCTGAAACCACCAGGGAGCAGTTCATTTAAAACTTCCTCACCGATATGACCAAAAGGTGTATGCCCCAAGTCATGTCCTAGAGCGATAGCCTCAGTTAAGTCTTCATTAAGATTTAGAGCTCGAGCTATGGTTCGTGCAATTTGAGATACCTCTAGTGTATGAGTAAGCCTGGTAACATAATGGTCGCCCAGAGGAGCGATGAAAACCTGCGTCTTATGCTTCAATCGACGGAAAGCATTGGAGTGGATGATGCGGTCACGATCACGTTGAAAGCAAGTCCTTACAGGGCATGACTCTTCCCATCTCAACCTGCCACGACTAAACTTGCTCTTAGCGGCATAGGGAGAAAGGCTTTCCTCCCTCTCCTCTATTCGCTGACGCACACCCAGATACATAAATACCGTGCTTAAAATTTCTATAAATCAAACAACTACAATGCGGGCATATATCTGTCCGCATACACCATGAGTAGTCGCTAGCCAGAAATCCTCCCCAATCTCTTTTCCACTTCAGCTACATTTAACCTCGTTGAAAGTACCACATCCGGGTTCAAAGACATTGAATCTATCCCACATTCAACCAGAAACTCCGCAAATTCGGGGAAATCACTCGGCGCTTGACCACATATTCCTATCTTTCTCTTTGGTTTATGACGATGCACAACCTCTATCACTTGTCTCACTAACCTTTTCACTGCCTCATTTCTCTCGTCAAATATATGTGCCACCAGGTCGGAATCTCTATCCAAACCGAGCGTTAATTGTGTCAGGTCATTCGAGCCTATACTGAATCCATCGAACACATCGGCAAACTCCTCTGCCAAAATTACATTTGATGGTATCTCACACATCACATACACTTCCAATCCATTTTCCCCCTGCCTTAGACCAAATTCTTTCATTGTTTTTATCACCTTCCTCCCCTCCTCTGGAGTGCGGCAAAAGGGGACCATCACCTTCACATTCGTCAACCCCATCTCACCCCTCACCTTCTTTATCGCCTCGCATTCTAAACCAAATGCTGGCTTGAACTTCTCATCATAATAGCGAGATGCACCCCTCCACCCTAGCATTGGATTGCTCTCTTTTGGCTCATAAAGATGTCCCCCAATTAAATTGGCATATTCATTCGTCTTAAAGTCAGAAAAACGAACGATAACATCGTTGGGATAAAATCCCGCCGCTATTTTCGCCACCCCCATCGCTAAATTGTCAATGAAGAATTGTGTTTTATCCCTATAGGATATGCTCCTCTCATCTATCTCCTCGACTACTTTTGATATCTCCTCATCCTTATCCGCTTCCTTCTTCAGCTTATCGTATTCTATCAGCGCCAGTGGATGTATGCCGATATAGGAATTGATGATAAACTCCTCCCTGGCTAAACCGACACCATCGTTGGGAATTTGACCCTGGATAAATGCGCCATCAGGAATACCAAGATTCATCATTATCTTGGTGGCTAGCCTTGGGAGTTTACCTAGCTCCACCTCATCCACCCTGTATTTCAATTTCCCTTCATATATCCTGCCCTCGCCTTGGGAGCAGTCCACTGTAATTTCCTTTACGCCTTTCAGAACCTCCGTCCCCCTACCAGTGCCAATTACACAGGGCACTCCGAGCTCACGACTCACTATAGCGGCATGGCATGTCCTCCCACCTTTATTCGTAACTATTGCCCCAGCATTTTTCATTATGGGTTCCCAATCGGGGTCCGTCATCTTGGTAACTAAAACCTGCCCCCTCTTAAATTCACGAATTTCACTGCTACCCCCTATTACATTCACTTCACCTTGCCCTATTTTTGTGCCCACCGCTTCCCCCTTGAGCAGTAATTTCCCCTTCTCCTCAAGCACATAAGTCTTGAGTAAGGCTAAGTCCTCTTGCGAATGCACTGTCTCCGGCCTGGCCTGAACTATGAAAAGCTCACCAGTTATCCCATCCTTTGCCCACTCGATATCCATAGGTGTCCCATAGTATTCTTCTATAATACAAGCCCACTTTGCCAGAAGCAGAATCTCATCATCACTCGACACAAATTTTCTTCGCTCCTCTGCCTCGACCTCTTTTTGCTCCGTCCCTGCCCCATCTTCTTTGTAAACTAACTTCTTCTCCTTCGTTCCTGCTTTCTTTTCTACAATAGGCCTGAACCCCTGCTTTAAAGTAGGCTTAAAAACATAAAATTGGTCTGGATTCACAATTCCCTGAACAATATTCTCTCCTAGACCATAAGCGCCAGTTATATAAACTACATCCTTAAATCCCGACTCTGTATCTATGGAGAAGATAACTCCGGAACAGGCTAAATCAGAACGAACCATCTTTTGCACTCCCACAGAGAGGTAAACGCTGAGATGGTCAAAACCCTTATCCACTCGATAGGATATTGCCCTATTTGTGAACAGAGATGCAAAGCATTTCATAACCTTTCCTATCAATTCCTCTTCCCCTCGCACATTCAAATAAGTCTCTTGCTGTCCCGCAAATGAAGCCGTAGGTAAATCTTCCGCAGTGGCGCTGCTTCTCACAGCGACATCAATATCCCTCCCATATCTTCTTTCCATCTCCCGATAAGCAATCCTTATTTCCTCTTCCAATTCCTCAGGGCAGGGCACATTTTTTATCAGATTCCTTATTTCTCCTCCCCTCTTGGACAAATTCTCCATATCGTGTGTATCCAAGCCCGCCAGAGTGTCTCTGATTTTTGGGCCTATGCCTGCTTTCTCTATCACATGCTTATATGCCTCAGCAGTGATAGCAAATCCAGAAGGAACAGTTACTCCTTCTTTACTTAGATTCCTTATCATCTCACCGAGAGATGCATTTTTACCCCCGACCAAAGCCACATCCTCTACACCAACCTCTTCAAACGATTTAACGAACTTCACGATTTACCCCCTACTATGCTTAATTGGTGTTAATTATACCATGCTCAGTGGGGGAATTTTTGAAAAAATACCCAAAAAACCAAAAACCTATTGACAAAGCTTCGCTCTTGTAGTAACAATAGAAGAAATAAAACGAAGGAGGGTGTAATGGCGACAGCTTATTGTATGAAGTGCAGACAAAAGAGGGACATAAAGAACCCAAAGCAGATTACCCTTAAAAATGGTAGGCCAGCGGTACAGGGTGTTTGCCCCGTTTGTGGGACAAAGGTATTCAGAATAGGGAAAGCCTAAATAACTATAATTTTTACCAAAGGTCTATAAGGGTTGGAGCCCAATATCTTCTTCTTACGCTTGATTGAAATCCAAGAAGGAAAGAGTCTTGTTTCATCCCCCATTAAATTTCCTTGAATAGTGGGTTTCCCAAAATTTCCAGGAATCTGATGGGGGTCTCTTTCCCTACTTTTTGTGCTTGCATTCCATCCTTTATTGCTATGTCCAAGACATGCATTTCCCCCCAAGCGAATCGGGATAGGGTCTGGCTTGCGACTTTTTTGCCTTGCTTAGCAGCTAACAAGACTTCCCAAAGCTTCAATCTCCCGCTCAATTTGTAATATAGGTCCTCAACATCGTCTCAAGTTCTTTACGGTCTATGAAATGCTTTGCCATATCTTTCTTAAATTGCTTCGAATGGTTGAAATGCTTTAAGTGAAGTAGTTCGTGGAACACGATGTAATCCACTAAGCGTTGAGGCAGGCATATGAGCCGCCAGTTGAAGAAAAGCTTTCCTCCTCTAGTACAATATCCCCACTTCCTCATCTCCTTTGTGGAGATGCTATCGTAAGTTACTCCTAATTCCCTGGCGAATTCTGCTGCCCTTCGTTGAATATATTCGAGTGTCTGTTTGGTTATGAAATCAGCTAGTATCGTTTCCCTTTTGCTCCCAGAACCCTCATAGATAAGCATAACTTTCCTGTATAGCCTTACTCCCTTACGAGGATTCCTTGCATCGCAAACTTTTACTCTGATGCATTCCCCCTTATATAGAATTGAATCACCATTGAAAATCTTCTTCGCCTCGGATATCTCTTTAACCTTCCTCTCAATCCAGGGACGCTTTCTCTCCAGAATGCCATCGACATTTATATCTGCGTTATGAGGAAGGCTAATCTCTAGTTGAAAGTTTGGTTTAAGCCTTAAATAAATATGCCGAATATTCTTACGCTTAACATCGCAGGTGATTCTCTTGCCATTTACTTCTAATCCCGGCATTGTCAGCCCCAGGTATCAAATCTCGTCAAATAAGCAGTCATCTGCTCTGCCATACAGGAGCCGCAGAAGGTAAAAACTAGAGGTTTTGTTATTTCCTCCTAGTGGATATACCCTGTGCCCCCTTTCCATTTAGCCTCCCAAATTCTAAGCTATCTAGGGAAATGTTACCAATAGCTAAGAATGACTTCTTGTTGTCAAGAGTTAATAAGTAAAAATCCCGAATAGCTAAATATGCCCTTTAATTATATAGGTGCAGGTCTTTAGACCCGCACACCAAGGCTAAAGCCTCGATGCTACGAATCTCGCTTTTCAGCAACGAATGACAGTCTATTCTAATCGAAAAATGAGCCTGAATAAAAGGGCCTCAGGCAACCCTGTTAGCAAATCTTGAGATTTGTTAACAGAGAGGGGAACGAGCTTTCTTGACAATGCGTACGTTATAGCGTAGTATTATTTTGAAACGTTTCATAACGAGGTTAATGATGACTACATTCAAAGCAACGGATGCCAGAGCTAGACTCTATCGACTAATCGATGAGATAGCAACATCTCACGAATCCGTCCTCATAACAGGGAAACGGGCAAATGCGGTTCTCGTAGCAGAAGATGATTGGCGCTCAATTCAGGAGACCTTGCACCTGCTCTCGACCCCAGGCATGCGAGAATCGATTATTGAAGGGTTGAATACGCCGGTCAGTGAATGCTCCGAGGAACTTGATTGGTGAATTGGAAGGTCGTTTTCACGAAACAAGCTCAGAAGGATACTCGAAAACTGGTAGCCGCCGGATTAAAGTCCAAAGCAACGCCACTGATTGATTTACTTTGCACGGACCCTTTTCAAACGCCACCGCCATTCGAAAAGTTGGTAGGAGATTTATCGGGAGCTTATTCCCGTCGAATCAATATCCAGCACCGTTTGGTCTACCAAATACTTGAAGAGGAACGGATTGTAAAGGTGATCCGAATGTGGACCCACTATAAGTAAGCACCCAACAAACTCAACGAACTCCAACCGCCAGGGGCAACCGCAAATTGAGCCTGTTTTTGCTGCCGTGAGTTAGTTTAGGTTCACCCTGGCGGAACGGCAAAGGGGGCGCTTGTCAGCGCTCTTCTGGATGGTTATGCTGTGGTTGCTGAATTTGGAGTTGGTTCCACCGAGGAGTTGTTTTGTATATTCCCTGGCGGGGGCTGAATTTGGGCGTTAATTGGCCAATGATCATTACGGCCATCTTATATCCCCCAATATTCAACTGTTGGCACCATATGCATTATATTAAGGTTAAGGCTTCACAATTCTGGGTGATTTGTCAACCTTTAATCGATGGGTTGTTTTTTCATCGCAGAATTGATAACTTATATACAAACTAATTAACAAATGGCAGATATAACATGATAATCAAAACTGATTATAACGTGATTGTCATAGTCGGCTTGTGGAATGCAGCCATTTTCAACCCCAACTGGGTGTCGAGATATCTTCTTCCTGGAGAGAAAAGCCTAAATGTCGAATTTTCTCTGAATGTGCCCTGTTCTCCAAGGGTTTCATCAGGCAAACTAAGAATCTATGTAATTGGAAATAAGCTCAACTTTGTCCCATTGGATGCTTACGATGAAACCTTCGAAGCAATTGAAACTCTAGCTATCAAGACAGCCGATTATCTGCTACATACACCCGTGACTGCTTTTGGGGTGAATTTCCTTTTTGAAACAACAGGTTCAGATAATCTGCCTGTCCAGCTACTAAAACTAAATGATGGCGACAAACTGACGGAATTTGGTGCATCAATAAAAAAATCACACCACCGAAATACACTTGAAATTGATGGGAAAACACTTAACCTCGCAATAACCACTGAGAACGAGTCCAAAGCGATCTTCGATTTTAACTTTAACTTTAATATTTCAGACCTTACAGAGTTCAAAGAACAAATACATTTGAATCCAATACTGAAGCTCAAGGCATTGGCTCTGGACATGATGAGGGATGTTTATAACTTGGGATTAACAAACGAAGGTAGTAAAAATGGATGATAGTCTCATCTCTACTTCCAACTCCTATGCTGAAGAACCCATAGAATTTCGCAAGGAGACTGAAGCCCTCGTACGTCCCAACAACTTTGCGGATTTGGATGATTCTTCATCGGGACAACCAAATTCTGTTGATGCGCATAGGCAAATTTGGCAGTCCGAAAGAAGTAGAACAATGTATCCAAGCAAACACTCGGTCAGCGTTCTTGACGTGGCTGCGTTCATATTGAGTAAACTAGGGCCGATGACTACAATGAAACTCCAAAAATTAGTTTACTATTGCCAAGCGTGGTCACTCGTATGGGATGAAAAGCCTCTTTTCAAGGAGGATATAGAAGCTTGGGCAAACGGACCTGTAGTCAGAGCCTTGTTCAACTACCATCGCAGTCAGTATATGATTTCATCAGTCCTCATTGGTAATCCAGATTTGCTTGATGGCCAACAAAAAGAGACTATCGACGCTGTCCTTGACTATTACGGAGATAAATCTTCCCAATGGTTGAGTGATCTGACCCACATGGAAGATCCTTGGAAATTGACCAGAATGGATATCCCCGAGTTCGAGAGAGGTAATAAAATTATTCCACTAGAACTGCTTGCTGAATATTATGGTTCACTTCCGCCGAGCTAGAAATGGACAGAAGGCTTTTGAATGACTAAGAAGACCGTCAAAGTAAACAATAATTTACTCCCTGCACAGTTAAAGAAGCCCAGAACAGACTGAGGTGGACCCCATCATTAGGACAGGATAGGGGCAATATTAAGATTGGGTCCTGCTATCCTCAGGGTATCCAATGTTAGGGATTCTACCATAACTCCACTGGTTAATTCTACCGTGGTTGTGTTAAACACCTCCGCCGGT
>JAUWQI010000004.1 GCA_030611085.1 Dehalococcoidia bacterium | reverse complement strand
GTTTTATGTGATAATTTCTTTTTCGTTATTTTGTAATAGTCATTGTGCCGCCTTTTTTCGTCATTCTGTTGTCGTCAGTCGGGAGTCGGCAGTCGGCAGTCGGCAGTTCCGAGTTCTGAGTTGATAGTTCCGGGTTCTGAGTCCTAGGTTTGCAGCTTTGGCAGGAGGCAGTCAATAGTCAATAGTCAATAGTCGACAGTCATTAGTCTAGAGTTGAGGGTCGAGAGTCAATAGTCGGTAGTCTGGAGTCGTAAGGTTTGATGCCAAATTCATGCTTAATATCGTTATGCAGGGTCTCCATGGTTACTTAATCCGTCGTCTCAAAGCTTCGTAGAGTCTCTCTCTAGTCCCAATCATAATCACTAGAACAATTTGAGCCTCAGGATAGATATGTCAGTCACCAAATAGTTTCGCTTTAGATAAAGCTTTCCCCTCCTTAAGCTCTGTCCTTGCTTCTCGCCGTCTTTGCTTAAGCTTGGCTGTTAGCTCTGGTTGTAGTAAAAGCTCCAAAGTCTCTAATTCCTGCGGGCTAAGCGACTCTAGCGTTTTAGCTATCTGTTCTATCCCTAACTCTAATTCTACCTTAGGCATCTATCAAGTCACCTCCCTAATCTGAATTTTTAGATATTCAACAAAGTCAAGCACCGGCTCCAAGCTATCCTCAGGGAGCAATTCTATCTCCTCAATAACTTTTTCCTTAATTTTCGCCATCTTCGCCTCCCGCTAATTCATTTTAACACTATGTTCCTTAGTCAACAATCATTAGTCCAACTGAGTTTGTTGGGTTTATAGAGTTGGTCGAGATTGCTTCGTCGCTTCGTTCCTCGCAATGACAGGGGAGTCGGGAGTCGGGAGTCGGGAGTCCGATTGAGTTTATTGAGTTCATCGGAGTTTCTGACGCATTACCCTTAACGCACCACTGGTATTCGCCGGAGGGAAACCGAAGGAAACTATAAGCACTTTTCTCTTTTTGCTTTCAATGGCAGTTATTGGTTCTTCCAATGGAGGTCTTCGGGGTTAACCCTTGTAACCTCATTGATAAGGTCAAAATGGGAATCTACCGAGACTATTTTCTTAATTCCATGATTTATCATAACAGACACATGAACCAAATCTCGGGGAGGAATACCTTTCTCCTTGTAGGCTTCAGCAAGAGCAACCATCTTTTCAACCTCGTTGGAATCAACGGAAAGAATCTCTAGCCCCAACTCCAGAAAGCGCTTACAGATTAGAATACCGCTTTCCCATCTCCCTACTAGAGCGTAGCGATAAAGAATCTCCTGAAAGACTTCAGTATCAGTTATAGGGGCACCAATATTTCTACGGAAGGAGCCATCGGCTATGCCAGAGATAATCCTGGCGCAGGCATTCTTGTAAGGGTGCTCCTTGCCTGCAGCATACATCACGATATTAGTATCGATGAAAAGAGGCTCATCCTTCATTGAGATGCCCTCTGGCAATAAGCTCTTCTATCTCGTCCCAATCAGGGACATCTTCTTTCATAGAGATGAGCTGCGCGGCAGCTTCAAGTTTTGTGCTTTTAGAAGCCTCTGACTCGTTCAAAACTGCCTTATCTACCGCTTCTCTAATCAAGGCTCCCACAGAATAATGATGCCTCTTAGCTTCTTCTGCCACCTTTTGATACCGTTCGGGGTCAAAAAGAATCATCACCCTCTTGGTTAAAGGCATTTAATCCCTCCTATATCAACATCTATATGCAGATATTAACGCCGTTAAATAGGTTTGTCAACTTTTAAACGCTCCGAGCCAAACTCAGGCAAGTATTTAGCAAATTTCCCTTCTTTTATTTCTTTAGCTACCCTTTTCTCTCTTTTAGAGAGCATTTCAAGAATCTGTGGATCGTTTATCCAATCCTCTTCTTGTTCCCTCTCTGCTAGCTGGTGATAAACTCCCCGAATTCGCTCTGGTGTTAAACGGATGGTCACTGCTATCTCTTTTTCGCTTCATCACTCTTCTTTATTATCAATTTATGACCTACTTATGACCTGCTGCTGACTAATATCTCCACAATTCTCTCTGAAGCTAGCGGGTAGCGGGGGGCAGTCGAGAGTCGGGAGTTAAGAGTCAAGAGTCAAGAGTCAAGAGTTAAGAGTCAAGAGTTAAGAGTCAAGAGTTAAGAGTCAAGAGTCAAGAGTTAAGAGTTAAGAGTCGGGAGTCGGCAGGGGGCAGGTTAGAAAGTTAGAAGGTTGGGATGAGTAATCTGTCATCTTACTCTTTACCTATCACTTTTCACCCGTCACCCTTTACCCGTTACCTTCAAGCCTATTCTCCTAAACTCGATATTCCAGGCTCACTTGAGCAAGCACGCTAGTAACTCCTTCACTCCCCAGCAAGCCACTTTGCTATCTCTATCACTTCGTCGGAAAGCCAGTATCCTTTGTTTCGCAACTCCTCGATGAGTTGCCCTATGTTTGCTACCAGTCCTCTTTCCTTAGCCAGGAGCAAGAAAGCTACCAGCCCCATAGTGGGAACATTTAATTTTTTGGCAACTGCCCTTCCAGCACGATCATCAAGCAGCAACAAAATATCCCCCGCGATAGTTGAGGCAAGACCGATAGCTTGTTTTTCTCCTTCATCCAGGTCAGCAATAGCCAGTTCAGTTGCCGGTGCTAAAGGTTTAAGGTCTGTGACACGAATGAAACCACTGAGAGCATAATCAATCTCTTGTGATTCGTCTCCAACCTTTCCCAGCAGTTCCCGATGAACCATAGGAGGAATGAATACCGCTTCCGCTATATCTTTGAGTAGGGAAATTTGCTTGATTTTAGCTAAACCAATAAGCGGACCGGTATTGGAAACAATTTTCATTAAGCACTTAATCTCCTGGCACTTTCCAGGTCTTTCTTTATCTCTTGTTCAAGCTCGTCAGGTGGATAATTGAAAATGCTAACATGGTATCTGCTACAGGTTTCAAAAAATTCAGTCCGTGACATTCCAGCTAGTTCAGCAGCTTTGCCACATGACACCTTGCCAAGCTCGAACATCTTAAGCGCCGCCATGAGACAGAGATGCTGTTCCATTTCCCCCTTGGTCATATGCACAGCATGTTCAAAACCACTGGGATATTTTATCTTTAATTCCTCAATCTTCATACCACTACTCCTTGTCTCCTTGTATTTCAGGCACTCTTTTTACCGTGAACACTGCCCCATACCTACTGTTGCCTTATTATATACCCTTTTTAACTACCCCAGTATATTTATAGTCAATTGCAAAACTCCTTATAATTCACCCTCCTCCGCTAAAGGTAGGCTCACATAGCCCAGTCCGATAACTGCGATAGTCGGGAGTCGAGAGTTGGGAGTCAAGAGTCTGGAGTCGAAACAGTTGGCAGGGGGCAGTCAAGAGTCGAGAGTCGAGAGTTGGGAGTCGAAACAGTTGGCAGTAATCTCCTTGAATTTACTCCTATTGATGTAATTTAGGTCTCTTGAAAGGGAAAGCTTTGAAGGAACTTGAAATGGCAGCTCTTCTCATCCTTATAACTCTTTATTTTCATTCTACCTCTACACGCTATCCGCTACGCCCTACACGCTATTTGCTAGTATCTCTACTATCCTCTCTGCAGCTTTGCCGTCCCAGAGTTCGGGACGAGTTCCTTTTTTGCCTTTGCCATCGAGGATTTTGAAGGCTTCCTCGATAATGTTTTGGGTGTTGTTCCACACCAAAACATTAGTTCCTTGAGTTAGGGTTATGGGTTTTTCGGTGGTGTTTCTCAGGGTGAGGCAGGGAATGTTTAGCACAGTAGTTTCCTCTTGTATTCCTCCGGAATCGGTGAGCACAAATTTGGCGTTCATCTCCAGGTTAAGAAAGTCCAGGTAGCCGACAGGAGCAGTGATTAGTAATTGGTGAGGGGTGAGGGGGCGAGATTGAGATTCAGGACTAATGTCTTGAAACTGGTTGAGTAAGTTAAATTCTTTTAGTTTTTTCTGGGTGCGGGGATGGGCAGGGAAAACGATGGGAATTCGCTGAGATATTTCCTTTAGGGCTGTGATAATTCTAAGCAGGCTTTCTTTTTCATCCACATTGCTAGGGCGATGCAGGGTTAGCAAGGCATAGGGAGTGAGTGGTTTAGATTCAGACTCAGATTGAGATTTAGATTGAGATTCAGATTGAGATTCAGTGATTGGGGATTGGTAATTGGTGACTAATCCTAATCTTTCCAGTATGTCCGATTTCTCGGCTTTGGCTTTGTTGTAAATTAGACTGTCCACCATCACATTACCAACAAGGAAAATCTTCTGCTGAGGTATCCCCTCTTTCTTTAAGTTTTCGTCAGCATCAGGGGAAGGAGTGAAAAGGTAATCAGAAATGGCATCGGCGAGAAGTCTGTTTATCTCTTCAGGCATCGTTCTATCGTAGGAGCGAAGTCCAGCTTCTACATGAGCTACGGGGATGCGAAGCTTTACCGCAGCCAGTGCAGCAGCTAAGGTGGAATTGACATCGCCGACTACTATGACTAAATCTGGCTTTTCGGCAAAGAGCACCTTCTCAAATTCAATCATTACTCTGCCAGTTTGGTCGGCATGAGTTCCCGAGCCGACGCCAAGATAAATATCGGGCTGGGGAAGCTCCAAGTCATGGAAGAAGACTTGAGACATTTCATAGTCATAGTGCTGACCGGTGTGAACGAGGAGATGATTCAGACTTAGACTTAGATTTAGATTCAGGTTCTGATTCTGAGTCTTAATCTCAATCTGGGCATTATGCTTTTCTATTGCCCGAAGGAGTGGGGCTACCTTCATGAAGTTGGGGCGGGCGCCGCAAACCAGGATTATCTTCACAGTATTAGTCCTCTGTATTTAATAGTCATATGAGAAAATTCTAATATCTAATTTCTAAACTCTAAACAAATTCCAATTTCTAAATTCAAATACCAAAACTTTTCCCCTTCAGCATGATAATTTACCAAGTCAAACTTCCCCATCCCGCCTAATTCCTCCTTGTGGTTTCTCTTAATCCTTCCTCTAAACTATATTTCGGGTTATAGCCAAAGGTTTTAGCTTTGGAAATATCTGCCAGGCTGTGCTTCACATCCCCAGGCATGGGCTTGCTGTGGATTAGCTCGACACTGTTTCCTACAAGCCCGATAATAAGCTCAGCGAGGCGGTTAATGGAGATGTTCTCACTTCTGCCAATGTTGAAGATGCCAGTAGCATCGCTTTCGGCTGCCAGAATATTTGCTTCTACTACATCTTTGATGAAGGTGAAGTCTCTTGTTTGTTCGCCATCGCCAAAGATGATGGGTGATTTGTTCTCTAAGACTCCTTGGATGAATTTGGGAATGACGGCTGCGTACTGAGAGTTGGGGTCTTGCCTCGGACCATAGACATTGAAATATCTCAGGCAAGCAGTGGGTAGCCCATAAACCTGTTGAAAAACTCGGCAGTAGTATTCACTGGCAAGCTTGGTTATGGCATAAGGAGACTGGGGATTGGGTGGCATATCTTCCCTTTTGGGCAAAGTAGGAGTATCGCCATAGACCGAGGAGGATGAGGCATAGATTACTTTTTTAACGCTCTTATCCCTGGCGGCTAGAAGCACATTGAGCGTTCCCGTTATATTTGCCTCATGAGATGCTGAAGGGTTTTCTATGCTTCGGGGAACGCTGGGGATGGCTGCCTGATGGAAGACATAGTCAATGTCCTGGAAGAGCTTCTGAAGCAGAGGAGGATTGGTGATGCTGCCGCGGATGAACTCCACTCCTCGAGTTTGTGGAGTTATAGAGTTTATGGAGTTTGTTGAGTTGATTAGGCCAGCAATGTTTTCCATCTTCCCGGTGGAGAGGTCATCGAGGATAATAACTTGATAGCCTCGCCTTGCTAGCTCTTCAGCAAGATGTGAACCAATAAAACCAGCCCCTCCAGTAACAAGTACCCTCTTACTTTGTTTCATTTATGCTACCCCCAGAATTTTCAGGATATTTGCTGACAATTGTAGTCTGATAACAGACAAAATGGAAAGTGAGCCGCCAGGGGCTCGAACCCTGAACCTGCTGATTAAGAGTCAGCTGCTCTACCAATTGAGCTAGCGGCCCACTGGTAATATATTATCATCGAGCAAGGGCGAGAGACAAGTTTGGGAAGGAATGATAGAATAACTTTCACAAATGAAAATCCTTCGCGAAGTGGGCATAACCATCCTCATTGCTATTGCTATCTTCGCTCTTCTCCAAGCTGTCGTGGCGAATTATAAAGTACACGGTTCCTGCATGCTGCCAAATGTTGAAGAAGGTGAAGGGATTATGGTAAGCAAAGCAAGCTATTTCTTCTCAGACCCTGAGCGAGGAGATGTAGTAGTTCTTTGGCCACCTTTCAAATCAGAGGTTCCCTTTATCAAGCGAGTTATTGGATTGCCCGGCGAGACTGTGGAAGTCAAAAAAGGTAGGGTTTTTATCGATGGTATCCCTATAGAAGAGGACTATATTAGAGAGCCACCGCGTTACACGATGCCCTCTAAAGAAATTCCCCCAGATGAATACTTCGTGCTGGGAGACAACCGTAACAATGCGAGTGATTCACGCTCCTGGGGCACAGTGCCTCGCGAGAATATCATCGGCAAGGCCTGGTTTATTTACTGGCCACCGGGTAAATGGGGGGTAATAAAGCATTACAGCTACCCAGAGTTGACTGAAGGGGAGGAGCATGAGGCAATGGTTTGCTGTTCAGTTGGAGGCATAATTTGAACGATGAGATAATGGAGATATTCAAAGCGGCTGGAGCGATAAAGGAGGGCCATTTCCGCCTCGCTTCGGGATTACATTCACCTGTTTACTGGGAGAAGTTTCGTGTCTTGCAATACCCCCATTATACTGAGAAACTGTGTCGCCTTATTGCCCAACACTTCAAAAATCAAAAAATAGAGGTAGTTGCTGGACCAACTACTGGAGGCATCATCCTCGCCTTCGAAACTGCTCGTCAATTGGGGGTGAGGAGTATCTTCGCTGAGAAAGAAGGGGAAAAAAGAGTCTTCCGACGGGACTTTGATATTATAGCTGGAGAACATGTCCTTATTGTTGATGACATCCTGACCACAGGTAGCTCGATTAGAGAGACGATGAGTGCTGTAGACAGGTTTGGCGGAATTATTGTAGGCATTGGAGTGCTCGTCGACCGTAGCCAGCAAGAAATAGATTTTGGTGTGCCTTTCTTTAGCTGCCTTCATGCTCCAACTATAACTTATCCATCTGAAGAATGTCCTCTCTGTATTGCTCATATCCCTTTAGTCAGGCTTGGTGGGCAAAGCTAGCCTGCTTGACACTGAAGGAAATAAAACCTAGAATACCTGCGGGCCGAGGTAGCTCAGTGGTAGAGCAGCGGACTGAAAATCCGCGTGTCGGCAGTTCGACTCTGCCCCTCGGCACTTTTTAAATGCCGGAGTGGCGGAATGGTAGACGCGGCAGTCTCAAAAACTGTTGGGGGGCGACTCTCGTGTCGGTTCGAGTCCGACCTTCGGCACGAAATTGGATTGTGCCGAGTTGTGTAGTGGTAGCACGGAGGACTTTGGATCCTTAAGCCCTGGTTCGAATCCAGGCTCGGCAGCCAAATAAGGATATTCCCCGGTAGCTCAATGGTAGAGTAGGCGGCTGTTAACCGCTTGGTTGCAGGTTCGAATCCTGCCCGGGGAGCCAAGCTTGTTAATACGCAGAACCTTCAAGAGTTTCTCGGAAAAGCTTTCCCAATTACTCATGTATCCTTCTATCCCTCGATAACCTCTTTGGTGCTGGGAATTCGCCCCACAATTCGCTCGTCAATGCGGGTGGCGGAATCCAACGCTCGACCTAAGGCTTTGAATAAAGCTTCAGCCTTGTGGTGGTCATTTTCGCCAGTGATTACTTTGGCGTGAAGGTTGATTTTGGCTTCAGAGGCGAAGGAAGCTAAGAAGTGGCGAACTAAATCAGCACATAAGTCACCTATGTTAGCCCTGGTAAAGGATGCCTCTATTACACTATAACCCCTTCCCCCTATATCTATCACTACTGCTGCTAACGCTTCATCCATAGGCACGACAGCATGTGCCATTCGAGTAATGCCTAGTTTTTTTCCTAACGCCTGGCTGAAAGCCCTACCTAAGGAAATAGCTACATCCTCAACTACATGATGCTGGTCAGCGCCTGTAGCTGAGAGCGTTATGTCAAATGCTCCATGCTGCGCTAGATGAGTGAGAAAGTGGTCGAACATTCTTATTCCAGTAGCAATTTCAAATTGCCCACTGCCATCGATGTTTAGTTCCACTTTAATACTTGTTTCCGCAGTTTCACGAGTTACTTTCGCTTTTCTTTCAAACATGTTTAACCTCCTTCAAAGCCTCAATTAAGGCATCGGTATCTTCAGGCTTGCCCACGCTCATTCGCAGACAATCTTTTAATCTTGGAGTATCAAAGTAACGAACAAAAATACCTTTTTTTTGTAACTGTCGCCAGATTTCTCTGGCATAAGATTCTTCGTGGAGTTTATCCTGAGCGAGATTCTTCGGTCGTTTCGCTCCCTCAGAATGACAAGGAGTGAAGGGCTCAGAGTGACAGCGCAAGGAGCAAAGAATAAAATTGGCACTGGAGGAGTAGGGCTTTAGCCAATGAGATTGCTTCGCTTCCCCTTCACTGATTGCCACACCTTCGGCTCGCAACTTTGGCTCAGGGCTTCGGCTCACCGCAACGACATTTAGCTTAGCAAATAACCTTTCTCGTTCATCAACTATCTTTGCCACATTGTCACGAAGATAATCTATATCCGCCAGAGAAGCTAGCACGGCTGCTTGCGCTGCTACATTGATATTATATGGTGGCTTAATTTTCATTAGATAGCCAGCAATTTCAACAGGGAAAAAGCCATAGCCTATTCTTAAGCCAGCCAGCCCCGCCCATTTACTAAAGGTGCGCAGCACTATCAGGTTGGGGTAGTTAGGCACCAAGTTAGCCATAGTTACACCGCTAAACTCAAAGTAAGCCTCATCTACCACCACGATTCTTCCAGTATCAACAAGCTTCATAACTTCCTGCTCAGTAATGGTATTGCCTGTAGGATTGTTAGGTGAGGCGACAAAAATGACCTTTGTTTTTTCATTCAGCGTTTTTTTAATACCAGCTATATCAATGGCAAAATTCTCATCTCTGGGTACATCAACCACTCTGCCTCCACAAAGCTCAGTATTAAAGGGATACATGCCGAATGTCGGTGAACAATTGATAACCTCATCCCCAGGCCTAAGAAAGAGCCTCAGAATAAGGTCAATCAATTCGTCACTGCCGCTGCCACAAACGATGTGCCGAGAGTCTAAGCCGGTGTATTTCTCCAGAGCTTGCCTCAACTCCCTTTGTTCCGGGTCAGGGTAAATATGATAGTAAGGGTAACTAGCTAGAGACTGATAGACATTGGGGGAGCAACCATAAGGATTTTCATTGCCGTCAAGCTTTATTATTTTTCTCTCAGCCCGCTGTTCCAAAATCTCTATTGGCTCAATAGGAGTATAACCCCCCATAGCTGCTAGTTCAGGCCTTATTAGCTTTTCTATGTCCATTTTTATGAAATCCTAATATCTAAACTCTAAATCCTAAACAAATAGGATTTCGTATTTCGTGCTCAGGATTTATCATAGTTTTTGCTCTGTATTTTTGCCTTCTAATCCTTTATTTAGCTCTCGTCCTTTTTATGAAAATGGTTGAGATTGCTTCGCTTTGCTTGCAATGACACGGAGAGCCACTGCCTGAGCGTGGGCGTCCAACCCTTCAGCCTCGGCTATCACTATAGCTGACTGGCTTAGCTCTTGCATAGTAGCCTTATCCAAAGCAACAATGTTACTGACTTTTAAGAAATCCGCTACACCCAGGGGAGAGCTAAAACGGGCACTGCCGCCTGTGGGCAATACATGACTGGGACCAGCAACATAATCCCCCAAAACCACAGGCGAATTTTCACCAACGAAAATACAGCCAGCATTATGAATTCGGGAAACCAGGGAAGAGGCATCAGATACCATAAGGGAAAGATGCTCTGGGGCAAAAAGGTTAACCAATTCGATTGCTTCATCAATGCCATGGACACTTACAGCTATTCCCCTATCAATAGCTTGTCTAGCAATGGAACGGCGCTTCAATTTTCTTAGTTGTATCTCAATTTCCCTATCCACACGATTAGCTAATTCAGATGAGGTAGTAATTAAAATCACCGAAGCCAGGGGGTCATGCTCAGCTTGAGCTAAAAGGTCAGCGGCGCAAAGGACAGTGTCAGCGGCCTCATCGGCTACGAGCACTAACTCGCTTGGCCCTTCAAGACCGTCAATAGCTACTGTGCCATAAACCATCTTCTTAGCCAATGTCACAAAAATGTTGCCTGGGCCACAAATTTTATCCACTTTGGGTATTGACTCAGTGCCAAAAGCTAAAGCAGCAATCGCCTGAGCACCACCAACTTTGAAAATATGGTTGACCTCAGCGATGCCAGCAGCTACTAATGTAGGTGCAGGGATATTACCATCTTTTCCTGGTGGTGAAACCATAATGATTTCTTTCACACCCGCTACCTTAGCCGGTATAGCCATCATCAACACTGTAGAGGGATAAGCAGCAGTGCCACCGGGGACATATAGACCTACCCTATTTAAGGGGCAAATCTGTTGTCCTAAATACCTGTCAATGGGAATTACGCCAGCCTTATGTCCACAAGCAAGATGGAAACTTCGTATTCTTTCAGCTGCTAGTTCAAGTGCCGGAATGAGCTTCTTGTCCACTTCGTCGTAGGCTGCGGTAACCTCCTGCCTGCTTACTTCGAGGGAATCAAGTTCGGCGCCATCCAGTTTCTTAGTGTAATCAAAAAGAGCCTTATCGCCTTTGTTACGAACTTCGTTTATGATAAGGTCAACTACTTGCTGAAGAGAAAGCTCCTTCCCGAAAGTTTGCTTTATTTGTGTTGCTATTTGTGGCGAGGCAGCGAAAGATTCCAGGAGATCTTTCCTGGTCAACAGTTGTTTTGCCTTAGCAAATCCTTTGACTTTTATCATAATAACCCCGATTGAAATATCCGAATAAGGGACTCAATCTTCTCCTTTTTACCACGGGAGTCAAGGCTATCTTTGTTGCCAATTAGGCAGGCTGTGGACTGGAAAAGCACATCGATAACCTTCAGTCCGTGTTGTGCCAATGTCCTTCCGGTTTGAGTATTATCTATAAGTAAATCAGCGTCTTCAGGCAGGAAAGCCTCACTTGCTCCCCAGGTTGGTATTAGCTTGTATGGGCTAATGTAGTTGTCTCGAAGATATTTGTCGGCGATATTTATGTACTCCGAAGCGACCCTGAAAGGAGCAAACTCGCCACTTTGAACGAGCGACCTGAGTTCCGCGATATTAGCCACGGGCATATCTCGGCTCACTGCAGCTACGATTTTTACCCTGCCAAAGCCAAGGTCTAGCAGCTTTGCCACCGGACTTGAGGGAAAACGATAGAGATGTTCCAGCAACCAATCCTCACCAGTCACAGCTAAATCAAAATTGCCATTGGCCACTTGAAGAGGCATATCCTGAGGTCTGATTACCTTAATGCCAACCCAATCTAAATTGATAGAGGGGCGGCGATTCAGTGCCTTGCCAGAATATCCCAGGGGACTAAGCCCAGTTCGTTTCAAAAATTGCGAAGTGGGGGGAGACTGGTGTCCATCAGGCAGAGCCAGTTTAATTTCCTTCGACTGCCAGGCTAGCTGCGCTGTCACTTCCCTTTTGCTGGGAGATTGCTTTGCTTCCCCTTCACGGAGTTTATCCTGAGCGCCACGAGATTCTTCGTTTCGCTCAAAATAACAGGAGGCGAAGGGCTCAGGGCTTTGGCTCACGGCAATGAAATTATCCTGTCTCACAGTGATGTTACTTTGGCTTGAGCTGACATTGCTTAAGCAAGTCAATATTTGACTCAGATTTTTACTCCCTAAGCTTTCTCGATTGGCGATGAGAAAAGCAGTCACCTTAAACAATCTCATTAAAGGGAGCACGCCTTGAGCCTTCAGGTCACTTTCATTCTTTCCCTGCAATATAGCTAGGTCGGCACTCTCTGGGGGATAAACTTCAGCAGCTCCCCATACTGGGAAAATCCTGAACCTTCTCACTCTATTTTTTAAGGCGAAAGCTTCAGCCAAATTAGGATACTCGCTTACTATGCGCCAATCATTTTGCCTGGCTAATAATTCATCAAGATTAGAGAATCCCGCCTGAGTGCTAGCTACCACATATATACTGCCCTCACCATAGTTTAGACCTGCCATTTTTACCAGAGCACCTGCAGGATACTTCACCACAACTTCTTCAATCCAATCCGAACCGCAAATACCCAAGTCATAATTCCCTACAGCTACCTGAATAGGAACATCTTTTTCCTGAAATATCTTAGCTGAGAGATAGGGAAATCTTGCTGACTGAAGGCGATAGCGCCTTGTTTTGCTGCTATAGCCAGCGAAGCCCAGGTTTATCTCACCAAGCAGATTGGCTGTAGGAGATAGGAACCTACCTTTGGGCAAAGCAAGCTTGACAGGTTGATTTTCCATATTGTTATTCATTTTCTCCTCTTTCTTGACGAGAGAGGATTGAGGTAAGGGTTAAAACAATCTCTCATCCTTCACCTAATACAGCAAGAACCTCTGCTATGGAAGTTACATCTCGTTGTCGCTCCTCCTTGCAATTAATGAGTACTAGCCGAGATGGCTCCCCTCCTGAAACTGAAATAATCCATCGATAATCGGATTTCCCTTGCCCAGTAAGACCAATCTCTGTGGTGTGCCCAGCACCACGAAGCGACTGAGCCAAGGTGAAGCATCTTTTTGCTATTTCCAGAGTTAGCTCCTCACCTCTGATTAAAATCTCAGGTTCACTCTTGTTTTCCTCTTCTAATGGAAGAATTTTAGCTATGGAGTCAGCATATAGAGCAAATCCACAGGCTGGGGTATCTCTTCCACTCATAAGAGGCACGAGGTTATCGTATCTTCCTCCACCACCCACTTTTTTCCCACCAGTCAGTAACTGAAAACAAACTCCAGTATAATACTCAAAACCCTGTATCGCCGTGATATCGATTTCATAATTACAACTCAGGTTATCTAACAATGCAGTGGTATCTATGAAATTCTCCAGATTAGACCTGAAGTCCGATGAAACTTCTGGGGATAAAGTTTTTATATTTTGTAAAAAGCTACTCGATTTTCCCTTGAGGCTCAGAAGCTGAGATAGAAGACTAGCTAACTCAGGGTTAATTGATTTTGAGGTTGTTAATGCCTGCCAGTCTCCTTCCACAACGCGACTTGTTACCTTAGCTTCTTCACTGGAGCTGAGCTTAAGTTCTTTAATCATTGCCTTCACCAAGCCAGCGTGAGACAATTGCAATTTAACGCTATTAAGCTCAAGTCTTCGTATAATCTCCCTGGCCAACAGAATTATCTCCACATCAGCGGTAAATTTAGCTCCACCGAGAAATTCGGCACCACATTGCCATCGCTCCCTATTCTCCTTGCCCGTTCCTTCAAAGGCAAAGATGTTAGTTATATAGAAAAGCCTGGCTACTTCACGCTCACCTAGATTATCAATATATAGCCTGGCTACAGGAATAGTGCCATCAGGGCGTAAGACTACTCTCTCACCACTCCAGCCATCCCAATCAAGGAAGGAATATACTCTGCCTAACTTGCTCGGGGTAAGTGTTCCTGTAGCTGTAAATAAATGGAGATACTCTAAAGTTGGCGTTCTTACCTCTTGATATCCCCATTCATAACAACAGTCTCGAAAGGCATCTTCAACACGGCGGAATCTCAACATATCCCTGGGAAGTAGGTCTTGCATTCCTTTACACTTTTGGCTTTTCATCCTTAGCCTATTCTACACTAAGCCGCATCTAGCTTCAATAACGAAATTGTTTACTTTGTCACCCTGAGCGATAGCGAAGGGTCTAGATTCTTCGCTTCGCTCAGAATGACACGGGGAGTGGAGGGCTTCCTCAAAATGACAGAAGGCGAAGGGCTCAGCGTCTACAGTCGGGTTGCCAAACAGCTTCAATAACGAAAGATAGCAGCCAAATTTGTTGCTTTTGCTTGCCTAGTTTATAATTACCTTGAGGTTAAGGATAGATGCGTAGGACTTTGTTTAGGATTTTCTCCCTTGCTTTGTTTGCGCTCCCAATAGTCGGGATTTTGGGAGGCAGCATACTCAGCGCCTCCAATCCCCCCATTGTTGAAGTCCTCCATGTAGAAGGCACTATCGTGCCTGTTGTGGCTGATTATATCGATCGGGGCATCAGCCATGCCGAAAGAGAGAATGCTACTGCCTGCGTTATCGAGCTAAACACACCGGGAGGGCTGCTCACCTCAACTGAGAAGATAGTCCAAAGAATTATGAATGCCAAAGTGCCTATTGTAGTTTACGTCTCCCCTAAAGGCGCTTGGGCTGCCTCAGCAGGAACCTTCATCACTTTATCCGCCCATATAGCTGCTATGACGCCGGGCACTACTATTGGCGCTGCCCATCCCGTAAGTGGTGGAGGGCAGGAAATACCAGAAGACCAGATGAAAAAGATTACCGAGTTCTCAGCTAAGTGGATGGAAACTATTGCTGAGGAGCGTGGTCGCAATATAGAAGAAGCAAGCTTGGCAGTGACGGAAAGCAAATCATTTAGGGATACTGAGGCGCTGGAGTATAACCTTATTGACCTGCGGGCTGATAATTTGGAAAGCCTTATCTCCCAAATCAATGGTTGGGAAGTTACTTTAGCCAATGGCGCGGAAGTTACTATTAATACCACGGGTTACAATGAGCCAACTAGAAATGAAATGAACGCCATTGAGAAGTTCTTGCAAGTCCTCAGTGACCCCAATATTGCCTACATCCTGTTTACCCTGGCTACAATAGGGATAATCACCGAAGTTTCCAACCCGGGAATGGTTTTCCCTGGAGTGGTAGGTGGCATCAGTTTATTCATGGCGTTTTACTCTTTAGGTGTGCTTAATGCTTACTGGGGAGGCATAGCGCTCATTTTGCTTGCTATGGGACTTTTTATCGCCGAGTATTTTACTACAAGCTTCGGATTATTGACTGCCGGAGGTGTAGTCTCGCTGGTCATAGGCTCGCTAATCTTGTTCAGCCACAGCCCGGGAATAGAGGTCAATCGTGGGTTGATTGCCGGGGTAACAGTGGCTATCACTGCCTTTGCTGTCTTTGTCATCGGCGCTATCGTTAGAGGACAAAAACGGCGCAAGGCCACAGGGGCTGAAGGTATGATAGGGGAAGTAGCCATAGCCAAAACACCCCTGGACCCTACAGGCACAGTTCTTGCCCAAGGTGAACTATGGACAGCCACAACGGAAAAGGATAGAATAGAAAGAGGTGAGGAGGTGATAATAAGCAAAGTAGAGGAGTTGAAATTATGGGTGACAAGAAAATCGAAAAAATAGGAAAGGGGGCTTACTACACATGGAAATAACAGGCCCGATTATCATAGCTATAGTTTTTGCCGTTGCTTTTGTTATCTTTGTCATTTATGCGATTGTTAAAGCTCAAGGGCGAAAACTCACTACTGGCACCGAGGACATGATAGGGAAGGAAGCTGTAGCACAAACGACACTCAATCCCAAAGGCACAGTTTTAGCTGAAGGCGAGTTATGGACAGCCATTGCAGGAAATGATACAGTAGCACCTGGAGAGGAGGTGGTTATAACTAAAGTAGAAGGATTGAAGTTATGGGTGGCTAAGAAAACTGAAGAAAAGGAGGGAAAATGAGCTCATTAATCTACATCATTATCGCCGTAGCAGTAATAATACTCTTGGCAAATGCTATCAAAATCGTTCAAGAGTATGAAAGAGGAGGTGTTTTCCGCCTCGGTAGATGGGTTGGTCTTAGAGGACCAGGACTTGTCTTTCTTATACCATTTGTTGAGCGTATGAGGAAGATCGACCTTCGTGTAATCACCATGGATGTGCCACAGCAAGAATGCATGACCATGGACAATGTTACCGTTACAGTTGATGCTGTAATTTATTTTCGTGTAGTTGCTGCCGAAGATTCTATTCTTAAAGTGCTCGATTATATAAAGGCAACTTCGCTGCTTGCCCAGACTACTCTGCGAAATATCGTGGGGCAATCTGAACTGGATGAGTTATTGGCACATCGGGATAGACTTAATGAGAAGATACAAATAGTTGTTGATGAAGGCACAAATCCCTGGGGGATAAAGGTAAGCATGGTGGAGGTTAAGGATGTAGAATTGCCAGATACAATGAAGCGAGCTATGGCAGCCCAAGCTGAAGCTGAGCGAGAAAGGCGTGCTAAGGTTGTTCATGCTGAGGGTGAATATCAGGCAGCAGAAAAATTGACTGAAGCTGCTCGAATCATTTCTGCTCAACCTGCAGCCCTGCAACTTCGTTATCTACAGGCATTGACTGGTATTGCCACAGAAAAAACCAATACCATAATATTTCCCTTGCCCATAGATATGGTGACACCCTTTTTGAGCCGAGCTAATCCTGATAAGAAATAAGCTTAAGCGCCATTAGACAGTATGGCAGCTTCGAGGCTCAGGGTTTTGGGCATCGCTGGCAGTCCTCGACGCGGCGGTAATACCGACCTGCTTCTACAGCCGGCGATGCTTGGTGCTGGCGGACAAGGGGCTGAAACAAGGATAGTCGTTCTTGATGAACACGACATAGCTCCTTGTCGCCATTGCGATAAATGCTTGCCCTCAGGCAAGTGTGCCATAGAAGATGACATGCAATGGCTATATCAAGAGCTAAGGGAGGCAGATTACCTGATTCTCGCCTCCCCTATTTTCTTTATGGGTGTAACAGCGCAAACAAAAGCTATGATAGACCGCTGTCAAGCACTGTGGGTAACAAAATATGTCCTTAATCTTCCCAGCACCGCCAATTCTCACGGAGAGCGTAAAGGGCTGTTTATTTCTGCAGGCGGCGCAAAGCTCTCTGATTTATTTGGGCCTGCCATAGCCACAGTAAAAAGCTGGTTTGCTACATTAGATATAAGCTATGCTGGGGAGTTGCTCTTTTCGGGAATAGAGGCGAAGGGAGCTATCAACAAGCACCCCACAGCATTAAGGGAAGCCTTCCTTGCAGGCCAGAAGTTAATTCAGGGTTAAGCAAGCCTTATCACTTTGACTTTAAGAAGCAATCTCGGAGTGCTCAGGATAATAAACTAAACAGCCTGAGCAATAAGTGATTTAACTTCTATTAAGCTTATGCTAGAATGATTTACTAATGCTAGTAATTTACTACGGGGGTGACCATGGCGAGCAAAAGTAAGCAAGAATGGCGTGAAACCACATTGGCTTCGGCATTAAAGCGTTTTCCCGAGCGACAGGATAAATTTGAAACAACTTCAAATATAGAAGTTGACACCGTTTATACTCCTGAAGATTCCGCAGACTTTGATTACCTCAGAGATTTGGGCTATCCCGGTGAGTATCCCTTTACTCGAGGCGTCCAACCTGATATGTATCGGGGCAGGGTATGGACGATGCGCCAATATGCTGGTTTTGGCTCTGCTGAGGAAACTAACCAACGCTACCACTACCTCTTAGAGCAAGGGCAAACTGGCTTAAGTGTAGCCTTCGACTTACCTACACAAATTGGTTATGATTCGGACCACCTTTTAGCCAGAGGCGAAGTGGGCAAAGTTGGTGTCGCTGTAGACAGCCTCCAAGATATGGAGACTATATTCGAGGGTATTCCTTTAGACAAGATTAGCACTTCAATGACCATAAACGCTCCATGTGCCCCTATCCTCGCTATGTATATCGCAGTAGCTAAAAAACAAGGAATAGAGTCAGCTAAACTGGATGGCACTACTCAAAATGATGTTCTAAAAGAATATATTGCTCGGGGTACCTATATTTTCCCGCCCAAGCCCTCCATACGCTTAATCGCTGATACGGCAGCATACTGCAGCAAATATCTTCCTCGCTGGAATTACATTAACATTGCGGGCTATCACATAAGAGAGGCAGGTTCTACTGCAGCTCAGGAAATTGGCTTCACTTTAGCTGATGCCATTGAGTACGTCCAGGCAATTATTGATACGGGACTAGATGTAGATTCCTTTGCCCCAAGAATATCCTGGATTTTTCAAACTCATAACAATTTCTTTGAAGAAGTAGCCAAGCTAAGAGCATTGCGGCGTCTCTGGGCAAAGATAATGAAGGAAAGATTTGATGCTAAGAATCCTCGCTCCTGGATGTTCCGCACTCATGTCCAAACTGGAGGCGTGACGCTTACTAGTCAACAACCTATGAATAACATCGTTAGAGCTACAGTTCAAGCACTAGCCGCAGTGTTGGGGGGTGTGCAGTCTCTGGCAATCTCTTGCTACGACGAAGGACATTGTATTCCTACCGAAGATGCAGTCCGACAAT
This sequence comes from Dehalococcoidia bacterium, assembly GCA_030611085.1. Taxonomy (GTDB): domain Bacteria; phylum Chloroflexota; class Dehalococcoidia; order GIF9; family AB-539-J10; genus JAUWQI01. Next base: position 52,854 of record JAUWQI010000004.1, on the reverse strand, counting down.
CGCTACGCCTCCAGCAAATCCTGGCCTACGAAAGCAATGTTGCTGATGTCGCCGATCCCCTTGGCGGTTCCTACTACACCGAATTCCTCACCAATAAACTAGAGGAAGAGGCCAGCAAATATATTGCTAAAATTGACAATCTTGGTGGCGCTGCCGCTGCTATCGAGCAGGGCTATCAGCAAAGGGAAATTCAGGAAGCCTCTTACCATTACCAGCAAGAAATTGAAAGCGGTAAGCGTGTTGTAGTCGGGGTTAATAAATTTATCTCGCCTTCCCCTAAAATAACCTTGTCAAGAGTGGGCCCAGAGGTAGAAATAAACCAAAAGAAAAAGCTGGTTCAGATTAAGAATGGAAGGGATAACGATAAGGTGAAGCAGACCCTTAAGCGCCTGGAGGATGTAGCTCGGGGCAAAGATAATACTATGCCTGCCTTCCTTGAATGTGTAGAGGCTTATGCCACTTTAGGCGAGATGTGTGATGTGCTCCGCAAAGTTTTCGGCACTCAAAAGGAATTTTTAGCTTTTTAAAAGGGAGGTTAAATCATGGTCAAAGGAGTTAGTCATGTAGCAATTCTGGTCAGGAATTTAGATGAGACTTTACAGCTTTACCAGAATTTATTTAATGCCAAGCCTGGTAAAGTTGAAACTGTGACCGAACAAGGAGTGAAATCAGTGCTTGTTGACATGGGTGGTACTACCAAACTCGAAATATTGGAGCCACTTCCTGGAAGTGCTATGGCCAAAGCTTTGGAGAAGAGAGGTGAAGGTTTACACCATATATCCCTTGAGGTAGACGATGTTGACCAAGCACTTGATTTACTAGCCAGCAAAGGCGTGGAGTTGATTGATAAAAAGGCACGCCGCGGCTTAGAAGGTATGATTGCTTTTGTCCATCCTAAATCAACCAGGGGCGTACTTCTCGAGCTTTGCCAGATGGATTAAGCAGGTGGGAAGCTGAAATATGTCGAAGGAAGGCAGAATTCGCATTCTTGTAGCTAAACCGGGATTGGATGGGCATGACCGGGGTGCCAAAGTTGTAGCCAGGGCTCTACGAGACGCTGGCATGGAGGTGATTTATACTGGCATCCGACAAACTCCAGAAATGCTTACTGAGGTAGCCATCCAGGAAGATGTGGATGTTGTCGGGCTGAGCATCCTGTCCGGGGCTCACTTAGAGCTCTTCCCTCTGATTATGGATAACTTAAGAAAAAAAGGAAAGGGTGATACTCTGGTTATCGCCGGTGGTATAATTCCTGAGGATGATATTCCAGCTTTACAACAAATGGGCGTAAAAGCTGTCTTTGGTCCAGGCAGTTCAACAAGCGACATTGTGAGCTTTATCCAGAAGGAGTTAACCGGAACAAAAGAGGCTGAAGGTAAAAGTGGAATATAAGCCTATGGTAAAATCTAAAGTCAAAGTTTGGCCCTGGTTATAGGAGACATGATGAAGGAGGAATGCTAATGGTTATAGGAGACATAATAAAGAGGAATGCTAAGAGATATCCTAAGAAAGCAGCTTTAATTTTCGGGGATAGTAGATATACCTTTGAGGAGTTTAATAATAGAGTAAACAGTCTAGTAAATGGCTTAATAGCTTTGGGGTTGAACAAAGGCGATAGGGTAGCCGTATTGCTGGATAATTGCCCTCAATTTGTGGAGTTGTACTGTGCTGCAGCGAAAGGCGGATTAGTTCTGGTTCCCCTCAATCACATGCTAAGCGGTCAGGATCTAAGTTATCTTATGAATGATGCCGAAGCTAATACATTAGTTTTTGGAGATAATTACCTATCTTTGGTTGATTCTATAAGACCTGGTTTAAGCCGGATAAAGAATTTTATTATCGTCGGTGCTAGTAGCGAAGGCCTGATAAATTATGAAGAATTTGTCTCCCAACATCCTTCCAATGAGCCAAATTTGGAAATTAAAGAAGAGGACTTAGCTTATTTACTATACACCAGTGGCACTACAGGTTTGCCCAAGGGGGTTATGCATACACATAGAAGCATCATAGCAATCACCCTGAACTATGTTATTACGGGGGGCATAAAACATACTGATGTTACTCTTATAGCGGTCCCTTTGTTCTGGATGGCTCCTCTTATCCTTAATATTTTCCCCTATTTTTATGTTGGCTCTAGCCTTGTTATCTTAAAGGAATTCGATGCTCAAACTGCTCTGGAAGTTATGGAGAAGGAGAGAGTAACAGCCACTTTTGTGACGCCGGCGCAGATTATTTCTCTCCTTGATTACCCTCATCTGAATAAATACAACACTCGTGGCCTAAACTGTGTTTGGTTTGGTGGTGCCCCCTTGCCATTGGAAGTTCTGAAACGAGCTGTTGCTGCCTTCGGTAAAGTATTTAACCAAGTTTACGGGCTTGTGGAGGCAACGCCTGTATCTATTTTGCCTGCTGTGGAGATGGTATTAGAGGGACCTCCTCAAAAGGTGAAGAGGTTAACTTCTTGTGGTCGTGAGGCAATCGATACTGAAGTGAGGATTGTTGATGATTATGGCAGAGATATAGCTCCTGGAGAAACGGGGGAGGTTATAGTTAGAGGGGACAACACAATGACGGGATATTGGAAGTTGCCACAGATTACCAAGGAGGTTTTTCGTGATGGCTATGTGTATACCGGGGATTTAGCCACTATGGATGAGGAAGGCTATATTTACCATATCGGAAGGAAAAAAGATGTTATCACCAGTGGAGGCAAAACTATCTACCCTGTGGAAGTGGAAGAAGTGATTTACCATCATCCTTCTATATTAGAAGCATCGGTATTCGGCGTACCTGATAATGAACAGGGTGAAGTGCCAATAGCTGCTATAGTCGTCAAGGAGGGAAAGAGTCTAACATCAGAGGAAGTGACACAACTTTGCCAGCAAAATTTGCCAAGTTACGCTGTGCCGAGCTCCGTGATAGTGGTGGGTAGCTTACCGAGGTCGCCTACAGGCAAGGTATTGAGAAGGCTATTACAAGAAAAATATAGCTCAAAATGACATTGCAAGCTTTATCTGAAAGGAATTAACTGCTAAATAAAAATCTGTCAGGAGTTATCCTGAGCCACGCCAACTAACTCAGTTAAATTCGTAATTCCTTTATTCTTCATGAAATCTGCTATCCCTTCCAATATAACAAGGCTACTATGAGGGTTAGTTAGATTAGCTGTGCCAACTTGTATTGCACTAGCTCCAGCCATAATAAACTCCAGCGCATCTGTGGCACAAGCAATACCACCACAACCTATCAATGGAATATGGGCAACCTTCGCTACCTCATACACCATGTAGAGTGCTATAGGTTTGATAGCAGGACCAGAAAGCCCACCAGTAGTATTCCCCAAGCAAGGCTTCCCTTTAGCTATATCGATTGCCATTCCTTTCACCGTATTAATCAAAGTTAAAGCATCGGCTCCAGCCTCCTCCACTGCCAGGGCGATTTCTTTAATATCAGTTACATTAGGACTCAGCTTAACTATGATTGGCAAGCTGGTTACCGCTTTAACCGCTGAAGTCAATTTAGCCGCGAGTCTCGGATTTGCGCCAAACTCCATACTATTAGTTGAGATATTGGGACAACTAATATTTAGCTCAATACCACTTATCCCTGGTATGCCTTCTAATTTACTCGCCACAGCAATATATTCATCTATTGTTTCTCCAGCAACATTAACTATGACTGGAACCTGCCAATTTGCCCATATAGGCGCTTTATCCTCGAGCAGGGCAGCAATACCGATATTTTCCAGACCAACAGAATTAAGCAAGCCACTGGCAGTTTCCATCAGCCGCGGTTGAGGATTACCACTCCGTGGCATAAGGGTAATCCCTTTACAAACAATAGCGCCTAATTTCTGTATGTCAACAATTTTACTATACTCCACGCCGTAACCAACCGTGCCAGCAGCCGCCATCACTGGATTAGCCAGAATTAATCCTTTATAGTGGCGGGGAGCTAGTTGAACATGGAGGTCTAGTATATTTTTCATGCTTAAAACTTCATTATAACAAGGTAACTTTAAGATAGCATGATTTACCATCAACTGCTATGCTAAAATTCCAAGTAATGAATCTATCTCTCTCTAGTGAAGCAAAGGAACTAAGGTGAAGGTGGTAAAATAAACAATGGCGGATTATATCATTCGCCCTATAAAAAATAAGGATATCCCTCAGGTAGCTGAAATAGACCATGAGGCTTTCCCTGGTGAGTGGGTATTCCGGTCTCATCCCTCGTATAAACAAGACTTCAACAATCCAATAGCTCGCTACATAGTAGCTTCTACAGAACTAAACCGACAAGGTGTGCAACAACTACCCTTGTTCAAACGGCTTTTTAGTCCCAATCACTCCCCCAATAAGGGGAAACCTAAAACAGAATATATCATTGGTTTTGCTGGTTTCTGGTTAATGTTAAAAGATGCGCATATCACCACTATTGCTGTAAGAAATAATTACCGCCGAATTGGTATAGGCGAGGGATTGCTCATCTCAATCATTGGACTAGCTACACAGTTAGATGCTACCGCAGTCACTTTAGAAGTACGTGCTTCCAATAAAATGGCTCAGGCGCTTTATGAAAAGTACGGGTTTCAAACGGTGGGGAGACGCCTCAGGTATTACTCCAATGATGGTGAAGATGCTATACTTATGTGCACGGATGATATCGCCTCCGCTTCATTTCAGTCACATTTCCAGCAGTTAAAGATGGCCCATGCACAAAGACACAATGAGGTTTCTACGCGACTATTCTAGCTATTGCCTGATAAATCAGGCAACTACAATCGAAAACAAGGTGCCTTGAAGCTAACCCACAAGACAAGCTATCCATATTTATTCAGGATGGCTTTAAAGGAATCTATGACAAATTGTAGCTGTTCTTTGGTAGCGGCAAAGGTGGAAAGTTTAAAAGCTTTCGTCAGGCCTGGCTGCGGTCCCCAAATGCCTCTTTCTTTCAGCTCCTTGTAGAGAAAGTATCCCCGCTCCCGAACATGCTTGGAAATATCATAGAGCGCCGGAGTCTCAAAGTGTAGCAGGTCATGTTGGTGTGGTGTTTCTCCTAATTGCTTAAAGCTCAATTTTTCCAGCTCGCGGGAAAACCATTGTGCCTTTGATACTTGCTCATCCCAGTGATTAACTCTTTCTTTCACATAAGGAAAGGAAGCCATAAGTGTTACCAGGGGAGTTCCCCGCAAGGTGCAACCCAGCGATTCAAGCTCTTTATTGCCGTATGCCTCGGATTTCCTCAGCACGATTTCTTCCCATTTCCTTTTCATTCCCAACACCCCGCAAGGTCCAGCAGAGGCCATGCTTTTGTGCCCACTACCAACAATGAAATCCGCTCCCAACCCCTCCATATTTACCGGCATCCGGCCCACGGCATATGCTCCATTAACAATATAGGGAATGTCATATTCCTGGGCAATTTCCCCTAGTCTTCTGGCATCGGAAATATTGCCATAATTGCCATCGGGATAGGTTAATAGAATCAATTTAGGATTGTGTTTTTTTATAAGTGATACATAGTCGTTAACATCAACCTTGAACTCTGGATATCCCGAAGAAGGCACTCCGATTACATTCAATCCCACTCTTTCAGCAGCAACAACCGTGGTGTAATGTCTGTTACCATCAACAATAATTGAACCTCCTGGCTTTGCCAGAGAGTGCATTATCATAAATATGCCATCCCTTGCCCCATAGGTTAAAGTAGCAACTTCGCAGCCCAAGAACTCCGGTAAAAGCTCATGCGCAAACTCCCTAACAGGAGGATTTGTTATATTGCACAAGCTGCCAAGGCAGAAATCGCATACGGAATAACCATCTCCAAATTCCACTAAAGCTTTTTGGGCAGCCTCGGTAAGCATGCCTCCTGTCTGTAGGGGCATAATATTTATAAAGCTCTTATGTTGCCTGCGCAAGTTAGCGAGCTTTTGTAATGATTTACTTTCTGCTTGTTTCGCCATGTTTCCCCCTTGCGATGGTTCGCCCCCTGCTTAAAACGCGGCTCTTCAATTTTGGTTTCAGCTTCAATTTTGATTGTGCCTTTGGCACAACTAAAGTTGAATTATTTAATATTGCTCCTCTGTTTCTAGACCCTTCGCTTCGCTTAGGGTGACAAAGGAGAGTTAGCACCCTTTTACTGGTTCTGCCTCTATAGTCACAAATACAGCACCACTAACCCCAATCTTTTTTTGCTGCCCTTCTATATGCTCCCGAATAGCCTCCGGAATTTGTAAATTGAGGTCCGAGAGATGCTTTATCATTTTCACCTGATAGCTTAGGTTATCTTTGCTGCTTTCGATTGAAGCTGCTGCTCCTACGGCAATGGCACGCATGTAGTTTATCCCGGTATATGCCCCTGAAGGCGCAATATCACTATAAATAGCGCCATTAGCGACACAAATCTCGTTAAACCCTGCGGGCCCGATTAGCCTCTTGCCTGCTTCCTTCTCTGTAACTTTCACTTGAATAAAGTTATCTTCCCAGGCTAGAAATTCACAGGGCGCAATCTCGTCTTTATACTTTCGAGCAGTTTCCTCGATTGCCCTGGCTACTTTCTTTCCTTTCGTGGTTTTAGGACTTACTATGCAGGTAATAGATTTGGCTATTTCTTCATCAGAATAGTCAGCTATGGAAAACTGGGGATATGCTACTTTTCTAACATCATCTAGCTCATAGAGAAGCATAGCTAGTCGTTCAACCCCAAAACCAGCGTTAAATACCGGATACTTAATATCAAAGTTTGCTAAGGCTATCGGAGAATACATTCCAATATCGGCAACTTCGAGCCAATTCCCTTTATGCTTAATGAATATCTCTTGCTCTTGCCCTGGAGCATAATATTTAGATGTCGCTGTCTTCGTCTCAAATTTAATATCGGAAAAGCCATACTGCTTTAGGATTCCTTCTGTTATTTCCCTTCCTGCGTCCAATGACACCTCAGGATCCATTATAACGATTGAGGCTGAGTGATGGACTCGTAGATGTTGGGCATCCTCTCTCTGCTCATTGCGATACCGAGGTCCCACGGAGAATAAGGCGAGGGGAAAGCCAGATTTATCCTGCAATGCTGCTAAAGTGTGGAACCAGGTAGCTGTCATGTGGCTTCTTAGAGTCTTATCAGAAGGCAAGGGGCGAAGCTTGTAAAGTTCGGGGAAAGCCTGGTTCAAAAGCTCTGTAGCCTGGTAATCAGTGATGCTCAGCCTAGCCATGAGCTCCTCAATAAGGTTATCTGCCTCAATTTCCCCTTTTTTGTAGCTTCTTAAAACAGACTGTAGTTTTTCAATGTCGATTTCCCCCGCTATCTTCTTTACCTGAGCTATTCTTTTCGCGCTCAGCCCTATTTCAGGACGGGGTAACTCCGCTAGATAAAAAACCCTGTCAAGAATAACTCGCGCTTCAGGACCATACTGCTTAACAACATCGCTGTCGGGTAAGATTGTAGGATTTTCCACCTCATCGAAACCTAGATTTAGCAATATTTCACGAGATTTTTGCACCAATTCCCGCACAAGATGGGGTTTGCCTTTTCCCTCCAGACTGATTTTAGTGCCTGTTGGGATAAGCTTTGCCGTTGCTCTCCAAGCCTCGGTAAAATTGCTCTTTGCTTGCGACTTTATTTCGTTTAAATCAAAAGTTGCCATTTTTATAGTATCCCCCTCATAAGTTTCCACTAAAGTTCCTCTCCCTTGATGAGAGAGGATTAATTTGTAGTTGCCTGATTTATCAGGCTCTTATTGCCCAATAAATTGGGCAACTACATTTTTAAACACCCTCACTTGCTAATGCAGTGTAGCAAATGTTGCTTCAACATAACTAGCGCTGTCCCAGCAGCATCCCGCTTGTTTTCCTCCCGATTACCAGAAAAGACATGTTTTTGACTCAGACACTCGTTCTCACTAGCTAAGCCAATATAAAACAGTCCTACAGGCTTTTCAGGACTGCCACCTGAAGGACCCGCAATGCCAGTATCGGAAATGCATATATCCACATCCAGGAGTTCTCTGCCACCTTGAGCCATTTCCATAGCTGTTTGTGAGCTAACAGCTCCATAATTTTCTATAGTCCCCTTTTTTACCCCAACGACATTAGTTTTTGCCTCGTTACTATATGCTACCACAGAGCCCTTAAAATAATCGGAACTGCCAGAAACATTGGTTATTTTATCAGCTATCCTGCCGCCAGTAGCCGACTCAATAGTACCGATGGTCAATAGCTTGCCTGTTTTGACATGGCATTCCCCTATCAATTTAGCAATTTCTATTTCCAGTTCCGCCATGTGCCTTCAATATTGCTTGTAGGGATCAGGCGGGGATAAACCCCGCCACTACCATTTGTCATTCTGAGGGAGCGAATCGACCGAAGAATCTCCTCTTCACTTCCGTTCAGGGTGACAATCAAGCAATCTGCGAATATTCTAACAGATTTTGTTGTTATAATTTACTATAAGCATTTAGACCACAGCGGTGATATCAACTGAGACACCAATCAGGCATAATCATCCCGTAGAAACCTATGGCTTTATCTTCCGAACCCCGCTATATGCCTTCTCCTGAATTACCGATACCAAATATTTTGATGATTTACCCCACTATTACAAGGGCGACTTACTGATTATCAATGTGGTTAGATTAAACCCCGGAGCTCCTGCGGAATGAAAATGCTTATCATTGTGCTGCCAGTGATTTAGTTCAGATAGATGGGTAACATATCAGGCAATTCTTCTTGGCGAGTATAAGGCGGGGATGAACCCCGCCACTACGGTTATATGTCGTAGGGTCGGGGCTTGTCCCCGACCGAGATATGAAGATATGGCAACCCTATGTTAGGGTTTGCTTCGTCGCTATGCTCCTCGCAATGACAGGGGAAGATGATGAAGCCAAAATATTTTCATCCTAAAATTAGAAGAGTCCCCCCTTTCTAATTTTAGGAGCATAGAAATCCTTGCTTACCTTAGGCACATAGAAGTCTTTACCCACCCTAGGCATATAGAAATCTTTTCCCACCTTGGGGATATAAAATTCTATCCCTCTTCCCTTCATATATAGAACCCGCAAGTTCATAGGGGTGGCACCACGCAATATTTTTCACATGGTGCCACTTCCCAGTGTGTCTGCCGAGCCACGTCGGCTGCTCTAACCTAGAGTATCCAATGTCAGGGTTTCGGTTCACATTCTCTAGTCTTCGACGTAACCTACGCCGTTGCAAACAGGACATTCGTCGTGCTGACGAATCCCGATTGCCCCTTTCAGCATAGGCGGCAAGCCTTTTCTAGGTACCTGGCCGGTCCCTCCGCATTTTGGACACCTTACCGGATGTTTCATCCTTCTCACTCTCCTTTCTTCTTAGTATTTAGGGAAAAACACTCTCTTCACGATAAGTATCGGAATCCCAATAATAACAATTGCCACTATGAGTTTGGGAATTATTACGCTCAGTAAGTTAAAATCTTTGAGCCCAACGATGACCAAGGCAGTCACAGCAATTAACAATGGTGGAATCAAAAACACTCTTAGCAGTCTGCTCAACACTTGCTTTGCTCCAAAGCTTCCACACAGGCCATCTTGTCACCATTGTGATTACCAGAGATATTGAAACCTATGTGCTGCCCATTCCTGCCATTTATCCTTGAGATGACTCGGTCAATATCATCTTTGCCAAATTCAAGATTTGGCGACTGAGCAGCGGATAGTTCATCAGAGTGCTCTATGACCAGGCTGTAGATAACCTCCTGTAGCTGAGCTGGGGTGCAGTGTTCTGACCTACGGGCAATATAATCCTGGGTGGGTTCATCTACGGGTATTTTCTGACACAATGAGCTGATTAGTTCTTTCCGTTCTTCCAGTAGTGGGAGAGAGAGCTTTACGACGCGGTCAAAGCGCGATGGGCGCTGGCTTATGGCCCTATCCAGCGTCTGCAGGTTATTGGTGGTAGCCACGGTTACGATTTCCTGCTTCTCTTCAACCCCATCGAGTACGTTGAGCAACGAGAGCAACGCAGGGCCATGCTGGTAGAGATACTCCTCCCGGTTTAGCCCTATTAGGTCTATATCCTCGATGAAAACGATACATGGACTGAGGTCTTGAGCCATCTCATAAAGCTCGGTGATGTACTCATCAGCGCTCAACCCATAGGCATTGGTCGTGATGCAGGTTACTCCATTGGCATTTGCCATCAGCGCCTTGCAGATTACTGTTTTCCCTGTCCCCGGCTCACCTGCGAGCAGAACGCCTCTTTTCTGGGGTATCCCATATTCTGCCCAGTGTTTCCTCCTGTTCAAGAAATCAATGGTATTAGCCTCGATTTCTCGCTTTATGGCAGGAGCCAGTATAATGCTGTCCCACGACCTGTCTTTGATATTCAGAAAGTGAATACGCCCTCCGAACTCAATTTTCTTACCCCGGTAGAAGTTCTGCTCTTTGGCGATAGCCTTGACGCCGTCGGCGAATTTCTCTATTTCCTTTCTCCTTTTGGCAGAACCTTCTACCTGGACTGAATTTCTCCACTGCAGGTTTATGTCCACGGTAACTATGAAATGGCTATCACCCTTCTCTAATAATAATTGGCCATTCATCAAAAGGTCCTCACACTTATCGCAGTCCGTGCTCACATCTATATATATGGGTTCACGGCCACGGTAGCCGAGGATTCGAATAACCTTCCACCCCTCTTTCTCAATGTAGCGATCGAGTGCCCAGGTCAGCAGTTCACCGTAGTATCTGGGCAGTATGGCTACTGCATTTGCTCGGCTGCCTTTGCCCAAGAAATTCTCGCTAGCAGACTTGTTCTTGTATTGGAGCTTTTCATGCCTCCTGGCAAACCGGTCATACGGAGCAGGCGCTTCAAGCTCCTCGTTATCTTCCTCGTCGATAGCCTCCAGAAAACGTTCTTCCGCGGTCATCTTTTATTCACCCTCCCCATCTCTTTAATTTGCAGCTAAGAATCAGAATAGCATGGGCATGTGACGACGGTCTGTCACAAATTTGGCTGGAGTTTTAGCTTTTTACGAATATTCTTATGGCAGGTGTTATAATGAAAATCAGGCAACTTTGGGCTAATGAGAGACAGTGAAATTGAGTGAAGCTGAAAGACGGAAAACAGACCGAACGGCGCGCTTGCTGAAAGTAGAGCACCTGCTCTACCAGAATCCCAGGGGTTTGAAGATAGAAGATATCTCTAGCCGGTGTGAAGTCAGCAAAAGAACTACATATCGTGACCTGGCTGCCCTGGAAACTGAGCTGGGCGTGCCCATCTGGGAAGAGAGCACTAAGCGCGGTATCACAGAAGGTTATCTTCTCCCCCCCCATCCACTTTACCCTGCCTGAAGCCTTGAATGTTTTTCTCGCTGCCCGGCTGATGCTCAGCTACACCCATCGCTATGACCCCAATGTAGCCTCTACCTTCATGAAGTTGAATTCCATAGTCTCACCTCCGTTGAGAGAGCAAATTCAAAAGACCATGGAGTGGATGCAGAAACAACCAAAGGACGACAGGTATTTGCGCACCCTGGCGACTCTAGCTGAGGCGTGGATATCCCAGCAACGAGTTAAAATAATCTATAGGGCACTGGAGGCAGAGAAGACAACTGAACGCACAATAGAGCCATATTTTATTGAGCCAGCGGCGGCAGGGCACTCAAGCTATGTTATTGCCTATTGCCATCGTGCCCATGAAATACGCACCTTCAAGATAGAGCGCATAGAAAGCATAGAACCAACCCTTGAGCATTATGTTATGCCACATGGTTTTGATGCTAATGAATTTTTGGGTTCTTCCTGGGGCATCACTGTTTATGGTGAGGCCAAGACGGTTAAGCTGAAGTTTGACCCTGAAATAGCCAGGATAATGGAGGAGACAGTATGGCATTCCTCACAGGTGGTGGAGAGGCAAAAGGATGGCTCGGTAATAATGACACTGCGGGTGACCGTTACAGACGAACTCTGTTTCTGGATATTGAGCTGGGGAGAGAAGGTGGAGGTGCTGGAGCCAGAGGAACTGCGCCAGGATATTATCGAGACGGCTAAAGCTATGCTGGATGTCTATAAGAAAAAATAGCAATTTGTGACAATCTAGATGTCACAAAGGTATGTAATTCTAAAAACAAAGGAGGGAATAGAATGGATTATGAAAAGGGTCACAACATAAAGGGTCACAACATATTTGAATATTATAGAGGACCGACAAAAGGCGGTGATACGGAGAACGGTGATACTGAAGAAACAAAAGCACTTGAGAACAATGTAACCAAGGCTCTTATTAATGTCTTAGAACTTACCGATGGTAATGGTGAGATATGTAAACGGTTTATTAGCTGGCTGAGCGGGAAAATAGGAGTCAAGCTTGTGCCCCCAAAAGTGGATAAGTTCCTACTTCAGCAAGGGAATCCCGGTGACAAGTATCTTGGCCGAGAGACAGCTAAGCGAATATTGGGTATAGTCCCCCACGGTTTTACTGAACAAATCTACGCGGAAAACACAAGGCCTGAAACTGAGGCAAGCATCCCTGATGCGTGGTTGCTTGGGAAAAAGTGGACAATTCTTATTGAAAGTAAGCGCTATGATGGACTAGACAAAAATCAGATTAAGAATCACAAAGGGATACTGGGAGATCTGCACAAGCCTGCTGTCATTTCATGGAAGCAGTTATATACCTTCTTTAGCGAATTAAAGGATGAACCTGAAAACAAGCGATTGCTCAATGTAAAAAACGAATTCTTAATAACGCAATTCTGCGACTTTCTATATTTGGAAGGGCTGGCTGGATTCACTGGCTTTAATGATAACAAGTACTTTGATTTTTTTAACGAGCAGAAGCAAAAAGAGCTAGATGCGAAGGAAAAAGAAGAAATAAGGAAAGAACTGAAACGGAAGATGCTGGCTCTATCCGAGGATATATCTGAGAGGACTAAGAAATGTTATCTTAAGTGCGGCCCCCCGGAAGGAATTCGAAAAGGTAAAAACAAGTATGATTGGGCGACTTTTTATTTCCTCCCTGTTTACAATAAAGGAACTTCTGATAAGAAAGTTAAAGAAGTCAAGGCGCACCGGTGTATTCAATTAGGTAGCGAAGGCCTTTCCGTTTGGGTTCGTGTCACAAATGATGCCCTGAGGAAGAAGCTGCTTAGAAAGATAAAGACAGATAAAGACGAGATATCCCGTATATTGTTTAAAATGCCCAAGGGGTTCTTCATTGATTTGTACTACTATCAAAGTGAGGAGAATCACAAATCTTTTCTCCCAGAAGATAAGTGGGAAGTAAAATTAAGCGAGTTCAAGAAAAGGCAAGACCTGGTCAAGTACATCGGTGAAATAGGGGAAGCGATTGAGGGAGATGGCGCTGACTATGATGATATTACCTTCGGCATAACAAGACGTTTCGAACCTGATGAAGTCCGGAATACTAATGGAGAAGGGTTGGTGGATAAAATCGTCTGTACTATGAAAAAACTAGATGATTTCGTCAAATTCGTGAACAGCCGTGGCAAACGAGTGTAGAATATGGCGACATACTCTTTCAAAGCAGCATGACCTGTCACAGCCTCGTTATCTTGCCTACTACCAAGTAAAATGCCACCTTTCCCAGATAGGAGTGGCTGCACTGGGCGATTAAAGATTGACATTGTGGATACAAAATCTTTATAATGTTGCCACAAAAGGGGTGATGGTATGGCCAAAGCAGGCATTAGAAAACTAAAGAATAATCTCAAATACTATATCTCTCTTGTCAGAAGTGGAGAACAGGTTGTAGTTACCAATCGCGGCCGCGATGTGGCGCTTATTGTTCCTGTGGAAGAGTCTGACAATTACAGCCGATTGACGGAGATGGTCAAAGAAGGACTGGCAATTTGGGAAGGTGGCAAACCAATCGCACCAGAACCCATAGCAGCTAGTGGTAAACCTGTTTCCGAGATTGTTATTGAAGACAGGCGATGATTCTTTATTTAGATACGAGCTCTTTAGTGAAGCTGTATGTTAGAGAAGATGGCTCCGACGAAGTGAAGGCTTTGTTCGACGGAGCTAGAGTTGTCGCTACCTCGCAGGTGGCATACGCCGAAGCTTGTGCCGCTTTTGCCAGGAAACACCGACAAGGCGATTTTACCGATGAGCAGTATCACACCGTGATAACTAATCTGCAGCAGCACTGGGGTGCCTACTTTGCCATAGATGTCTAATGGCCAGTATCGAAGCTTGCTGGCGCGCTTGCTGAACGACACAGCCTCAGGGGGTTCGACGCCATCCACCTTGCCTCAGCATTGACTCTCAAGACAAGGCTTGGCTCAACGATAACTTTTTCTTCTTCCGACCATAAATTAGAAGCTACCGCCCAATCAGAGTCGCTGGAAGTCTCTAAAAGGAAATAGCATTTGTGCTAGATGCTGCCGCTCATGTAAATGATAATATGAACACTGTGAAGCATTGCTTTCGAGCCTGGGTCATACTAGAATTAACCCAAGCATGGGGCATAAGAGATACTTTTGATAACAAAGGAGGCAAAATGAAATGTAGGGTAATCGTGGAGCCTCAGCAAGAAGGTGGCTATACTGTGTATGTGCCTTCCTTACCTGGCTGTATCTCCCAAGGGGAAACCATTGAGGAGTCTATGGCTAATATCAGAGAGGCCATAGAGGTTTATCTAGAGAGTCTCAAGGAGCGAGGGTTATCATTACCACAGATTAAGGAGCGTGAGGTAGTCGTGTGAGCCGACTGCCCAGCCTTACCTGGCAGCAGGTGACCGCAGCTCTGAAGCGTGCAGGATTCGTGTTCGATAGGCAAAGAGGAAGCCATATGGTTTACTATCACCCAAAGACCAACCACACTGTGGCCATTCCCAGACATCGAGAGATAAAGGTGGGAACACTGCGAGAAATATTGAGAGAAGCCTCCCTTACTCGTGAGAAGTTCCGCAAGCTACTGGAGTAAGAAAGAGGACAATATCTATATAGCGAGGCTGTTCCAACAACGATAGGCATATACCAACAAAATAGCAGTTTGTGACAATCTAGCTGTCACTGGTATGTGCTACACTTCAATCTAAAGGCACGAGCTATGAAGCAATTGACTGATGCATACCTTGATATAGAGACCACTGGCTTATCTCGGTTTTATGATTATATAACCGTAGTCGGCATTTATCTGTGCAATAGCAAAGATGATAAGCTCATTCAATTAGTGGGCGAAGCCGTGACCAGAGAGAATCTTCTCGAATCCCTCAACGGCGTAAATGCAATCTATACCTATAACGGCAAGCGGTTTGACCTTCCTTTCATTGATTCTTCTCTGGGAATAGACCTTGAGGCTGAATTTCGCCATCACGACCTGATGTATGACTGTTGGGGGCATAACCTTTTTGGCGGCTTCAAGGCAGTAGAACAACAGCTAGGAATCCCCAGGCAGCTACAGGGCGTCGGTGGATTGGGGGCGGTATGGCTGTGGTGGAAATACCAGAATGGAGGTGACCAAAATGCGTTGACTACACTGCTGAAGTATAATGAAGAGGATGTGGTAAATCTGAAGGTTTTGCGGGAGAGGCTGGAGTGAAACAGCACCCCAATATTAAAGAAAGGAGGAAAACATGCACGCATTACTGGTTAGAGTAGGTATAGATTTAACATCTGGTGGCTGGAATGCTCCAGTAAATAACAATACCACTGACCCCGTTTATGATTTCGTTTACGTTCCCATACCAGAAGGCAGGCAAGTTTGTCCAGAGCATAGAACGACTTACGATGAGTTCAATAAGTATTGCGATTGTGAGGAATTTGAGAAACGCCTTCCGCCGGACAAATTAAAGGGCAAGAACGTGCACCTTGACCCCGACTTCTATGAATTATCATATGGTGATGTTGATGGGTGTGATTTCTCTTCTAAGAAGACTCACCACAGGGGCAAGCCCATTCGTGAATTAAATGATGGTGACATATTGGCTTTTTATGCAGGTCTTAAGCCTATTAAGCGTGAACCAGAGGAAGATCGACTTGTCTATGCTATCATCGGTCTTTACATTGTAGATGGTAAGCCAATTTCCGCGAAAGACCTTGTAAACAAAGGGGAACGTGGTAGGAATGCACATACAAGAGGGCAATATAACGACGCAGATATTATAGTCTTTGGAAAGCGTGAGGATGAGAAATCTGGAAGATTGACAAAATGCATACCCATTGGTAAACGACGTGGGAAGGGGAAGCAATACAGGCTCACAGAGAAGCTTCGGGATAGGTGGGGAGGACTACGGGTAAAAGATAAAGGTGGGAACCGGACTGAAGTAAATGATGCTTGGATACAACGGAGTGTAAGGCTTCCTTATATAGGAAATCCAACAGCATTTTACGAGTGGTTCTTAGAAGAGCTGGA
Organism: Dehalococcoidia bacterium; assembly: GCA_030611085.1. Taxonomy (GTDB): domain Bacteria; phylum Chloroflexota; class Dehalococcoidia; order GIF9; family AB-539-J10; genus JAUWQI01. The sequence continues at coordinate 36,506 of JAUWQI010000004.1, read as the reverse complement.
TAAGTGGCATATCCGACTAGTACCAAGAAACAATTTGGATTAACTCGGTGAGAACTGCCTGTGAATAAACACGCAAAGGGAGTAGGGTAAAGAACAAGGGTGCCAACAAACAATCCGAAGGGAGACTAACAAAGGTTAAGATGCCCATCTATTCTCATTCGCAGCTAAGTATGTATAAGGAGTGTCCCTTGAAGTACAAGCTTCGCTATCGGGACAGAATTAAGCGGGATATCGAAGGCGTTGAGGGCTTCTTGGGCACGAGGGTTCACGAGACCTTGAAGAAGTGCTATGACGACCTCAGGTTTACTGGGGTAAACACACTGAACGATTCGACCTTCCCTTCATTGATTCTTCTCTGGGAATAGACCTTGAGTCTGAGTTTTGCCATCATGACCTGATGTATGACTGCTGGAGGAATAATCTTTATGGTGGCTTCAAGGCAGTAGAGCAACAATTGGGAATTTCCAGGCAGCTACAGGGCGTTGACGGACTGGCGGCAATATGGCTGTGGTGGAAATATCAGAATTATGGGGACCAAGATGCCTTGAGTTTGCTGTTAGAATATAACAAGGAAGACGTGGTGAATCTGAAGGCTTTGAGGGAGAGGGTAGATGGAACTGGAAGATTCAGCAGAAAATAGGAGGTAGAAATGAATATTAATATTCTGTCCAAACCAGATTGTGAGATGTTAATAGACAGGATCAGGGATACATTGCAAGTTGAAAAGCCTAAAGTATTGAAAAATATTCGAACATCCCCTAGTGACTTTCGTGGAGACGATAACTATATATTTAAGGGATTATGCAGGGCTATTCTGACAAGGCAGGCAAATTGGGCATCTGTGAAAAAGATCTTGCCTGCTCTGAAAGTCAGCTTATTTAATTACAACGTGAATAGCGTCGCCGCTTTAACCGACAGCGACATTGGAAAGCTATTCGCTCAGTACAAGAGTAAGGTGAAGGCAAGATTCCTTGAAGATGAACTGCTTGCTATTCGCAATAATGCAAGAGTGTTCCAGCAGATTATGTCTACGCATGGGTCTGTCTGTACCCTCATCAAGAGCTATCTGCCTGCAGCAGCTTATGACCCGTTGTGCAAGTGCTATGTCCGGCCTGCGGACGCCCCTTTGATAAAATGTTTCACCGACCCTAATAGCCCGTTTAAGCTTCGCAGCGTGGGACTAGCGACCTGTTGCGAGTTTTTCAACAATATAGGTATCGATGAGTTCAAACCCGATACCCACACAATTGCGTTTCTCAATAGAATCAACCTTAATAGAGCTCAGGTGAGGGCCAGCAGAAAGCCAGAAGATATCAGGAAAACAGGGATAACAATAGCAGAAGCTCTGGGGAAACCACGCAAGTATGTTGATAGCTACATTTGGCATTTTTGCGCTGAGGATGAAGGTGAGATTTGCACAGGAGATGATCCGAAATGTTACTTGTGCAAGCTGAAAACAGACAAGCCGGAGTATTGCAAAGGATTTCCGAATAGAAGTCAGATAGTCAACAATCCTTGGGGAGCTACCAAGAGATTTCAGGAGTGTAATCTGACTAGAAAAGAAACTCATGAGAAAATGCAGAGGGCTGGCCTAAACCAGGAGAACGTTGAGAGGGTTCTGGATCAAGTATACGGACCAAAACCCGTTAGGTGGCGGGATATTGAAGCATTCATCGGGACAAATCCTTACGAATCTGCGCAGGCCATGAAGCAAAGTGGCTCTAGTCGTGAGCAGGCTTATAGAGATATGCAAAAAGCCGGTTTGGCACGTGATGACGTTGAAGGAATACTCAGGAAAGTGTACGAGTCAGAAACCGATAGTGAGTAATAACTATGCCGATCTATTCTCATTCGCAGCTAAGTATGTATAAGGAGTGTCCCTTGAAGTACAAGCTTCGCTATCGGGACAGGATTAAGCGGGATATCGAAGGCGTTGAGGGCTTCTTGGGCACGATGGTTCATGAGACCTTGAAGAAGTGCTATGACGACGTCAGGCTTACCAAAGTAAATAGCTTGCCCGATTTACTCACCTACTACAACAAAATCTGGCGGGAGAACTGGCACGACTCAATTGTTATCACAAGGAAAGAGCTAACGCAGGAGCACTACAGGGCTTTGGGCGAAAAGCTGATTGAAACTTACTACAAGCGATATTCGCCCTTTGGCTCAGATATAACCATAGGCACCGAGATGGGGCTTAATTTCTCCTTGGATGACGAGAATAAGTACAGGATGACGGGCTATATAGACCGACTGTCGCGAACCGAAGATGATGTTTATGAAATTCATGATTACAAAACCTCAGCGTATCTGCTCAGCCAAGAACAAGCGGATAATGATAGGCAGCTTGCTTTATACCAGATTGGAGTCCAGAAGAAGTGGCCAGATATTAAGAGTATCAGGCTCATCTGGCACTATCTTGCCTTCGACACGGAACTGGTTTCCTACCGCACCCCTGAAGCTATCTCAAACTTAGTTCAAGATACTAAGAGCTTGATTAATGAGATAGAGTCGGCTCAGGATTTCCCTCCAAGAGAATCTGGACTGTGTGCTTGGTGCGAATATCCCGACCTCTGCCCGCTGAGAAGGCATTTCGTCAAGGTAGAAACTCTACCGGTAAACGAGTATCTCAATGAGCCAGGGGTCGCACTCGTTAATAAGTATGTAGCTCTCAGAGATGAGGAGGCAAGGATAAAAGACGAGATGGGAAAGGTGAGAGAGGCAATGCTTGATTATGCCAGGCGAGAAGAGGTTGAGGTCATAAAAGGCAACGATTGCAAAGCAAGGGTCAGATTTGATGAAAAACTAAAATTTCCGGGCAAGAATGATGCCGAGCGCCAGGAACTGGAAAGTACAATTAAAGAGGCAAATAAATGGGCAGAGGTTTCTCAGCTTGATACAACATCGCTCACACGCATTGTCGAAAATAGTCTCTGGAGCAAAGACTTGGTTGATAAAGTCATGGAGTATGGCAGCCTCGAAGTAACCAACTCCATTCACATATCGAAATTAAAGAATGAAGAGAAATAGAGCTTCCTGGCAACGACATATTTTCCCAGAGAGTCGCCCCTTAAGTATCGTCTGCGCTGGAGAGTTTCACTTCCGTGTTCGGGATGGGAACGGGTGGGTCCACTCCGCTAAAGTCACCAAGAAGCTCTGTTGCTAGTATAGCCTATTCCGAGAAAAATGTGCAAGCCGAATGCCATCTAGCAACTCTAGTAATAAGAAGAGAAAGCAAATTAAAGACCCACAATGGCAACACTAACTATGTTCAAAAGCGGGATACCTCCCATATTGTGGGTGAGCCCCAGTTTGGGATTCTTTATCTGTCTTGGGCCAGCTTTACCCTGAAGTTGCTTATACATCTCATATACCATCCGCAACCCAGAGGCACCAACGGGATGGCCAAAGCACTTTAAACCGCCATCTGACTCATTGGGAATTTGCCCATCCAGGTTGAAAAATCCAGCATCGACATCCTCTTTAGCCCTTCCGCGAGGCGATATTTGTAAATCTTCATATTCAGTGAGCTCAGTAATAGAGAAACAATCATGGGTCTCCATCATGCTTATCTCTTTCCGTGGGTTTTTCACCCCTGCCTCTTGATAGGCTTTGACACCAGCACGATAAGTTGTCTCCACATGAGCGCTGTCCCAGTCAGTATACATCATTTCCTCTCCCGAGCTTTCAGCAATCTGAAGAGCTTTAACATAAACGGGGTCAGACCTGAAATTTTTTGCCATGTCCGCTCGAGTCACAATAGCAGCCGAGGCTCCGTCGCTTACTCCACAACAATCAAATAAGCCCAATGGCCAGGCAATCATGGGAGCCTTCATTATTGCTTCTACAGATATTTCTCTGCGAAGGTGAGCTTTAGGACTCAGGGTGCCATTATGGTGGCTCTTTGATGATATCTTGGCTAATGTCCTTTTGCCTTCCTCAGGGCTAAGGCCATATTGAGCAAAGTATTTAGTGGCCATCATGGCAAAGGCGCCAGGTGCAGTAAAGATTGGCCATGTAAGTATACCCCTTGTGGTGCCCCCGAGAGCCATATCAACATGAGGAAGACCACCATAACCAGCATCTTTAAGTTTATCCATGCCCAAGGCTAATACTATATCAAAGGCTCCACTTGCCACCGCATAGCAAGCACCCCTCAAAGCCTCCGTAGCAGTGGCGCAAAGATTCTCCACCCTGGTTACGGGTAAGAAAGGCAATTTCAGTATATATGATAAAGGCATGCCGCTTTTCCCCACATTAAGTTCATCATAGCAGGTACCAAACCAAGCAGCCTCGATGTCCTTCTTTTCTATTCCGGCATCCTCAACACATTCGGTAAACGCTTCAATAATTAAATCGTCAGGTCCCGTATCCCATCGTTCTCCAAATTTCGTGCATCCCATTCCAATAATTGCTACCTTGTCTTTTATACCCTCTGGCATCTTTCCCTCCTTTACAATTCCAACTACTATGTTAGTTCTGGGACAGCTTTCCAGCAGTATCCATAAATACCCCGTCCCTCAGGAATATATCTCCTGCGGAAGCTCATCTCCACATGCGTGCCTACTTTGAGCGAATCGAGTTCGCAATCCGTGAGGTTAAACCAATACCTGCCACCCCCCTCAAAATTCACTATGCCATATATCTCTGGCGGATTCATGGAGAAAGCTAAATTGTCTCCAGTATAAGTGAAAAGGACACCTCTTTTATCAGAGAAACTATACTCTTCCATCTCATCAATAGCTCCACAACCAGGCTTCACGCATACCCTCTGATAGGGATACTGAGGAGTGCCACAACGTTTACATTTACAACCTTTGAGAGCTAAAATCGACTTGCGCTCTCTCCACAGGGTTGTCACTTGAGTAGGACCTACATCTTCACCCCGCCGCCCTTTCTCTATCGCGAGCGTATTGGAAAAAGAAACATATTTTTCATAACTATCTAGCTCTTTTCTACGAGCAAGGTGCTTTTTAATTCCCCTTCTCTCACCTAGCTTCTCTATTTCCTCAGTTACCTGAAGGAATAAAGCATCACTCCCATTCCCAAAGCTAGCAACGAGAATCTTGTCACCTGGCTTAGCCTCCTCAAGTGCTGCTACAAGCATCATTAATGGACAAGCTGTACCAGTATCGCCAACTGAACTAAGCATGGTGTCTTGAAGTTGGTCTGGTTCAGCTCCTAGCATTTTCCCTATAGCGGCATGCTCTCTAGGATAGGGGCAAGGGTAAACTATCTTGGCAAAATCCTTAATATTCAGCTTATATTTCTTTAACAGTCCGGAGATAGCTTCGGGAAGCATTTTGATATAGCCCTCGTCTCGAATCCATCTATCCTCCCAGCCTCGAGTAAATTTATCACTGTCCGTCCTCCATTGGCCCATAAAATCATAAGAAATAGAATAGGCCCCTTCTACAGTGGCAATTACATTAGTATCTCCGATGAGCAAAGCAGCAGCACCATCTCCATAGATTTGTTCTTCAGAGCTGCCAGCCCTCGCCACTCGGCAATCAGAGGTACAAACTATCATATTTTTTGTTGACCCGGCCTTAATCGCATCACAAGCAGAGAGAAGAGCTGTAGTTCCTGCCTTAAGGGAGTCAGTAAAGTCAGCAGTCCTGATATCAGAATGAAGGTCGAGAGCAGTAGCAATTATTCCTGCACCCTGCCTCTCCTTATAGGAAGAAGTAGTGGTAGCGAAGTGTAAGCCATCGACTTTCCCCCGTTCGAGCCCATTTAAACAATCTATGCTTGCAGCTGCCGCCATGGTAAGGCTATCCTCATCATGATTTACCGTTGCTTTCTCACCAGGTAACGCTCCAGGGTTAAACCATCCCATAGCTGAGGAAATGACCTTGCGATTTATTCGCAGCCTGGGAATATATGCCCCATAAGAAGTAATTCCTACCATTACTAAATTCCTCCTTTTAACAACAAACTATCTTTACACATCGATATAATTTTTTCTTTTAACCTGCATATTAATGCTCTTCTCGTTTTCTCTTACCTCCTTTTAGGAATATATTGATGCTTGCATCAGTGAAGAATGTTGATGCATTATAAACACCCACTACCAAAACGTCAAAAATTCCAATTGCTTACCTACAAACTGGCAACGCTCTAGCGGCCCATTACACCATTCGCTCCTTTAATCCCCTACAGTGCGGTCCTGATATTCAACCACCTTCTTTGACGCTGAGTATATAAAGCTGATAAGCTAGGAAAACTAAGAATGGCAGCTAATATAAATATGGAGAAAATCGTCTCTCTGTGTAAGCGGAGGGGCTTTGTTTTCCCCAGTAGCGAGATATATGGAGGATTGGGTAGCTGCTGGGATTATGGCCCCATGGGGGTGGAGCTTAAGCGCAACGTTAGGGATGCGTGGTGGAAGGCGATTGTTCAGGAGCGGGATGATGTGGTGGGCATAGATAGCAGTATTATGATGCATCCCGATGTCTGGAAGGCTAGCGGCCATATTGATAGTTTTACTGACCCTTTGGTGGAGTGTAAGCGTTGTCACTCACGCTTCAGACTAGACGAGATTGCAGGCTCCACTCGCAAGCTCCTGCATAGCTTAGACAAGCCGATAAGCTGGTTCTCATCCAGCGGAGACCAACTGTTTGTGCAGGGTTTAACAATCGACGCCCCAAGTAGCGCCATAACACTAAAACAAGCCGAACTTACAAGTAGCGGTAGACTCAACCAATCGTTATCGAAAGAGATTCTTCTTGAGGCAGTCAAGCCTGCATCAAAGAAATACCCATTGTTTGTTGGCAGTCAGCTGTACCCAGGCGGAAAAGGGTATGTGGTCGGGTTTAAGGTAGTAGAGGGTAGACTCGGTGCCAGCATAAAATTGGTTTTCGATGATATACACGGTATCTTCGAGCCAGTGGAAATAGTTGTCGACTTCGCCAACATGCAGGTTACTCAAACAGTCCCCAAGCATTACTGTCCTTCCTGTGGTGGTGAGTTAACTGAGCCACGCATGTTTAATCTGATGTTTAAAACCTTCATGGGCCCTGTGGAGGAGGAAGCAAGCACTGTTTACCTTCGCCCCGAAACAGCTCAGGGCATGTTTGTTAATTTTGAAAATGTGGTTACCACCACTCGAAAAAAATTGCCTCTGGGCATTGCCCAAATAGGCAAATCGTTCCGCAACGAAATCACTCCGGGCAACTTCATCTTTAGAACCAGGGAATTTGAGCACATGGAATTGGAGTATTTTGTTAAGCCAGGGACTGATGAAGCCTGGTTTGATTACTGGGTTAAGGAGAGGTTTGAGTGGTATATTAAACTTGGCATGAAGAAGGAAAACCTCCGCCTGTGTCAGCATGGCAAAGATGAACTAGCCCATTATGCTAAAGATTGTTATGACATCGAGTATCTATTCCCAATGGGTTGGTCAGAGCTGGAAGGTATAGCTAATCGGAGCGATTACGACTTAACACAACATGCTAAACATAGCGGCAAGGACCTCAGTTATTTTGATGGAGAGAGCGGCGAAAGGTATATTCCTTATGTTATCGAGCCCTCGGCTGGCGTTGACCGCACTGTTTTGGCTTTGCTCATCGATGCCTACTCGGAAGAAGAGGTTGAGGGAGAAAAGAGGGCAGTTTTGCATCTTCAGCCTTCCCTGGCTCCCATGAAGGTAGCGGTTTTGCCCCTCTCTAGAAATGAAAAATTAGCTCCCCTATCCAAAGAGGTTTATAAGCAACTATGCCCCAACTTTATGACCTGCTACGATGATTCTCAAAGCATAGGGCGAAGGTATAGGAGGCAGGATGAAATTGGCACTCCTTTCTGCGTTACCATAGACTTTGAATCTCTGGAGGACAATCAGGCTACCATCCGGGACAGGGATAGCCTGGCACAAATTCGGGTACCCGTAGAGGAGCTAGAGAGAACCCTACGAGCCAAGCTAAACGGCGAGCCCTTCGAAAAAACGCCATTGTGGGCAACAAGGCAGAAATAAGAGAGGCTTGAGATTCTTTCCCTTCACTTCGTTCAGGGCTTCGGCTCACACGCTCAGAATGACAGGGAGAGCGAAGGGCTCTCTTAAAATGACACTAAGGCGGCGTAATCAGCTTAAATTGCACCACATCCACCAACCCCAAATCAGTTAACCTCAATTCGGGAACCACGGGTAAGGCGAGGAAGGAGAGGATAGAGAAAGGTGCTGGAGGCAAATTGCCCAGGCTAGCTGCAGCCTTTTCTACCTTCTCCAACTGAGCCACAACCATCTCTAAAGGCTCTGAGGACAAGAGTCCAGCAATGGGCAAGGGCAAAGAGGCGAGAACCTCGCCGTTAGCGCAAACAACAAGCCCACCTTGTAATTTGTCTATTTCCTCAATTGCTCTGAGGATATCAAGGTCATTTGTGCCGACAACTACTATATTGTGAGAGTCGTGAGCCACGGAGGAGGCTAATGCTCCCTTCTTTAAGCCGAATCCCTTAACTAAACCTAAACCAACATTGCCACTGGCTTTGTGTCTTTCCACTACCACGAGCTTCAAGATGTCTTTTTCTAAGTCAGGCACAATTGTCCCATTTTCAACTTTTACCTTTTCCACTCTTTTTTTGGTAACAATTTGCCCCGGGACGATTTCAATGACGGGGTAATTTTCTTTGCTGAGATTGCTTCGCTGTGCTCGCAATGACAGTGATTCCATGGTAAGAGGCTTAAGACACACCGAGTTAGCTGTCAGTTGATAGCTATCAGCTTTCAGTTGTGGCATGGCAAATAAAGACTTGCCTTGCCTCGCCACTAGCTTGCCTTTATAGAACACCATGTCTATTTCTAATTGGGAAAGGTCGGTAATGGTTATAAGGTCGGCTTTATAACCCGGAGCGATACCTCCTCTATCATGGAGCCTGAAATACTCAGCAGTATTGATTGTCGCCATTTGAATTGCTCGGACTGGCTCTAATCCCCTGCTGATAGCCTTTCTGACCACGGCATCGATATCACCATCGTGGAGTAAATCAAAGCAACTGCGGTCATCTACAACAAAAAGGCACCTTTTATAAGTGTTATCAGTCACCAGAGGGAGAAGGGCATCCAGGTTTTTCTCCGAAGAGCCCTCTCGAATCATCAGCCACATCCCTTTCTGCAATTTCTCCTTACCTTCTTCCAGAGTAGTGGATTCATGGTCAGAAAAGATGCCAGTAGCCATATAGGCATTTAAATCCTTGCCACCAAGTCCGGGAGCATGCCCGTCAATGACCCTATCCTTTGAAGCAACAATCTTATCCAAAACCTCCTCGATGCCATTAACCACGCCGGGGAAGTTCATCATCTCGCCCATGCCGATTACATTGGGATAGGCTAAAAGTTTTTTAATTTCCTCAGCGCTGATTTGGGCACCTGATGTCTCCAAAGTAGTTGCCGGCACGCATGAAGGAACCATAAATAGCATATCTAGCGGCAGCTTTTGTGCCCAATCCATAACAAATTTTATGCCCGCAATTCCACAGACATTGGCGATTTCGTGTAAATCAGTGACCACCGCTAAGGTGCCGTGGGGAACTACTGCTTGCGCATAGTGGGCAGGATGAAGCATAGAGCTTTCTATGTGGGTATGACCGTTAATCAGCCCTGGGGCTAAGTAACTGGCTTGTAAATCGATAATTTCTTTAGCCTTGTCGTAATCCCCTACGCCGGCAATCCTATCGCCATAAATAGCTACATTGCCCTGCTCTATTTCTCCAACAAAGGTATTTATTATGCGAGCATTCTTTAGAAGCAAATCCGCTGGTTTTTTCCCTCTAGCTACAGAAATAAGTTCAGCTAAATTCATTTCTTAACCCTCCCGGGAAAATTTCTGTAGTTGCCTGATTTATCAGGCATACCCGCCCAATAAATTGGGCAACTACATTCCCAAACAGCCTTATTTTACGAGCTAAGCTCACAAATATCGGGCAAGTAACGAAACTTCTCATCAAAATCAAGACCGTAGCCAACAATAAACTTGTCAGGCACGCTGAAGCCAAGATAATCAATGGATACAGGAACTCGACGCCGGGACGGCTTGTCTGTTAGAGCACAAAGTCTTAAAGAAGCAGGTTTTTTCCTTTTTAAGTAGTTAAGCAAAAATGAAATGGTGATGCCAGTATCCACAATATCCTCCACTACCAGAACATCTCTGCCTTCTATGGGTGTCTTGAGCCCCTGAACTACCCTAACTTTGCCTGAAGTCTCTTTGCCAGCGCCATAACTGGAAAGCTTGATAAAATCAATCTCCAGGGGCAAATCAAGCTGGCGAACGAGGTCAGCCATAAATACAAAGGAGCCTTTGAGAACACCAATGAATAAAGGCTGTTTTCCCTGATAATCCTTTTTAATTTCGCCAGCCAGCCTGGCAACAACCTTAGCTATTTCCTCACAGGCGATGAGAACTTTGAGTTGCGGTTGAGAGACCATTTCGTATAGCATATCTTAAACTCCCTTGGGAGGCAAAATAGAAATGGATTTCAATCTTACCGAACAAGAACTAATGATACAAACGCGGGCGAGAGATTTTGCCAATAAATTGGTTAAACCCCGCACTGTGGAAATTGACCGTAGTGGCGAATGGCCAATCGACCTGATTCCAGAGATAGCCAACTTGGGGTTCTTTGGGTTGCAACTGCCAATAGAGTATGAGGGTGCTGGAGCAGGTTATAAGTGTTATGTTCTGGCAGTGGAGCAGGTTTCCCAAGTTTCTATGGCAGTGGCAGCAATCATTGCTATTAATGCTCTTAGTGAGGAGGCAATCTATCGCTATGGAAGCGAGGAGCAAAAACAGAAGTTCCTCAAGTCTCTAGCTAAAGGAGAGTATACTGCTATGTTTGCTTTTACAGAGGCGGCAACTGGTGTAGACCCAAAAATGATTGTCACTACGGCTTGCCCTGGTGGCAATTATTATATCCTCAATGGAGATAAGACCTTTTCCTCACTAGCACCTGGAGCGGGGGTAGCAGTGATTTATGCTAAAGACGAGACAGGGAGAATAACCGCCTTTATTGTCAACCCTTCCTCTAAGGGTTTCATTATCGGTAAACCATTGGAAACAATGGGGCTAAGAGGTTCAGGGACATGCCAGCTCTCTTTGAATGATGTTTCCGTGCCCAAAGAAAACTTGTTGGGAAAGAAGGGAGAGGGATATGACATCCTCCTATCATCAATAAATGTTGGTCAGTTAGGTATTTGTGCTGAGGCAGTAGGCACAGCACAGGCAGCTTTGGAGATGTCTCTGGACTACGCCAGGAAACGCCCTGTACAAGGTAAATCAATACTCCAGCTTCCTACCATCCAGTCATACATTGGAGAGATGGCTTCCAGGATTGAGGCTGCTAGATGGCTAACATACAGAACAGCAGCTCTTAAGGATGAAGGGAAAAGCATCCGCAAGGATGTAGCTATGGCAAAGCTTGTTGCCTCTCAAGCAGCAGTTGATGTCACCAACATGGCAATGCAAATTCATGGCTCGTATGGGTATACCAAAGACCTCGAAATTGAGCGTTTATATCGTGATGCCAAGGTTACCCAGATATATGAAGTAGTGTCTGAAATACAGCGAGTAATAGTCGCTACTTCTTTGATCAGCTAATTTAGCCATCTTTCAAATCTTTAGCCCCATTCAATCAAAGCTATCGTTTACCAACCTCTCCTGTCATTCTGAGCAAAGCGAAGAATCTAGACCCTTCACTATCGCTCAGGGCGACAAAATAAATTCATTCAGTCAAAGCTTTTAGACGCCAGTTTGGAGCTCACATTTGAAATTCTATCTAGGTTGGTTTGTTTTGATTACCATGGTAATTCCCTGCGCTATCAATACCCCGATGGCACCTGAAATAATGGCACCAAGGATAAGAAACGGCGCCCATTCCTTTGGCATCCATGTCCCGGTATGAAATCCAATGGCTAACCAGGTTATCACAAGGCAACATAAATTCCCTAATCCTCCCCCGACTACACTCCGCCAATAAGATTTGGACATTAGCTCAATAATTATGCCCATAAAGCCAAGTCCAAGAATGCCATAAAGGCTGAACCAGGAAGGGGATATGATGCCATACCATGGGTGGATAAATAGAGAAATGGCACCTATAAGGATGGAAGTTATAATTCCACTATATTTCTTCTTAATAGTAAGATGAGCTAGCGATATCCATAGCACAAAGATAAAGCCGCCGAATAAAGCCATCCCTGCTGCAGGTCCCGGAATGTCAAAATGCGCAGTGATGCTTTTTATGGGCAAATAAGTGTTTATTAGGACGCTGGCTAAAGCCAGAGGAACGATTATCGCCCATTCTCGCAGAGTAAAATAAGACTTATCCTTCCTCACCATTGACACTTACTACATATTGGATGATTCTTCATGTTCTTAACAAAATCTGAATATGCCTTCGAGTGCATAACCTTGCTTACTCCTTGCTCTAAGGCATCGCCAAGATAAAACTCAGGAAGATAGGTGCAAGGCGTGACCTTCCCTTCCAATGTAACAAAGATGCTGCGTTTAACGATTCGGCAAGGATAGGAATGTTTCGGCGGCAAATACAACTCTAGCTTAAGTAGACTTGCCAATTGCCTTAACCTGGCAAATAGTTCCTCTTCTTCCTCCTCGGAGATATATTTTACAGAAGAATCTACTTTATAGACATTGAACAGCCTGTGGAGGATCACTGCATCTATTCCGAGTTCTGGGACAAGCCTGACTAACTCAGGAATTTGCTCCAGATTACCCTCATATATAGTGATGTCGAGGTAGGTTTTTGGCCTCTTAGAATTTCGTTTCCTCTTCTGCTCTATTAACCTTTCAATCTGAGATGTTACTCTACTAAAAAGTTCCTTCTCATATATACCAAAGGCGATTTCCCATAAACCACTGCTTAAGATATTGTCTATGTTTTCCTGGATCAATGTCCCATTGGTAGTGAGATTGGTGGAAACGCCCTTCGATTCAGCATATCTAACCATGTCGAATAACTGCTTGTTTAACAGAGGTTCCCCCCAACCATGTAGGCCAACATAGCGAAAATTGCCTGAATCGAGGATTCTCTTAAAGTTATCTAGCGAAAGGAATCCATTCGGCCTTTCGAAGCCGTGTCTCATGCATATTTTGCAATTTAAATTACAGACATTAGTAATCTCAACCTGCAAGGTTAAATTCCGAGCTAATATGAAGCGCTTCATCCAAACTGCCATTCAAATAGAAAAATCCTTGCTTCAAATAAACGCAAAGCCCTACTGCTGAAGTAGGGCTCTGTGACTCAAAACCGGCAAATACAGAAAAAGCAAATAGTGAAGTTAGCTATTTACTTTTCTAAAATTCAGACGCTTTCCTATTAAGCCCCTGAAGTTCCAAATCAGGACGCCAAGGATACCCAGTGAAGCAAGTATTTGAGGCATAACTTGGCAGGCTCCGGTGCAGCCACTGACTGCTCCTCCGGTAGTTACGGTAATTGGTGCACACATCTCTTTTGCCTCCTTTAGTTTGCTTATTGCAATTGATTGCAGATGATATCATTATTCAATAGTCTTGTCAAACCTTCGCTTAATTCTACTTTAATATCCGACAGTCTCTCTCCTTGCTACCTTTACTTTCCGATTATTTGGTACATCATTGGTATCGGTATAGATTTGCCCATATTTATTTCATTTAACAATGCTTCCACACCGTCCTTTCTGTATTTCTTATAGCCCTGAAAATCAGGCTCATCCAATAACTTCAGACCATTCTCTAAAACCTGCCTTGCTTCATCATTCTTCCCAACTTGAGAATAGGCACAAGTTAACCCGATATAACCTTCAAAGTAATAGTTTTCATGGGCGATTTCACGGTTTGCTATTTCTGGATGCTCTACCAGATACTTAAAATCGCTTATCGCTTTCTCATACTTTCCAATGTCAAAATATGCTAATCCCCTCTCATAGTAGGCTCCGGGGATGTCTGCCACTCCTGTTTCCTCTGAACTAATTATTTCGGTACACATAATTATTGCCGCATCAACATGGTCTCTTGCTTGGGCATCATTTCCCTTTTCTTTGTATATTTTGGCTAAAAATCTGTACGCCCCGGCTACATAACCTGAATCTGGGAAAGTTTCTATTATTTCATTGCCGTATTCAATTGCTTCATCATACTTTTCGAGGTGATACGCCGCTATCATTCCGGGCATAAGTGCCAAATCAAATTCCTCCGAACCTTTAGCCATGTCGATATACTTTGTAGCTAATTCGTATGCCTCCTCATATTTCCCCATCTCTATGCAAACCGGCGCCTGATGCTCAAGTGCAGTATCTATTGCGGCTAAATCCAACGCTTTTTTGTAATTCTCATATGCTTTGTCCATTTCGCACATGGCGAAGTAAGTTCTACCCAGATTGGTATATATCGATGCAACTCCTTCCACCCCAACTTTATCAAGTATCCAATCTTTGCCCGCCATCGCCTTCTCGTACTCTGGAATCACCTTTGTTGCTCTGGCAGCATAAGAGTCTACATACAGGTAATATGCATTTCCTTTGCCGAAATATGCCAGGGCATAATTTGGGTCTAACTCCAATGCTTTTTTAAAATCTGCCATTGCATTTCGGAAAGCTTGCTCCTCATCTCCGAGCCCGGCCTCAATATAGGTCTGTTCGGGAAGTTTGTCATAGTGATGAAAGAACTCACAGCAAACAATACCTCTATTGTAATAGGCATCTACATTCTCAGGGTCTTGCTCTATCGCCTTGGTATAATACTCAATCGCCTTGTCATAATTCCCTTCTTCATACCTTAGCATTGCCTAAAGCATTGTAATCTTGTTTGGCTAGCGTAGAATGTATAGACCATGCAAGCAAGCCTATCCCAATGAGGCATATTACAGTAATAATGAGCCTGACTTTGTTTTTCGCCATTTTATTCCCCCTTAAATATCATTTATTGCTACTGCATAGATACAATAATCCCCTCCTGCATTTCCTAAAGCCTGCAGGAATGCGCCAATAATGACTGCTTTCCTACGCGAATAACAAGTAACTGATTAGGTACTCGGTTTTTTAAATATTGACTTTCTGAAGTTCCAGACCAGGACGCCAACCAGAGCTAGCAAACCAGTAACCTGGGGCCACACGCGGCAAATTCCAGTGCAACTATTAACCGCCCCACCCGTAACTACACTTATTGGAACACACATCTCGTATCACCTCCGTTCTTCTTTAAGGCAGTTTAATTTTGATTTTCCGTTCAATCTTAGGCAATTAAGGATATTTCACACTCGCAAACTTTTGTAATTGCCTGATTTATCAAACTCTTATCGCCCAATAAATTGGGCAACTACATTTTTAAATAGCCTCTCTTTAGGTTTGGCTAAGATCAAGGCATAATACCAAGCTCGACCAAGGGATTTACCCCGGCTGTTGTCAGCTTCTCAATCTGCTCAGGGGTGGTGTCAAACTCTTTTATGGTGCAGACAAAGTCCTCTGGCTTGTCTAGATAGCCCATGAGGGCAATGTCCTCCTTTAGCCTCCCCCACCACCACCAGTAGGTCGTAAAATCTCTGAACTTGGCTATCGCTTCATCAGGCATTTCGGCAACTTCATATACTTTAGGCCAATCAAAGCCCACCACGATTCCCTTGTTGGTCGCCTTATTGATGAAGATGTTGGCTACTTTCTTGGCTTCCCCGGAAAGTGCCTTCTGCTGTTCCTTGGTCAGGTGCTTTACATACATTGCTTTGTGACCGACATTGGTCTCAAAGATCTGTATCATAGCGTCATCCTTACACCAGGGCGGGATGGCTATGACAGTGTACTCATTTCTGGGATTTGCGGAGGGAAAATTCTCTTTTATGTATTTGGTTATCATGTAGCCGCTGGTTAGCCCTGGGCAGATATGGTCGTGAAGCTCGGCCACCTTCATGAAGTCGTTGGGCAATCCCATAGCCCAGAGGTTACAAAGGGTGATGAGACTGAACTCGTTCCCGCCGAACACCCTGGCTACCATCTTCTCCTGCCACGGTTCGGGATTGTTCAGCAGCTTAGCAGCATCAATGTTCTCCTTGGCAATCGGGGAGAATATCTCCCCATCCTTGAGCTTCATGAAAGCCGTTAAGGCGGCATCCCTTCCTGTTTTCTCCCTATCCAGGTAAGTTTTGAGAACATCGCTCTTGGCTTCAAGGTAAACACAGTTTTTGCTCTTCTTATCGAAGAAGGCAAACCATAGTGGGGAATTGTAGGGCTTGTGCACATTTATCAGGCTTGCCTTGCCTTGTGAAGTGGCAGCAGTCATTATCACCCCATCAAGGGCTCCCTCTGAGGTATATTCTCCAATCTGTGCTATATATCCAGCATCTGTCAGTGCCAGAATATCAGGGTCGCCTCTTTCAAAGCCCAATTCTTTCATAGCTCTATCTGCGGCTTTGAATCCCACCAGGTTCAGCACGGATAAATCTTCTTCGCCGACAAAGTCAACTAGTGGCGTTAAACTAGGATAATCACTAACTACCGATATCTTTCCTGAGGGGGCAGATGCTTCCTTGGCGCATCCACTGAGTAGTGCCGTGCCTAGAACTAAAAGGATAGCCAGCCCTACCAGAATACCTGATTTCGAGATTCTTTTAATCACGTAACGCCTCCTATTTATTTTTGAATCTGTTTAGTTTATCAGAGTAAGTTTTATTTTCCGACACTCCTTGCATTTGCAATTAGTTGCACTAATCAAGCAAAAAAATTATTCTCGCCTATGACACTCGCCGCACTCTCCCAAAATAGCTAAATGCCTCAAATCAGCATCAAATCCATAATCATGAAGCAAAGCGTCTTTTAGCGGATATAGCACAGATTCATCTAAATCCATTATTTTGCCGCAGGTGCGGCAGACAAGATGGTGGTGATGCCCCTTCTCAGCAACATGATAACGGACACACCCATCACCAAAACCAGTTTCAGTGACTAAGTTAAGCTTCTTTAATAATTCCAAGGTGCGGTACACAGTAGAGATGTTGCTATAAGGGTAACGACTATGTAATTGCTCGTAAATTTCTTCAGCGCTGATGTGCCCGTCAGCGCCATGAAGAGCCTCGATGACTAGCATGCGCTGTGGAGTTAAACGATAACCCTTTTCCTGAAGAACTTTGTGGCAGCTCACCTCAACGTAAGATTGTAACAGGGCAGGAAAATTATTGCAATAAGTTGCTGATGCAATTAGTTGATTTTATGCACAAATAGATTGCTTCGCTTTTTGGCTTACTACAAATAGTATAGGAAGATAACATGATATCCCTCATACCTTGAATTTTTCTTTCTCCCAGTAGGGTTCCCTTAATCTCTTTTTGTCGATCTTACCACTGCCAACTTTGGGTATCTCGCCAATGAAATCCACTCTCCGCGGTATTTTAAACGATGCCATCCTAGCTCGGCAGAATTCTTTTAGCTCATTAGCTAAGACTTGTGTTCCCTTCTCCCCCAGTTTCAATACCACACATGCAGTAACTTTTTCATTGTATATTGGATCAGGAATACCTATCACAGCACATTCAGCTACTTTTGGGTAGGTCAAGAGCACATTCTCAACTTCCACTGGGTAAACCAATTCACCTCCAGTATTTATAATATCCTTGGCTCGATCAGAGACATACACATTATTATCCTCGTCTTTAAAGCCTATATCCTCAGCGGTAAACCACTCTCCATTGAGCAGGCTATCTTTTGTCTTCTCCATGTTTTTGTAATACCCATCATGGACGCTCATACCTCTCACGCATATTAATCCCCACTCCCCTGGGGAAAGTTCATTCCCCTCCCTGTCAAAAATTTTCACCTCATTCCCTGGAGCCGCTTTGCCAGAAGCTCTTTCAATCTTCAGCGTTTCTTCATGGGTAGCACAAGTAAAGAAAGCCTCAGTGCAGCTATAAACCTCTCTGATTTGAGCATGGGGGAAGTGTTTTGCTACAAGTTCTCTATGAGGTGTAAGGAAAGCAGAACCACTCATAAACCATCCTTTCACACTAGATGTATCATATTTATCTATATCAGGATAAGTACATAACATCACAGCTATAGAAGGTACAGTTGCTAAAAAATTTATTTTTTCGCTTTGTATAACTTCCAAAGCCTCTTTCGCATTAGGGGCTCCGGGTATCCATCTAGTTCCACCCATCATTAGGATGGGCCTTGTGCATACAGCAGGCCCTCCCCAGTGATAATTAGGATACCAGGATAGCATTCTAGTATCAGGTGCAAAGCCACAACTGAGGCATAGGGTAAATTCCCAACCAAGCCCAGATGTGTGACTACGCATTGACCCAGAAGGCACACCAGTTGTTCCTGAAGTATATGTTAAACTATCCCAATCATTATCCTTTACCTCTACCTCAGGGTCTTTATCTGAGGTCTTTGCTAACAGTGCTTCATAGCTACGCATACCCGCTACAGCCCTTTCACCCAACACTATATAATGTTTAATATTCTCCAAGTTTGCTTGAATGGATTTTATTTGGTCAACATACTCAGGACTTATAATCATTACCACCGCATCCGAATGATTAATCACATACTCTGCCTCCCTGCCCTTATATCGTGCATTCACCCCTGTCCATACAGCTCCGATCTTTGATGTGGCATACCAAATTTCTACAATCTCTGCACACTCTTCTGACCAGTAAGCAACTTTATCCCCTTTCTTTATTCCCAGCACAGTAAGAGCGTTAGCTAACCTGTTTGACCTTAACCATAATTCTTCATAGGTTTCCTTTTTGTAGCCATGCGGCATATCTACCAATGCAACTTTTTTGGGGAAATTGAGCACTCTTGTCCTCAATGTCATATGATGAGTCAAATATCTCATACCTGTAACTCCCAGAGTAGTTGGTATCTTAGTGCTCATTATCTTCCTCCTTTCTTATTAGCATATTCCATATTATTCACCACCCTCAATGCATCAAATTCACTATCGGTTTTGCCCCTTGCTCTCCAATAGTAAAGTTACCGGCCCATCATTATGAATCTCCACTAGCATACGCTCCTGAAAAAGCCCAGTCGCTACTTTGAGCCCGGTGGAACGAACCTGATTGATGAAGAATTCATAAAGTTCCTTCGCTTTATCTGGTGGCGCTGCTTCAATGAAGCTTGGCCGTCTCCCCTTCCGTGAATCAGCTAAAAGAGTGAACTGGCTTATTATGAGAATTTCTGCTTTTATCTCCAGCGCTGAAAGGGCAAATTTGCTTGCTTCGTTAGCAAAAATACGGAGGTTAACTACTTTATTTGCCAGATAACGCGCATCTTCCCTTAAATCATCCCGGGCGATGCCAAGGAGAATCACCAACCCTTGACCAATCTCGCCTACTATATTGTCCTCTACACTTACTGAAGCCTTAGTGACTCGCTGCACTAGCGCTTTCATACCAATATTAAGTTACATGAAAATAAGGTATTAGTCCATATTCAAGTAATCGAGTGGGATATATCTTTTATAGGAGGGATCTTGGCTCTTTCCACCCACCCCTCCAATAGATTGCTACCCTGGCAACAATCCCCTGGCACAAGAACTATGTTCTATTGACAAATTCTGTTGTCCTTATGGTAGAATAGTACTAGGTAAATAGTAATAGGGTGGGATGGTGGCAATGAATCGTCGTCGGTCTAACATAGAGATAATAGCTGATATGCTGCGGGTGGGGGAAAATGGTGCTGGCAAGACGGAGATTATGTACAGCGCCAACATGAGCTACAGCCAACTCCAGAAATACCTTGGTTTTCTCTTAAGCCACGAGCTTATTAACAGAGTGGAGGTGGGCAATCCTATAGTTACCTATTATGTAACTGATAAAGGGCGGGGGGTGCTTAAAAGTATAAATACTGTAACAGAGTTGCTTAATTTCAATAATGGCAATGGGGCTTAGGGCTCGAGCTTTGTGGGTTATAGAGGGGGTGCCTGGAAGCATGGTAAAGGTTATCCCCTGTTTAAAAAGAGGGAGTATTGTAAAATGGTAGGAGCGTTATAATGTCTGAGAAAAGAATGCTTATAGTAGGTGCTGAACTGGTGAAAAGGATAGACGACAATCGTGGTGATATGGACCGTTCCGAGTTCCTCAACTTTCTTATCGAGAACCAATTAAAGGGAGAAGGTAAAAGGCATAACGGCGTAACTCAGGAAGAATTTCACCAGTTTCAGGAAGGAACGAAAGAACTACTGCGCAATTTCTTGGAATTCTTCATTAGCTATGGTTTAGAGTTGGGCAAGCAGCCCAAGAATGAAGAATTTGAGCAGTTAACTCAGAGACTACAGGCTCTGGGCAGCAAAGGCAAAGATTCCTAATTCTCTCTTTCTCCTCGCATTTTCCTCTCAATCATATTTTCTACAGCTTCAAATAGAACTATCTTCTAGAACACAATCTCTTCCCAAGCTATTTTAAGGTCTGTCATAGTATCTTCAATATTCCCTGTCATTCTGAATGGAGCGAAGCGGAATGAAGAATCTCAGAGATTCTTCGCCTGCGGCTCAGAATGACAGGGAAAAAGGCTGTTTAAAAATGTAGTTGCCCAATTTATTGGGCGACCGAGCCTGATAAATCAGGCAACTACAAAGATTTGAACGAGAAATCAAAATTAAAAAGCTTCGGAGAAAATTAGGAGGTGTACTATGCTAAGGCCGATTGATTTATTGAGGCAGGGGAAAAAGGAAGAGCTATGGCAAATGTGTTGTGGCTTTATTGACCTCAGTTTGGAACAGTTTATGGTTATCCAGGAAAGGCTGCTATTGGAGCAACTTGAGCTGTTGAAGAATTGCGAGATGGGCAGGAGGATAATGTGTGGCGCTATGCCGGAAACCGTGGAGGAATTCCGAGAACAGGTGCCCTTGACCACTTATGCCGATTATCTTCCTGAGCTTGTGGAGAAAAGGGAGGATGTGCTGCCGGCAAAGCCTGCAATGTGGGTGCATACTATAGGCAGGGCTGGTGAATACAACTTCAAGTGGATACCCTTACCCCAGAGATTCTTATACGAGTTGGAGAAGGTGACTGGTGGTGTTGGGCTTTTGGCCTCTTGCAACCCTCAGGGCAATTCTCTAGTGAAAGAGCATTTGAAAATCCTGTCCACTATGGGCTCTCGATATTATGGATCAGGCGTCGTAGCACACTCGATGCAACAGGCACTTGGCTACGACTTCTTGCCTTCTAATGCTGAGGGAATGGCATTTCAAGAGAAGATAGAAACTGGTTTTAGAGAAGCTTTGTGTCGGGGTCTCGATGCTTTTGGCGGTTTGCCCTCTATCTTGGTTTATATCGGTGAGATGTTTAAGCAAGGAGCAATAAATATAGACACGCGTTTTTTATTATCCCATCCCACGGCATCTGCTCGCTTAATTAAAGGATTAATCAAGAGCAAGCTAGCTCGTCGTCCTATGTTGCCCAAAGACCTGTGGTCGATTAAGGTAGTCGTGGGTGGTGGAGCGGATAGCGCCATTTTCCAGAAAAGGGTGGAGGAACTGTGGGGGAAGCGCCCTCTGGAGCTCTATGGTGGTACTGAGGGTGGTGTTTACGCCACGCAGGCCTGGGACTACGAAGGTATGACTTTTATCTCCAATCTCAACTTCTTTGAATTTATCCCTGAAAGAGAACAGTTCAAATGGCAGTTAGACCATTCTTACCAACCCAAAACCGTTTTGCTGGATGAGGTGAAAGCTGGTGAGAGTTACGAGATAGTCATTACCAATTTTCATGGTGGTGTCCTAGTCAGACACAGAATCGGCGATATAGTCAAGATAACTTCACTGCGAAATGAGAAGCTAGGCATTGATATACCGCAAATGACATTTGAAAGACGTGCTGATGACCTCATTGATATTGCTAGTCTTGGTCGGCTGACAGAGAGAGTAATCTGGGAGGCAATTGAGAACACTGGCATTCCCTATGTGGATTATGTGGCACGCAAGGAAGTAATTGATAATAAGCCTGTGTTGCATCTCTATCTTGAGCTTAGAGATGATTATATTGCCAGCGAAGGAAGCATGGCAGCAGAGATACGTGAGCAATTTAAAAAATTAGATGGAAAATATCGCTGCAACTTCTACAGCCTCATCGGCGATATGGAAACTATGCTTGGCTTAAAACCAGTAGAGGTTACTTTGCTCCCTCAAGGCGCCTTTTCCAATTATATAGCTCAGCGGGAGGCTGAAAACGCTGATTTGGGGCATCTGAAGACACCCACGCATCAACCCTTCGGACAAGATGCTTTCCCTGCTTGGAGCTTCCAGAGTTGTTGTGGAAGCTGTGCCAGCCGAAGCTGAGCGTGTAGCGGCTTGTTGAGTTGGGTGACAATATAACAATCGTAGGGCGAGGCTATAGCCTCGCCTTTCCCATTTGTCATCCTGAGTATAGCGAAGGGGGCTCAGAGATTCTTCGCCTGTGGCTCAGAATGACAAATTGAAGGCTTAAAGTTTCAATGCTATGGTTGATTAATACCTAGGTCGCAATTCACGGCATCGCCAGGGACTTTTTTCGTTACTTTAGTCCTTCTTGACAGTTCCCAAATTTATGTCAATAATTACCTTGTAAGAATGTTTATTGTCACCCTGAACGAAGCGAAGGGTCTCAGAGATTCTTCGCCTGCGGCTCAGAATGACAAATTGAATTGCCAAACGCCCTAGCCTTACATTATGAATATTCATGCTTTAATTCCTTTAATTGCCGCCATCGCTTATATCCCCCTATTTGTTATTTTGCTGGCTAACCGCCCATGGGGTAGGAAGCAAAAGTTTTTCTTCTTATTCCTGATTTCAGCAACCTTCTGGAGCCTCTGCGACTTCATAAGTCGCAGCAATTTGTTAATGGTGGATAAACTATTTGAAGTTGCAATTGTTCTCTGCCTTCTCATCTGGATGCTAATCCAACTCCATTACTTTATCTATCCTTTTTATCGGTCCGCACGCATCAAGATACCACTGGCATATATTTTCTTAGTAAGCGCCATTGCACTGGCACTGTTGGGCTATATCCCGCGGGGTGTTGAAATTACCGCCAGTGGCATCAATGTTGACTATGGTATCTGGATTATTGTTATAGGTTTTCTTTTCCTATTCATCGTAGGTGTCCAGGATATATATTTTTTGCTGCGAAGGCGTAAGATTTCACCTGACCCGGTAGAGCATAATCAGATTTCTTATTTACTTGGTGCTATTGCCATCCTAGCAATCTTTATCCCCAGCTCCATTGTTCCCTACGGAGGGGGATACCCCATAGCCCATATCGGCAATCTCATCGTGGCCTGTATCCTAACCTATGCTGTTGTAGCACATCACCTGGTGGATGCCCACGTCGTTTTGCGCCGTGGGCTGAAGCTGCTAGGCAGTTATGGCGCTGGCACTGCTCTTTTCGTTCTCCTTCTTTTCCTCATCCACCTGGTGTTTAACTTTGAAATTGACCGAACTACACTAGCGGTAGCTTTGTGCGTAGGAATCCCGGTTATTGCATTTTCTATTCATATAGTGGATAAAGCTTGGCAGAGGAAGATAGAACAAGCTTTTATTGGGGAGAAATATAGTTATCGCAAACAATTAGCTAGCTTTATCACCCAAATACGCAGCATTCCTAATCTGAAGCAGTTTGGCAGCGGACTCATTTCTTTACTTTCTCAATCTATTGATTGCCGTGGAGCTTGTTTGCTTTTGCCAGAAGGCGGAAGCGGAGATTTCGCCGTCCGCTTTACCTACCCTCCTGCAGAAGGTAATCCCATGTTAAATCTGAAATCGAGGCACGATAGCCCTGTTGTGGAGTGGCTGAAGCGAGAAAATACCATATTGCCGGAAAGGAATATCAGCATCTTTCCTGAATTCCAATCTATATGGCAACAAGAAAAGGAAAACATTCAATCAGCTAAAGTAGAGATGTTTATTCCTCTAATAAATAGGGGTGAACTTGTGGCTATTTTGGCAGTAGGTGATAAGCGAAATGGGAAACTTTACACCGTTGAGGATATTGATTTACTGGAGTCTGTTGCCAGCCGTGTGGCAGCAAGCATGGAGAAGGAATATTTCCATGAACAATTGCGAGCCCATGATAAAGAATTAATCCTTATAAACAAGTTGACCTCAATTATAACTTCCAGCGTTAGCATCCAAGAGATATTTGAGGGCTTTACTGATGCGCTAAAGGAAGTTATTCCCCTCGATTATGCCACAATTGCTTTAGTTGAAGAGGACCAGCTTCATATCTTGGCTCTATCTAGCCAAGTAAGTTCAGTGCGTCACATGGGAGAAAGAGTGCCACTTAAAGGGACGACTACTGAATGGGTAGTTGAGCATAAGAAAAGTTTATATGAAGCTGATCTAAAACAACTTAGCAGATTTTGGACTGCAGGGCATTATGTTGAGGAAGGAATTTGCTCTATCACTCATCTGCCATTGGTTGTGAAGGATACTGCCATCGGCAGTTTAATCATAGCCAGTCACCAACCCAATGCCTATAGCCAAAAACAAATACGCCTTCTGGAACAACTAGCTTGGCAGATTGCTACGCCCATTGAGAATTCCCTGCTTTATTCCAGGGCAGAGCAGAGAAGTCGCATTGATGAGCTTACCGGCTTATTTAATCGTCGCCATTTTGAGGAAAGGCTCAAAGATGAGCTTGCCCGGCACTCCAGACATGGTAATGTATTTTCCTTATTCTTGTTTGACCTCGATAGCTTTAAGACCTACAACGATATATATGGACATCCTTCCGGCGACAAGCTCTTGAACCAAGTAGGGAGAATTATCAAGAACTCTATCCGAGGTGCCGACCAGGCTTTCAGATATGGCGGTGATGAGTTCATTGCCATTTTGCCTCACACGACTATAGATGATGCCTACGTCGTGGCTGAGCGAGTTCGAGCGCAGATTGCTGTCGAAATGGAGGCAAAGAATATTGCCGTGACTTGTAGCATTGGTTTGGCTAGCTATCCCTCAGATGGGGTGATATCCGATGAGCTTGTTACCACGGCCGATACCGCACTTTATTATGCCAAACACACTGGTGGCAATCGGGTTTATCTTTCCTCTAAAATTTTGTCTGAGCCAGCAACAGAGACTGGAACTTTTGCCAGGGGTGCTGGTTTATCCGCCGTTTACGCTTTAGCCGCAACAGTGGATGCCAAAGACCCCTACACCTACGGCCATTCTAGAAAAGTGAATACCTATGCTGTGGCTCTGGCTGAGACCATTGGCTTATCGCCCGATGATGTATCCAGAGTGAGCACTGCCGCCTTGCTTCACGATATTGGCAAGATTGGCGTCTCTGATAAGGTACTGAGTAAAAAGGGGGAGCTTAGCCCTGAAGATTGGGAGGCAATTAAAGCTCATCCTAGACTGGGTGCGAATATCGTTGGTAATATGCCTGACCTGGTTACTTGCCTCGGTGGCATTTTACACCACCATGAGAGATGGGATGGCACTGGCTATCCTGAAGGGCTCAAGGGTAAAAATATCCCCATAGAAGCTCGCATTCTAGCTATAGCTGACGCTTTTTCTGCCATGACTTCTAAACGCCCTTACCGCAATGCCCTCTGTGAAGAGAAAGTGATGAAAGAGCTCAGGCAGGGTGCGGGCACACAATTCGACCCTGAGTTGGTGGAGGTCTTTATTGGTCTTGTCGAGGATGGCTTTGCCAAGAAAGTGAAGATAGGACAAGACCCACCTAGCGAGCAACCAAACCCACAGGTATGACTAGCTTCCTGCTAAATTGCTTCTTATCATGGGGAAGGCTCTCTTCTTTGCCTGGCGAAGGTATTCTCCCCTTTGTCATTGCGAGGCACAAAGTGCCGAAGCAATCTCTCGCAAAATATAACTATGGATAAGCAATACGATGTCTATATAATGACTAACAGCAGGAACACTGTGCTTTATACTAGCGCCACTAATGACTTAAAAAGAAGGGCCTATGAGCATAAAGGAAAACTAGCTAGCGGATTTACTAGAAAATACAACGTTACAAAGTTGATATATTATGAGGTCTTTGAGGACATAGAAAATGCCATCTGGCGGGAGAAGCAGATTAAGGCTGGCTCGAGGCAAAAGAAGATTGAATTAGTTAATGGTATGAATAAAGAATTGCGTGACCTGTATGAGGAATTATGAGAGATCGCCACGCTTCCCCTTCGCTGACTGCCACGCCTTCGGCTCGCCGCAATGACAGGGAGGAGACACAGCGACATAATGAAAGGCTAGCCTACTTAGCGACGTTTCTTCACCAGAGCGCATATATTGTGGGAGAAGTTCTTTATGGGGAAGTGGTAGGATTTCTCCGCTGACATCGTAATGATTTCCAAACCAGCTTTGGTCAAAAGCTTTTTAAGCTCACCATAAGAGAAAAGGTGGTAATAGCGATAAACAGTCTTTCCCCTCAGCCTCCAGGGCACCTCCTGGTCTTTCGATTTTAGCCAGAACCTAGGCTGCCTATAATTCCACACAGTTAAGAAAGCCTCGCCGCCAGGCTTTAACACCCGTTTTAACTCCATAAATACCCTTTCCCTTTCATCCTTTCCCTTGATGTGATGATAAGCGGCCACTGATATTGCCCAGTCAAAGGAATCATTTGGAAAGGGTAACGAGAGCGCATCAGCTACCACCAATTTAACCTGGAACTGGAATTTGGCTGAATATCTCAGAGCTTGTTTGAGCATAGCTGGGGAAGAATCCACGCCCCAGAGTTCAAAGCCTTGCTTAAAAGGTAGAAAGTCAGGGCCATGGGCACAGCCCACATTTAGCAGCTTTCCTCCCTGCCATTTTTGTGCTAGCACTTCAAGCTCTTCCCTTAGCCGGGGCCAATGTCTCACTCGATACCAGCTCTCAGCTATCTGGTCGAAAACTTCCCTATTTGTAGTCATGGGTCTAAGCTTGCTAAACTGTAGCATATATAAGGTTATGGTCGTTAGTTTGCAGAAACCTAAATTGAAGAAAGCAACTCGAACTATTTCAGGGGTGACTCCAGTGGCGGTTATGGCCAAACCATTTCCTTGCCCCGGCGAGTGTGTTTATTGCCCCAGTTCTCCCGATGCGCCGAAGAGCTATACTGTGGAATCCCCAGCAGTCCTTCGTGCCCGAAAGTGCAATTTTGAACCCAGAAAGCAAGTGGAGCTCAGGCTTAAGACTTTGGCTGATATGGGACATGCACTAGACAAGGTGGAGCTTATTGTTATGGGGGGCACCTTTCTAGCCTATCCCCGGGATTATCAGTATCAATTTATCAGGGATTGCTATGATGCCCTCAATGGTATCCCCTCCATCAATTTAGAGGAAGCCAAAAGATTAAATGAAACTGCTGAACATCGCTGCGTAGGATTGTGTATCGAGACCAGGCCTGACTTTTGTGGTGAGGAGGAGATAAGGAGCATGCTTGATTTTGGCGCCACCAGAGTGGAGCTCGGAGTGCAAACCTTGGATGATGATATTCATCGTCTGACGAAGAGAGGTCATGGAATAAAGGAGATCATCTCCGCTACCAGGCTGTTAAGAGATTATGGCTTTAAAGTTTACTACCATTGGATGCCCGGTTTACCCGGGTCAACGCCTGAGCATGATTTAGAGCTATCCCAGAAGGTATTTAATGATGAGCGCTTCCGCCCCGATGGACTCAAGCTTTACCCCACGCTGGTGGTTGTGGGAAGCGAGCTGGAAAATTGGTACCGCGATAACCGCTATCATCCCTATGCTGAAGAGGAAATGATAGATTTGCTTATTGAAATAAAAACCTTAATTCCTAAATATGTCCGGGTTCCCAGGCTGATGAGAGATATCCCCAGCAAATTTATCATCGCCGGCAGCAAGGACCTGGCACTCAGAGGAACCATTAGGAAGCGGATGAGCCAAATGGGACTTCAATGTAACTGTATTCGCTGTCGAGAATATGGACATCGCTTAAGGGATGGTTGGATAATCGGCGAGCCCAGGCTAACCAGAATAGACTATGAGACTTACGGAGGAAAGGAGATTTTTCTTTCCTTCGAGGATGCCAATGAGACTTTATTTGGCTTATTGAGGTTGAGAATTAATAAAGGTTTCCATACAGGCTCTAATATTGACTCGGCTCTCATCAGGGAGTTGCACATCTTTGGTCCCGAGGTTCCCTTAGGTGAAAAGCGAACGCAAGCTGCCCAGCACCAGGGGTTGGGGGAAAAGTTGCTCTGGGAGGCGGAGCAAATTACTATGAAGGAATTCCATATCGAAAGACTGCATATCCTGAGTGGCATCGGTGCCAGGGAGTATTATCGCTCACTCGGTTATAAATTAACGGGCGATTATATGGCCAAGGGGCTTCAACCTTAACTTATGGTGCTAAAAAGCCCTGCCATTTACTATAATATTATTGACTTGAGCTTCTAGGGTATTGACAACGAAAGGCAATAAATGTATTTTATCGCTAAAAAATAAAAGGAGGTATTAGAGAATGGATGAGATTAAACCAACCTGGAGATTAGCTTGGGGATTGTTTTGGAGAATGTTTCTTATCAGCTTGGGAATATACGGAGTAATTGGCCTGATTGTGTTCCTGGTAGGCATGTCGTTTCTTCCATCGCTTATACCGTGGGGGAGCCTCCTTGGGGGATTATGAGACACATTGGTATATGATTAATTATATTTGGATAGACAGCGGGATACCAACAATCATATTTGTTGCCATGGGGAAGAACGAGTTCGAATAAAGCCCAGGGTTCTAGCAAGTTATATGAATCAGGGCAGCGACCTTTTTCTTTTGCTCGACAAGCTCGTTTAGCGTGGCTGTAGCCTCGTAAGAGAGCTGAACTGTCAGGTTTAAGTTCTTTTCCTTGGCCCAGTTTTCTACCCCGGCGGCTAAGCTAGCTTTACCATCAGTGCCGGTGCCAATGATTATCATTTCGGGTTTCCCTTGGGCTAATTCCTCGATTTCCTCTTTTTTGATATTGTGACTGCCGAATATCAAAAGACCGCCTTTCCTTTTCTTTACCGTGCCGTCGGCAAAGATAAGGACATCTTTACGATGTTTCTTGCCATCGATGACTATGGAGCCGAAGCTTAATTTATCAATTTTTGCCATAATGTTTTATCTCCTTTTTGATTTTGACCTCCGTTCAATTTCGGGTATCCTGGAAGCCATTTATCTCCAAGTTTTCGTAGTTGCCTGATGAATCAGGCACACTCGCCCAATAAATTGGGCAACTACACTTTTAAACGGCCTTTAGTCTTTTTCCTGCTTTGCAAATCAGCCCTTTGCTTGCTGTTTTGCTTTATCGCCTTGCCGTGCTTAAAGCGGTTTAAGTTCAAGAAGCCCTTTGCCATTGATTTCTTTCTAAATAAAGCTATTCTTTACTCTGAATATCACTTGGTCTACATTTTCGCCTTTTGACTGGATGTGCTTTATGACTTCACCAATTTTGTAGTGCCTGTAGCTATCAGCCAGGTCAGCTAGCTTTTCATAATAGCCCGCCCTCTTCCCCAATCTGAAGTTGAGCCTTTCCTCCTCGGGCAATGATAGATATTGATTTATGGTATTGAGGCATTTCTCTTTATCCTCTGGCATTTTGCCTTCCACTTCCATCAATAGATTAAGTATATGGTCACTTTTAAGGTAGCTAGTAACCTCCAGATTATTTATAAAATTGCCTATTTCCTCTACTACCTCATCCTCTGTTTGCAATTCGAAATCTCCATCTTGGAACTTGGACCATAAAGTTGTATCTGGTCGGATATGAAGGCTGCGTAACCTGATATAATCAGGATTGATTTCATTTAGCACTTTGGCTGTCTCCTTTGCATGTTCCTGGGACATTTTCTTGCCTCCCAATCCAGGCATGACATATTCACATAAGGAGATACCTGCTTGCACCACTTTTACTCCGCCTTTAATTTGCTGCTCCGCGGTGCACCCCTTTTGCATGTAGGTGAGCACAGGGTTATATCCACTTTCCAGTCCGGTATGAATCCTATCCAATCCGGCATCTTTAAGCTCTTTTAACTCCTCTAGTGACTTTCTCGCCGTAGTATGAGAGCGAGCATAAGAAGTTACTCTGTTTAAGCTAGGGAAGGTCTGCTTCAAAAAAGTAATCACCTGAATTAGCTCCGGAGTGCGCATGATAAGCGTGTTGGAGTCTTGAAGAAAAGCTGACTCAGCTCCAGCCCAAAACCATAGGGCAACATTATGCACACATTGCCCATATTGAGGCTGATTAAGAAGCGTTTCTGCCACTTCCTTAATCCCATCGCCATAGCCTATTCTCCAGCTTAACTCCTTTATGCCCTCGCTGATAGTTTTAGCTGCCTCAATATCTTTTAAGATTTCCTCAACTGGTCTCAGCTCGAACTTGCTGCCTTTGTAAGCATGGCAGAATTGGCACTTATTCCAGGGGCAATTTCTAGTGGCCCTTATCAGCAAAGAGTAAGCCTCACTGGGAGGCCTTATAGGGCCCATCTCAAATGTGTGGGTTAGTTTCTCCGCGCCTAGGTAATAGTTCAGCCCCATCGCTGCTATTTTATCTTAACTGGGAAAGGTTAACAAATAGACTTCTAGTTTGTGACTATGGTAGTATTAACAACTTAAATGGACCAAATCGAAGTAATTTCCTTTGATGCTGAAGGAACATTAGTGACGCCTGACTTCAGCCAGGCTTTATGGCATGAAGCCATCCCCTCTCTTTATGCCCAAAAACATGGCCTTGACCTTTCCCAGGCTAAGAAGGTTCTCACCGAAGAGTATGACAGGATAGGCGACCAGCAACTGGAATGGTATGATGTAAGATACTGGTTTAACTCTCTGGGCTTGGGTGCTCCCGAACCAGTGATTGAAAGCTGTTTGAATAAGGCATGCTACTATCCCGAGGTAAATGAAGTTCTTTCTTCTCTTGCTAGCAAATATAAGTTAGTTATTGCCTCAGGCACTCCAATCGAGTTGTTGCATTACTTGTTGCGAGATGTAGAATCTTATTTCACCCACATCTTCTCCGCTATATCCCATTACCGGCAAATAAAGAATCCTGAGTTTTATCTTGCTATATGCCAGGAAATGAATGTGCAGCCAAATCGAGTTGCCCATGTGGGTGATAACAGGCAATTTGATTTTCTCAATTCCAAGCAAGTTGGCATAAACGCCTTTCATCTTGATAGATTGGGAGGAAACCATCGGGAATCTCTTAGCGATTTGACTCAATTCAAGCATCTCTTCCTATCCCCAAAATAGTATGGGCGTCAACTGGGCTTAAGTATTATTTAACTCCGTATTGATGGAGAAGCTTG
Source organism: Dehalococcoidia bacterium (assembly GCA_030611085.1). GTDB lineage: Bacteria > Chloroflexota > Dehalococcoidia > GIF9 > AB-539-J10 > JAUWQI01. The sequence goes on along the minus strand of JAUWQI010000004.1, from coordinate 5,304 downwards.
TATTTTATTGGCGCCACGAGCCTTAATTGGTTCTGCTCAAGGCTATATTCTGGCTAATAGTACCTGCGCCGTGAAAAGTGATGCTCTTCTTTAATCTGCTGAAGATTCCGCTGAGCAGCGATATTTAGACCTAGCGTGACTCCAACTCAAGCGTCTCGGCTTCGAATACCTTAATTCGCTGCCTTTGGGCAAAGCGGCTGGCTTCTGGAGTTAAGCTTGGGACTGCGATTAATACCTTGTCGAAAATACCACAATCATAGGCTTTGTCATCGAAATCAAACACTTTGTCTATGCCTATGGGCTTATCTGTTATCTCGATGGCAATGATAATATTATAGATCACTATGCCATCATCCCTGGTAGCTAGAATGTCTATGCTATGCTCTGCACCCGACCTGCCTATTATCTTGGTATTCTCTTTTATTTCATAGCCACGGTTTTGGAGATCGCTAATGAGCTCTGACCTTGATTTGAAGTGGAAGGGTACCCTCTCCAGTTCAGTTTCAGGTTCTCTAGCTATCGGGGGGAAAATGCTACTAGCCAGAAATGGCTCTAAATTTTTAGATTCCAGTATTTTTATTCTCTGTCTGGCAGCGAAGCGACTTGCCTCTGGAGCAACTCCAGGGATGGCAATTAACACCTTATCCCGAATACCAGTGTCGTAGGTTTTGTCATCAAAGCCAAATACCTTCTCTAGACTCAGAGGCTTGTCAGTTACCTCAACGCCAATGGCGATATTATGCAGCACGATGCCATCATCTCTGGTGGCTAAAATGTCGAAGGCGTGTTCTGCACCTGACCCGCCTTTCACCCTGACATTTTCCTTTACCTCATATCCCCGGCTTTGGAGAAACTGTAAAAGCCGTGCTTTAGGCTTAATCTCAAATTGTAGCCAGTTTCTTTTCTCCTTATTCAGGGAATAGGAATAAGCGTCTACCTCAGCGATTTTACCCCCGACAGTAATGGAAGAACACTTGAGGCAGCTCCATTTTATCGTTGGCTGATTGAATATCTCCTCACAGCCATGACATTTGTATAACACTCCCAGGCTGCGGTAATCAGCATCCACGGTATGCAATTCCTGCTTGCATTTGGGGCATACTAGCCTACCCTTAAAAAGGAACTCATCCTCTGTGCTAGCATATTTACATACCAAATGTTCTAGCACTCTACCTCGGATGATATTGCCCGAGCCGCATTTGGGGCAGCAGTAAACAGGCCTGAGATTCATTGACCCACACTGAGGACAATGGAGGAACTTGTCGAAGAACTTCTTCACCAATATGCCCTCCTCAGCCAAAGACTCCAGGATTGCCACTGCTTCTTTATCTGTAATATTGAGAAGCTGGTTTACACTGGGAAAGGAAAAACCTAGCTCGGATTGCACATTAAGCTGCGGCTTTATCTCCAAGATGGTTCCCTGAAGCATTGCCTCCAAGAGCTTTGCTACCTTCTCATTTTGCCATGGCTTGTGAACTTCTGTTGTCATTATTCAATCTAAGTTTAGTCAATTTCCTAATAGGTGTCAACTAACTAAATGTTGACAATTTACTTGCCAAACAGTCACAATGAGGATTGTGGAAGTGCTTGCTATAATTGGCTTTGCTATCCTGGGTGTGACAGTGGGCAGCTTCCTTAATGTATGCATTGACCGCCTGCCTCGGAATGAATCTATCTTAAATCCGCCATCTCACTGCGAAGTCTGCCACCATCATTTAGCGGCAAAAGACCTTATTCCCATATTCAGCTATCTTTGGCTTAAGGGTCGCTGTAGGTATTGCCACGCTTCTATCCCCAAGAAGTTGCTCTGGGTGGAACTTGCACTGGGCATCATATTCCCTTTCCTCTACTGGTGGTGTGTTATCTTAAAGCCAGACTTGGGTATTACAGCTTTCGGGGTTATGGCTTTCTATGCCTGCCTGTTCATAATAATTTTCGTGATTGACTTAGGGCATGGGCTTATCTTAAACAAGGTAGTCTATCCTGGTATGGCAGCAGCTTTGCTTCTGGCTTTATTTTTGCCCCAACCATGGCTTACCCAATGGCTAGTTCACGGAGTTGCTAATGCTGCCATAGGAGGAGGCATTGGCTTTGTGCTATTCTTGCTGATAGCTATTATCTCCCGAGGTGGAATGGGTTGGGGAGATGTGAAGCTAGCTGCTTTAATTGGTTTAGCCACTGGCTTTCCTTTAATTCTTATTGCCTTAATCATGGGAGCTATTCTAGGTGCTATAGTGGCTATAGCTTTGATAATAATTAAAAAGAAAAGTCGTAAAGAAATGATTCCCTTCGGCCCTTTTCTCTCCCTAGCCGCTATGGTTACGCTATTGTGGGGGAGCCAAATACTCAACTGGTATTTGGGGCTTATGTGATTTTAGGCTTCAAAGCTTGCATTTTGCACTATATATGATTTATGCTAAACTAAAGTAAGGTGACTTAAAGCCTAATGTAGATGATAAGGCATTAGAGGGTAAATTGATTGAAGTATTTATAATTGATGAGCAACCCTTGTTCCGTGAAGGCATACGTGCCTCCCTCTCCCAGATGACAGATATAGAGATTTCGGGAGAAGCCAATATTGATGAAAGTGTGCTCTCCATTATCGAGATTTCCCCTCCCGATGTGGTGCTTTTAGGTGCTGGTGTTACTTCTTCCGATGGCTTAAAACTATGTCAAGTCATAAAGCAGCGACTGCCCACTGTGGCTATTATTATCCTCACTCCGCAGACGGAAGACTTCCAGCTTTTTCAAACAATTAAAGCTCACGCCTCGGCTTACCTTAGCAGGGATGTGAGTGCAAATGAGTTGGCACAAATTATCCGGCGATGCGCTCGCGGTGAGCACCCCGTGAATGAAAATCTGCTAGACCGACCGAAGGTAGCCGAGCAAATATTACAGCAGTTTCACGAGCTCTCCAGAGAAAAAGAGGCAGCCACTTTTATTTCACCACTCACCCCCCGAGAAACAGAGATACTTGATTATATGGCTCGAGGCTACCTCAATAAACAGATAGCCGATGCGTTAGATGTCAGCGAGCAGACCATCAAAAATCATGTAACCTCCATTCTTCGCAAGCTCAACGCCAACGCTCGCACTCAGGCAGTGGTGGTAGCTATAAAGAAAGGACTAGTCTCCATCACCAGGGAATAGGTGCCTGCCTAGAGCTATACTCCTTTATTGCTTATTCCTATTTCCTTGTATATTATTAGCGAGATAAACGCATAATATGTAGGAAGGAATTCTATGTGGCTTAAGACAAGAATGTTCCTTTTGGTAGCATTGCTCTTCGGCATCCTTTACGGCGTGGTTGTTGGAGTTGGAATTTGGATGGGAGCAGGCGCTTGGTGGATTTACCTCATCATAGCCTTTATCTTCCTCGGCATCCAGTATCTTATCGGTCCTGCCATAGTAGGCAGGACAATGAGAATAAAGTGGGTTTCGGAAAAAGAGGCGCCGGAGCTACATAGGATGGTGGCTGAGCTTGCCGGAAAAGCTCAGCTCCCCAAGCCCAGGGTGGGCATCTCACAGGTAGCGATGCCCAATGCCTTTGCTTTTGGCAGAACCAGTAGGGATAGCAGGGTTTGTGTTACTCAAGGTATTTTAAAGCTTCTAAGCAAGGATGAACTTAAAGCTGTGTTAGGACATGAGATGTCCCACATAAAACATCGAGATATGATGGTTATGACCTTACTCTCAGCTATACCGCTCATTATGTATTGGATTGCTTTGGGCACAATGTTTAGAGGAATGCTGGGTGGTCGGGGTCAAGCAGGTCTCATTGCTATGCTCGTTGGCATGGGTGCCTTTGCTCTTTACTTCATCACCAACTTGCTCGTTCTTTATGGCTCGCGCATACGGGAATATTATGCTGACAAGGGAAGCGTTGAATTGGGCAATGAGCCTCATCATCTGGCTACTGCCCTGTATAAACTAGTCTACGGCAATGCTCGGTTTAAGGGCCGCCCGGAATTAAAGCAAATGGAGGGAGTTAAAGCCTTCTTTGTTAACGACCCCACTCGTGCCTGGAGTGAGATTAAAGAGTTAGCTCAAGTCGACCTCGATATGAGCGGCACCATTGATAGTTATGAATTGATGGAGCTACGAAGCAAGACTATTAAGCTCAGCTCTGCCGACAAGATGATGGAAATTCTCAGCACTCACCCTAATATGTTAAAGAGGATAAGACACCTATCCTCGCTGATGGCCTGAGAAAATCAGGCAATAGAATGTCCAGACGAGATGCTAGACGCACTGTACTCATTGTCCTGCTGGTGTTTTTCTTCATCGTGCCAGCATCAGAACCCAGTTGGTTCGGTTGGAGTTCTACATCTCAGGCATTTCACTTATATGCAATTATCATCTGGAATGTGGCAATCCTGGTTCATGTATTCTGGCTGAATCGAAAGCCTTTTTTCTCTTATCTCAGGAGAGTACCACGCCTATCCTCACGAAGTCTGAGGCAGATTGTGATTTTGCTCCTCGCTGTATTCCTCATTGGTGCGTGGATTGGGGGCATTCTGGTGCAGTCGACGACAGTACTGCGAACTGGATACCTTTGGTGGTGTTCTGTTTACTGGATGATACTAATAGGTCATCTCTGGCTAAATCGCAGCTCATTACGGGCACAACTTGGCAAGCGAACAGCTACGAGTGTCTTTCTTCTGTGCTGCGCCGCTGGCGTTGCTTACGCTGTGGGTAGTTCCACTATTACTTTCATTTAGACAGCAATTTGGTTATATTTGCTTATAGCTAGGCAAATGAAACACGCGAAATACACAGCATACTCTGTCATAACGACTCTCCTCGCAGAGCTCGCTCTGATGGCAGTCGTGCTCTGGCTGCTACCGCGGTGGGGGATAGATATTCCTCTTTGGGGTCTTATCCTTATGATGGCTGCTCTGGGAGCATATGACTACATAACTTACAGGTTGGGCAAGGAAGCACTGGATAAGAAGCCAATGATTTCGCCTGATATTGGTAGCAAATGTCAAGTGGCAACGTCCCTTACTCCTAAAGGTTATGTTCGAGTTAACGGCGAGCTATGGCAAGCAAGAGCAAGCTCTACTATAGATGCCGGTGAAGAGGTTGTTGTTGTGGGTATAAAAAGGATGACTCTTCTGGTGAGCCCTGTAGAAAACGATGGTCTCGAAAGTAAGCGAAATACTCTCCGTTGATACAATCATCATTGCTCCACTCCCTCGGTGCAATACCAGAATAGGCAATAGCATCACAAGAGCAAAAAAAAAAATAATGTGCTATCCTTTAGGTATAGATGGAGATTAGCTGGCTGGGGCATTCCTGCTT
>JAUWQI010000029.1 GCA_030611085.1 Dehalococcoidia bacterium | reverse complement strand
ATGTCACTCTGAACGAAGCGAAGAGTCTAAAGAAGATTCTTCGCCCGTAGGGCTCAGAATGACAAAATGGGTTGCTAAACAATCTCGTAGTGGCGGGGTTCATCCCCGCCTTATACTCGCCAAGAAGAATTGCCTGATATGGCACTATCTGAACTAGATCACTCGTGGGTAGCCGAAGAACTTTATCGATGCTATTCCTTGAATTTTCTGAAAACAAGGGCAGCATTGGACCCACCAAAACCAAATGAATTGGAAAGAGCGGTTTTCACCTCCGCCTTCCTGGCTACATTGGGCACATAATCCAAATCACATTCAGGGTCAGGGGTCTCATAGTTTATAGTAGGCGGAATTATGCTATCTCTAATGGTTAAAGCAGTGAAAATAGCTTCCACGGCACCAGATGCTGCCAGTAAATGACCTGTCATAGATTTATTGGAGCTTACTGCTACTTTTTTGCTATGTTCGCCAAAGGCAGCCTTTATAGCTTTGGTCTCAGCTAAATCATTAAGGCTGGTGGATGTGCCATGAGCGTTGATGTAATCAACTTCATCGGGTGAGATAGCGGCGTCATTCAAAGCCAGTTTGATACACTTCGCCTGGTTCTCCCAGTCTGGCTCTGTGATATGAAGACCATCGATGTTGGAGCCATAGCCAGCAACCTCAGCATAGATTTTAGCTCCCCTTCTCATAGCTGACTCCATCTCTTCCAAAATAACAATTCCAGCTCCTTCTCCAAGCACGAAGCCATCTCGCTCTTTATCAAAGGGACGACTTGCCCTTTCCGGCTCGTCATTCCTTCGAGATATAGCTCTTATTCTATCCAGTCCAGCGATGACTACAGGGAGAATATATGCGTCGCTGCCTCCGGCAATCATGGCATCAGCTTCGCCGTATTGAATAAGCCTGAAGGCATCGCCAATAGAATGGCTGCCGGTAGCACAAGCGGTTACCACACATTTGCTCGAACCTTTGGCACCAAAGACAATGGAGATTTCTCCCGCTGCCATATTAGCGATGAATCCGGTGATGAAGAAAGGGGAAATTTTATCCGGTCCTTCCTCACGAAGGGTAAGTAGGTTCTTTTCGTAGGTACTCATGCCGCCAGCGCATGTGCCTACCACTGTTCCCACTCTATCACAGTTGCTTTGATTAATAATCAATCCAGAATCCTCTAAAGCCATCCTGGTGGCTGCCAGGGCATAGTGGATAAAGGGGTCAGTGCGGCGAATCTTCTTCTTATTGAGAAAATCTTCAGGATGGAAGTCCTTTACCTCAGCAGCAATCTGAGACTTAAAGCTCGAAGCATCAAACTTGGTGATTTTTACTACACCAGACTTGCCTTGACATAATGCTTGCCATGATTGCTCAGCGCCGGTGGCTAAAGAAGTAACAGCACCAACGCCGGTAATAACTACTCTTCTTTTAGTCATTCCACTCGCTGTAGGTGTTCAGCCACTGTCCATGCCACCTTGACCCTTCGCTTCTTGTCATTCTGAACAGCTTCTTGTCATTCTGAACGAAGTGAAGAATCTCATGGTACTCGGGACAGGCTCCGCAAATGGTCTCCGAGATTCTTCGTCGCCTTACTCCTCAGAATGACATCTGTGTGAACGGTTTTCACTCACTTACCACTTTCCTTCCCTATCTTCTCCTGAACCTGCAAATCCATATCCTCAACTATGATATCGCTCAGCATCCCTTTGCCACGAGCATAATCCAAGATATTGTCAGGATTCATGGTATGCACATGGACCCTTATGAGGCTCTCATCACCAACTACCAGGGGGCATTCACCAGATGCCGCAACTTTGTTGTTTCGTATTTCTTCAAAGGGCAGGTTCTCGCCCTGTAACATAAACTGAACATCGAATCCATAGACTCTTGCTTTTTTCTCTTCCCTGGTAGGGGATGTTCGAGAGGAAGACTTCTTGGCGACACGGCGAGACGGCTTTCTGCAAATAGAAATCTTCATTCCCTCGAAGACATAATATAAACCCTTGGCTCCAGCGTCTACCACCCCAGCCTCCTTCAACACAGAAAGCATCTCCGGCGTTCTCTTTACCGTCTTCTTCGCTCGCGATACCACAGACATTACAGTATGGGCAAAACTGCCTCCCCTTTCGGCGGTGTCAGAAGCCGCTTCAGAAGCTTCCTTGATGACGGTGAGTATGGTTCCCTCCACGGGATTAGCCACAACCTTATATGCCCTTTCCGAGCCGAGGTGAAGAGCATTAGCCAAATCTGCGGAGGTAAAAGTCTCCTTTTCCTTTATTCCCTCAGCTACGCCCTTCAGTATTTGCGAGAGGATAACACCAGAGTTGCCTCTGGCTCCCATAAGAGCACCCCTGGCTGCTGAAGCGGAGATAGCGGATGCGGAGCTATCTTGTGACTTCTCCATAGCTTCAACTGCTGATTTCATAGTCAAAAACATGTTTATACCGGTATCACCATCAGGAACAGGGAAGACATTGAGGGAATTGACTTCGTCTATATGTTCCTCTAACTGCATCTTAGCTGCTTCTATCGCCTTCTTTAATCCCGGACCATCTAATTCCCTTTCCTTTACTGCTGGCATGAAACACCTCCTAATTTCTAATCGTAGTTGCCTGATTCATCAAGCATACTGGCCCAATAAATTGGGCAACTACATTTCTAAACTTTCGATTTCCCTTTAGGATTCTTTTATAGTTGCCTGATTCATCAGGCATACTGGCCCAATAAATTGGGCAACTACTTTAATCCCGGACCATCCAATTCCCTTTCCATTACTGCTGGCACGAAACACCTCCTAATTTCTAATCGTAGTTGCCTGATTCATCAGGCATACTGGCCCAATAAATTGGGCAACTACATTTCTAAACAGCCTTTTATTCATTATAGAAAGCAACTCCCAGTGACTCTGGGCTTACATGAATTGCCGCTACTGGGGGAGCCTCTTGTATCCACAGTTCAGCACAATTATATTGAGATTCTATCCATTTCTGGAACTCTTCAGCTTCCTCCCTAATTGCCGATTGTACTACCCCAACATGAAGAGGCGTATCTTTCCTGGCTTTTTCCTTCATCAACTCTCTGAGGCGATGACGTGCTTCCTCCCTGGTGGGGTAATTCTCAATCGGAGTAAATTTGCCCCCTATGATGCTAATAATGTAGCTATCCTCTTTTGAACCCACCTCAGATTTAGCAACACGGCCAGTGTGCAGGAAATAGCTTATGGAGCCTGGATTAAGAAATACATTCATTTTGGGGATAACATCCTTCGTTGCCTTGACCACTTCTTCTAAATTACCACCAGCCATTGCTGCCTGGCCGGCAGCAGTAGCTATAACTCCCAGCGCTGCTGTAGTGTATTGAGAATCAACAACCTCAATAGGAATACCTTCAACCATATCTTTGGCTGCCAAGGCTGATTGGTAGCCCCCCGACGGAGTGTTGGGACTGAGCATAATGACAACGACTCCCTCCACCTTGCCCTTCAACTCCTCACACATCTCATATAGCTCTCCTTGAACCGAGGCATCAGTAGTAGGCCAGGTATCTGATGCTTTCAGCCGGGGATAAAATTCCGCCGGGGTTATTTCCACCCCGTCAGCATACTGCTTCCCATCCCACATCACATGTAAGGGAACCACCCGAACATTATACTTGTCTGCTATCTCCCCGACTATACCAGAACTACTATCGACAATTACTGCTACTGACATAATTCACCTCCTTATTTTTAAACAGCCGCTTTGTCATTATGAGCGAAGCGAAGCAATCTCATTCTCTTAAACTTCAATCTCCATTCCTTCATAGCCCAGGTCAATCTTGGTATTTAGTTCTCTGGCTACCTCGGCAACCTCTTCCCCAATTTTGTTCTCGAATACCGGAGCCATATGCCCCCAGAATTCTAACCTTCATTTTTTATCTTCGCTAGCTCTAACTTTATCTCTTCCAACAAATTCAATTCAGCTGCCATCTTTGCCATGCCTATGGCATTAGTCACCTGAGGGGCTTTTGAATGACCATGCCCGATTACTGCAACCCCATCCACTCCGAAAATCGGACCACCCTGTTCTGCAGTATGAGTCAGGGCAAACAGATTATCGGCGATAGTCTCTAATCGCTCCTCGGGAACTTGCTTATCCAAAGCAGCCCTCAATCGCTCAACCACAGCTTCCCCCAAACCTTCGCAGAACTTTAGCAGGATGTTCCCTGTAAATCCATCACAAACGACGACATTTGCCCTGCCAAAGGGAATATCATATCCCTCTATATTACCAATGAAGTTAAGGTGGCTTTCCTTAAATAGGGGATAAGCTTTCTTTACCAGGAGGTTCCCCTTTCCTTCCTCACCTCCATTGCTGAGCAGAGCCACTGTAGGATTATTGATATGTAATAGCTTTCGGGCGACAGCAGAGCCTATGGCGGCAAAATTAAGCAGGTCACGCGGCTTGCAATCAGCATTTGGTCCCATATCAAATAGTAGCGTATTTGGGGCAAAGCCACAAATAAAGCCGCCAGCGCTGGGACGCCTGATACCCTCCAACTTTCCCAGGATTTCAATTGCTGCTACCAAAACTGCGCCTGTGGAGCCCATACTTACCACAGCATCAGCCTTTTCCTCCTTCACCAATCGCATAGCTACTAACAAAGAGGCATCCTGCTTGTGATGCAACACAGCCACAGGAGATTCGCCTTCCTGAATAACCTCGCCAGCATCCACCACGCGAATGGGGAGAGCAGAAATATCATATTTCTTTAGCTCCCTCTGAATAGCATCCTCAGAGCCCACCAATGTGAGCTCAATTCCATCTTCCCTGGCTGTCTCAATTGCCCCCTTAACGATTTCTTGTGGGGCATAATCCCCACCCATGGCATCTACCGCTATCTTCATTGATTTGCGACTCATATCGGAATTTGACCAATTATGCCCAGAGCTAGAATTTGTGTCAATAGCTCATACCCCTTCATAATCCGTAACGCTTGACTTTCTCCCTTGCCATTGCAAGGAGCATCCTGCTTTGTCATTTTGCATTTTTATCTCGTCTCAGCTAGTGGTGAAGGGCATGTCTATCACCAAAATGGTGATTTGTTAGCCACCCTCATCATCCTTTAGCATTTTGATCACGACACTTCCAGTTCAGCAACTCTACGAACATGGGGGATGACACCACTAGTTAATTCTTCATATATGTCTCTTAAGTTTCCTTTCAGTTCTTCTATTGTTTCGCCCTGGGTCATATAATCCGGATATTCTTCCAGACATCCAATCCACATATCATCTTCCTGCCAGTAAACATACCTTTTTGCTTCCATTATCCTCTCCTTCTACATCCTGTTCCCCTGGGCAGCAATCTCCAGTCCCTCGGTCGCTTTTGTTTCCATCCTCGAAGCTCGGTAACAGCCAAATCAATATCACCTAAAGGGACAATGCGGTGCCCTAGCCCGCCGCATCGCTTCATCCTGGTAATCAGTAAGCACTGAACTCCTCCCTCCGGAATGTCTTAATTTTCTTGATTAGTATACCTTGCCGCAAGCTAGCTGTAAAATAGCTCATTAACTAAGATTGTGTAATTTGTCACCCTGTGCGATAGTGAAGAGTCTAGAGATTCTTCGGTCGCTTCACTCCCTCAGAATGACATGGTAGGGTCGGGGCTTGGCCCCGACCGGGAGGCGGGGATAAACCCTGCCACTACAGGTGCTGGCATCTAAACTCTAAATTCGAATATCTAAATCCTAAACAAATCCTAAATTCAAATACCAAAACCTATTCTGTTTTGAATTCCGGGCATTGGTGCTTCGATATTGTTTAGTATTTCGTATTTCGTGCTTAGGATTTACGCTTTGGCTGATAGCTGACTGATAACTATTAACTGTCAACTAGCCAACTAATTGTAGTTGCCTGATTCATCAGGCGGGCTCGCCCAATAAATTGGGCAACTACAGGGATTGCTTCGGCACGGAGTTTACACTGAACGAAGTGATGTGTGCCTCGCAATGACAAAGAAAAGACTCTTGACTGTTGACTAGCGACTAATGACTAATTTCGCCGCCTCACCGTGGTAAACTGGCTTCTTGGAGCTTGGATAAGCGGGGTCATTAAAGAAATAAGGTGCTATAAACTTTGCCACTCCGGTAAGGAAATCTTCCTTCCCGTGATGTGTTCCACCTCTTTAAGAAGCATCTTGAGCTGAGGCACAGAGAGTTCATCGTTACTCGGAATAGCTAAAGTGTGCCTAGCATATCGCATATAAAAATGACGCCCACCTGGCTCAGGTGGGCTAAAACCTAATCTGGTTAATTTCCTTATGAAAATTCTTCTTTTGCATGGTGCCCATCTAGCCATGGGCAGCAGTTTCCTCGAGCACTGGCATTGCTTTGTTTAAGTCTACCCCCTCTATAATAGGAAGTTGGTCACCATGCCTTATCTTAACTAATAGCCAGCCTTCAAGAACGGACTTCAGCTCATTCTGGCATTGATAAAGAGTTTCACCAAAGGCAATCGTTCCTAAGCAATCAGGAATCTTGCCGCAATAACTCCCGTCTTCAAGCTTATCATATACTGCCTTACCCATTGCTCGCTCAATATATTCTGTCAGCATAACCACCCTCCACTCCAAATTGTAGTATAGGCAGCGAGCACTGTCAAAGGAACATGGAAAACAACGCCCTCTCCCATCAAGGGAGAGGAAATTCAAATACCAAAACTCATTCTGTTTTGAATTTTGGTCATTGGCGCTTCGATATTGTTTAGTATTTCGTGCTTAGGATTTACGCTTTGGCGGGGGTAAACCCCGCTGCTACGGTTAGCTGACTGATAACTGCCAACTATCAACTAATTGTAGTTGCCTGATTCATCAGGCGGGCTCGCCCAATAAATTGGGCAACTACAGGGATTGCTTCGGCACGGAGTTTACACTGAACGAAGTGATGTGTGCCTCGCAATG